>NZ_CP031733.1:610761-1221523 GCF_003086355.1 Streptococcus chenjunshii | reverse complement strand
GACAGAGATAATTTTTGGCTGGATAGCTTCTTACTTTGTTTGGAATAATCAATATCTGTGAGTTTAATCGGCTCAGGGATCTCTTCTTTCAGATTATCCACAAAAGTCAGACGGGCTGTCAAATTGTCATCAAACAGCTGATCAGCCAATTTCTCCGGTGCTAGCTCCTGCTCCTCCAAATGATCGTGAATAGCTGCCTTCATTTTTGACTGAAAAGCAAAATCATCCTGGCGAAAATCATCCGCTACTTTTTTAGCGGCTTGTTCAACCACTTTAAGAGATCTTTTCACTGAATTCTCGGGCTGAACCTGCAGCAGGTTTTCCGAAAAATAGTGAGCAAAACTGCCATTGTGTTTAATGCGCTTTTCGATTAGATAGTAGTATCGGGTTGCACGGTTGACAACCAGCGCTTCAGTTGGAGCCTGAGCAGCCCCAGGCAGCGTATTTTGCGTCAGCTTAATTGGTGCATCAGACTGTCCTGACAGATGTGTCAGGCTTTCTTTCAAAGTGAGGCGCAGAAAAGCGAAATGTTCTGCACCGTCTTTATCAAAACGAATAAAGATTAAATCATTGGGTCTTTGGTCTTCTGAAACCACAAAAGCTTCCCGCCAGAGCTGAGCGATTTTGATTGATGAGTCTAAAAAGTCAGCTGTAAACTGCTTGAAAAAAGGATTTTCATCTGTAAATTGGCCCCTTTTAGCCTCGTCAGAAAAAACTTTAGCCAGTTTTCTGGAAAAATACTCTTCAAGCAAAGGCGTAACTGTCAGCGGCTGATCGGCCAAAAGCAATTCCGTATCGTCAGGCATGAATTGATGGATAATAAGGTCTTTGATATAAAAATCCATTATTTGCTTCCTTCTCCGTATAGAGGAAAGGCATCAGTCATTGTTTTAACCTCTTGACGCACAGCTTCCAGAACAGTTTCATCTTCATAATGTTCCAATGTCTTAACCATAAGTTCAGCAATTCGGCGCGCTTCTTTGACGCCCATACCGCGGCTGGTAATAGCCGGAGAGCCAATCCGAATCCCAGACGTTTTAAAAGGAGACAGCTTTTCAAACGGTACAGAGTTCTTATTTAAAGTAATATTCACTTCTTCAAGAATATTTTGGGCTTCTTTGCCATTCTCAACAACTTTTGTGACATCCACTAAGAAAACATGGTTATCTGTACCGCCCGAAACCACATGAAAATTTGTATGCTCCTGAAAAACAGCTGCCATAGCCTGAGCATTTTTGATAACATGTTCTCCATAAACCTTAAAGGCTGGATCCAGAGCTTCTTTAAATGCTGCCGCTTTTGCAGCGATAATATGCATCAAAGGACCGCCTTGGAGTCCTGGGAAAACTGCAGAATTAATTTTCTTGGCAATCTCCGAATCATTAGTCAAAATTAAGCCTCCGCGAGGTCCGCGCAGCGTTTTGTGCGTTGTGCTGGTAGTAACATGAGCATAAGGAACAGGATTAGGATGGTGCCCTGATGCAACAAGACCTGCGATATGCGCCATATCAACCATCAGATATGCTCCGACACGGTCAGCTACCTGACGGAATTTTTGAAAATCAATGATGCGGGAATATGCTGATGCACCTGCGACAATCATTTTAGGCTGAGTTTTCTCAGCTATGGTCAGGAGTTCCTCATAATCAATTTCTTCTGTTTCCGGATGGACAGAGTAGGCTACAAAATGATAGGTCTTTCCCGAAAAACTTACTGGTGAACCATGAGTCAGGTGGCCGCCGGCGGCTAGATCCATTCCAAGAACAGTATCACCGGGCTCCAACAGAGCCATATAGGCTGCCGCATTAGCCTGACTGCCTGAGTGTGGCTGAACATTGGCAAAAGCTGCCCCAAACAGCTCCTTAGCCCGTTCAATGGCCAAATTTTCTACGATATCAACGCAGTCAGTTCCGCCATAATAGCGTCTTCCTGGATAGCCTTCAGCGTATTTATTCGTCAGCACCGATCCCTGTGCAGCCATAACAGCCCGAGAAACGATATTTTCTGAAGCGATCAGTTCAATATTATTCTGCTGCCGCTCTTCTTCTGCCTGCACAGCATCCCAAAGCTCTTGGTCGTAAATTTGGTCGTTTTCCATATCAAAAATCATGTTTTCTCCTTTTATCAAGATACAAAGGCCGTTAAGAACGCAAAGAGAAAATAGGCGGTAAGTCCGAAATCTTTGATTTCGCAGACGCACCCCTGCCAGGACGACTAGAAGGATGCGGTCGGCTGTTAAGACGACAAAGCCTTCAGACGTCTACGGCTGGCAAGAAGTTGAGCAGAACCTAGTTCATAAGGTTCCCTCACTCTCTAATTTTCAAGTTTGGGCTACCTGTGTACTTTCACAGCGTTTAGGCCGTGTTCAATCTAATTAACTCATTTCAAATGTTATTTCCGGAACAGCAGCCAGAAGGTCTGAGCGGCTGAGGGCTCCCTGACGCAAAATTTTAGCCGGACCGTCTGATAAATCAAGGATAGTCGAATCAATACCCGAAACAGCCGCATCATCTTCTAAACCGATGAGCTGCTGGTTAAAATTTTGTCTGATTTGACTGAATGTTTTACCGCTCTCACTGCCCGAAAGATTGGCCGAAGGGCCGATCAAGGGGCCAGTTTTCCGAATAAGTTTCAGTGTCTTAGGATGCTTAGGGATACGAAAGCCAACAGACCTCCCTCCCGAATTGATCCAAAAAGGAACCTTATCATTAGCCTCTAGAATAAGCGTCAGCGGCCCCGGTAAAAAAGCTTGGTACAGTTTTTCGAGATAGGGAGGCTGATTTTGCGAATAGGCCCGAATACCGTCTAGATCCGCAACATTAAGGGTCATCGCCTTAGCCTGAGGGCGGTTTTTAAGCTGATAAACCTTAGCAACAGCAGCTTGATTCAAAGCCTGAGCAAAAATACCGTAAACTGTTTCTGTCGGCAGGATAACAGCGCCGCCCTGAGCTAAAATATCTTCTATTTTATCCATTATCTACTGCAACCATCCTGTCTTTTCCAAAACTATCCTGCAAAATTCTGACCCGCTTTTGCGGAAACGTTTCAGTCAGCATCTGATGAAGTGCTGTTCCCTGTTTATAACCGATCTCCAAATACAGTTTCCCTTCATCAGTCAGATGACGGACAGCCCCTCGAATAATCTGCCGATAGAGAGCCAAGCCGTTCTCAGCCGCAAATAGAGCAAGAGGCGGTTCAGACTGTAAAACATTAGCCGCAACTTCATCTCGGTCATCTTCAGCAATATAAGGAGGATTGGAAACAATTAAATCAAAAGAAGCTGAAACAGACCTAAAAACATCAGATTCAATAAATTCCACTGCTAGCTGATGAGACCGAGCATTCTGCTTTGCTACCGCCAAGGCATCGGTTGAAATATCCGAAGCGGTCACAGTCCAATCCGGGCGTTCTGATTTTAGGCTTAAGGCAATAGCCCCGCTTCCAGTACCAATATCCAAAACAGATAAAGACTGCTGTCCATTTTCCGATAATATCAAAGCAACCAATTCCTCTGTTTCCGGTCTGGGAATAAGCACCCGCTTATCAACAGACAAACGTAAGTCCCTAAAATAAGCAGTCCCGGTAATATACTGCGGCGGCTGATGCGCTGCCAGCTGCTGGTAGATTTCTTTAAGAAGTCTGGCATCCTCAGCTTCAGCTGTTTGGTTTTGCTTAAGCGCTCTATCCAAATCAGTCCAGCCTTTTAATTCCTTAAAAACATAGAGCAGGGCCGCAGCTTCTTCGCCGGCTGCAGTCAGCCGCTGCTGGTAATATCTAAAAAGCTGAGCATAGTTCATTTTTGCTGAAGCGCCTCCAGCTTCTGTGTCTGATCAAAAAGAATCAGTGCATCGATGATTTCATCCAGTTTACCTGAGAGAATGCTGTCCAATTTCTGCAGAGTCAAACCGATACGGTGGTCAGTGACTCGGTTTTGCGGAAAATTGTAAGTCCGAATCCGCTCTGAGCGGTCTCCGGTACCAATAGTTGATTTACGCTCCGCATCTTGTTCGTTTTGGGCAATCTGCGCAAAATGGTCAGCCACACGCGCTCTGATAATTTTCATTGCCTTATCACGATTTTTCTGCTGCGTTCTTTCTTCCTGCATTTCAACCTTAATGTTGGTTGGAATATGCACAATACGGACTGCTGTAGCAACCTTATTAACATTTTGACCGCCGGCACCGGAAGCATGGTAGATATCGATGCGAAGATCTTTCGGGTCAATATCATACTCCACTTCTTCGATTTCAGGCATAACTAAAACTGTTGCAGTAGAGGTATGAACGCGCCCCTGACTTTCTGTTACCGGCACTCTCTGAACGCGGTGGGCTCCTGATTCATACTTCAATTTAGAATACACAGCTTGGCCGGAAATCATAGCGATAACTTCTTTTATTCCGCCGACACCATTAACCGAAAGCTCCATGACTTCAAATTTCCAGCCTTGATTTTCAGCGTACTTTTGATACATGGCCAGCAAGTCACCCGCAAAAAGAGCGGCTTCGTCTCCGCCTGCTGCGCCGCGAATTTCAAGGATAATATTTTTATTGTCATTTGGATCCTTGGGCAGGAGCAATACTTTTAATTTTTCTTCATAGTCTTCTTTAGCAGACCTAGCTTCCTTTAGCTCTTCTTTGGCCATATCAAGCAAATCAGGGTCATCAGCCGCTTCTTTAATCAGCTCCTGTGCATCGTCAATATCTCTCAAAGTCCGTTTGTAATCACGGTAGACAGCCACTGTATCGCGGCTATCCGCTTCTTCCCGAGACAGAGCCATGAAACGTTTCGTGTCAGCCACCACTTCTGGGTCACTGAGCAGCTCCCCCAGCTCTTCATAACGATCTTCGACAGCTTGCAACTGTTCATAAATATTCATTTTAACGTATTAACCTCACTCATTTATCTCTGTGTACAGTCTTTGAAAATTATCTATTACAAGAAAAATCTGTTCTTTCTTTTGCTCCGTCTACAGTTCCGGGTGAAAATAATGCTTGCGGCAGACAGGAATATAGGTTTCACTGCCGCCAATTTGAATTTGTTCCCCGTCATAAACAGGCTGGCCTTTTTCAGTTCTCAAAACCATGGTAGCCTTCTTCGAGCAAAACTGACAGATTGTTTTAATTTCTTCGATTTTATCAGAAAGCAAAAGCAGATATTTCGAACCTTCAAATAGTTCATTTTGGAAATCATTTTTCAAACCAAAGGCCATAACCGGAATATCCAGTTCATCTACTACGCGTGCTAAATCATAAACATTATCCTTACTTAAAAACTGGCACTCATCAATCAGGACGCAGTAAGGCTTTTGCGGAAGGCTAGCAACATAGGTGAAAATATCCATATCTGCTGCGATGGGAACAGCCTTTCGCCGCATTCCGATTCGGCTGGAAACAAAACCGAAACCATCGCGAGTATCAAGAGCTGACGTCATGATAACCACAGGTTTGCCCTGTTCCTCATAATTGTGAGCCACTTTCAGAATCTCGATTGTTTTCCCCGAATTCATGGTTCCATATTTATAATATAACTGCGCCAATGCGTCATTTTCCTACCTTCTACTAATATCTTATTTATTTTAACATAAAAGGGAGGATTTAGCATTAGATTTGTCAGTTTTCTATTTTTGCAGATTGGCCTGGTTTAAGAACAGCTGTTCCTCATTTTTATGCTATAATGAAAATAAAACAGATACTTGCAAAAGAAGTTGGCAGGGTGATTTCAATCGCTTTCTTCGATAGACCTCTCTTTTGCCCGTCACAATCATATAACATTTAGGAGGGCTTTTTATGCCATTTGTAAAAATTGATTTATTTGAAGGCCGGTCAGAGGCTCAAAAAATTGAACTTGCCCGTGAAGTAACTGAAGTTGTTTCCCGTATTGCTAACGCTCCCAAAGAAGCTATCCATGTTTTCATCAATGACCTTCCGGAAGGCAGCTACTATCCTCACGGAGAAATCAAGAGAAAATAAGAGAGTTAGGGAAGCTTATAATCTAGGGCCTGTTTCGTTTTCTAATCTGCTTTACTGTGTTGAACTGAGCACGATCTGAAAGCTTGGAAAAAGTCAGCCTGCCCAAGTGTCTCAAAACTTGCTGACACGATACCGGCTGTTCCCTATTTTTCAGGCCTTTGTATCTTGGTGGAATTGAACACGGCCTAAACGCTGTGAGAAAAAGACCGCCCTCTCTTGAGTCTTTAGTAACTCAGCGGTTGGACGCCTATTTTCTCTTTGCGTTCTTCACGGCCTTTGTATCTTGATGGAGGGTTATGCAATGCAAGTCAGCCATAGTTTAAAAATGATGGGAACTCAGATTGACATCCAAATCGATTCCCCCAAGGCGCAAGAGCAGCTTTTAGAAGTCTGCCGGCTGCTGGAAGTTTATAATCAGCGCTTTAGTGCTAATGATGACCACTCCGAATTAATGATGGTTAACCGCAACGCCGGTATACAAGCAGTTGAGGTTAACCCCGAGCTTTTTGAATTAATTGTCTTAGGAAAAAAACACAGTTTAGCCTCACCATCCAATTTAAACATTGCTCTCGGACCGCTCGTCCGTTTATGGCATATCGGTTTCGAGGATGCCCGCCTGCCCTCTGAAGAAGAAATCCGCTCCTGCCTGCCTTTGACAAATCCCGAAAATATCGTAACCGATGCTAAAAAACAAACTGTCTTTCTGACGAAAAAGGGGATGAAAATTGATTTAGGGGCACTAGCCAAAGGCTACATTGCTGATAAAGTGATGGCAGGTCTGATAAAAGATGGCATTTCTGCAGCTCTTATCAATTTGGGGGGCAATGTCCTGGTGCACGGCAGAAATAAAAAAAGGGATGATGAAAGCTGGTATATCGGCATTCAAAATCCCAAGCAGCCGCGTGGCAGCAACCTTGGAATTGTCAAAATCAGAGATAAATCTGTGGTGACTTCCGGTATCTACGAACGGCATCTGCAAATCGGACAAACGGACTATCACCATATTTTCGACCGTCAGACAGGCTTTCCAATTGAAACAGAAATGGCCAGTCTGACCATTATTGCTGAGAGGTCTGTTGACTGCGAAATTTGGACAACGCGCCTATTTGGGCTTCCTTTAATCGATGTTCTTCAAACTATAAATAAAGAGACATCGATTGAGGGGATTATCATCACCAAAGATAACCGCATTGCCTTGTCTGATGGATTGAAAGAGAACTTTCAGCTTCTCTACAATTGATGCCATGCTTAACTTCTGTCTCTGTCTATGTGCAGCTGTAGGCTATGCATAAGCTCCGGCATTTTCCATAAAATCCATACAGCCCGAAAGTTTGAGGGACTTGTGTTTGCAGTACATCGGCCAGCTTTTATTTTCAGCCGTTTTCTTAACGGTCTTTGTGTCTTAATGAACTGAACACGGCTTAAGAGCTGTGCAGTGAAATCATCCAGTGGATGATTTCAGCCCGAACCCAAAAAAGGGAAGTGAGGGGGCTGGAAATCTGTATCGTTACCTAGTTATCGTCAGCCGTAGACGTCTGAAAGTTTTGCAGTCTTGACAGCCTGCCGCAGCTTTCTAGTCGTCTTAGCAGAGGTGGGCAGACGAAATCGGAGATTTCTGGTTTACCGCCATTTGTACTTTGCTCTTTTCACGGCTTTTGTATCTTATTATGTTATAAGGAGGAAATTATATGCAATATGCTACTGTAGGTCACACGGATATTAAAGTTTCCAAGATCTGTGTCGGAGCGATGAGTTTTGGTGCTCCGGATCCGCAGGGTCATACATGGACACTGGATCAAACCGAAACTGACAAAATAGTAAAACACGCCTTGGACCTTGGCCTTAATTTCTTTGATACGGCTAATGTTTACAGCAAAGGCAGCAGCGAAGAATACTTGGGTAAAGCTATTAAGCACCATGTTAAACGTGAGGATGTGGTTCTCGCCAGCAAAGTTTATTTCAATGACGGTAAGCTTTCGCGTCAGGCTATCCACCGTGAAATTGATGGCAGTCTCAAACGGCTGGGAACAGACTATCTGGATTTGTACATTATTCATCGCTTTGACTACGATACTCCAATAGAAGAAACAATGCAGGCTCTGCATGAATTGGTTCAAACCGGAAAAGTCCGTGCGATTGGCGCTTCTGCTATGTACGGCTATCAATTCCAAAACATGCAGCATACAGCCGAACTGAACCATTGGACTAAATTTTCAGCAATGGAAAATCATTATAACCTGCTTTACCGCGAGGATGAGCGTGAGCTAATTCCAGTCTGTAAGCAGGATGAAGTCATGCTGATGCCTTACAGTCCTCTGGCGGGCGGACGTTTAGCGCGTCCAGACTGGCACTCTTCTTCTAAACGCAGCCAAAGCGACAAGGTGGCACAGCAAAAATACGATAGAACAGAGGAACAAGACAAACCTATCGCACAAAGAGTTCTGACTTTAGCGCAGAAATATGAGGTGCCAATGTCAGCTATTGCTTTAGCCTGGCTCTGGCACAAAGGTGCTGCTGCTCCTATCGTCGGAGCGACCAAGGCAAGGTATCTAGATGAAGCTGCTGCTGCGCTTGAGCTCACTCTATCTGCAGAAGATATCCATTATTTGGAGGAATTGTACCAGCCGCATCATATTGTCGGAGCTCTATAAGCGGAACATGAACAAGGAAGCGTATGGCGTGAGATTCTTGTCTCCTCCGCAAAGTTTGTTAGGCAATTTAAAGCTTTGAATAAGCGAATAAAGGGGCACTGGAGCTTGCGGACTAGGAAGCACCAGTTGTTATTCTGAACCTAAAGATAGGGGCGCAGACGAAATCATAGATTTCGGACTTACTGCCTTTTCAGGGATTTTTATACGCATAGTTGATTAGGGAGGTCGTTATCCTTTGTGCAGCAAGGGATAACGACCTTCCACTGCGCTAAACTTATCTGTTAAAAAAGTAAAACGAGGCAGGACTTTTTTGTCCCTGCCTCTTTGTTCTTTTGTCATAAATAGAGAGTAACCGTCCTTTTTTCTGTCAGTCTGTTAAATCTGCTCCGTTTGCAGCAATGACCTTTTTATACCAGAAGAAAGAATCTTTGCGGTACCGTTTAAGTGTTTTTAATTCATCATCACTCCGGTCAACATAGATGAAGCCATAACGTTTTTTAATTCCTTCATGGGTTGAAATCAGATCGATTGCTGACCACGGATTGTAACCCAGCATCTCAACACCATCAGTAATGGCTTCCTGAATTTGTGCAATATGATCTTGCAGATAGTGGATACGGTATTGGTCATGGATTTTTCCATCCTCTTCCAAACTGTCATAAGCTCCAAGACCATTTTCTGTCACTAACAGCGGTAAGCGGTAACGGCTGTATAATTCACGCATGGTCGCCCTAAAGCCGATAGGATCAATTTCCCAGCCAAATTCCGTCTTAGGGAGATGTGGATTGTCAGTTCCCCGGTAAAATCCGGATTCTCCGCGTGATGTCTGCTGATCCGCAGCCGGATCCAAAGACTCTGTGCCGTCGGATGCTGCCACTGTTGCAGTATTATAATAATTAAAACCGATAAAATCCGGTTTTGCAGCACGCATGATATCCCAGTCTTCCTGACTGATTTCCGGCACAGCATCCAGTTCTTCAAGATAAGCCCAGACCAAATTGTTATAAATACCATAAACTGCGGCATCTAGATAGAGCCAGTTGCGGATAGCATTATAATTTTGTGAAGCTAGAACATCTTCGGGTTTTGACGAAGCTGCATAAACCAGCGAAATATTAGGAGCTGGGCCGATTTTAGCTTCCGGCAGCATCTCATGGCAAATTTGCATAGCTTTAGCCTGAGCGACCAGCTGATGATGATTCTGCTGATAAATTTCTTTGGTCAGATTATCTGTCTCTTGGGGGATATACATAGTTCCAATAACAGGACCGACTAAAGTCAGCATATTTTGTTCATTGATTGTCAACCAGTATTTGACCCTGTCCCCAAAATGCTTAAAAAGGACAGCAGCAAATTCTGCAAACCAGTCAATTGATTCACGTACAGACCAGGATCCGCGTTTATCAAGAGCTGCTGGCATATCAAAGTGAAACATAGTGACAATCGGTTCAATACCGTATTTCAGGCATTCATCAATCAGGTCATTATAAAATGCAATCCCCTTCGGATTAACTTCACCGGTTCCCTCAGGCAGAATACGAGTCCAAGAGATAGAAAAACGGTAAGATTTGAAGCCCATTTCTGCCATAAGAGCAATATCTTCCTTATAACGGTGGTAGTGGTCAACCGATACAGAAAGGTCAGCTGTCCCTTCCGGAATATCTTTGACATCTTGACAAGACGGGCCTTTGCCGTCTTCAAGTGCTGCCCCTTCAACTTGATAGGCAGATGTTGAAGCCCCCCACAAGAAATAATCTGGAAATGGTTTTAATGTTTTGTGTAACATATAAATCTCCCCTTCACTTTTTATTGATTTCATTATAGCGCTATCATTTCTAAAAAACTAATGGTATCCAATGCATTCCTTGTATTATCATATGATTTAAATCATTGCTTCAATTGCTTTAATAAAATCTTTAATAACATTTTCTCGTAAAGTGGCATCGAGTTCCAAAATGGATAAATAGGGATTTAAATCTTCTAATTCAACTAAAAGAAGTTTTCCCTCTTTAGTTCGACAGGCATCAACCCTTTGGATACCATTTTTTATATCATTCCAGTCAATAAATTTCTTAGCGAACTCCACATCTGCTTCAGAAGCATCATATTGTTTTAGTTCCCATCTCTTTGATTTATCTGGTGCGTATAAGGCATACTCAAATTTATTATTTATAAAATAAAATGAAAGTTCATATTCAAAGTCAATAGCAGGTTGAATTAAAAATTCTCCATCAGCAAAAGTTTTATTGGCAAAATCAGCTCTCTCAACGAATTCAAGCCCAATAGAGTCTGCTCCATCTTTTGGTTTTACAACATAGGCAGAGCTTTCTGGCAACAGAGTAAGACTAGCTGCCTTATCAACAGTTGGGATAACTGGATAACCTAATTCTGTTAAATCAATTAAGTACTGTTTCCCTTTCATATCTGCTTTTCCAGAAAAATTATTAAAAATATTTAATTGATTTGAATAGACTCTCTCAACAAATTTATTATAAATTTGTTTAAAACCACTTACTCCACCCGTATTTCTAAAAATGATTAAATCAACATCTTTTTCGAAACTTTCCGAGTTTTTAGGATGACATAAAACAACATCAAAATAATCCTTCAATTTTCCCGCGATATAAATATCCTCTTCATAATAATTTCTACCTTTAGCCTCATAATAAAGATCCGTTAAGTATAGTATCTTTTTCATCTGACACCTCCGTGATGACTAAATCAGTATGAAACTTTTTTAATAGGACTTGACTTAGAATTCTGCCCACAAACAGACCGATGGTTCTAGCCTTGTGCCCTAAAGAAAAGATTTCATTTTAGACTTAACTGATTTGTGTTATATTTTTATACATTGTCACAGCTTTCTGGCTGTTTTATGGTTATTATAATGATAAAGCGTGACATAAGAAAACGAGCGTCTCCAGCTGCGGAAATGCTCGTTTTTTGAGTTATGAAGCTCGTTTTTGCCCAGCCTCATTATTTTTAATTATCTTTTTACGAGATAATCTATTTAGTTGAGCATTATATCATAAACTTTCATACTAAATCAGCCCTAATTTCTCAAAGGCATTATAAAGTCCGTCTTCTTCGACATCATCAGTCACCATGTCAGCCATAGCTAGGATTTCAGGGCCGCCATTCCCCATGGAAACACCAATTTCACAATATTCCAGCATGGGAATGTCAACTTTGGCATCACCAAAAGCAACAGTATCCTTTTTACCAGCATCCAGGTATTCCAAAAGAACATCAATAGCATGCGCTTTGGTAATATCCTTAACACCAAGGTCACCAAATAATGCTGTTTCACCGCGGCCGCCCCATGTCCCCACTTTGAGGTTTGGAAAAGCTTGTTTAGCATCAAGATAATCCTGATATGAGTGCAAAATAAAGCTGACTTTGTTTAAATCATTCCGGTAAAGGGAAGCGCCATAAACCAAACCGTGCAGGACATCTTCTGCTTCCTGTTCAGCTACTTCAGCTGCTGTCTTCCCTTTTTGAATCCCATACTGCCGCAAAACAGGCCTGGAAGCTTCTTTAAAGTGTTCGCTGGCAAAAAGTCCGCTGTTAGATTCAAGATAAAATTCTAATCCACGTTCATGCAGCCAGTCAACGATTGCTTTTGCATCTTCCTCGCTGATTAGCTGATGCATAAGAACCTTTCCCTTATGCTCAACGTAAGAGCCGTTGCCGCCTATCATGCCATCAAGACCGATATCCCAAAGATCAGGCTGCATCTCGGCCCGGCTCCTGCCTGTACAAACATAAACGAGATGCCCTTTTTCCCGTGCTTTGCGAATAGCTGTGACTGCGGATTCAGGAATACGGTTATGATAATCAACCAAAGTGCCGTCTACATCCAGAAAAATAATTTTCCTCGTCATATTGTCACCTCAATTATTAGTACTTTTATTTTACTATTTATCAATCAGACAATGATAGGCCTATCCTACGACAAAATAATACAATCCTACGATTAGGAACTCAGACATTAGGCATTGGATTGCGGCAGGACATCAGCAATTAAGAATGGCTTTCCTTTTATATTTCATACTTAAAAGTTCTGTCTTGCTTTTTTGAATAGAAACCGTTATGATAAAGCAATGAATCATACTACTAAGAAAATCCTTGCCTTATTTCCCGCAGATAACAGGCGGGCTGCTGAGATGTTTTTTGCAGAAATTGCTGAGAACTTTAACTATTTATTTCACATAGATTGTGAAAATGATGCTTCCCTGTCTTTGGATGTGCTGGAAAAATACGATGGTCTGTTCACTTTCTCCAAAACAGAGTTTCCTCTTCCTTCCTTAAGATTTACTGCAGAATCCAAAAAAGACCAGCAAGCTTTTTATGTCGACAAGACCAGCTTTGCAAGTTCTAAAAGGCTATTAGCGCTGACACAATATCTCATGAAATTTTATCAGCAGCTGCAGCCTGATTTTCTAAGCGGCCTCCCCTACCGTGTCTGTTTCTTTGATACTGCAGACCGCTTGATTTACTCCAATCATAGACCTGACAGTTCTCTCGCTTTTGCAGAAGACAGCACTGATTCCCAAAAGCTTGAAGAAACAATCATTCAGGAACTCAGACAAAATGAAAAAGACAGCCTGCATTTTCCCATTGCTGATACTACTTTTGACCATATCCTAATTCAGTCTTATCAAAAACTGTACGATGCCAACCAGCAGCTGATTGGCACTTTGGAAAGTGTTCAGGATTTCAAGCCTATCCTTGCTGCCTATCTAAAAGAAACTGGACAGGCACTTGTTGGCTGGTCCGATACCACTTCCGGCCCTTCCATTGCTGACCATTCTTTTTCAGAAGAATAATCTGCCTATGATACCTCTATTGAACCAGCAAAAAAGAGTGAGAAGAACCCCAAATCCGTAAGTCTTCCATCACTCTTCACCCTTTAGATTCGGACTGACATCATTCGGCATTGGTGTCGCCTCCATCCCCGAACAAGCTTGACCGCTGTTGCTTACGAAACAGTTCAATAAGGCTGCTTAAGATAGATAGCTGAAAATGAAGATACGCCCTGCTAAAACTTCCACCTGTACCTGCAGACGACTCCAGGACATTTTTGTCCCAGAGTCGTTTTAAATCAGTCTTTTTGGTTTAGGTCAGTGAAACTCAGCATAAACCAACACACAAAAAGATAAGGATTTTGTTCTTTGACCGGAGCAGCAATTCCCTTACTCCTTTTGCACCAGATGACAAGGCAGCATCATTAAAATCTGTGAACCGGCTGAGGCCCAAAGGATTGAGAGACAGGCATCATTTCAATGCGATTAATATTGAGATGTTCCGGCTGACTGCTTATCCAAGCCACTGTTTCAGCAATATCCTCAGGACGTATTGCATGAGCTCCCTGATAGAGCTGCTCAGCTCGCTCATCATCCCCCTTAAAGCGGACGTTAGAAAACTCGGTGCCTTCACAGAGTCCCGGCTCGATGTTAGTCACTCGAACCTGCGTTCCAAAAAGATCAGCTCTGAGATTTAAAGAAAATTGCTTGACAAAGGCCTTGCTGGCACCGTACACATTGGCTCCGGGATAAGGAACTGTTCCTGCAGTTGACCCCAAATTAATAATCAGTCCTCTGTTTCTTTTTACCATCTGCGGCAAAATCTGGCGTGTCAAATAAGTCAGACCAATAATGTTTGTTTGAATCATGGTCAGCCAATCCTTAAAATCAGCCTCATATGCCTTATCTAATCCCAGTGCTAAACCAGCATTATTGACAAGCAAATCAATATTCTGCCAGTTTTCGGGCAAATCAGCCAAAGCGCGGTCAATTTCCTCAGTCTTCGTCATATCCATTTGCAAGGGTAAAAAACGCTCTTCTCCCAGCTGCTCTCTCATTTTTTGAAGTCGGTCCCATCTTCTGGCCGCTCCAATAATCTTATAGTCACATGCTGCCAGCTTTTCAGCAATAGCCTTGCCAAAACCTGCAGACACCCCTGTTACTAAAGCAATTTTTGACATTATAATAACCTCCTTCCACGAGCTACAAAGGCCGTTAAAAGCTCACAGCAAAAATAAAATCCTGACCGAAGAGTCACTAAAGACTCGAGGGAGGGCTGTACCCACAGAGCAGCCACATTCGTATGTCAGCCTAAAGCTTCCTACGACTGCGTCTCTTTTCGCATAGAGCCTAAGCCGTGTTCAATTCCACCAAAATACAAGGGCCGTGAAGAAAACGACTGAAAAATAGGGATCGACCGACGTGTCAGCCAAATTTTGAGACACTAGGACAAGCCCGTCTTTTCTCCGAGCTTTCAGGGCGTGTTCAATTCACAAGATACAAAGGCTGTTAAAAAAATCCGTATAAAAAGGCGGAAAGGCCGAAATCTGTGATTTCGCAGACGCACCCCTGTCAAGATGACTATAAGGGTGCAGTCGGCTGTTAAGACGATAAAGCCTTTAGTCATCTACGGCGGACGGTAAGCCAGAAATCTATGATTTCACATGCAGCACATCTGTCAGGACGACTAGAGAGCGAGACAGAACCCCCAAACCATAATGTACCCATGTCTCGCCCCCGCAAAGCCTAGCAGACTTTTTAAAGCTTTGAAAAAGCGACTAAAATGACACTAGACTACTGCGCCTTGTTTATAGTTCAAGCAATGATTTGGCAGGCTGGGATTTTCGTCTGCCTTCAGTCGTCTACGGCGGACTAAAACTTGAGTCAGCACTAGGTTGCACATCTTTCTTTTTCTTTAGGATAATTGATTTCGTTCAGGTGCTTTATATTTTATGATAGGCTAAAAAACGAGAAGGAGGTGTTCCCTTCTCGTTTTTGTGATGCTGCTTTTGGATCTCAGGAACAATCGAAAGCTATCTTAGCTGTCTAGGGTCTGAGCCGCTGTAATAATAGCCAGTTTATAAATATCTTCAGCACTTGAACCACGAGAAAGGTCATTAACCGGTTTATTCAGTCCCTGAAGGATTGGTCCTATCGCCTCAAACATACCTAAACGCTGAGCAATTTTATAGCCAATATTGCCGGACTGTAAATCTGGGAAAATAAAGATATTGGCATGTCCTGCCACTGTGCTTCCAGGCGCCTTAATTTCAGCGGTATTCGGAACAAAGGCTGCATCAAACTGCAGCTCACCGTCTAAAGAAATTTCGGGATGACGTTCGTTTGCCAGACGAACAGCCTCCTGCACTTTTTCAACTTGTGGGGCTTTAGCGCTGCCTTTTGTTGAAAAACTGAGCATAGCAATCTTTGGCTCAATATCGAAAATCTTAGCGGTATCTGCTGTATTAACCGCAATCTCAGCTAGTTCTTGAGAATTAGGATCAATGTTAATTGCACAGTCGGCAAAAATTAACCGCTGGTCAGTATTTTCCCGATTCATCAGGAAAACACCTGATGTCCGAGAAATCCCCGGTTTTGTTTTGATGATCTGAAGAGCAGGGCGGACAGTATCTGCCGTAGAATGGATAGCACCTGAGACCATTCCGTCTGCCAATCCCATCTTAACCAGCATGACCCCAAAATAGTTGACGTCTTTGAGCAGTTTATCTGCTTCTTCAGGACTTACTTTCCCTTTGCGAATAGTCAGAAACTCCTGTTTCATCTCCTCAAAGCCTGCATAATCTTCGGGATTAATAATCGTATAATGCGGATCTGCAAAACCAAGCCGAGCCAGCAAGCTGTGAACTTTATCTGCATCCCCTAAGATAATCGGTTCAACCAAACCTTCAAATTTAAGCCGGGCAGCCGCGCGAACGACACGTTCATCATCACCTTCAGGGAAAACAATTTTGATATTTTGGCCCACAACTTTCTCACGTAAGCTGCCAAACAAAGAACGGATACTCATATTTATAAACCTCTATTTATTTTTTTGTAAATCTATGATAACGCTATCAAAATCATCTGTCAAGTCCGTCAGCTGACGGTTGATCTGACCAGTAAAAGGATCCCTAAAAGATAAATAATAGCAATGAAGTGCCTGCCGGCTTATCCCGCAGTCCATTCGTCCGCCGTACAAATCGTCTCCCAAAAGGGGAAAACCGATATGTGCAAAATGCACTCGAATCTGATGAGTCCGCCCTGTATGCAGGCGAATGTCTAGAAGGTAGACATCCCCATATCGTTTGACGACTCTATAGCTTGTATGGGCATATTTTCCCATTTGATGGACACAGCGGGTAATCATGCTGTCGCTTCTTCTGGCAATGGGAGCAATGATATCACCCTCTGCTGGCAGTTCTCCTGAACCAGAAACTAGGGCATAATACCCTTTTTCAATCGTCTTATTCTGAAGCTGTTTATCCATTCTGGCATGAGCATAGCCATGCTTGGCTAAGAGCATTAAACCACTTGTATCTTTATCGAGCCGGGTGACAATATGAACCCGTTTATTAGGATAATTCTGTTCCATATAATAGTATTTAATAAAATTAGCTATTGTATTGGAATGTAAAACACTGGGAATACTGGGGTAAGAATAAGGTTTATTCACAATCAAAAAATGATCATCCTCATAGACAATATCCAACTCATGCTTCACAGGCTTCAAACTGTCAATCGGTTCTTCATCAGGAATTTCAATGGTCACTGTATCGCCTGCCTGCAGCAAATAAACGGCATTTTGTTCAAAGCCGTTTACCCAGATATTGCCGCCTTTGAATTTGATTTTGGCCAGTAGGCTTTTGGAAATTCCCTGCCCTTTTAAAAAGGTTTTGACTTTGCATTCTCTGTCAGCAACGAAATCAAATTTCATGAATCAAAGTCTCCTATAAAGGCATCCTTGACCCGTTCCCAAAAGCTGGTATGGCTCGGTGTGGCTACAAAACTGATCTGTTCAGAACTGATACAGTACTCGATTTTAACAACATTTTTGTAATGCAGGGTGCTGTTGTCAACTGATATAGTGTAACTGCCCAGACGTTTAGGGACAATTTCAATTTTATCCTTTTTGGGAACAATCACTGACGAACCTAATGTTCTGAAAACCCGATTGTTGAGACTGGAAATCTCAGTCAGCTGCAAGGCTTCAACAGTAGGATGCAGAACTGCTCCGCCCAGCGATTTATTATATGCCGTGCTGCCTGTCGGGGTGGAGACTGAAATACCGTCACCGCGGAAACGTTCAAATTTGACATGGTTGATAATCACATCGGCAACCATAGTTTTTTCAATCCGTTTAACCGTAGCTTCATTTAAAGCTAGATTCTCAATTTCACGGCCGCTGTCCAATTTTATTTTGACTTTTAAAATAGGATAAGAGACTTTTTCACCTCTGTCTCTGCGCAGATTTTCAATAAGCTTATCGATTTCAAAATCCCGGTAGTCTGTATAAAAACCGAGATGCCCTGTATGTACCCCAACAAAGCGGACATGACCGAGCTCTTTTTCATATTTATGAAAAGCAGATAAAAGCATCCCGTCGCCGCCAATAGAAATCACAACATCCGGATTTTTTTTGGATAAGTAAAAATCCGGATCGTCCTTTAAAACTGCAAAAAGTTTAGCTGCTATCCGTCGGCTTTGGTATTTCCCATTAGCGATGATAGCAACACGCATCATGTCTTTTCTACCTGTAATATTCATCTGTGTCATCACTGTTTCCTACACCATCATTTAGCTTTCGGCTTTCCGGATCAAAGAGAAGCTGGGCTTCTCTGATATCTTCGCGTATTTTCCTTACTTCTTCATCAAGTTCATAAGCGATTTTAGCTGTCGTTTCCAATCGCTGTTTAATTTCCTGAGGAAATTCGCCTTTATATTTATAATTCAGGGAATGTTCGATTGTGGCCCAGAAATTCATGGCAAGTGTCCGAATTTGAATTTCTGCCAGCACCGTCTTCTGCCCCTGAATCGTATCAACAGGATACTCAATTACAACATGATAAGAACGGTAGCCGCTTGGCTTCATATGGTTGATATAATCACGTTCCTGTACTATCTTCATATCATGCCTTTGCCTCAGTAAATCAAGAACCTCATCGACATCATCTACAAACTGCACCATAATCCTCAAGCCGGCAATGTCTTGTATATCTTGGGCGATATTTTCCTGTTTGATACTGCGCATAAGCATTTTTTCCTGAATACTTTCCACCGATTTGACCCGACCGGTGACAAATTCAATCGGGGAGTGACGATTTTGCTTTCTGAACTGCTTGCGGATTCCCCGCAGTTTAATTTTTAACTCACCGACTGTTTGAATATAAGGGTCCAAAAACTCTTCCCATTCAGCAGACATTGAACAGCTCCCTTCACCGAATATAAAAAAGACTGACAAGGACCTTTAAGCGCTGAAACATATTTAGCAGCTGAACTGCTGCAGTATCAGAAAAAACGAATAGCCGCTACAATCGCTCAACAAGCGAGTTTGCCAAATATCGGACTTTTTTATAAAATTAGTATAGTATTACTTTATTATAGCACAAAAGGTATTAAAGGAAAATGGCATGACACATTTGGAAATCGAATATAAGACCTTACTCAATAAAGATGAATTTAAGCGCTTGACTGCGCACTTTTCCCACATTCCTCAGATAACACAGACAAATTATTATTTTGATTCTCATGATTTCAGCCTTAAGGCACACCGCATGTTACTGCGGATCCGAACCTTCTCAGATCGGGCAGAGCTGACATTAAAACTGCCTAAAACTGTTGGTAATTTAGAGTACAACCATCATCTGACCCTTCCGCAGGCCAAAGAAATCATTAAATCCGGTCATCTTCCACCTTGCTCAATTCGTGAATTAATTGGAGAGCAAGGCGTTAATCCTGATGATTTAGCTGTTTTTGGCCACCTTACCACAGACAGAAGAGAAAGCCAGACTGCGATTGGGCTTTTAGCGCTGGACTGCAATCATTACACTAATATAAAGGATTATGAGCTGGAACTGGAAGTAAAAGATGCAGACAGCGGAAAAAAAGATTTTGCTGAATTTTTAGTTCAACATGATATTGCTTTTAAATATGCTAAAAGTAAGATTGCCAGACTGACAAACAGCTTAAAAGCTGTTAAAAAGTTAAAGTAAAAAGGAACTGAAATATTCGTGATTTTCTGGTAAAATAAAACTGGTAGGCAAAACCTGCTTCTTATTTTTACAAGTTAAAAACAGCATTTCTGCGGCACCTTTTATCATATTAAAAATTTAAGGAGAATGTACTAATTATGGCCCAACACCACACTGATAGACAGCTCAAGCTCTTTTCACTGACCTCCAATCCCGAAATTGCTGAAAAAATTGCTGACGCAGCCGGCGTTCCTCTTGGGAAAATGTCATCGCGTCAATTTTCAGATGGCGAAATCATGATTAATATTGAAGAAACTGTCCGCGGCGATGATATTTACATTATTCAGTCAACCAGCTACCCTGTCAATGACAATTTGTGGGAACTGCTGATTATGGTCGACGCCTGCAAACGCGCCAGCGCTAATTCAGTAAACGTTGTTATTCCTTATTTTGGTTATTCCCGACAAGATCGGATTGCGGCTTCACGGGAACCTATCACAGCCAAACTAGTTGCTAATATGCTTGTCAAAGCAGGAGTTGATCGTGTATTGACATTGGATCTGCATACTGTTCAGGTACAGGGCTTTTTTGATACTCCTGTAGATAACCTGTTCACCATCCCGCTTTTCGCAGAATACTACTCCACCCTCAATTTATCCGGCGAAGACATTGTTGTTGTCAGTCCCAAAAATTCAGGTATTAAGCGTGCGCGAAGTTTAGCAGAATACCTCGATGCACCGATTGCTATTATTGATTATGCTCAGGATGATGCCTCGAGAGAAGAAGGGTATATCATTGGAGAGGTCGCAGGAAAAAAAGCTATCCTTATTGACGATATTTTAAATACAGGGAAAACCTTAGCAGAGGCAGCAAAAATTTTGGAACGCGGCGGGGTGACGGCTATTTACGCAGCTGCCAGCCACGGTCTGTTTGCCGGCGGCGCTGCAGATATTCTTGCTGCTGCACCGCTGAAAGAAATCATTGTGACTGACTCTGTTTCAACTAAAGAACGAACACCTGAAAATGTGAAATACCTTTCAGCAAGCAAACTTATTGCTGATGCCATTATCCGCATTCATGAGCGAAAACCGGTCAGCCCGCTTTTTGCTTACACGCCATCTAGTAAAGGATAATACGCTATGGTATATCTCGATAATGCTGCTACTACAGCTCTGACACCGAAAGTCATTGAGATAATGACAGAGGTAATGACTGACAATTTTGGCAATCCATCAAGCATTCATGCATACGGGCGGAAAGCCAATCACGTTCTGAGGACGGCCAGACAGACCATTGCTGACATTTTAAGGACATCGGAAAGAAGAATCATCTTTACTTCCGGCGGAACAGAAGCTAATAATACAGCTATCAAAGGTTATGCTCTCGCCAATCAGGACAAAGGCAAGCATATTATCACTACAGCAATCGAACACCCTTCCGTTCTAGAGCCGCTCGGCTATTTGCAAAAAAGATTCGGCTTTGAAATAACCTATCTCAAACCGGAAAACGGTTCAGTCACAAGCGCTAGTCTTCAGAAAGCACTGAGGGATGATACTATTCTGGTCAGTTTCATGCATGCGAACAACGAAACTGGTGACCTGCTGCCGATTGAGGAAGCGGCTAAGCTTTTAAAAAACCATCAGGCAGCTTTCCATGTTGATGCTGTCCAAACAATGGGGAAGCTGCCGGTCTATCCTGAAGAAGTAGGAATTGATTTCCTATCGGCTACAGCCCACAAATTTCATGGGCCGAAGGGTGTTGGCTTTCTTTATGCCAATCCGCTTCATTTTGACAGTCTGCTTCATGGAGGTGAGCAGGAAGAAAAAAGACGGGCGAGCACAGAGAATCTTATTGCAATTGCTGGAATGGCACAGGCTCTTGCTGACAGCAGAAAGCAGGCAAAAGAAAATCTGACTTATATTCAAGGATTGAAAAGAGCCTTTTTAGAGGCACTCTCTCCTGCTTCCTATTACCTCAATGGCTCTTCAAAACAGCTCCCACACATTATCAATATCGGCTTTCCGGGTCAAAACAACAGTATTTTGCTGACACAGCTTGATTTGGCTGGTTTTGCTGTCTCTACTGGTTCTGCCTGCACTGCCGGTACCGTTGACCCCAGCCATGTGCTTGCCAGCATTTACGGTGCTGATTCTGCCAGACTGCAAGAATCTATTCGCATCAGTTTATCTAAACAAAATACGCAGGAAGAATTGCTGCAGTTAGCAAATAAATTAAAAGAAATAACAGGAACATAAAATGGCATTTACAAAAGAAGTAACGTTAGACGGCTGCAAATACAGCTACAGTATCAATTCAAATGTTAAACCGTATACACTGCGGGATACTACCTTTGTCCAAAATAAAATCGGGCATTATGAATTAAAGCGTCTGCTGGAAAATATTCCTAATTCCGGTAACGGCTTCCCTCTAAAAATAACTGTCCATAGGGACTTGAATGCTTTTAAGCTAAGTATTACCGATCAGTCCGGTTTACGCCCAGTTAATATCTTCCGTTCAGAAGACAACCATATCCTGCAGGATAAGTTTTATTTTTTAATGGACAGCTTAGTCGAACGTCACATTTTTGATAAAACTCTGCTTTAAAGGATAGGAGCAAAAGCATGATTTCCAATAAATGGATTGTACCTTCTGCTTCTTGCACAGTTAGTATAGGCTGCCCGCTGCTGCTTACAGGGCAGTTTGGCAGTTTAAGGCAATCCTTGAAATTAGAACGCATCCCAATCAGGGGTTTCGACTGCTGCGGCAAACCTTTATTCTATAAAGTAAACTAGGATGGGGACTTCTGTCCCACTCCTCTTTTTTATCAGAGATTGAAGTGCATTAATGTTGCCGGTTTTACAATCTTTTTGTACAATATAGACTATATAAATTAAGGAGATGATTTTGTGGTTATTGATAAATCCATTCCTAATGCGACAGCTAAGCGTCTGTCACTGTATTATCGGATTTTTAAACGCTTTTATGCGGATAATGTTGAAAAAGCCAGCTCAAAACAAATTGCTGACGCTATGGGAATTGATTCTGCTACTGTTCGCCGCGATTTTTCCTATTTTGGAGAACTGGGCAGGCGGGGGTTTGGTTACGATGTCACAAAGCTTATGAACTTTTTTGCTGATATTCTGAATGACCATTCCACAACAAATGTTGCATTAGTAGGCTGCGGTAATATTGGCCGTGCGCTGCTTCATTACCGCTTTCATGACCGAAATAAAATGCAGATCGCCTTGGCTTTTGACAGAGACGATAACGAGCTTGTCGGAACAAAAACCTCTGACGGTATTCCTATCTACGGTATCTCTGCCGTCCATGACCAAATCCAAAAAACTGATATCAAAACTGCTATCTTGACTGTTCCCAGCACTCAGGCTCAGGAAGTGGCTGAATTGCTTGTTGCTGCCGGTATAAAAGGCATACTGAGTTTCGCTCCTGTCCGCCTCAGCCTTCCTAAGTCCGTTATCGTTCAATATGTGGATTTGACAAGTGAATTGCAAACACTGCTTTACTTTATGAACCAAACAGACTAAGGAGGAAGTATGCCTAAAAAACCGATAATCGGTATCACCGCTAATCAGCGGCCTAACCCTGCAGCTGAAGATATTTCTTGGTCTTATGTGCCCAGTGGATTTGTCAATGGTGTTAGGGCTGCCGGAGGATTACCGCTTGTCCTTCCGGTCGGCAGTCCCGAAACTGCTTCTGATTACGTGAGTATGTTTGATAAACTGATTCTTATCGGTGGTCAAAATGTGGATCCCAGTTTTTATGGTGAAAAAAAGCAGGCCAGCGAGAATGATTTTTTTAAAGAGCGTGATATTTTTGAACTGGCCTTGATTGAAGAAACGACCAAACAAAAAAAGGCGATTTTCTCTGTTTGCCGCGGGACACAGCTGATGAATGTCGCACTCGGCGGCTCTCTCCATCAAGATATTGAAAACCATTGGCAGGACAGCCCTGCTGATTATCTGTCTCACGATATGATAATCAAAAAAGATAGTAAACTGGCCGATATTTACGGTCTTAGCAGCTCTATTAATTCTTTCCATCACCAAAGTATCAACCACTTAGCCAGTGAACTGCGGGTTATCGCTAAAGATCCTAAAGACGGGACAATTGAAGCTGTGGAATCCATCAATCCCAATATGCGCTTTTTGGGAGTTCAATGGCATCCAGAATTGCTTTATGAATCACGCAAAGAGGATTTGGATCTGTTTAAATATGTTGTTTCTGAACTCTAAAGCAGACCCGTCTCTTCGCGAAAACTATAATAATCATGCTTACTGACGATAATGTGATCAAGACAGACAATCCCCATGTCTTCACATGATCGTTTTATTTTTTCTGTAAAACGCAGATCGCTCTCACTGGGAACAAGCGATCCAGAAGGGTGATTATGGACCAGAATGATGGAGGTGGCCATATTTCTGCAGGCATAATGCAGAATTTCGCGCGGTTCAGCAATAGAGCGCCTAACAGTTCCGATAAAAACTATCCGCTGCTCAATAACACGGTTTTGGGTGTCTAAATAAAGTGTCAGCAGGTGCTCCTGTTTTTTGTTTCCCAGCTCTATAATCATTTTCTGGGCCAGTCTTTCGCTGCTCAAAATTCTTTCGTTTTGATAGTATTCTGCCTTATTAATTCGATTAGCTAATTCCAGCATCGCCTTGATTTCTATTGACTTGACTTTGCCTACGCCTTTGATACTCTGCAATTCCTGTAATGATAAATCGCGAAAATCCGCTAAACTTCTGATATCTTTCAAAATCTGTGTTGAAACTTCCAAAACAGGCCTCTGCTTTGTCCCTGTGCGCAGCAAAATAGCTAATAGCTCCTGATTGCTGAGCTTTTCAGCCCCTAAATCAGCCAGACGTTCTCTGGGCAGCAAAGCTTCTTCTCTCAATTCAACTGTATACATTTTTTACCTCCATCTATTCTATTCGAAAATCAGCTTAAAAAGGCGAAAGACAGAAAGGTTGGGAGGCAATATGAAAATGGGATAGACAGGTATGAATGGCTGTGCATTCATACCTGTCTATCCCAGCTTTTTTATCAAGCTTAGCAGCCTTCAGTCTGATTTGACTCTGGCAGTCAAATGCTGATAATGCTTATAAAGAGCGCTGTAGCGTCCTCTGTAGTCTTTTTTCCATGGTTTATCCCGACCGCAAAAATGCAGAAAAACCGTATGTTTAATAACCCAATCTAAGTCCCACTGCCCAGAACTTCTGGTGAAATACAGAATATTATAGCGGGCATCATAATTATAAATATGATCTGGGATAAGAAGCGTTTTATGACCATAGAGAGCATTGAGGATATCCTGATCCGGCAAAAAGAGCAATAAACTGTTTTTTTCAATATAAGCAAGAATATCCTGATGGTTAACGATTTGGCGGTTCAGCTCTAAATTCATCAGGAGTACACCCGAATTAAAATACCCTTCTGCTTCAAAATTCCTTAACCTCAATTTATTGACCAGCTCTGGAATATTAGTATCTGAAGTATGGCTGGCCGCAGCAAACAGTTTGTCAGAAAGGTCCAGATGGTACAAAGGCACAATATCGTTTAGACACAGAATATCCGCATCCATATACAAAATCCGGTCTAGCTCTTTAGGCAGATATTCGTGGGCTAACAGGCGATAATAAATCGTTTCTGGATAACGGTCTGTTGTCGGAGCATCTTTAAAGGCCTCTTCGCCAATGACAACCGGAAAATAAGCAAACCCCAGCTGCTGGCAAAATTGATGGATTTCGGCATTTCTTTGCAGCAGCTTTTTCTGTAAAACATAAACAGCCATATCTTTTACTGATGCATTTTGCCAAACAGAAAACAGAGTTACTTTAAACTGGTCAACATAACTATCATCGATTGAATAGAGCAAATTTATTGGTTTCATATCATTATAGTAGCATTTTTCCAAAGATTTAGCAGAATCTGGAACACTTATGTCCCAGATTCATTTACGTACAGAAATAAATATTTGTGTTAGGCGCCTTTAATTTCAGGCAGCCGTCTTAAACAGCTGTACGGAAACAGGAGACACAACGGTACAGTCAGACTCACGATTTTTAATCCCGTTTACTTCATCGTTCAGGTGAGGGCTGCTGAGATTGGCGTTTTCTGACATTATCTTTAATAATTTGATAGATAGAAGCACTCAGCGGCACCGCAATGAGCATACCGATGATTCCAAAAACCGAGCCGCCGATAATAACAGAAAACAAGACCCAGATAGCCGGCAGTCCAATAGAACCCCCAACAACCTTAGGATAAATAATATTGCTTTCAAACTGTTGGAGTATAATCAAAAATATTAAAAAGAAAAAAGCTTGCTTGGGAGATTGCGTCAAAACCAGAATAGTCCCCAAAAGCCCTCCCAGATAAGCACCGATAACAGGAATAATATTTGTGAAGCCGACTAAGATACCGACTGTCGTCGCAAAGGGGAAATTAAAAATCATCATCCCAACTGTACACAGAGTAGCAAGAATAAATGCTTCAATAGTTTGCCCGGCGAAAAAACCGCGAAAACGCTGATGCAAAATCCCTGTCACATAGTAAACAGTAGAAGCATAGCGAGAAAAATACGTATCGATCAACAGACGTGATTGGCGCTGAAGCTGATCCTTGCTGGAGAGTACATAGATCGAGAATACCAGACTGACAAAAACATTCACCAGTGTTGATGCAATAGAGGTAACTGATGTTAGAAGCCCTGTCAGTATCGCTAAAACCTGAGTTAGGATTTGCCGGCTGTAGCGGGAAAATGCGGCGGTTAAATCAGATTCGAGGCCTAAATAATCAAGAATTTTAGCAAACTGTTTGTTTTCATATAAGTCTGTCAAAAACTGCTGCAAAGCCTCGGTATCAATAGACATTAAAGAGCTGATACTGGCAATCAAATCTGGGATAACAATGGAAAAAAGCCAGACAATCACTGCAATAAAACTGAGATAAGCCGAAACCATGGCCAGCAGTCTTTTTAGCTTGAACCATCTTTTCGATGTCATGAATAAGCCGAACAGATGCTCATAAGCGGTCATGACAATATTAACAATATAAGCGAGAGCCGCCCCAATCAAAAAAGGCTGACTGGCTGTCCAAACCGTATTAATAAGATTAGCACCGCTTGACCAATTTGCCTGAATAAAATAACATATCACAAAAACAGCAATTAAATAACCGGCCTGTCTTTTACTAAATTTCATACTTCCTCCTGTCTTTTTCACATTATACACTAAATAAAGCCGGAAATAAACCATTCCGACTTTAAGATACAAAGAGCCGTTAAGAAATCCGTGTGAAAACAGGGACTGACAAGCGATGCTGGCAGGCATCTTTTTCACTAGGATTTAGGCCGTGTTCAGTTTTAATAAGATACAAAGGCTGCTTAAGACGCAAAAGGAAATATATTATACCAAAACATGACAGTCTGACTTACACTTTTGAGAGTAAAGCGTTTATGTTGAATGGAGTCAGTCAAGGTCTGTGCCATTAGAAGCGATAACCTTTTTATACCAAGCAAATGACTTCTTCTTGGAACGTTTAAGGCTGCCGTTTCCTTCATTATCACGATCAACATAAATGAAGCCGTAACGTTTTTTCATTTCTCCAGTTCCGGCAGAAACTAAATCAATACAGCCCCAGGTTGTGTAGCCCCAAAGCTCTACCCCGTCTTCATTGATAGCCTGATTCATTGTCTTGATGTGCTCACGTAAATAGTCTATCCGATAGTCATCAGCCACATAGCCATTCTCATCTGGAGTGTCAACCGCTCCTAGACCATTTTCAACAATAAAAAGCGGCTTTTGATAACGGTCCCAAAGTGTATTGAGGGTAATACGCAGCCCCAAAGGATCAATTTGCCAGCCCCACTCTGACGACTTTAAATAAGGATTCTTCAGGGAGGCAAAAATATTACCGGCAGTTGTTTCCTTCAGCGACGAATCTGCTGAAGCAACTCGGCTTGAGTAGTAAGAAAAGGAAATAAAATCAACTGTATGTTCTTTTAAAAGAACCAAATCTTCTGCTGTCATTTCAAGCTGCAATCCGAGTTTAGCAAACTTTTTCTTAGCATAGTTAGGATATTCTCCTCGGGCCTGAACATCAATAAAGAAATAATTTTCGCGATCCTCCTGCAGTGCTTCCCAATAATCATCAGGATTGCAGGTATTAGGATAATACTGACCGGCGGCCAGCATACAGCCTACTTTATTATCCGGATCCACTTCGTGAGCTATTTTTGTTGCCAGAGCTGATGCCACTAGCTCATGGTGGGCTGCCTGATACTTGACTTCCTCAGCATTTTCGCCCTCTTCGAAGTACAGACCTGCCCCCATAAAAGGAGCATGCAAAATCATATTGATTTCATTAAACGTCAGCCAGTAATGTACCAAACCTTTAAAGCGGGTAAACAGAGCACGGCACAAATGCTCATAAAAATCTATCAACTTGCGGTTGCGCCAGCCGCCATAGTGCTCAATTAAATACATAGGACAGTCGAAATGTGTGATTGTAACCAATGGCTCAATACCATATTTGCGGCACTCTTTAAAAACATTTTCATAAAACTGAAGACCTGCTTCATTTGGCTCTGCCTCGTCACCTTTAGGAAAAATCCGTGTCCAGGCAATAGACATCCGGTAAGTTTTGAAGCCCATTTCTGCAAAAAGAGCAATATCTTCTTTGTAATGACCGTAAAAATCAATTGATTCTTTGGCTGGATAAAAATAGCCCTCCTCGAAATCAAACATTTTTTTCTGACCAGTGATGATAGGGAAACGATCCTTACCAATTGGAACAACATCAACATTAGCCAATCCACGGCCGTCTGCATCATAGGCGCCCTCACACTGATTGGCGGCTGTCGCACCACCCCATAAAAATCCTTCCGGAAAAGCTTGATAAGTCATTATAAAAACCTCCTTAATTAAGATACAAAGGCCGTTAAGAAATCCGTGTGAAAATAGGGACTAACAAGTGATGCTGGGCATCACGCTGGCAGGTATCTTTTTCACTAGGATTTTAGGCCGTGTTCAATTCAAACAAGATACAAAGGCCGTTAAGAAATCCGTGTGAAAATAGGGACTGACAAGTGATGCTGGGCATCACGATGGCAGGTATCTTTTTCATTAGGATTTTAGGCCGTGTTCAATTCAATCAAGATACAAAGGCCGTGAAAAGCTCACAGCAAAAATAGAAAAACTGACGAAAAAACTTTAGTTTCTAGGGCGTTTTATACTCACAAAACAGCCGCATTCGCAAGCCGCTTGCTCTTCCTACAACTGCATCTTTTTCACATAGTATTTTGGCTGTATCATTCGATTCAGATAAGACAGAAAAACACTTCCTGTTTACTTCTTACAAATATATCAAAAGCCCGCACCTGTCTTAGTTTAATTTAAAGGACTTCGGTATTTTGTGAATGAATCGGGTCATAAGTTCAGCTAGAGCAAAGTGTCCTTCTTTTATTTCATATTTAAAAATATTGCAGTTGGAGATAGGTGAATCAGGTAAGACTGCTGCTTTAAATTGCCGAAAAAACGACATAATTGCCCCAGCGTGACTGACTGCTAAAATAGTAGCTCCTTCTTCTGCTTCCTCCACAAGTGTATCAATCGTTTGTTTAACACGCTCTTCAAGCTGACTGTCACTTTCACCGTCATACTGGAGATAAAAATCACCATGCCCTTTTTGCTCCGAACGGCGATTGGGATGCAGGTACTCAGGCTTGCCTTCCATACGGCCGAAATTAAACTCTTTAAGCCCTTTCAGCCGTTTATAGTCGCTTCTTTTACTGACCAACTCCAATGTTTCACAAGCCCGTTCTGACGTTGAGCTGTATAAATAATCAAAATGAATCCCATTCTGCTCAAAGTAAGCTCTCGCTTGTTCAGCCTGACTTCTGCCTAGTTCTGTCAAAGGAGAATCACACCAGCCCTGAATTAACTGCAATTGATTAAATAAGGTTTCACCATGGCGCATTAGGTAGAGTGTTTTCATATAGGATTTACCTTTCAAAAATATACTCTTCTTCCATAGGATTAAAAATAGACTGCACTTCCATTTTGCAATTAGGTTCATAGCTGATTTTCAATATAGCGCAGTTAGCCATTCGCTTAGCAGGTGTGGGCGGATTTTCAGTCATATGGCGGTAAAATTGAGTTATAGAGCCGCCGTGGCTGACAAAAAGCAGACAGTCATCCTCACTGCTTTCAGCCATGACACCCCGAATGGCAGCAGCCATCCGCTCATAGACCTGAACATTAGATTCACCGCCATAGGCTACGAAGTAGTCACGATAGCCGGAACCATCTTCACGGTGAAGTTTAGGATTAAGATATTCCTGATGCGCTTCAAAAGCACCAAAATCCCACTCCTTCAAACCCTTTAAACGAATATAGTCCTGCCGGCCGGTCGCCAGTTCAGCTGTATCACAGGCACGCTCCTGAGTAGAGGAATAAACACGGTTAAAAATCAAACCTTCTTTTTGAAAAAAACGTCTGGCAGCTTTGGCCTGTTCAATACCAAGATCAGTCAAAGGCGAGTCGCAGGCCCCCTGGATGCGGCCCTGAACATTAAAACGAGTCTGGCCGTGACGCATCAGATAAAAAAATTTAGTCATACTCTCTCCCCTTTAAAATGAAATGATCTGAAAATCTTTAGTCGGCAAAATTAATTTTTGCAAATGATAACTGCCGGCATCATAGCAAAATTCACAGATAGCGCAATTGGAAAAACCTACACCTTCGGGGAAACTAAGGGACAGTTCTAAACACAGACCCCACATTGCAGCACCATGACTGACCATTAAAACAGACTTTGCAGCAGTCTTTTGCAGGCTTTCATCGATACTTTTCTTAACCCTCTTTCCCACATCCTCAACATTCTCGCCTCCAAAAGGAACAAGGAGATCCTCAAACGACCTACTTCCCGGTCTGAACTTGGGCAGCAGATTTTCAGGCTGTGCTTCAAACTGACCGAAGTTCATTTCTTTCAGTCCTTTGAGCTGAACAGCCTCTTGACCAGAAACAATTCTGGCAGTATCCGCTGCCCGCTCCTGAGTTGAAGAATAAACGGTATCAAATTGGATACTATTGCTGGTAAAATAGTCTTTAGCCAGCCGAGCCTGTGCAAGTCCTTTGTCAGTCAGCGGTGAATCGCAGGCCCCCTGAACGCGTCCCTGTGTATTAAAAACAGTTTCCCCGTGCCGCATTAAATAAAGTGTTTTAACCATACTTTCCTTTCTTTTTCACATATAAGATTTCCAAAGACACACATAAAAACACCCTAAAACAAAGACTTATACATACAGCAAAACTAAACCTGTAAACTTTTTAGTCTGTTTGTGAAATAATGTATACTGCTTTGAAAAAGCGGTCTGGTCCGCTCCCAGACATTTGTGCCTTCTCAGCGGCAGAGCATCCAAGTACAGCATACTTTTTTATCAGGATTTTAGGGCGTGTTCAGTTCCAGCAAGATACAAAGCCCGTGAAAACTCACAGCAAAAATAGGAAAACTGACAAAAAAACTTTAGTTTTCAGGACATTTTATGCTCACAGAGCAGCCACGCTCATAAGTCAGCTTGCGCTTCCAACGATCGCGTCTCTTTTTTGCAAATAGCTTAATTCATGAATCCTATATAATTATTCTATAATGATTTGCAAACGTTTTCTTATGCAATAATCGGATAAACTAATACTATCAACCGATTTTTAAAAATCTGCTAATGCTGCTTTGCAGTGAGACTTTAATTTTCGGAAGCACATAAAAGCTGCCCGTATGGCTTCCTGAAGGCAGTTTTCCAATATCCTCCATTACTCCCATAAACTAAGAAGCTGTGGGTAAATTAAGTTAAAGCAGCAAGCTAAAAATCCGGCGAACCACCGGATTTTTTAAACAGCTTTACTTTATGTCGGTCCTTTTCAGATAATCTTCAATGACCTGAAAAACACCGGCTTCTTTGTGGCTAGGAGCGCTAAAACGGGCTGCTTCTTTTACATTTTTAGGAGCGTTTGCCATCGCATAAGAAAAACCGGCCAGCTGCAGCATCTCTATGTCATTGCCGCCATCACCAAAAGCCATAACCTGATTAGCAGTCAGGCCATAATAGCGCATTAACTCCGCCAAAGCCCGACCCTTGTGCCAGCCTGTTTGGATGATATCAATCCCCCCGTAGCCGCTGGCAGTAGCGGTTAGACTGCCCGAAAAATTAGCATTAAAATCGGCTGTAACCTCAGCATCTTTTTCATTTGGAACCTGCAGACTCATTTTAAAAAACTGCTCATCTGCCGGTAATTGACTGAAATCCGAAAGAGTGATTATGCTGTCCATAAGAAAAGCCGCCTGCTCAGGTTTAATCATAGTGCTTTCAATAGTAAAGCGACTGTCCTTGAGCATATAAGTAGCCTGCAAACCTGAAAGCATAACCTTATATTCAGCCAGTTTATCGGAAAAATAGACTAAAAAGCGCTCTAAATCAGCTTTAGCAACAGTGTGACGAACAAGTGTCCTGCCGTTTTCAATCAGCTGTGAACCATTTTCAGCAACCACAATTAAACGGTCTAAAAGACCGTCAAACATCATTTCTAATCTGGGCATGCTGTTACCAGTAGCAACAGCGAATTTAATATCCTGTTCTTCCAATAAAGTCAAGAGTCTTTCAAAACGCTGGCGGTCGTAATCTCCGCGGCCGTCCAAAAACGTTCCGTCCATATCACTGGCAATTAATTTTAGAGCCACAAAACCACCTCCGTTTTTATCATATCTTATTTTACTGCTGAATTCTTCTGCAATCCTTCCGCTGTTCTGATGATATCATTCGATATTGACAATATTTAAAGATAGTTTTTTATTTTATTGGAAATCAGCTGGTAAGCTGCTGGGGTTAAATGCAGACCGTCTCTGGTATAATGTTCAGCGAGATTGCCGGTCTCATCTGTTAAATCCTGATAGAGATCAATGAAAGCACTGACAGGCAGACCAGCCAGAGCTTCGTTAACAGCCTTGATTGCCTGATTGCTGCGAAGTTTGACAGTCTGCTTAAATTTCTGACTTTGATTAACTGGCAAAAGCGACAGCACATAGATTTGTTCGGTATAAGGAGCTTCATTCAGTTCGGCTGTTATGGCAGAGATATTTTTTACGATATCAGCAGGCTCAAGGCCTAGTCCCAGATCATTTGTCCCGATAAGCATAAACACTTTAGCGGGTTTTAAATCCCTGACCTGAATATCCAAATGGTCTAACAGCCACTGTGAATCTGTTCCGGCAATCCCGCGGTTAATCAGCGGAAGTTCCCGTCCCAGCCATTTCTTCAGCGGATAAAAATCAATAAGGGAATCTCCGACAAAGACTATTCCGTTTTCTGCTTCTCTTGGATTTTTTTGCTTAAACTGTACCACTTTCTGCTCTTGATAGGCCCTTAGCTCCGGACTGATCATTTCTAACATTGTAATCTATCTCCTCTTGCTTAAATCGGCTGTTTCATCTCTCAGATCTTTTAGATGCGGCGCTCTCTTTCTTCACCTATTAAATAAGCGGCCATCACTTTCAGTACACCATTCTCTTCATTAGAGGGCGCTTGAAAAGCAGCAGTATCTTTCACTTCTGCTGCCGCATTAGCCACAGCAGTAAGAATACTTAGCCAATTGCAGCATTTCCAAATCGTTGCCGCCATCGCCAAAAGCCAGCAGATTTTCGGCAGTCAGCCCCCAATAGCTCAGTAAATACTCAAGTCCTGTACCTTTATGGATGTGAGAAGGAATAATATCCAAACAGCCAAAACCGCTGGAAGTTGCCCGCAGACCTTCTTCAGCAAATAGAGAGTTGATTTCTCTTTGAATTGTAAAAGTCAGTGCTTCTTCTACAAGAAGAGTGGCTTTAAAAAAATGATCGCCGGCAACAGAATGCAGATCATCTACATACTGCATTGCTGGCAGATAGTAACGCAAAGCTTCTTTAACAGCTGTCGGTGTTGTCTGCAGCATATAAGACGATTTTTTGCCGGCCAAATTAACAATCATTTCTGGATAATTCTCTTCTACATAGTCAATCAGTTTGTTAACCGCAGCCGGTTTTACAAATTCTTCCACCAAGGTTCTGCCGTTTGCCACAATATGGCCGCCATTTTCTGCAATAACTGCAATATGGCTGCTCCAGTCAGGAAATTGCTGAATGATTTGCCGGTACTGATTGCCGCTGGCAGCGACAAATTTAATATTCTTTTCCTGACAAAGGCGAAAGAGCCGGTCGAACAGTACTTTATCATAAGTTTTCCTGTTTGTTAAAAACGTACCGTCCATGTCTGTTGCTATCACTTTAACTGTCATTATTTCCCTCACAATTCCTAATCAAAACCAGTATACACTATTCTTGACAGATTGTCTTTTTTTCGAGAGAACACAGTTTTAAAAGCAGAGAACCATCAAACAGGTGTGATATATCTTTACAGGCAGAGACGAAAAATCTGTCTTCACTAGTTTTTAACAAAGTCTTTACACGCTGAAAAGATTATGTTCTGCTACTCCTCTTTTGGCAGCTCGCCTTTTGCCAGCCAATCCGCAAAAGCATCTTGATAGCGAGAATCCCAGCGCGATAAAGCCGGCCGGTTATAAATTAAATCATCTGATGCCCAGCGCATACGCCGATCGTCCATTGTTTTGGTGACTTCGTTATCAAGGGCAATTATATAAAAATCGCTATTTTCCAATCCTTTTGCAAAGAAATCCATAAGCTGTTCAGGATACCACGGTGCCTCTGGCTTTGTCTCCGGTTTAGAAAAATCTGCTTTCGGGAAATTCATCAGTGTCCAAGTGTAGCCTGGTACCAAAAGATGAGCTGTTACCTGATGATTCGGCAATTGACGGAGTTCATGAGCCAGCTGCTCTGTTAAAACTTTAACGCCCGCTTTAGATACAGAATAAGCAGCATTGCCGGGAGGTGTCGTTATCCCCTCTTTAGATCCTAAATTAACAACAGCTGCTGGACTTGATTGTTTAAGGAGACTTGGTATAAAAATAGCTTGTGTCTCTACAATGGCCATAAGATTAACTTCCATCACCCGCCGCCAATTCTCAAGGTTAGTCCAAGGCCCTCCTTTCCTTCCAATGCCGGCATTATTAAAAAGAAGATTGACCTGTCCAAAAGCATCATAAGCTGTATTATGACAAGCCTGAAGTGTCTTACGGTCAGCCACATCTCCTTCGATCAGACGGTAATCAGTTTTAAGGTCTCCAGCTATCTCTTCCAATGAAGACTTGTTTTTATCCAATAGAACAAGTTTCATCCCTGACCGTGACAAATATTTGGCCGCAGCAGCACCAATGCCAGCGGCTGCTCCTGTGATAACGGCAACGTTACCTTTTTGAATGACAGAAACCATTTTTCTCCTCACTTTCTTATCAAAAGAGCTGGAAAGATTCAAATAGCCTCCTCCCAGCTTTGCTGTTATTGAGATTAAATTATTCTACCGTTTGAAGCGGTCACCTGTTTATACCAAGCATAGGAATCCTTTTGGGAGCGCTCCAGTGTTCCCGAACCATCGTTATTGCGATCCACATAAATGAAGCCATAACGCTTCTTCATTTCTCCGGTTGTGAATGACACGCAGTCAATACAGCCCCAAGGTGTGTAGCCCCAGAGCTCAACACCGTCTTCATCAATGGCTTTTTCCATTTCTTTGATATGAGCCCGCAGATAGTCAATCCGGTAAGGATCATGAACCGAGCCGTCATCTTCCTTGATATCAATAGCGCCAAAGCCATTCTCGACAATGAAGAGCGGAAGCTCATAACGTTCATAAAAGGCATTTAAGGAATAGCGCAGTCCTTCTGGATCAATAGCCCATCCCCAGTCAGATTCCTTGATGAAAGGATTGGTAACAGAATGCTCATTGCCTCCGCTGGTATCCTCAGAAATATCCTTATGTGCTGTTGAGTCGACGGTATTGCTCATATAGTAACTGAAACCGATATAATCAACAGTTCCTTCAGCTAAAGCCTGTTTGTCTTCTTCGGTGATATCAACGGTGAAGCCTTTGCGTTCAAACATTTTTGAGGTGTAATTAGGGTAATGGCCGCGTACTTGCACATCGCAGAAAAACCAGCGGTCATGCATCATTTGCTGAGCTAAAACCTGATCAGCCGGCCGAGCCGAAAAAGGATAAATGGGAACCATGGCAATCATATTGCCAATCTTAAATTCCGGGTTAATTGCTTTGCCAAGCTTAACCGCCTTGGCAGACGCTACTAAAGTATGATGGCCGCAGATATACATGGCTTCTTCGGGGTTTTCGTAGTTTCCAAAATGAACACCTGAGTTGGTCCAGCCGAAAATATCATTTCGATAATTCATTTGATTATTGATTTCATTGAATGTCATCCAGTATTTGACTTTGTCTTTGTAGCGTGTAAAAACACTTTCGGCAAAATTAAGGAAAAAATCAATCGTTTTGCGGTTCATAAAGCCGCCGTATTCCTTAGCTAGATGGTAAGGCATTTCAAAGTGAGACAGGGTGATGACCGGTTCGATTCCGTATTTCAATAATTCATCAAAGACAGCATCATAAAAAGCTAAACCTTCTTCATTAGGCTCCTTTTCGTCACCATTTGGAAAGATGCGGGACCATGCGATGGAGGTTCGAAAACACTTGAACCCTAAGTCCGCAAACATAGCGATGTCTTCTTTATAATGATGGTAAAAGTCAATACCGACATGGTTGGGATAATAGTTCCCCTCAACAATACCATCAGTAATAACACGGGGAACTCCGTGAGCTCCGGCAGTCATCACATCAGCGACAGAAAGTCCTTTTGACGTTTCAAGGACACCGCCTTCAAATTGATGGGCAGCTAAAGCGCCACCCCAAAGAAAATCTTTTGGAAAAGTCATTGTAAAACTCCTTTCAACAAGAAATAAAGGCCGCAAAGAGAAAATAGGCGGTAAGTCCGAAATCTTTGATTTCGCAGACGCACCCCTGCCAGGACGACTAGAAGGGGGCAATCGGCCGTTAAGACGACAAAGCCTTCAGACGTCTACGGCTGGCTAAGCCTTATGAAAGAACCTCAAATGACAGGTTCCTTCACTTTTCAACTTTCAAGTTCGGGCTGCCTGTGCACTCTCACAGCACTTAGGCCGTATTCCGTTTATAAAGCTATTTTCTGCTTTTTAAAAAACATGTACATGCTGAAAACATATTCTGATAGAAAACGAGAGCGACTTAGACCTTACGTTTACCGTAAAGCTATTTTGCTATCTGCTGTCACATCACTTCAGCCCTGAAATCCCTTCTTCTAAAATTTCGATGAGCCTGATTGTTTCACTGTCCTGAACAAATTTGTCAGCTCCATTTACTAATGACTGATAAATCTTTTCGTAAAACTGGCTGTAGTCGCCCACCTCTGAAACAACTTTTTCCTCATGGTAAGTTCCCGCTTCATCTATATAGGTCAGGTTGCCGTAATGTTCCGGATAGTCCAGTCCAAAATCAGGACGGTCCGGCATATAAAAGTGTTTCAGATCTTCTTCCTGGCGATCCTTTGTCTCTTTGACGAACATTCCCTTTTTACCGTAGACAACAAAGCTCGGACGCGCTTTAATGCGGAAATAACTCGATTTGATTGAAACTTTCAGAGCATTGGCATAGTAAAAATCAAGGTCAAAATAGTCATTCATCCTGCCATCGCCTAATAATTGGCGTACATCGTAGTGGATATGATCTGGACTGCCGAAATATGAAAGAACTTGATCAACCGTATGGCAGGCATGGCCATACAGATAAGACACTGCAGGTGAGAAAGTCTTCATTGATTCAGGCACTTCCGGACGAAAATAGTCATAATGCATCTCAACCTCTAACAGTTCCCCCAGCTTACCGCTTTCAATCACTTTTTGTACGGTTAAAAAATCAGAATCTAAGCGGCGGTTTTGATAAGCCTGCAAAAACACACCCTTCTCTTTTGCCAGATTAAACAAGTCCCTTGCTTCTGCTGCAAGCATTGTAAAAGGCTTCTCTAAGAGAACATTTTTCCCATGTTCCAAAGCTAATTTAGCATTTTCATAATGAAATTCAGCCGGAGTTGTGATAATAACCAGATCAAGTCCATCATCTGTTAAGATATCATTAATAGAGCTTGTATAATTCACGCCATCCAGTTTTTGCCAATTACTCTTACCCGATGGAGAAAAAATCGTTTTGACTTGAAATTTTTTTGTTTTCAAAATAAACGGCAAATGGTAGCGATTGGTACTTTTTCCGTTGCCAATAAAGGCTGCTGTGAGCATTGAACTCTCCCCCTTTTTAATCAATATCATTTTCTAGTGTCTTAATAATTCTGGCTGGAACACCGCCTACAAGACTGTTATCAGGAACATCTTTATTGACCACAGCTCCTGCTGCAACCACAACGTTATTGCCAATAGTGACTCCCGCTAAAATTGTTACATTGCCTCCAATCCAAACATCATTTCCTATTTTGATTGGTTTAGCAATACCCAAGTTCTGACGTCGCCCTTTGGGAGAAAGCGGGTGATTAACAGTTGAAATAAGCGTATTGGGTCCAATCATGACATAATCACCGATCTCAACTTTTTCGACATCCAAAATTGTCCCATTATAATTCATCAAAAACTGTTTTCCAACGTGAATATTTTTTCCATTATCACAATTAAAAACCGGAAAAACATTGGGATTATCTCCTGCAGAGCCGAATAAATCTCTGATGGCATCCTGTCTTTTGCTCACTTCTAGCACATCAACAGCATTTAAAGTTTGACATTTGTTAAGAGCCCGGCGTTTAATATCGTCCAGTTCCGGACTTGTAAAGTCATAAGGCAATCCTGCCTTTAATTTCTCAAGTTCTGTCATCATCACCTGCACACTCCTCCTTACTTTTGCTGCTTTAAGTTTAACATTTGTTATAATAAAAGTATCAAAATCCAAAGAGTTTAAAACACCATTTCAGTATTTTTTATCTAAATCACCTATATTTTAAAACTCTGTTTTAAAGGAGACTCTCATGTTTTTAATTGAAAAAATGGAACTTTATCCTTTTTCAGCCAATGAATTGCATATTGCCGAGTATCTGTTGGAAGAGCGCTATCATATTGAAAACAAGACAAGTGCAGACATCGCCAAAGAAACCTACTCTTCTAAGTCGGCTTTAACACGTTTTGCCCAGAAACTGGATTACAAAGGCTGGGTTGATTTTAAGAAAGCTTTTTTGAGCGAGCTTGCTTACATCGACAAGCACAATTCAAATATTGACGCTAATTATCCTTTCTCTGCTAAAGATGACTTTCTATCTATCGCTCACAAAATTGCTAATCTGGAAAAAGAAGCTATCGACGATACCCTTTCTTTAGTAGAACAGGCATCACTCAGCAAGGCAGTAAGCATTATCGATCGAGCTGAAACGGTTCATGTTTTTGCTGCCAGCAACAATCTTCTGAATGCCCAAGAATTTTCACATAATCTATCACGTATCCAAAAAGACGTTCGTATCCACCAGCTGCAAGGAGAGCATCTTTTTAAAGCCTTTCTGGCTAAAAAAGAGAGCTGCGCTTTAATCATCAGCTATTCCGGTGAAACAGTTTCGCTAAAACATACCTGCCGTATCCTTAAAAGACAGCAGATTCCTATCATTGCTCTTACCAGCATCAGCGATAATGCGATTGCTCAAAGCGCTGACTGCCGGCTTTATTTGGCAACTCGGGAGAAACTTTATTCTAAAATAGGCACCTTTTCAACAGACAGAGCCATCACTTATCTGCTCGATCTTCTCTATTCCTGTATTTTTTCCCTCAATTATCAGCATAATGCTGATTTACGAAAAAGGGCGGCACGCTTTATTGAATTCGAAAGAACCTCCAGTTCACAAATTCTTCATGAAGATTAGCTGTCACCGAATCAGTTCAAATGACTGCCAAGGCTGCAGTAAATCAAGCACTGGCAGGTAGTCTTCTGTGATTTTTCCGACAAAATTTTGACTGCCGTCATTCGGCCGTTCTTTTAAAGCAATCTGGAGCTCCCCCTGATATTGACCGCTGCGGCTGTTGCAGATGGTGATATCTCCTTTGCTAATTATTTCACCGAAGTCTGCAGGCGGGAAAATGCTATTTTTATAGAATGTTCGCATGTCAGAAGAACGAATCATAAAGCCGGAGTAATCACCACGGTAACGGTGTCTGTTGTTGAATATCACTTCCTCTTCAAGAGCACTGGCTGAAGGAGACAGCTCTGCTTTTAACTGCGGCACAGGCGAATGAAAACTGTCATAAATCTCTTGCAGTTCTGCCGCAGGCAACAAAGAAGAGCCTACAAAGATATCATCGATCAGCCGGCTTAATCTCAGGAGCTGAACCTGCGCTGCTGGAGATAGCTTACGCTGTATTTCTGTGCTAACCAGCATATCTCCAACAGGCCAAGGCCCCACCGTCCCTTTTGGAGAATCAATAAAAGCAGCTGTCCTTAGATGGTAATTCTTATACTGGGCGGCACAGTCTGTAAAATAAGTAAAATCAAGTCCTGTATAGGGCTGAGGATAAAAATTATGGGAACCGATTATGTGTCTGCTGTCTGCAGAAAAATCCATTACCTGATCAATATAGTGCTGACCTCGGGATATATTCAGCTCAATCATCAGCCCATAAGGATTTTGTGACATCTCTGCTTCTTCCAGTCCCGTAAACCCCTGGTCCAGTCGCAAAGCCCAGACACCTAAGTCTTTAAAAAAGGCTAAATCCTCATAACTGACACCCAATTGGTTAAAGAGCTGCGGATTGATATCAATAGATGTTTTCATTCCCAGACGATTGCCGTAAGCAATCACTTCCCTAAAACGTGCAAGCATCTCTTCAGTGCTGTCTGTAAGCTCCAGCATCGATGTAAATATCCTACTGTAGCCTATCTCGGCAGCTTCAGTCAAATAATCTTTGAGGATTGCTGCCTCTGTTTTTGATGGATAAATAGAAACCCCAAGTTCACCCATAACCCCCTCCTTATAACAAGATACAAAGGCCGGTAAAAAATCCATATGAAAATGGCGGTAAGTCCGAAATCTTTGATTTCGCAGACGCACCCCTGCCAAGATGACTAGAAGGGTGAGGTCGTCTGTCAAGACGGCAAAGCCTTCAGTCAGCTACGGCTAGGGTCGTTTAACAAGATGCTTGCATCACGTTGGCAGGCATCTTTTTCACTAGGATTTTAGGCCGTGTTCAATTCCAACAAGACACAAAGGCCGGTAAAAAATCCATATGAAAATGGCGGTAAGTCCGAAATCTTTGATTTCGCAGACGCACCCCTGCCAAGATGACTAGAAGGGTGCGGTCGTCTGTCAAGACGGCAAAGCCTTCAGTCAGCTACGGCTAGGGTCGTTTAACAAGATGCTTGCATCACGTTGGCAGGCATCTTTTTCATCAGGATTTTAAGCCGTGTTCAGTTCAAACAATAAGGCACCCGTTTTATAGGATGCCTCACATAAACATATTAAGCTTCAGCTGCGCCTTCTTCAGCAAGCAGTTTGTTATCATACATCTTGATAAATGGATACCAGATGATAAAGGCGACAATAGCACAGACAATAGCCGTTAGAAAAGCACCGATACTACCGGCCAAACCACTTCCTGCGGCACCTACATAAGCACCAAGGCCGATTGGGGTTGGCCATGGTGTCTGCGCAGTTGCCAAGCCAGCTAAGCCAAGTTTAACAGACCAATAACCAACAGAAGCACTTGCAATCGGAGCCAAGATAAATGGCAATACCAAGATAGGATTATAAACAATTGGGATACCAAAAATCAAGGGTTCATTAATATTAAAGATAGCAGGTCCCATCGCTGCTCTTCCAAGCACCTTAAGCTGAGTAGATTTAGCCATAAGAGCCAGCCAAACACAGAGCAACAAGGTTGCACCGGAACCGCCGATAGTAACATAAGCATTAGTAAACTCGCCGGCAAAAGCAATATTAGCGCCTTTGACATTTTCAGCCATATTGGTCAAAAGAATCGGATTGACCAAGCCCATAACGATATTGGCACCGTGAATACCGACAATCCACAGAGCATGAACCAGCAGGTAAATGATTACGATACCGATCCAGCTGTTAGTGATATTGCGGACAAAGGCAAACGGAATAGCAATAACATTATAGATATCTGTACCAAGGATGATAAAAATACTATCAATAATCAGCAAAACAAAGGCAACGAAAGCCGCAGGGATCAGTGCGGAGAAGGAGCGGGACACCCCTTCAGGAACAGCTTCCGGCATCTTCACAACCCAATTGCGGTTAACACACAGCCGATAGAGCTGTACAGCTAGAATAGCCATCAAGATAGCTGTAAACATACCTGAAGTTGACAGGCGGTCCAGACTGTTGCCGCCGATAGTCCAACCATTGATCGTTTCTCCGTCAACATTGAGATAGTCAAAAGCTCCCTTTGAAACAACCAATTGCGGAATGGTTAAGAAATAAGCAAACACGGACAGCAAAGCGCCATAAACCGGATCCACATTTTCTTCCTGTTCTTCGGCATAAATCTTTGTGTACTCATAACCAATAACAATGGCAAAATAAAGAGACAGAATTCCCATGGTACAGTTATAAGCCTGTAGGTACAAAGGCTGAATCTTGTCAAAAGAATTAGCCCAAAGATCCTTGATAAAATCCAAAGGAAAAGCCTGCGGAATAACACTCAGTACTAGGAACATCGAGCCGACGATGGTAAATGGGATACTGGCCATACCAGCCGCAACGATAGCCCGGACAGGACGGTAAGTCGATACTTTACCCATCGGTCCCATCAGGTACTTCTCCAAGAATTCAAACAATTTATTCATTATTGAACCTCCTTTTTAAAAAATGAAAAATATGTTTGCTTATTATTTAATAGTAGCCAAATACTGCTGAATGCGGTAATACTGTTTATCCTTTTTCTGATTAATCCGCCTAATCTTGGCCAGCATCCATGCGGCTAATGCTATACCGGCAGCAAGCACCCCGGCCAATAAAAACTGAACGGTGCTGCTGACTGCCAGAAAAGGATAAAAATAATGATAGCGATTAACGAACACAGCTAAGATAAGCAGACCGTTAATGATAATGACAAGCTGGAAATACAGCCAAGTCATACGCGCCGGTTTTTGCTTTTCGGCATACATCTGATACTGCTCCCACATGCATGCAGCACCGCAGGCTGCTAAAGCAAGAGGCAATACTGCTACTCTCACCGCGCCTGACAGCGACAGCAGCAAGAGCCAGTAGAGGTTGACAAAAAAGAAAAAGGCAACCACGTAACGAATCAAAAAATATCTGGTATAATACATACTTTTTAGACTGTTCTTCTTTCTCAGTCCGTCAATCTTCTTTTTTTCTGCTTCCGTTAAAGCAGCCATAAATTATCCTCCTTACTGATAAACAAAAGCTGATAGCTGCTTTAAAAGCAACGGGCCTTTCGTTTACACTCCTGCATACACATCTCTTTACTTCACTTTTTTATACAGTTCCAGCATTTCTAAGGCCACTTCCCTCAAAGTCATCGTTGTCATCAAGTGATCTTGGGCATGGACCATGATAATTTCAATTTTAATTTCAGTGCCGCCGGCATATTCCTGTAAAAGATTGGTTTGTGCCTGATGCGCCTTAAGCAGCTCTTCATTAGCTTCCTCAAGCTTTTCCGCTGCCAAGTCAAAATTGCCTTCCCGCATAGCAGCAAAACCCTCGTGGACGATAGATCTGGCGTTTCCCGAATTCAAAATAATCTCAAAAGCCGCTACTTGCAATTCTTCTGGGTTCATTCTTCTACCTCTCTTTTATCTTTAAAAATAATGTCTTAAATTGTGCAAACGAATCACAGGCAAGCATCGCTTCCTGTAAATCAGGACGTTCTACTAAATCAACAATAGCAGCAGCAAGCTCCGTCAAGCCCTCATTATCGCGAATCGACATAGATGTCAGGAAAATAAACTTAATATGCGGATAATCATCGTTCCACTCAAGGCCGTCTCTGATAACAGCCAGACCGATCCGATGATGATTAGCAATGGCTTTAATCGGATGCGGAACAGCGATAGTATCACTGAAAACAACCGATGACATCGCTTCTCTTTGTCTGAGCAGCTCCTGCATCCGCTGAACATAGGCCGGATCTTCATCATCTGCCATCGTTTCCAAAAGATTACTAATCACTCCTTCTTTGCTGCCATTTTGAAAAATAAGGAAAGACCGGTCAGAAAAATACTGGTCAAAAATCAGGCTAATGTCGGAGCCGTCCTTTTCCTGCCTCTTCTCAGACACTGTCCGAGCATCACCCAAATGGGCAATCTCGTATCGGAGCATCTGGACCTCGTCTTCATTTAAAAAGATTGACACCGTATAAACAGGGATATTAAAAAGCAGGTGGGATAAATCGATTGACGAAACAATGAAATCAACTCCCTCCAGCTTACTGTCATTGATTTCATAATATCCAATCACATCTTTAATGTGGATAAGACTGCCCAGTTCATTTTCAATTCGGCTTTTAAGCATCTGGGCACTGCCAAAACCGGTTGCACAAATCACCAGAATATTATATTTATTGTGATGTTCCTTATAACGTTCATTGGCTGCCATAAAATGCAGGGCGATATAGGACAGTTCATCTCTTGACAATGCATAATCAGCAAAAACAGGGAGCGCAGACATCAGCTGTTCTGCTAATTGGTAACTCTTTTGATAATGTCCTTGAATCTCCTCCCGTAACGGATTTTCCAGAGAAATCTGACCGCTGAGGCGAATCAAAAGCGTTGACAGGTGTGCCAGCAACCCCTCAAGAAGCTGCGGATCATTTTTAAAAGGCAGATCAGTTGCTTCCAAAGCCTGAATCAACTCAAAACGAAGCTGAGCCAAGGAATCTTTAGGAAAAATGTTACTGCTGCCGTGACTTTTAGAAATTAAATGCAGGGTAATATAGTCAACTTCTTCTGACGGAAAAGTCATTGAAGCCGCTTTAGCAACCCGTTTTAAAATTCTCAAAGCCACTTTATGCTCCGGCAAATCAGCAAAGTGCTCTGACTGTTCCATTTTAGCAATCGAAAAACCGGCCTCTAACCGCCGAATAGCCAAAGCGATATGAATAATCAAATTCTGAATGACAAAATCAGACAGTTTCAGCCCTGCTTCACGGCATTCATCAATAACGATAATGGATAATTCTTCAAAAGAAATGGCTTGATTCAAAAAAGCATTATCAACGTAGGTATGCATACTGCTGATAAACCCAGAATCAATAAAGTAATCCATGATAAAGCGTCTTTTATCACGCTCTGTCCCTGTGACGAAAACGCCTTTATTGGCCTTGCTTTCCACTTTTAAATGATAGGGCAGGAAACGCTGCCTGATTTTTTTAAAGTCATTAGATAAAGTGGAACGGCTGACAAAGAGTTCACTGATTAAATCGTCAAAATAAATTTCATTCTGTTCAAAAAGAAGTTTATTGAGCAAATAATTATAGCGATCATCAGCGTCAGCCGTCTCAGTATAGGATAAATTGCTTTTATAGAGATGATTGGCTTCCAAAAAATGAGTTAGAACACTTTCATCTTCTACAGCCAGACGATAACCGTACCCCTGTTTGGAAATAAGTCTTATTCCCTGATAGTCAGCAAGTTTTTCTATGATGGATTTGCAATAAGTTCTAACTGTCCGGTCTGAACAATCAAGATACTCGCCCAGCTCTTTGCTGGTTGTAAAACGCTCCTTGTTCTCTACAAGATACTGAACAATTTGCCTTTCTCTTTTATTTAACATATGATAACCTTCACAGTTTGATAAGACTGCTTAATCATAGAAAGGGGTGCCTATTAAATATTTTCTTTCACCAGTGCTGCCATCTTTTCAATTCCCATTGGAATCGGAATATAAGCTTGCGGCGGAATCTGTACAATTGGTTTGTCCTTTTTGGCCGCAGCATCTGCTAATTGTTTGAAATTCATTTTAGTTTGCGGGCTGACCAGATAAAGATCATATTTATCCGCTTCAATGCGTTTTTGTCCCTCAGGAACACCAACAGCATCCATTTCGATATCTTCTCCCTGCTCCTGCAGCAGAGCTGCTGTCTTCTTAGCAATCATTGAGGAGGACATGCCGCCTGCACAAATAATCAAAGCTGTTTTAGCCATAATTCTTCTCCTTACTTATTTTTTTTATATTTTGTAAAAGCTTACACTACTATTCTAATAAAACGCTTACATAATGTAAAGACAATCTTTTTCCTTAGTGAAGCGGAAAAAAACAGTGAGGGTTTACCATTCATTAAAACGCAGAATTCCTGTCTCAGCAGACAGCAAAAAGCTGAAACTTAAGACACTAAGCCAAGTTTCAGCTTCTGTATATGCATAAAAGACAGTGATGTCAAGGGAAAACAATGCCAGCCGGACTGCTGACAACAACCTGACTGACCCTCAAATTGTATTCATCTCTAATTAATTGTTTCAAACTGCTGTCATTGAGTTTAGAATAGACACGGTATTCATCTCCATTCTCTGCAATTACCTTAATATGTGCTGCAATGTTAGCATTAGCCAGAATATCTGGTCTGCTGTCAATCCCTCTAAACTGAATAATATAAATCGGTTCAGCAGGACCAGTTATCTTTTTGCGGTAAGTCCGGCTGTAAAGCTGTATACCTACAAGCCCCAGTATAATAATGATAATTCCCAACCAATACATCTCGTTTCTCCCTTTTTCAATAGATATCTATCCGATATTCAAAAACGATTTATTATAACGCATGCAAAGGGGCCGGCGCTCCCGTCTGCACCACAACCTGACGCGGTGTCAAATGATAGTCTGTCATCAGAATTTCTTTTATTTTGGCATCATTAATTTTTGAGAGTACAACATAAACACCATCACGGCAGCTGATAATCTGCAGTTTATTTTTAAGATTTGGGTTCTCTGCAATATCAGGTATCGGATCGGTATCCTCAAAACGCACAAAATAATTAAAATAACCATCTGCCTTATCAGAAAAGAATGCTCTCTTCACTAATACAACAATAACTCCAACCCCCATAAGCGAAATCAACGAAGTCATGATATTTCCCATTTTCCCCACTCTTTCACCAAGATACAAAGGCCGTGAAAAGAGCAAAGCAAAAATAGGAGGCTGGACGAAGAACCATAGGGTTCTAGGACAGACTGTCTTTTTTGCACAGCTCTTAGGCCGTGTTCAATTCACAAGATACAAAGGCCGTGAAAAGAGCAAAGCAAAAATAGGCGGTAAGTCCAAAATCTTCGATTTCGCAGACGCACCCCTGCCAGGATGACTAGAAGGGTGCGGTCGGCTGACAAGACGACAAAGCCTTCAGTCATCTACGGCTGGCTAAGCCTTGTCACAGAACCTCAAATGACAGGTTCCCTCACTCTCCTATTTTCAAGTTCGGGCTGCCTGTGCACTCCCGCTCTACATTCATAACATAATCATACAGAGTAACCAACAATTTAGTACTGCCCCTTACAGTACACCGACACCGCCTGACAGCTGTGTTGTTTGAACGACCACTTGCCCTGCTGACAGATGATAATCTGTCAGCAGAATTTCCTTAATTTTAGCATCATTAATTTGAGCCTGCACGAAATAAACATCACCGCTGTGGCTGACAACCCGCAGTTTTTTTCTGAGATTGGCATTTTGTGCAATATCAGGAACAGCATCTATATCTTTAAAGCGTACAATATAATTATAACCTCTAAATCGTGTTGCAAAGAGCATGCTGCGTACCACCCAAAAGGCCACAGCAATTATCGCAATCGAACCTAAAGTTATTATCATGTTATCAGACATTTTCTTTCCTCTTTCTAATCATACACAAAACCATACCCTCCCCCGCTCACAAAAAATGAACCGATTCTTTTTCTGAGCTCTTAAAGGGCTGGTTAATTCATCAAGCTTCAAAAGGCAAAGGCCGTGCATCGAAGCATTATTGCCTTTTTAGCCCTTCTTTCACTACGATAAACAGTCTGATTAACACGACGGCGGCTCAAAGAGGTTGAACTGCAGAAAAATCGGAGGAGCAGCCGATATTTTGCTATTAAATACTGATAAAACCATATCTGTCTCCTCCTTTCATTGAAGATATCATAAATTGACAAACGAAAAGCCTGCAGCCAGCCGAACATAGAAAATTTTTGTTTAAGGCAGACGGCTGCAAAACAGCTGAAACGAGCAACAAACACTCAATGAAACCGATCTCTGTTTCAGCTGATTTTCAAAAAAATCACAATAAAAAACCTTTATATATCAAGTTTTCAATCATTTCCAATAAATATTTTTGACCTTATTATACTCTTTTTTGTAAGCGGTGTCAATATTTTTTAACCTTTTTTACACGAATAGAGAATAACCAGATATAGCAGTGTAGGACATCTTTTTTACTAAAATTAGCACATGTCATTCCAGCTGTGAAGAACGTTGAAGGATGAAGAGCCTTGTTTTAAGCTGTTTTTAGCAGTAAAAAACCTCCCAGAATTCTGTCTGAAAGGTTTGTTTGGATTAATTAATAAACACAGCTTACTCAACAGTTACGGCTTTAGCCAGATTCCGCGGTTTGTCAACATCGAGTCCGCGCTGTAAAGAAGCATAGTAAGCAATCAGCTGTGTCGGGATAACCATTGCAATCGTTGTTAGGAAAGGATGAACTTTATTAACAATAATATCATCACCTTCACGCGCCAAGTCTTCTTCCACAACAACAAGTGCATTAGCACCGCGGGATACCACCTCAGCAATATTTCCCCGTGTATGTGCAGCAATCTTCTCATTTGTTGAAATCAAAGCGATGACAGGTGTATTATCCTCAATTAAAGAAATCGTTCCGTGTTTCAGCTCTCCCGCAGCAAAGCCTTCGCACTGAATATAAGAGATTTCTTTTAATTTCAGAGCAGCTTCCATGGTGACATAGTAGTCAATCCCGCGGCCGATATAAAAAGCATTGCGAGTTGTACTGAGCAATTGCTGAACTTTTTCAGCAATCAAATCTTTTTCAGATAAAGTCGCCTCAATAGCCTGAGCGACAATGGACAGTTCATGGACCAAATCAAAATCCAAAGCTTCCTGCTTGCTGTTAGCTTCTCCTACCGCTTTTGCCAAAAAGGCCAGGGCAGCTACCTGTGCGGTATAAGCTTTAGTGGAAGCAACTGCAATTTCCGGACCAGCATGCAGCAGCATCGTATAGGTTGCTTCGCGTGATAAAGTTGAACCGGGAACATTGGTAATCGTTAGACTGGGAATGCCCATCTCATTTGCCTTAACCAAGACCTGACGGCTGTCAGCAGTTTCACCGGATTGCGTCAAGAGAATAAACAGCGGTTTTTTGCTTAAAAGCGGCATGTTGTAGCCCCATTCAGAAGCAACCCCCAATTCAACCGGCGTGTCTGTCAAAGCTTCCAGCATCGCCTTTGAAGCAAAGCCGGCATTGTAAGATGTGCCCGCCGCCAGAATATAAATACGGTCAGCTTCCTGAACTGCCTTAACAATTTGGGGATCAACAGTCATTTTCCCATTTTCATCAGCGTAAGTATTAATTAACTTCCGCATCACCGTGGGCTGTTCATCAATTTCCTTAAGCATATAGAACGGATAGGTTCCCTTGCCGATGTCAGAAAGATCCAATTCAGCAGTATAGGCTTCCCGTTCAACGGTATGACCGTTATAGTCCTGAACTTCAACACTGTCTTTAGTGACAAGCACTAATTCTTGGTCATGAATTTCCATATATTGATTCGTTTCGCGAATCATAGCCATAGCATCTGAACAGACCATATTGTACCCCTGGCCGAGACCGATCAGCAAAGGTGACTTGTTTTTAGCAACATAAATAGTATCAGGATTTTCAGAATCAATCAGAGCAAAGGCGTAAGACCCTTCAATAATATGCAAGGCTTTTTTAAAAGCATCCAAAACAGTCAATCCGTCTTCTTCAACAAACTTGCCGATCAAATGGACCGCAATTTCAGTATCGGTCTGACCTTTGAGCTGATGTCCTGAAAGATACGTTTCTTTCATCTGCAGATAATTTTCGATGACACCATTATGAACCAATACAAAACGGCCTGTCTGAGAAGTGTGAGGGTGAGCATTGTCTTCGCTTGGTTTGCCATGAGTAGCCCAGCGAGTATGACCAATGCCAGCAGTGCCTGCCACTTTATCACCGACTTTTTCTGCTAAATCAGCAATCCGGCCGACAGCTTTAACCAGCTGGCCGTTTTCATCATCTGTCACAAAAATACCAGCGGAATCATAACCGCGGTATTCCAATTTTTCAAGTCCCTGAATTAAGATGTCAGTTGCATTTGGATTCCCAACAACACCAACAATACCACACATAATGTTTACCTTTAGCAAAAATAGAAAATCATTTTTTATTTCTGCTTCTTCTTTCTTAAGTTTCATTTGAGAATTGGTATAGTTTTCAAAATCACCAAAAAACTCAACAAAAACAGTATATAATTTTATTTTTTTCTTGTCAACAAGAAAATTGGTATAGTCAGGTTTGACCTTATACAAACGTCTCCTAAAAGCAAAGGATTCTTAAAAACATTATCTATCAGCAAGCAAGAAATTTTTCCGTTTCACAAAAACCAAACAACTCTCAGGTCTAGGTAGTATTAAAATTAAATAATCCTCTCCCCATCTTGCTTTCTGGCTACTATGATAAAGTCCGTTAATGAAATCAAAGATTTTTGACTTATCACCATTTTCATTAAATTTTTTACCAGCCTTTATAAACTTGATAAAAAAAGAGCAGCTTGCGCTACTCAACATCCACAAAACCAAAACGGTTCAGCGGCAGCACTCGGAAACTGATCACTCCTTTTATCTGAGAAGACTTGATGAGGCCGAATTCTCTGCTGTCTTTCGTATTGCGGCGGTCATCATTTAAAATCAAATATTCTTTATCTGCAAGCGCCATTTTTTGATCATCATTTGCAATTGTCGCCAAAGTAAAATCGTCTGTAAACAGTGAACCGGTCGGAGCCTCCTCTAAATAAGCAGACTTCTGCTTTTCTATGTAATTTTGCGACGCAACGATATTATTGAGATAAAAGATGTCATCCATATAAGTCACACTGTCTCCCGGTTCGGCTACAACTCGGCCGACATAATCGTTTCCTTTAACAGTATAAACAACAAAGTCTTTGTATTCGGGTGTCACATTTTTATTGACTGTGACGAGTTCTCCCTCATGTAAATAGGAATTAGCAGAACTTTCTGAGATTCGAAAAGTTGAAAACACGAAAATTCGTAAAAGGAGAACTGCCAAAATCATTATTAAAGTAATAATCACGTTACGAATGAAGTCTCTTTTTACCATAATTTCTCCCGATTGTTTTTCTGAATAATATTATACCATTTTCTAGCTTATAAAAAAAGAGGTGCCGCTTATTAAAAACGAACACCTCTCAGACAGAACAACTGTTTTATTTAACTGTGCGGATACGCATTGTATTTGTTCCGCCTGAACCAACCGGTACACCGGCAACGATGACAATATTATCTCCTGATTCTACGAGACCGGATTTCAGAGCAGCCTTTTCCGCCACATCGAACATATCATCAGTCGAAGCAGGCTTCTCAGTTACAACCGGAATAACACCCCAGTTAATCATCAATGATTTCTGTGTCTTCTCATCGAATGTTACTGCCAAAATATCAGCATCAGGACGGTATTTAGAAATCAAACGGGCTGTGTTGCCTGATTCTGTAATGGTAACAACCAGCTTAATATCCATCGAACGGGTCGCATCTTTTACTGCCGAAGCAACGACTTCTGTCTTCGATGTCCGTTCAAAATCATCGGAGTTCAGACGGCCGTACTCATTAAGCAGGGTCTGCGCATTTTTATCAATTGTTGCCATCGCCCGGACAGACTCAACCGGATATTTACCATTCGCTGACTCACCTGAAAGCATCGTTGCATCGGTTCCGTCAATGACAGCATTGAAGACGTCCGACACTTCTGAGCGGGTTGCCCGAGGTTTATCAGTCATTGTTTCCAGCATATTGGTTGCCGTAATAACGGACTTGCCGGCAGCATTTACTTTGGTGATAATCATTTTTTGGTAAACAGGAACCATTTCAAACGGAACCTCAATTCCCATATCGCCACGGGCAATCATGATACCGTCAGCAGCTTCGATGATTTCATCAATATTATCAATCCCCTGCTGGTTTTCAATTTTAGCAAAAAGCTGAACGTGTTCATTGCCTGTTTCTTTACAGATAGCACGCACTTCTTCAACATCTTTAGCTGTGCGGACAAATGAAATGGCAATGAAATTAAGACCTTGGCTGAGACCAAAACGAATATCAGCATTATCACGCTCTGCAAGCGCAGGGAAAGGAATTTTTGTATTAGGGATATTAACCCCTTTTTGCTTAGCAATGATGCCGTCGTTTTCGACTTCAACAATGAATTCACGCTTAGCAATATCTTTTTCCTTGACTCTCAGGCCCAGCTTTCCATCATCAATAAGGATTGTCTGGCCAACAGCTACATCGTCGTAAATATCCAAAGCACCGGCAACATTTAAGGCAATAACGTCGCGTGTTGATTCAATGCCCTGTTTTGTAGCAACACGAATCTGTTCACCTGTCGTATAAGAATATTCTTTGACATCATCTGCAAACAATTCCGTACGCATCTCCGGCCCCTTAGTATCAAGCAGGAAAGCGACTTTTTGACGAGCCAGCTCTTCAGCCAGACGGACAGTAGCCATGCGTTCGCCTTGCTCTGAATGGTCCCCATGCGAGAAGTTGAAGCGAAAGACATTAGCACCCTCGGTGATGAGCTCTGCAATTTTAGCTGCTGATTTTTCAACATCTAATTTTTCAGCCCAGTAGCCATCATCTCCAAATTTTTTCCCGCCGCGGATTTCTACCGCAGGTCCAAGTGTTGCAACAATTTTTACGCGTTTATTCATGATAAAATATGAAACTCCTTTATTAATAGATATTAAAACAGCTTACACTGTCAGTCTTAATGTGCCAAATCACGGTTCAAAGCAGCAAAATCAAGGCGTGCTTTATGCGGATTATTAACAACGATACCGCCTTCCTCAGTCAGACTGAAGAGTGCTCCTTCTTCTGCACTGCCAAGAATCGGACTTTCAACCAAAGCTTCATTATGAATACCGACAGCCAGTCCGCCGCGGCCTTCAAGCAGCAATTCGACCGCATGAGCCCCCATCCAAGATGCAATGACCCGGTCGCGCGGAGACGGTGCTCCGCCGCGCAGAATATGCCCTAAGTTGGTCGCACGCAAATCACTTGTATCACCAGCCTCTTTCATAAGGGAAACAAACTTTTCTGCATGCATAACACCTTCAGCAAGAACAATAATGTGGCGGTGTTTTCCTTTCTTTTCATAGCCTTCTTTAACTTTGGCAACGACATCATTAATATCATACTCCTCTTCAGGAATAATGATTTGGTCGGCTCCAGCTGCGATACCAGACCAAAGCGCGATATCCCCGGCATTGCGCCCCATCACTTCGATAACAAATGTCCGCCCGTGGCTGAATGAGGTATCGCGAATTTTATCAAGAGCTTCGGTAGCAGTGTGAACAGCTGTATCAAAACCGATTGTATAGTCAGTTCCAGCAATATCATTATCGATTGTACCAGGAATCCCGATAGCAGGGAAGCCATGTTCAGTCAGGCGCATAGCACCGTGGTAAGAACCATCGCCGCCGATAACAACGACTCCTTCAATCCCTCTCTGTTTAAGTTGTTCAATCCCTGCCAGCTGGCCTTCAAGAGTTGCAAACTCAGGATAGCGAGCTGACTGAAGGAAGGTTCCGCCGTGTGATAAGGTATTTGAGACAGCTTGTGCATCTAATGGAAAAATATCTCCAGCAACCATTCCGGCATAACCGCGATTAATGCCAAAGACTTCCATGCCTTCATTAATTGCTTTACGAACGACTGCACGAACAGCAGCATTCATCCCAGGAGCGTCGCCGCCACTGGTCAAAACAGCAATACGTTTCATTTTGCTAAGACTCCTTTTTTTACTTTTTAACGTTCTTATTATAGCACATTCCTAGGTAAATTGCTCCATTTTCGTATTTTTTTATCGAAAAACCGTTTTCAGGACATATTGTTCTAATTTTTGTTCCAAAGTTTGATTTTTCTGGACATAGTGCTTTTGACTTTGAATGGTTTCTTTGCTGTCCTGATAATGAAGCACTACTGGAATTTCGCCTTTAAACTCAGATAAAACAGCTGAGATCTCCCTGTCGTGGCGGTGATCTTGCAGTAAAATCCAGAGACGTTCGAGACTGGTCTCCTCAGCTCCGTTTAGGATCATCTGCAGCTGCCCGTCACGCTTTTGAATCTTTCCTCGAAGATAGTAAAAGTGTTCTTCTTTCAGCAAAGATTTAAAGCGCTGATAATTTTCCGGAAAAACAGTTACATCCAGCATTTTTTTAGCATCTGTAACCTTTAAAAAAGCCATCTGCTGCCCCTTAGTTTTTGTACGAATCACATGTATCTTTTGAATCTGAACCAGTACTCTGGCCTCTGTGTTTTCCTGCAGGCTGTTTATCGTTTGGAAAGACTGAGGCGACTGCTTAGCTATCTCAAGAAGAGGATGCGGGCTGATACCAACCCCCAAGAGCTCCTGTTCCATCTGATACTTTTCCAGACTGGAATAGTCTGCTGTCTCCAGCCAGTTATACGCACTGTCAGCAAACAGACTGCCTAATTCATTGACAAAGGTAAAGAGATTCTCTAGATTCCATTCGATTTTTTTGCGGTTAGGCTCAAAACTGTCAAATGCACCAATATGAATTAAAGGAAGAATATATTCTTGCTTCTGATAGTTTTGTGGGAGCTTAGTCAAAAAATCTTCTACGCTTTGAAAAGGCCTGTTGTCTATAATCCAATAGGCCAGCTCCCGAGGAAAACCTTTCAGGTTGCGCATGCCTAGAGCAATTTTTCCTTCAACGACTTTATCTGTATAGGGAATCGCATTTAAAGAAATTTTCTCCACGGCAAAACCGGATTCCAGAGCATCCACAATATAGTCACTGCTGGAGTAGTTTAGCATAATGTCATAAAAAACAGCAGGATAATGGGTCTTAAAAAAGGCCAGCTGAAAAGCAAGCGCTGAATAAGCGAAAGCATGGCTGCGGTTAAAGCCATAACCCGCAAACTTAGCCATGCGGGTAAAAAGATGTTGGGCTGTATCCAAAGGATGCCCCAATTTCTGAGCACCTTCGAGAAAATCAGCCTCCATTTTCTGCATTTCAGCATGATTTTTCTTGGACATCGCCCGACGGAGCAAATCAGCTTTCCCCAGTGTAAATCCAGCATAAATCTGAGCAATCTGCATGACCTGCTCCTGATAAAGCATAATGCCATAGGTAGGTTCCAAAATAGGCGCTACAGCCGCATCAAGCAGATCAACAGCCTCCCTGCCAAAACGCCGTCTGATAAAATTCTCTGTATAATCACTGGCTCCAGGACGGTTCAGACTGGTTGTTGCAACAATGTCTTCAAATTTCTGAGGCTTAATCCGTTTAAGGAGGTTAATCGCTCCGCTTTGTTCAAATTGAAAAATTCCTTTAGTTTTTCCAGCGGCAAACAGAGCTAATGTCTGTCTGTCTTCTAAATCAATGGCTTTGATATCAATTTCAATTTGCTTCGTCTCAGCCAATTTTTCCTGCATTTTCTGAACAAAAGTCAGATTGCGCAAACCCAGAAAATCCATTTTTAAGAGACCGTTCGCTTCTACAGCTCCAGCATCATACTGAGTGATCATCATATCTTCCCCAGATTTAAGAGGGATATGTTCTGTCAAATCATCGTCACTCATGACAATTCCTGCTGCATGGATGGATGTTTGTCGTGGCTGTCCCTCAATCCGTTTGGCGATATAATAAGCTTTTTGATATTCTGCTTTGCTGTTGATAATCTGCCTGAAGGCCAGATTATTGTCATAGACAGAACTCAGGCTGTCTCTGAATCTGATTTTTTTAGTGATATTGGTCAGCTCATATTCCGCTAACCCAAAACGCTTAAAGACATCACGCACAGCCTGCTTGGCACCAAAAGTTGAGAAAGTCACAATCTGGGCGGAGTGCAGAGATCCGTAACGGTCCCTGACATAATGAAGAAAATCGCTTCGATAGATATCCGGCAAATCAATATCAATATCAGGCATACTGTAGCGCTCTTCATTTAAGAAACGCTCGAAAAGCAGATTATTCTTCACTGGATCAATACCGGTAATATCCAAAGCAAAAGAGACAAGACTGCCGGCTGCTGAACCTCGGCCCATTCCCATATAATAGCCGCGGCTTCGCCCGAAGCGCAGAAGATCCCATACGATTAGAAAGTAATCATCAAAGCCCATTTTATGAATGACAGCCAGTTCTTTTTGCAAACGTTCCCGATAAACAGGCAGCCATAATTCTTTTGCTCTTAAACCGGATTCTGTCAGCTCCGCTAATTCCTCCGCCGCTTCTTTTTCCCTATTAAAACGAGGTAATTTTAAATCGGTATCAAATTGATAGGAAATACCAGCAACAAGTTGCTCTAAATTCACTAGAGCCTGCGGAAAAATCTGTTTAAACTGCTCTGTCATCGCTTCGCAGGACTGCAGCGCCTGATTGGCAGCACCTGCTTCACTTTCCATAAGACTTTTATTGTCCTTAATAGCGTGCAGCATTTGAATAATTTCGACGTCTTCCTTTTGGAAATAACGGACTGTCTGCAAAGGAAGCAAAGGGCGGCTGTAATTTTTTTGGGGCGAAGTTAAAGTCACTCCGATATAAAATTCAAAGCCCAGGTCAAGCTCCTCAACCTCTTCAAAATAAGGGACAACAGGAACAATCCCAGTCAGATAGTCTGTGAGTTTTTCATAAGTCAGCTGGCCGGACATTTGCAGAGTAGAAATCTTCATAAGGTTTTTGTAGCCTTGAGTATTTTCAGCAATAAAATAAAACAGGCAGCCCATCTCATTAACCGGCAGTTCAGCTTCTAATCCCAGAATAGGCTGAATCCCTGCTTTCTCTGCTTCCCTGATAAAATGAAAGGCAGCATAGAGATTGTCCTTATCCATAATGCCGATACTTTGGTAACCTAATGATTTTGCCTTTTCTATGTAGCCACTTAAATCTATCAGACTATCCATAAAAGAATAGATCGTCTTGGTATCCAACTGTGCAAACATGGTTATCTCCTTTTGCGTTTCTTTCCTAGTTTCTATTATACTATTAAAAAACCTTCCATGCTGAACTTTTCTTTCACTGACTTAAAGATTTGCCTGATGAAGCAGTTTCGCTTTTCTTGACATTTCCCTTATATTTTTGTATTATCTTTATAGTACAAAAGGTCAAAAATGAATAAAACAAGTAGAAACAAAATACGAAAAATACAGACAGACCGGTATCTAAAAGAAACCGAGGCGGCTATTTGGAAGCCGATCTGTTTACCGCTTAAATTTTTTGAGGCTTTTCCTATTTTCAATCACTTTCTATTTAGATCTTCTTTTGTATTTTAAGGAAAGGAGCTTTTAATGTCTTGGAAATTTGATGAGAAATCGCCTATCTATTCGCAAATTGCACAATATATAAAAATGCAAATTATCAGCCAAGAAATGACGAGCGGCGAACGGCTCCCAACTGTAAGAGAACTGGCAGAAACCGCTGGTGTCAACCCCAATACAATGCAGAGAGCTTTTACAGAATTAGAACGCGAAGGAATGGTCTACTCACAGCGGACCTCCGGCCGCTTTGTCACAAAGGATACCGATTTAATCGCAGCTAAACGCCGTGAAGCGGCTCAGACCGAAATCCGTTCATTTGTGGCTAATATGAGAAAAATAGGCTTTCAAAATGACGATATCATCTCGGTTTTGGAGTCGTTTATTAAGGAGGGGAATTAGGATGGCACAACTTTTGCAACTGCACCATGTCACCAAAACATTTAATAAAAAAACGGCTATCGATGATTTAACCATCAGTCTGCCAGAAGGTAAAATTATCGGTCTTCTGGGACCTAACGGAAGCGGCAAAACAACTTTAATCAAACTGATAAACGGCCTTTTGCAGCCTGATAAAGGTGAGGTTGTAATCGACGGCTACCACCCTTCTGTGCCGACTAAAAAAATCATCTCTTATCTGCCAGACACAACCTACCTCCACGATGAAATGAAAATCAAGGAAGCTATAGCTTTGTTTGAAGATTTTTATGCAGATTTCAGCCGCCGCAAGGCCGACAGGCTACTGAAAGATCTTAACTTAGACAGCGGCCAACGTTTTAAAAGGCTGTCAAAAGGCAATAAAGAGAAAGTACAGCTGATTTTAGTGATGAGCCGCAAAGCCAAACTTTACCTTTTGGATGAACCTATAGGCGGCGTTGACCCCGCAGCCAGAGACTATATTTTAAAAACCATTATCAATAATTACTCCGAAGATGCTTCGGTTATCATTTCAACACATTTAATTGCTGATATTGAGCCTATTTTAGATGAAGTTATCTTTTTAAATAACGGGAAAATCACTATTAAAGGCAATGCCGATGACCTGCGTTCAAAGTACGAACAATCCATCGATTCTCTGTTCCGTGAAAGATTTAAAGCTTAGGAGGGCAGAATGTTTACAAAACTTTTAAAATATGAATTTAAATCAGTAGGCAAATGGTATTTTGTCATGAATATAGCTGTTCTAGCCACTTCGATCCTGTTTGGACTGATGGCCAGAAAAGCTTTCACCACCCCTGACCCAAATACCGTTTATGCCACAGGAACAGGGGCCAGCGGTGCGCTCATCGCTGTTTTGTTTTTAGCTTTAGGTATCCTTATTTCTGCAACCTGGATTGCGACCTTATTCATTATTATCAATCGTTTTTCTAAAAATATTTTCGGGCGGGAAGGCTACTTAACGCTGACTCTGCCCGTCTCCACGCATCACTTAATTTTGTCTAAGCTCTTGATGTCTTTTATTTGGATTGTTTTTAACAGCCTGATACTGGCCGTTGGGGCTTTTCTCATTATCCTTCCTATAACCGGCATTAAAGAAATCTTAGTTGAACTGCTGCAGCTTATTCAGGAAATATCGCTTGCCGAGTGGATCCTTTCTATCATTTGGTTCGTTTTAGCAGTTTTGTCCAGTACTTTGATGATTTACCTAGCGATAGCTATTGGTCAGCTCTTCTCAGATAAGCGGAAATTAATGGGGTTTTTGGCCTATTTTATCATTTTTATAGTCACTGAAATCATTAATAAATTTTTCATTGAGACAACTTCAGCTTCTTCCTATGGTTTTTTTACTTATTACAGCATTGTTTACCTCATTCAGATAATCATTTATTACTGGGGAATTCACTACATTCTGCGAAATAAAGTAAATATTCAGTAGTTAAAACAGTCTAACTTCAAAAAGAGCGACCCAATGGGCCGCTCTTTTTGAAAATCGAAAATCAGTCAATTAGTTGTACCTATCTGAGAATTGTTTTAATTAAGTCTCCGCCGAAAATCCACAAATAGCTGTAGCCGATGATCGAAATCGGTTTGGCCAGCATAATGATAGCTAAGAAACGCTTCAGGGACATATTACTCAGTCCCGTAATCATAACCATGACATCCGCTGGTGAAACAGGCGAGGCCATACAGAAGATGAAAAACTTCTCATACCCTTTTGTTTCCAGCTTCGCTTCGTACTTATAAAAAGTGTCCTCTTTAACAAAGAGCAAAACAAACTTTCTGCCGTATATTTTAACAAGGAGAAATAAAATGAAACTGCCGATAATGATACCAAGATAGTTATAGATAAATCCAAAGAAAGGACCGAAAATTAAAAAGCCGGCTATTGTCGTGATGCCGCCCGGAATAACGGGAAAAACAACCTGTAAAATTTGGATCAATATAAAAATAAAGGGACCTAAAAACTGATAGCTGTGAACTAAATCTTTTATCGCATTACTGTCATTTAAAATCCCCAGCCGATAAAGCCAGAACATCAAAAAAAAGGAAGCGATTAAGGCTGCGGTCCCAATAATCTGGATTAATTTCCTAATCATCAGATAGCGTTTTGACATTTTCATTTTCATAACTACTATATCATACCATAAGCAGCCTTTTTTTGCCATTTGAAAGGTTATCTGTTATACTAAAAACAGGCGAGTTTTTCGTCTTTCCGATGTTCTGGGGTCGTTACGGATTCGACAGGCATTATGAGATTTATTTTGCAACTCATCGGCGGATGTAAAACGACCAGTTAAATATAACTGCAAAAAATACAACTTCTTACGCAGTAGCTGCCTAAAAACCAGCCTGCGTGGCTGCTGACCGGTTGCTTGTGCCGGCTGACAGCCTTCATCAATTCAGCAAGCTACGTTCAGTCACTGTCTAGCTGACTGAAAAGAGATTGATAGACTCGCTTAGCTGGGATTTGAGTTATGTATCACTGTTAAGTTAAAATAAGACATAACCTATGGTTGTAGACAAATAGATTGGCAGATGTTTGGACGTGGGTTCGACTCCCACCGGCTCCATATCAAGTCAAACGAGGCTGAGACAAAAAAGTCCTGCCTCGTTTTACTTTTTTTAACAGATGCATTTGACGCAGTGGTTGAACGAAAGTTCTTATTCCTTGCTGCACAAGGAATAGCTACCTCTCTAATCAACTGTGCGGAGACGGGACGACAAAATCGAAAGCGTTATTTTATGACAATTTACTGATTGCTGCCCCGCTCTCGTTTGATATTGCAACCGAGATACAAAGATTCTTAAGAAATCCATTCTGTGCGGCAAAGCCTTAAGGAAACATAAACTGAGAAGGCCTAGTTAAGCTCCTATAGTCAAGTTAAACTCTCCTTTAAAGAAGAGTGATTTTAAATTAATTTAAAAATTCCCGTACTCCCGCTAGAATAAACAAGTGCAGAGGATAAAAAGCATAAAAACCCCATTTCACCCAAGCAGGAGAATAGCCGCGCTTCCCATTATACCTATTTAAGAGCGGAAATACCCCCAGCAGTCCTAAACGGGAAATGATATCAACAACTGGCTCACCAGATAAGATATGCTTATCTGGGATTTTCAAGCTGAAAACAACTATCAAAAAAATAGCTGCTGCTGTTATTATCCATTTATAAGCTACTGAACTCCCGTAGGTTTTGTAAAAACCATAGATGATTAATATCCCTATAATCGGCCAATCGGATAAGCTCGTCAGCCCTGCAAATAAACAGGCCATAATCATCTGCCAAACAGGGGATGTCACTTTCTCACAGACTATCATAAGCAAGCAGCCCATCATAAGAGTAAACATCACATTATTAAAAGGGTTGAGAAAATTTTTATAATCAAAAGCAAAATGAAAAGGAAGGATCGAAATCAGCCAAAAAAGTGCTAACCGCCCCGCATACTTCCATCGATTACGGGTATAATAAAAACCTTGAACTAAGAGGTAGGCCATAATCGGATAGGTTAGAAGGCCAATGCTTAAATAAGCAAAAGTCCATATCGGCGAAGCGAACACTTCCTTAAACGTATAACCAATATGATTAATCAGCATAGAGGAGATAGCGATAACTTTTAAATGAAAACTATTTAAAGATTTCAGCATGTCTATTCTCCTCTCTCCAAAGGGCAGGAAGCGCACCTAAAGGCGCCGTCCAGCAGGGTATGCCATGTAAATGAAAGCGGCAGAGGGATAAACCCATGGTCACGCAGGTCTTCCTGCAATTGCTTATGCCGTTTCTGAACAACAACTTTTCCGCCACCCAAAACCAGAACATTGCCTGCCATCTCCAGCTGGCTTTTTTTATCAATTTCAATGAAGCTGTAATCCTCTAATTCCTGCGGCAGTTCCTCCAACACCTCACGGCAAATGATAGCCGTTTTAGGACCAATGATGGTTAGACAGCAATCTAAATGCAAAACTGAATCGTCTTTTAGAGGGACCGGGATAACATTCCAAGAATCGTCTAGGTGCTTTCTGAGCCATTCAATCCCTGCTAAATTGCTGGCATATTTGCCAATACCAACAAACACATTGGGGTAGTCGACCAACACATCGCCGCCTTCGAGATAGGCTGGTGCTGTTTGGGGCATTGACACCACTCTATTGTCTTTTCTTATCTCAGCAATTAAGTCTTGATAGCCGCGACGTTCTTTTTGACGCATACCCATCTGAAGGTTTCCTTCAATCAGTGAGTGACCTACACAAAGTGTGCTGTCTCTGGCATACATTTGAGCCAGACCCGGCTCCTCTGCAGCCTCTTGCTGGATAGTCCTTACCCGGTTCACTTCAACCTGGTGGTCTTTCAGAAGTTTTTCAAAGTGAAGCAATTCTTTCTGGAAAGGTTTTGTCAACCATTTAGGAACTCGTTTGCCTTTAAGCAGGCGATAAAAGGTCTGAGCCATCAGTTTTTTCCAAAGCGGTATACCTTGTTCCTTATCTATCTCTCTGGTATCTGGAAAAAACAAGCGGCTGGCATCCCCGATGATTACTTTTTTAAGGGGGGCGTATTCGTTATAAATATTAATGGTCATTGGCTTTCCTCCGTAAGTCATTGTCGATGGATAAGATAATAAGTCTGCGGTGTAGCTGCATCAGCTGATGCTCTGTCTCAATCAATAAACTGAAGAAATGGGATGCCCCCCTGCTGAGCCATTCAGATGGAATGGCAAAAGCGACCCTCCCCGACTATTTGCTCTTTGGCCAAGCATTAGTGCTATAGTAATGCCGATAAAAACAGACAAAGAGAATGATATCAACAGTAAGTGTTATAGCCGAGGACTCTAAGCCAAACTCTCCGCCGCTGAGCCAGACCTGAGAGCTTTGATTAGTTGAATGAAAAACTAGAGCATTAGCTGTATTTCCGGAAACACTGCTGCCGAAAACAGGACCTTGGAAAAAATTCCAAGCTGAATGATATGCACTAACAAACCATAGGCTGTCTGTCTGCTGGCGGATCATTCCCACGATTAGCGAAAAAACAATCAGGTCAAGGAAAGCAATAACAGTCATACCAGAATTGACTAAATGCATGGCAGCAAAGGCTAGAGCGGTCAGGATAATAGAGGCTTTTGAAGATAGCAGCCTATTCAATTTGCTTTGCACAACCCCTCGAAAAATAACTTCTTCACTCATTCCTTGAATCATATAGCCTATTAACAAAGGAATTAGAAGCGGAAAATGACTCCATTTAAAAATCCATTCCGTCCTATAAATTCCGAAGGAAACAGCAATGAACCAAATAAAGGTTAAAACGCCTCCCCCTGCTAAGAAACCAAGACCATATTTCCTAAGCAACCCGTTTTTTTCCAAAGGAAGAATGTCGGAATTGCGATGATACAATGCATAAACAAGAAGAATAGCCACTCCTGTTGAAAATAAATCCAGCAAATCATAGCTGTAGGGATCGAACAAGCCCTTGTCAAAAAACAGTTGAGCAAGATTAAGAAAAAGCAACGGAATGAATGCAAGGAAATAAGCCATCACTATAATATAAAAAATACGAAAACTCTTTTTGAAGATTATCATAACAACCTTTCCGTCAGCCATTTTGTTATCGAATCACTTGTCTTGCCCTTTGAGAATTACCGATTGTGCTAAAGATATAGAGGATCAGTCAGCTTTGCCCCTCTCCAAAGGGCAGGTAGCACATCGGAAAGCACCTTCCAGCAGGGCATGCCAGGTAAAGGACAGGGGCAGAGGGGTAAAACCATGAGCGCGCAAGTCCTCCTGCAATTTTTTATGGCGCTGTTGCACGACAACTTTCTTATCTCCCAGAACCAGAACATTGCCAGCCATCTCCTGCCTAACCTTTTTATCAATGTCGATAAAAGTAAAATCAGATAGTTCCTGTGGCAATTCTTCAAGAACGTCACGGCAAATGATAGCCGTTTTCGGTCCGATAATTGTCATACAGCAGTCCAGATGGAGGATGCTGTCATCCTTTAAGTAAATCGGAACAATATTCCACGACGCATCCAATTGTTTTCTCAGCCAGTTCACTCCAGATAAATTGCTGGCATACTTCCCAATTCCGACAAAAATATTAGGATAATCAACAATCACATCGCCCCCTTCGAGGTAAACAGCGTCTTCTTGTGGTATGGAAGCAACCTTATTACTGGCACTGATTTCTGTGATAATAGTTTGATAGCCCAACCGTTCTTTCTTGCGCATCTCAATTTGAAGATTGCCTTCAATGAATACATTTCCGACAGACATGGCACTGTCCCTAGCATACATCTGCCCCATGCCCATTTCTTGAGGTGGCAGAGAAGACGGATAGTCAATAGGATCAACCTTTAAAACTTCAACGTGATTTGCCTTTAATAATGCCTCAAAGGCTGCCAGTTCTTTTTGAAACTGTTTCGTAATAATCATCGGAACTTTCCTGTCTCTCAGCAAAGGAAAGATAACATTATTTCGCAGTTTTTCCCACCAGGGTTTATTTTTTTCATTTTCGATGGCATGGCTGTCTGGAAAGTAGAGCTCACTGGCATCACCGATAATGACCCTCTTCAAAGGGCTATACTCATTATAAACGTTAATTTTCATATCAAAACCTCCTCAGCTAACACCTCACATTCATAAACACACAGACTGCTATACACCTGTTTTTCCTTTCTCTGGGAAGACAGCACAATTGACAGATGCAAAGGAACTTTTCTCACTCTGTTATCACCGCTAACCACTGCCCTTATCATGTAAACACAGCAGCTGAAAATCAAGAGCTAAGAGGCGATTTAACAGTAATCTGATTGTCTGACCATAAAATATGAGATATAATTAGTTAATAAAAGTAATTAACTTTGTTAACTTATTTTACGAGAATAGCAATCATCTGTCAAGCAAAAACTGTTATTTAATCATTTCTGTAGTTAGTTTTTCGAAAAATATACTACTATGCCTTAAAAGTACGCTTTAACTAGATTTTTGCTTAGATAATCTTCATAATGCTATAATATCTTGATTTCAGAAAGAAGTATGCGGAGATTTTTATTTTAAGATGGTGAAAACACTTGGGATGAATGATCGTGAGAACCATGAGAATGATTTCTTATTTTTTTCTTATATCATCTACTTTTCCCGCAAAAAGACTATAGCAGATTATCATTAAACCCATAATTAATAAAACGACTTACACTGCATAAAAAGCCTGGATGAGGTGGATTTTCCCTGTATACGTTTTTGATAACAAACACATCAGTACTAAAAAAGACAGTAGGCCAAAACAGCCACTGTCTTGAAAAAGAACTTATCTGAAATGTTTGGATTCCCCTGATAAATGGCGGAGAAAGATCATGCTTACAATCCTATTGTTTTTACAATGATTTTTTATAAAGGAATAGTCTAAAAAATAGCCTTTAATTTCATTCTTTACGGACTTTTTTAATGAGGCGCATTCCGGCTGCCAACAGAATAAATAAGAAGCTGCCTATTATTCCTGTTCGGCTTTCTTTTTCTCCAGTATCCGGTAGTTTTTTGTCCTTTTGAGACACATGCAGTGATTTTTCTAACTTAGCAGATGGCAATTTTTGCTTAGGAGTGCCAACCTGCTTTTTTTCTGATTCAGAAGATAATGTCTCTTGTTTAGGCATTCCTGCCTGAGAATTTCCTAATTTGGGTACTGGTATCTCCTGTTTAGGCGTTCCTGCCTGTGGCCTTTCTGACCGAAGTGAGGGCGACTCCTGTTTTGGAGTTTTTGTTTGAGGCGTCTCAGGCTCGGATAGTGGCGACTCCTGTTTAGGAACATCTAGCTGAGGATCTGATAGTTCTCCTACTAGCTGGTACACAAATGCAACCGTTCGAACACCTGGGAGAATTTTCCCTTTGATTGGGTCAACACCGATAAAATCTGGCTGATTGGAACGAATGAGGTTGCCGTCTTCACCTACTGTTCCTATCGGATACTCTCCACCTTTGACCAAAATATAAACCTTATTGCCTACAGTGATTTCCGCTTGCTTTTTTCCACTGACGTCATATTCTTCGTTTACAGCTTGATTTTCTGCTGCAGTCTCAGTCTTCAAAACTGTACCAGTTTCATCAACGTACCAAATCTCAACTGAACCCACTTCACTGTAACGGGTGTAATAGTATGTGACGCTTGGAATTTCTGTTCCAAAAACACCTTCCTCCTGACCATCAGTGCTTTCTTCGCTTAAAATCCATTTCGCACCGTTTGCATCAGTAATACTTTGGGGCCGAACCGCTTTAGTGTTATAGTTTGTACCAATATCTCCCTGCAGAACTTCCTGTCCTTCAACTGTCCTCCCTAGCTCTGTTTTCCCTTGAAGCAACTCAACTTTACCGTTTTCAAAGCTAAAATATTGAATATAGACATATCCCAATTCAGCTTCTGGGGCTAAATTAGGAGAATCAGTCTTGGGAGAAGGTACTTCCTGCTTAGGAGTGTCTGTATTAGGATTCGAATTTTGAGGTGTTTCTTCCTTTGGCCTTGGAGTTTCCGTTTTCGGGTTCTCTGTTTCAACAATGTACTTGATTCTTTGTGTTACTGTACCTAAAAAGTCTACTCCATTCTCCCCAGAAAACGCTGTGGCAATAACAAATCCTCCATCTTGAATATCATCAAACAAAATAGTTGCCTTACCTGTTTCATGATCAATGTTAACTTTTCCATCATCAGCACTACTCCGCCTCCACTTTCCATTTTCAAGAAGCAGGCTTAATTCTTTCATCCCTTCCAATTCAGATTTAGGAGTATATGTCACTACAAATTTTGTAGTAGTAGGCGGTGGTGTCACACTAACGGAATCATTAGTTAACTCTACTCTGGGATTTTTTTCTTCCTCCTGATTTTCCTCTGTTTCTGAAGACAATTCTCCATTAAGGTTTTCCTCCGGTTTCAAGGTTGCCGCTTCATCTGTTGGTGTTGACTGTATATCAACTGGAGGTGAATCTTGACTCAAAGAAGCCCCATCTTCAATGTCGTTGACAGCATTTACTTCGTTTTGGCTTTCATAAGTAAGGGAATCTATCTGCGGTTCAGTTGGGATACTATCTTTTTCTTCCTCCTTTGTTATAACCTCTTCTTTGCCTAATACATTTACTTCACGAGCACTATTATCAATAGCATTGGAAGTCACCTCGACCCCTAGTGGCTGAGCAACTTCTTCTGCTTTTACTGTAACATAGGGAAGCAATACTGTCGTAGATAAAAGCAAGCCACTTCTTATTAATATCTTTGAAGCCTTATTCACTTGTTTCATTTTCCTCTTCCTTTCATTTGGTAACATGCCATAAACTAAGCATTAGGCATTTTCTAAAACAAGTATATCAAAGGCATCTACATAATTTCTGCTTCTTATCTGTTTTTTATCTGTATTTTTATAAAACTTTCTTCAAAAAATGTCCTTTCAATTTCGAGCAATTTTTTCTTCACTTTTTCTCAAGGTGTAAGCAATCATAAAAAATGAGCCAACTTAAAAAGCAGGTATGGATGTCACACGCCTGCTTTTAGAATTTATAATGATCCATCTTGAGGGAATCGAACCCCCATTATAAGAACCGGAATCTTATGTGATATCCATTACACTAAAGATGGATTACTATTATTATAGCATAATAATATAGAAAAAGTGCCGTTTTTATAAGCAGCACTGATTTAACAAGACTTAAAAAGCCCGATAAAAGGGCCTTTAAGTCAGGTTATCAGCCTATTTTAATCATTTTTACAGTTCGATATCACCAAACAAATCTGCCATAGAAAAGCCAGTTTGTGTTTCTGGAAGCTCATAATCACGTTTTTCTTGGCGTTTTTGACGGCGAGGACGCGATTTACGTTTGTCGTCCTTATTGTCTCCTTCAGCCGGAGCCGGTCTTTCTTCAAGCGCCTTGATTGAAAGTGACACACGCTCATCTTCAGCATTGACATCAAGAACTTTAACTTTGACTTCTTGGCCGACTGTCAGAACATCCTTAGGATCTTCGACACGTTTATGTGAAATTTGTGAAATGTGGACAAGCCCGTCAATTCCAGGCAACACTTCAACAAAAGCACCAAAATCAGTCAGGCGCTTAACTTTGCCTTCAACGACATCGCCAGCAGCAAGCTTTTGTTCAACACCATCCCATGGCCCAGGTGTTGTCGCTTTAAGAGAAAGGGAAATCCGTCCTTCTTCTTCATCGATAGCAAGAACTTTGACATTGATTTCTTCGCCTACCGAAACAACAGACTTGGGTGAAACATTCCGTTCATGAGACAGTTCTGTCACGTGAACAAGTCCATCAACACCGCCCAAATCAATGAAAGCACCAAAGCTGGTCAAACGGGCAACAGTTCCAGTTACAACTGCCCCTTCTTCTAACCTTGAGAATACTTCTTTGCGTGCCTTAGCAGCAGCTTCCTCAACAACATCACGGCGAGACAGGATAAAGCGATTTTCAGCCGGATCCACTTCCTTAATTTTTGCCTCAATTTCCTGTCCGACAAACTTTTCAGTGTTGCGGACAAAACGTGTATCAAGCATTGAAGCAGGGATAAAACCGCGCAGTCCTTCAAACTCAACAGAAAGTCCGCCTTTAACAGCACGTGTCCCTTTGACAGTTACGACTTCACCTTCACGGCCAAGCAGCTTATCCCATGCTTTACGAGCTTCTAAACGCTTTTTAGAAACGAGGAAAGTCACTGTATCAGTATCTTTGCCTACTACCTGACGCAGAACGAGCACTTCAACTGTATCGCCCTCTTTGACATAATCATTGATATCTGCATCACGCTCGTTAGTCAGCTCACGAAGAGTAAGTACGCCCTCAATACCAGTGCCTTCAATAACCACATTTGCCTGTTCACTGTCAACAGTTAACACTTCCGCGGTAACAACATCACCAGGATTTACTTCATTGACACTGTTTAGCAAATCTTCAAATTCATTCATTCTAACAAAAACCTCCGACAAAAGCTAATGACTAGCCTTTGATAACAATATATTTTTTCAAGGTAACCCGCAACGACAACATATTTTTATCTTTGACGGTCTCAGAAAAACTCTGATACCTCTAACTGGGGTAGCTGGATTCGAACCAACGCATGAGGGAGTCAAAGTCCCTTGCCTTACCGCTTGGCTATACCCCAAAGTTTTCACTAAGATAATATTTTGAAACGAACCTAAGCTAAACGCTCTTATATCTTAGATATGGAAGGGGAGGGATTCGAACCCCCGAACCCGAAGGAGCGGATTTACAGTCCGCCGCGTTTAGCCTCTTCGCTACCCTTCCTTTCCACGGTAACGAAAACTATTCTATCATAGTTTTGCTCAACTTGCAAGTATTTTTAGCATGATCTCATCCCTAAAACAGGAATTTCCGAACATTCCAGCATACGCTGACAAAAGGGGCTTACCGCAGGATTTTAGCATATGTTCAGATCCATACCCCTACTCCTAAGATTCACTTTTGGACATAAAAAATGCTAAAGAATAAAAATGAAAATATGATATCTTTTTCATTTCAATTTGATATCAATGAGTTAAATTGTAATTTTCGATGACACTTTCAACCGCTTTTTCCAATGTTTTGAAAAAAATAGTAATCTCACCTTTTTCAACAACCGCAAATTTTTCATCAATTTCGGCTATCTCACCAATATTCTTTTTACCGATTGTTAAATGATATCCGGCAACCTGACTGCCGCTGACGGCAACCTGACTGTCTGTTATTTCAACAGCAATTTTTTTATCTTTCTTGCTCATAGTATTCCCTTTCTACTCCTAGGACTGAGAATAAATACATTTCTTCTCCCAGCTTCTTCTTTTCATTTAGATACAAAGGCCATATGAAAATCCTCATGAAAAATGGCGGTAAGCCAGAAATCTCCGATTTCACAGACGTCCCCCTGTCAAGGCGACTAGAATGCTGAGGCAGACATCTTTTTTACTAGCATTCAGGTCATATTCAGCTTTGTATTTTCTTTTTAATTTTACACAAATTTAAAAAAGCTTGCAAGAGCAAGCTTTAAATAAGATACAACAAAGGCCGTTAAAGCTCACAGCAAAAATAGGAGCCTGACCGAGGAGTCACTAAAAACTCAAGGAATGCTGTGCTAGCAGGCAGCCACATTCTTACGTCAGCTTGCACCTCCTACGGCTGCATCTCTTTTTGGCAAAGAGATTAAAAACATATCCCCACTGAGTCAATTCGGTCAGATTAAAAGGTATGGCTGTTTCCTGCTTCAAATTCCTGAAAGTGTTTCTAAAATTTTCTTTAGTCAACTTTAGTAATCCATCCTGGTGGTGCAGCAATATCTCCGAACTGGATACCGACCAACTCATCGTAAAGCTGACGGGTAATCGGTCCTACTTCAGTTTCACTGTAAAAAACATGCAGTCTGTCTTTAAACTGAATACCTCCGATTGGGGAAATAACTGCAGCAGTTCCACAGGCCCCGGCTTCAACGAAACGGTCTAAATCAGCAATAGGGACATCAGCTTCAACTGCCTTTAGACCAAGACGTTCCTCAGCCAGCTGCAGCAAAGAATATTTCGTAATAGATGGCAAAATAGAAGGACTTAAAGGAGTGACAAATTCGTTATCCCTGCTGATACCAAAGAAATTAGCTGAGCCAACTTCTTCTATCTTGGTATGAGTTGCCGGATCAAGGTAGATAACATCGGAATAACCGGCCATGTGGGCCTTGTCTCCCGGCAGAAGACTGGCAGCATAATTACCTCCAACCTTAGCTGCACCTGTACCAAAGGGCGCTGCCCGGTCAAAATCTTCTGCTACAATAAAATTAGTCGGCGTTAGGCCGCCTTTAAAGTAATTGCCTACCGGCATTGCAAAGACAGTGAAAATATATTCATCAGCTGGTTTAACACTGATACTGTCACCTACACCGATAAGTAAGGGGCGTAAATACAGGGTTGCTCCGGTTCCGTAAGGAGGGACATAGTCAGCATTGGCTTTAACAACAGCTTTGCAGGCTTCAATAAATTTTTCGGTTGAAACTTGCGGCATTAGCAGACGATCTGCGGTTTTTTGCAGACGCGCAGCATTTTGGTCCGGACGAAACAGCTGAATATCGCCTGTCTTGGTTCGGTAAGCCTTTAACCCTTCAAAAGCTTGCTGTCCGTAATGAAGGGCGGGTGAACTTTCCGAAAGATGCAGCTGGGCATCCTGAGTCAGCTGTCCATCATCCCACAGACCGTTTTTGTAATAAGAAATATAGCGCAATGGGAGCTTATGGTAGGCAAAGCCTAAATTTTCCCAGTCAAGATCTACTGTCATTTAATCTTCCTCTTTCTCCGTTTTTTTCTATTTTACCCTTTTTTCTCTATTTTTCAAGTCTTTTCACAAAATTCTGAAAATTTTCGTTCAAGAGAAGACAAAAGGTGAAAGCAACCAGCTTGTCACTGACATAGCCTGAAAGTTGCGGGCTGACCGCACCCTTCTAGTCGCCTTGACAGGGGAGCGTCTGCGAAATCAAAGATTTCGGACTTACCGCCAGCCGTAGGCGTCTGAAGGCTTTGTCACCTTAGCAGTCGACCGCACCCTTCTAGTCGCCTTGACAGGGGAGCGTCTGCGAAATCAAAGATTTCGGACTTACCGCCTCTTTTACGTTCTGTTCTTTACTTTATTAAAGTAAAGACGGCTGTCTCAGCTTAACCGAGACAGCCAATCTTTAAAGATAAAGGCATTTTTATTTGAAGAATGTCTCTTTAACACTTGCGGAAAGAACGCCCTCATCGGATATGGTGTCAGAGATAAAGGAGCCGTTGCTGGTACGTTCTGACAGATTTAAATCTTCAAGAATGACTGTATAGGTTTTTCCAGTATTTGAAATCACTGTCAGCTGTTCGGATGCTGCTTGGGTTTCTGTTGCTTGGCTGAATAAATCAAGAGCCCCCCCGCTTGCTGTATGAACAGGTCCTGCCAAAAAGATACGGTGCGGCTTGTTTTTCAGTTCACGCAGCACTTGAAGACCGCGGTTAGCACGGCTGGTTGAAGGGATAAGTTCAGCAGCCATACGTTTTAAGCTTCCTCTTTGAGTCAGCAGAAAAACACTTTCAGTATTAAGAACAAATGCACTGGCCACACTGTCATTTTCTTTCAGATTGATCGCCTTAACACCTGCTGCCTTACCACTTAAAATTGGGATTTCACTGATATTGAAACGCAAAGCGTACCCTTTGTAAGTCATCAGCATAATATCATTTAAAGCAATAGGAGAAACAGCAATCACAAGGTCATCTTGGTTTTTCAGTTTAGCAAATTTTACTGCTTTAGAGCGGTAGGTCCGCCAGGGTGCAAACGTCTTACGCTCAAGACGTTTCGCCTGTCCTGATTTGGTAACAGTAAAATAAGTGCTGTCGGTGAATTCATCAACTATTTCCGCATAGATGACCTGTTCTTCCGCAGCAAAATGCGTAATAGTCTGCGATAGATGCTCACCAATTTCTTTCCAGCGGATATCGGTTAATTCATGGACGGGTCGGTAAATCAAATTACCTAAATTAGTAAATATCAAGAGATGCTGAGTTGTCTTGGCTTTTTGGACTAAAACGACGGCATCATCGTCACGTTTGCCGATTTCATCAGGCTGAGATGAGCTAAAGGAGCGGGGACTTGTCCGTTTAAGGTAGCCGCCGCGTGTGACACTGACGTAGGTTTCTTCTTCTACAATCAGACTGGTCAAATCGATTTCTAAAGCCTGTGTTTCTGTCTGCAGTTCGGTCAAGCGCGGCTTAGCAAATTTTCTTCTAACCTCGCGCAGCTCGCTTTTCATGACGCGATAGAGAGTTGCTTCATCAGCAATGATCGCTTTTAAGGTTGTGATGCGCTCTCTGAGCTCTGCTTCCTCATTTTCAAGAGTAACAATATCGGTATTAGTCAGACGGTAGAGCTGCAGATTAACAATCGCTTCAGCCTGTTCTTCTGAAAAGTTATAGCTGACTTTCAGATTTTCCTTGGCATCAGCCTTGTTTTCAGAAGCACGAATAAGGGCGATGATATCGTCTAAAATCGAGATGACTCGAATCAAGCCTTCAACAATATGGAGACGTTTTTCGGCTTTAGCCTGATCAAATTTCGACCGAGCCACAATAATGCCTTTGCGATGGGCAATATAGCTGCGCAGCATAGGTATGATCCCCACTTGCCGCGGCGTATAATTATCAATAGCCACCATGTTAAAACTGTAGTTCACCTGCAGATCGGTATATTTGAATAAATAATTTAGGATTGTCTGTGCATCTGCATCTTTTTTTAACTCAACAGCGATGCGCAGACCGTCTCTATCTGATTCATCCCGTACTTCAGCAATACCCGGAATTTTATTATTGAGACGGATATCATCAATTCTTTTGACCAAAAAGGCCTTGTTGACTTCATAAGGGATTTCTGTCGCAATAATTTGCTGGCGGCCGCCCCGGAGATTTTCAATTTCGGTTCTGGATCTTACTACAACACGCCCTTTGCCGGTTTCATAGGCTTTACGAATTTCATCCTTCCCTTGAACAATAGCTCCTGTCGGAAAATCTGGCCCCGGCAAAAACTCCATAAGCTTGTCCAGCTTAGCCTTTGGATGGTCAATCATGTAAATGACTGCATTAATGACTTCTGCTAGATTGTGCGGCGGAATATCTGTCGCATAACCGGCGGAAATTCCTGTTGCTCCGTTGACTAAAAGGTTGGGAAAGGCTGCCGGCAGCACTGTAGGTTCTTTTTCTGTATCGTCAAAGTTCCAAGCCCAAGGCACAGTATCCTTATCAATATCCTGGAGCAAAAAACCTGCGATTTCAGCCAGACGGGCCTCAGTATACCGCATAGCAGCCGGCGGATCACCGTCCATAGAGCCGTTGTTGCCGTGCATTTCAATCAGAGTTTCTCTGTTTTTCCAGTCCTGCGACATACGGACCATAGCATCATAGATAGAAGAGTCTCCATGCGGGTGAAAATTCCCCATAACATTGCCGACAGATTTAGCTGATTTGCGGAAACCTTTATCATGCGTGTTGCCGTCTTTGTTCATTGAATAGAGGATACGGCGCTGAACGGGTTTTAAGCCGTCACGAATATCGGGAAGCGCACGCTCCTGAATGATGTATTTGGAGTAGCGGCCAAAACGCTCTCCCATGATGTCCTCGAGAGACATATTTTGTACATTGCTCATAATTTAAAACACAAAGGGCATTGAACGGACAAAGTCAAAATAGAAAACCGACCCAATACCGATGTCTAAGAGATGGTTATCTTTTTGACACAGTCCGCAGCCCATACTCAGTTCCTTTCATTAGATTAAAAGGTTTTATTTTCAGAATGCAGTGATAAAACTCGATGTTAACCTGTTTTTAGATATTTGTACACAGGCTGCAACTGAAACGGAGAGCTAGCTTCTATACTGCATACTGTTCCCCGCAGCCCATTTTAAGAGAAATAATCTGTCAAACCAAAAAGGGAAACTTCCGCCAAAGCAGAAATGCTAAAGCCAGACCAGCCAAGCATCGAACTCCTGCTTAGTCTTCAAGCCACTTTTCATAAGCAACTGCATAAGCTGTAAACCCGTTTTGTTCATACATATGCTGTGCAGCATCATTCCATGAGTAAGCGTGAAGCTTAATACGCCGAATGCCGGATTTTTTAAGCCAATCTATACAATTATTCAGCAGCATTCGGCCAATCCCTTGACCTCTAACAGAGTCTATAACAAACAGTTCATCAATCAAGCCCGTTTCTCCGGTTCCATTGTCTGCGGTCAGCTCTTCGTCATATATCCTGACTAAGCCATAGCCTACTATATCCTGATTATATTCAGAAAAGATGAGGTGTATACGCTCATCATCTTTGCTTTCAAAGGTTTTTAACGCTTTATTTTTAATATTTTCCAGAACCTGAGTGTAATTATCGTATGTTGATCTGTCATCATGGTGATGCCTGTTAAATTGACTTAAGCAAGAGGTCAGTTCAAGAAAAATAGCTTCATCCTTTTCACAAGCTTCACGGACTGTAACTGACATTTTATTCTCCTCCATGACCTTAAAATACCGTACTCTCTTCCAGGGTAAACTTCACATTGTCTTCAATCCATTTACGGCGCGGTTCGACTTTGTCACCCATCAGAACAGAAACACGGCGTTCGGCTCTGGCTAAATCTTCTATGGTAACTTTGATAAGTGTTCGGCTGTCGGGGTTCATGGTTGTTTCCCAAAGCTGATCAGCATTCATCTCTCCGAGACCTTTGTAACGCTGGAGCTGGGCCCCCTTGCCAAATTTTTGCCGGAGTTCCTCTAGTTCCTGATCGGTCCAGGCATATTCAACGATTTCTTTTTTACCTTTCCCCTTGCTCATCTTATAAAGCGGCGGCAAAGCGATATAAACATGTCCGTTTTCTACCAAGGGCCTCATATAGCGGTAAAAGAAGGTTAACAGAAGGGTTTGAATATGAGCACCATCCGTGTCCGCATCTGTCATAATAATAACTTTATCATAGTTGGACTCTTCAACCTTGAAATCCGCTCCTACTCCGGCACCGATTGTGTATATCATCGTATTGATTTCTTCATTTTTGATAATGTCAGCCATCTTAGCTTTGGCGGTATTAAGAACCTTGCCGCGCAAAGGCAGAATGGCCTGAAACTTGCGGTCCCGTCCCTGCTTGGCAGAACCGCCGGCTGAATCACCTTCGACCAAATAGAGTTCATTTTTCTTAGGATTCTTAGATTGGGCAGGTGTCAGTTTCCCTGAAAGGAGGCCCTTGTCTTTTCTGTTTTTTCGGCCGTTTCTTGTTTCGTCGCGGGCTTTGCGGGCTGCTTCACGTGCATCACGGGCTTTGATGGCTTTTCGAATAAGGTTTGCGGCCGTTTCGCCGTTTTCCAATAAAAAGTATGTCAGTTTTTCAGAGACAATGCTTTCAACTAAGGGACGCGCCAGCGGGCTGCCGAGCTTATCTTTTGTCTGCCCTTCAAACTGAAGGTGCTCCTCCGGTACTAAAATGGACAAAATAGCCGATAAGCCTTCCCGATAGTCTGCCCCGTCCAGATTCTTATCTTTTTCCTTGAGCAGACCAGTTTTGCGAGCATATTCATTCATGGCTTTGGTAATGGCTGACTTCAGACCAGTCTCGTGAGTACCGCCGTCTTTGGTGCGGACGTTATTGACAAAGGAGAGGATGTTATCCGAAAAACCGTCATTGTACTGAAGAGCAACTTCTACCTGAAAGCCCTGTTCTTCACCAGAAAAGAAAATAACAGGTGTCAGTGTCTCCTTATCTTCATTTAGATATTCAACAAAATCCTGAACTCCGTTCTCGTAATGAAATTCGGCATATTCTGCCTCATCCGGTCGCTTATCCGTCAGCGTCAATGTGACATCTTTCAGGAGAAAGGCTGACTCATTGAGGCGTTCAGCAATCATATTGAATTTAAAATCAACAGTGGAAAAAATGCTTTCGTCGGGCATAAAAGTTACCTTAGTCCCCGACTGGGATTTAGGGGCTGCTCCGACTTTCTTTAAATCAGTGACAGCATGCCCTCCTTTTTCAAAACGTTGGCGGTAAACTGTTCCGTCCCGTATAATTTCAACCTCCAGCCAGCTGGAGAGGGCGTTGACAACCGATGAACCGACACCGTGCAGTCCGCCGGATGTTTTGTAGCCACCTTGACCAAATTTACCGCCGGCATGAAGAACCGTAAAGATAACTTCTACAGTCGGGATTCCCATTGCATGCTTTCCTACTGGCATTCCGCGGCCTTTATCCGCCACTGTAATGCTGCCATTCTGATTAATGGTGACATCAATTTTATCGCCAAAACCGGAGAGCGCTTCATCGACAGCATTGTCGACAATCTCCCAAACAAGATGATGAAGGCCTGTGGTATCTGTTGAACCGATGTACATGCCCGGACGCTTTCGGACAGCATCCAGTCCTTCCAAAACTTGAATGGCATCATCGTTATAATTATCAATATTAATTTTTTTCTTAGCCATCGTGACCTCCGAATTTATTCATCTTTTTTATCTTACAAGTTTTTTTAAAAATTTGCAAAATAATTTTTTAGAATTGATAAAAGTTCTCCATCCTTCCTCTTTTCTATGCTATAATAAGAACATGACTATAGTGATTTTTATGCTGATTGCTTATCTGCTGGGCTCTGTACCCAGCGGATTGTGGATTGGAAAATATTTTTACGGTAAAGACCTGCGTGACCATGGCAGCGGCAATACTGGGACGACCAATACTTTCCGAATTCTTGGTGTAAAAGCAGGCTGTATTACTTTTGCAGCAGATTGCCTTAAAGGAACCATAGCGACTGTTTTACCAATGATGTTTGGTGTTACACAGTTTTCACCTATTTTAATCGGTGCTTTTGCTATTCTGGGACATACTTTCCCTGTTTTTGCTGGCTTTAAAGGCGGAAAAGCAGTTGCTACCAGTGCTGGTGTACTCTTGGGCTTTGCTCCGCTCTATCTGCTTTTTTTGCTGGCAGTCTTTTTGATAGCCCTTTATCTTTCCAGTATGATTTCACTGGCCAGCATTATCAGCGCCCTTGTCGGTATTATCACAACGCTTATTTTTCCGGCGTTCCATTTCTTACTGCCGGATTACGATTGGCTTTTCACTGTGATTATTATTGCCGTAGCCAGTCTGATTATTATTCGACATCGAGATAATATCAGCCGTATCAGACACCGTGAAGAAAATTTAGTTCCTTGGGGACTAAATTTAACGAAGCAACAAAAAAATAAGAATCAATGAATCTCTAATAAGCGCTTTAAATCCTTGTAAGCTTTTGTGCCTAAAAATAAGAGCGGGGAAGACAGTCCAAAAAACTGTCGCTCCCGCTCTTATTTTGTTTTATCACACAAAGACCGCTTAAAAAACCGTATGAAAAGGCGGTAAGCCCGAAATCTATGATTTCGCAGGCGCACCCCTGTCAGGATGACTAGAAGGGTGCGGTCGGCTGTCAAGACAACAAAGCCTTCAGACAGCTACGGCTGGCGGTAAGCCCGAAACCTTTGATTTCGCAGGCGCACCCTGTCAGGACGGCTGGAAAGCTGCAGAATACCAGCTCCCTATTTACTGTACTACTGGATAATGATAAGATATTACTTTCTGTAAGCAGTATGACGTCCGCTGTAAAGACCAGCAAAAATGAAAACCAAGCCTAAAACAACAATCAGCGTGGAAGTTCTGTCTCCACTATTCGGAAGAACAGCGTTGCTGTTCCCTGTTACAGATAATAAATCATCCTTTGAGCATACTGTGTCATTCGGAGCAGCAGGAAGGAGTGTTAAAGGAGATGCTGCAGTGAATGACTGAGACTGTTCGGCCGCTGCTGTAACAGCTGTTTCTTGAATAAACAGCTGTTCTGGTTCAGTTGCCTCCTTTGCTTCCGGTGTTTCGTTCTGGTTACTGTTTTCAGCAGCATACTGTGCGCTGGATAAAGAAATCAAACGGGAGTTAGGATTAATAACAGCGTATTGACTTAAATCAGCATTCCTCAAGTAAGCTGCAAATACCTCATCGAGGCTCGGTCCCTCCTCACGCACTCCGCCGAGCATGGTGTACCCATCACCGCCAGCAGCAAGGAAATCGTTGGTTGCCAAATAATAAGTAGCGGTTAAATCAAGTGGCTTATAACTATTGCTTTGAGGATCCCAAACACTGACAGCAAGAATGCGATCACTGGCAACTAAGTTTGTGTCATAGTGGACACTGACACCCGAAACCTGCAGAAAACCGCCGCTGGGTTCAAGCAAAGGCTGACCGTTTTCATCAAGTATCGGATTGCCTTCCTTATCCGCCTGCAAAATAGATCCGAGGGAATGCACAAACATATCATAGATATCCTGTCCACTGACTTCAATCTGAGAAATGATATTGCCAAATGGCAGAACAGCAATAATATCTCCTTTTGTTACCGGTTCTCCAGCTTTAATCGTTTCCCTCAAACCACCGCCGTTAGTCACTGCTAAATTAGACTGATGACTAAAGCCGGTCTGTCCGTAATCTAAGAGAGCATCTGCGACTGCATTTCCCAAGTTAGTTTCACGTACCCTGACATTAGAACGATCGCCGTTTAGCTCTACTGGACTGTTTTCAATAATAACAGCTGACGTTTCAGCCTCATACTTCGATTCAATATCTGTGATTAAAGCAGCAATATCAGGATCTGGTGTAATTTTTTCTGCTTCAGCTGCGGTGATTACACCTGATGACAGTACTCTGTCTGAATTTAATGTGATCAGTCCGATATTATTAAGGTAGCTTCCTGTTTGATTATAAGTTACATTGCCGTAAGTAGCTGTTAAAACAGTATGCGAATGTCCATCAAGCAGAAGAACCTTCTTGCCCTGCAGTAATTCATTATCAGCAAGCGCCTGAGCTAAGGCAGTACCTTGCCATTGGGTTGGCGTAGTCGTATCAATACCGAGATGTGCTAAAATGACATAATTGCTGTATGTCTTGCCCTCAGCTGCTGCATTTGCTTCGAGCTGCGCAATAACATTATTGACTTCTGTAATGGGTTCCGTAAATGAAATTCCTGCAACATTATTCGGATGTGTTTTTGTTGCTGTTTCAGGTGTAGTGACACCGATAACAACGAACTCATCACCTGAAACATCGCTGTCCATATCAATAACAGTGGCCGCTTCAAACAGACGGACCCCATCAATATAAACATTAGAACTGATAATAGGGAAAGAAAGTTTTTCGCTCAAAGTCATCAGCTGATCAAGCCCAAAATCAAATTCATGATTGCCAAGAGTCATAGCATCAAAACCGATCGCATTGAGGATATCCGCCATATCCTCCCCGCGAGAACTGTTAGAGATAGGCAGCCCTTGAAAAACGTCACCTGAATCAAAAACCAATGTTTTTCCCTGACTGCGGGCCTGATTGACAACCGCCGCCAGCTTAGCATCTCCAATGACACCGTCAGCCTCCTGCATACGCCCGTGGACATCATTGGTGTGAATAATAGTCACTTGACTGTTATCTGCCTGAGGAGCCGAAACCAGAGATGCCTCATTTTCAGGCTGATTATACGCAGTTATATTATCCGGCACCCGCTGCTCAGCCTGTTCTGCTTCCATCTCTGATATACCGGCCTCATTATTTTCGGCAGCCGTATCTTCCGCAGATCCAGCTGTATCTGGATCAACTGCCGCTACCGCTATTTGTGTATCAGAGTCAGCCCAGACAAGCTGTTCCGGAAATAGCGGCATAAATAAAAAGACACTGACTAAAAATGAAAATAGAATATATTTCTTCTTCATCACTTCCCCTTTCATCAAGATACAAAAGCCATATAAAAATCCGTATGAAAAGGCGGTAAGCCCGAAATCTTTAACTTCGCAGACGCACCCCTGCCAAGATGACTAGAAGGGTGCGGTCGGCTGTTAAGACGACAAAGCCTTCAGTCATCTACGGCTAGGGTTTGTTCTCATCACGCCAGCAGGAATACACATAGAAGCAGCCACACTCGTATGTCAGCCTACGGCTTCCTCCGATTGCGTCTCTTTTTCACTAGGATTTTAGACCGTGTTCTGTTTCCAAAAAACCTTTTGTCTATTATACTATTTTTACCAATTTTTGAAAACGGTTTACAATTTCTTTTTTATATAAAGCCATTAAACGCTTCCTAATCGTAACTCAGCATAAACAAAAAGGAGGGGGCAAAGATCGATAAATTATCATAACATGACGCTTTCGATTTTGTCCTCCCGCCTCCGCACAGCTGATTAGGGAAGTCGCTATCTCTTGCGCAACAAGGGATGAGAATTTCCAATCAGCCGCTGCGCCAAATTCATATGTTTAAAAAATAAAACGAGGCAGGACTTTTTGTCCCTAGCCTCACTTTGAAGTATGGCGGCGCAGTTATTAATAGGAATAAAACGTCTGGCAAGTAATTACAGTCTGAAACTGGAGATCAGCGAATGAGAAAACATTACCTTTTATTTCCCTTATTCTATTGCTGCTGATAGACAATCCTGCCGTTACATATCGTGTACTTCACTACCCCTGTAAGTTTTTCGCCAATAAAAGGAGAATTAGAGGCTTTTGAAAAAAATTGTTCAGAAATAAGCCGTTCTTCTTTATCGGCAAAAATCACGAGATCTGCGGGGCCGTTTTCAGCCAGATAGCCGGCATCAAAATGGTAGAGCGATGAGGGGTTAACAGTCATTTTGCTTAATAATTCAGATAAAGTCAGCTCACCTGTTTCCACTAGATAAGTTAAACCAAGTGATAATGATGTTTCAAGACCAGTCATGCCAGAAGGTGCTTTGGTCATATCAGCGACTGCTTTTTCATCAGCATGATGAGGTGCGTGATCTGTTGCAATAACTGAAATAATACCAGATTTCAGTCCCTCAATGACTGCTAAACGGTCTTTTTCGGTACGAAGAGGCGGATTCATTTTAGCATTGCTGCCCTTGATAAGCAGCAACTCTTCTGTCTTTGAAAAATGCTGAGGAGCTGCCTCCGCAGTGATTTCTGCTCCAAGTTTTTGAGCAAATTCAACTACCTTGACAGATTCAGCTTTGGACAGGTGCTGAATATGAAGATGCGCCTGCCTGTCATAAGCAATCATCGCATCACGGGCAATCATACTGTACTCAGCTGCACCAGTTGCTCCGCAGAAATGGAACTTATCTGCCGCAATATGTTCATTAAAACCTAATATGCCATTAAGCTCAGGGTCTTCTTCATGAAGAGCAATGAAACTGCCATTTGCTTTGGCTAAATCCAGAGCTTCCCTCACTACCTTTGAACTCTGTAATGGAATGCCATCATCTGAGAAACTGACAGCGCCTGCAGCGAGCAGCTCTTTAAAATCAGTCAGATTTTGGCCGTCAAAATTTTGAGTCACACTGGCATTTGCATAAATATGGATACTTTCCTTAGCGGCTGAGTTAAGAACTTCCTTAAGCGTTGGAACATCAGAAACAGTCGGGCTGGTATTTGCCATCATAACAACAGTCGTAAATCCACCAGCAGCGGCTGCTAACGCCCCTGTATGAATGTCCTCCTTGTGGGTCTGTCCAGGTTCGCGAAAATGTACATGGATATCAACCAAGCCTGGTGCCACAACAAAACCGTCAGCATCAATAATATCAGCATCGGCTGCTTCGATATCTTCAGCAATCTTGATAATTCTGGCACCGTCAATCAAGACATCGCAGATATGATCAAACTGCGATTTAGGATCAATTACACGGCCATTTTTAATTAATAACATTTTAAACTCCTTAACCATTATAAAAGGACTGACTCAGGCCAGCCAGTCAATCGGAGGCAAACCGTCATTTTTTAAATAATTATTAGCTTTAGAAAAAGGCCTGCTGCCAAAGAAGCCCCTATGAGCCGACAAAGGGCTGGGATGCGGTGACTCAATAATATGATGCATCGGATTTGTAACCAGACTTTTTTTCTTTCGGGCGTAGCCTCCCCAGAGGATAAACACAGCCGGTTCTTTTTTCTGATTAACAACTTTGATAATCGCATCTGTAAAGGGCTCCCAAATCAGCCCTGCATGACCATTCGCTCTGCCAGCCGGAACAGTCAGGCAGGCATTCAGCAGAAGCACTCCCTGCTGAGCCCATGATGTTAAATCATGGCGCTGGCGCTGACCCAAATCCTCTGCTAATTCTTTTAAAATATTTTGTAAAGAAGGCGGAGCAGGCACATCTTCCGGCACTGAGAAAGACAGTCCCTGAGCCTGACCGGGTCCGTGATAAGGATCCTGTCCGATAATCACAACCTTAACCTTTTCAAGGGGAGTTGTCTGAATCGCATTAAAAACTTTTTCTCTCGGCGGATAAACGGTACCTTCTGCATAAACCTTATTCATAAATTGATTGATTTGAGCAAAATAATGCTCCGGCAATTCACGTTTAATGAGGTCATGCCAAGCTGAATGCTGCATATTTTTTCCTTTCTGATTTTTAAAAGGCTTTTCGGGGGATGATATAGGCTCCGTGATGCTTTTGAAAACCAAGTTTAGGGTAATAATCCATGGCAGCAGGTGCTGCCAAAAGAATTAAAGCCACCTCATCTCCAATTTCTTCACGCAAATGGGCGATCAGCGTTCTGCCAATTCCTTCTTTTTGATAAGCTTTGTCTACTGCTAAATCTGATAAATAGCAAGCATAAGAAAAATCAGTCAGAGCCCGTGCAATTCCTACTAATTTTTCATCATCCCAAGCCGTCCAGATGCAGTTAGCACCTGTCAGCATTTTGTCTAAACGTTCCAGATCATTATAGGGTCTATGAATGCCAGAAGACTTAAAGACCCGTGCAAGTTCGGCCGCTGTAACCGGATGTTGGTTTGAATACCTAATCATATTATTTCCTTTCAATATATGCCAATACCAAAAAAACTATCTTTGAAAACAGTCTTGCAAATCATTTAAAATGATTTGCAAGACCACTTTTAAGCCGTTTTAACCTTATTGTCTTCAGACTTGAAAGCTGTCCAGTAAAAAGCTGTTTCCTGATAGCCTTGATATTCATACATAGCACGGTTCTCTTCCGCAGCAATGAGAATAACAGAATCTGCTGTCTTTATTGCTTCCTCCTGCAGACGTTTGCCGATGCCTTGGCCACGCAAAGATTCGTCTACCATAAAATTATCAATTTCAGCAAAATACTGCGAGTACCAAACGGTTAATTCTCCAACGATTTGCCCGTTCTTAACTGCCAGAAAAAGTTTTCCATCAGGAACATTGATCAACTCCTGGTTAAACAAGGTCATCTGCTGGTAATAAGCATCGCCATACTGACGGTATTCTTCTGCATGCTTATCCATATAGGCTTGATAAGTAGTCTCTGACAGTTGCTCTATCTTGATATCTGCCGATGCCGCTGAATGGGACAAATTTAGAGAGACAGCAGGTGCCGTAAAGATGAGAAGGCGTTCCAGTTCAAAACCATCGGCTTGAAGTTGTGTCTGCCAGGACACAGGCAGCTCAGTTTTCTCTGGAAAAGCGATATTGGCATAATCTAAAGGGTAATCTTTTTGCTCTTGGGCTATAAAGCTAAGATCGGCTTCAAACATTTCTCTGTCAGGCATGAGGTGATAATCCCAAATATTGTTATCATAGCGCAAAGCCAAATCTGGTCTGCCATAATAGATATAGCGCTCTGAAACTTGCTTTTTTTGCAGATGATTCATTAAAATATTTTTATACACTGTCGTTTAGCACCTTCCGATAAAACTGGCTTCTGCCTCAGCCAATACATGCCCCTCAATAGCATGAAGAAGCTCATTCATATAAAAGCCGTTCTCCAAATCAAGCGCTCCGTCCAAAGCGTAAACCGTCAAAGTATAGCTATGATCCTTATCCGGCGGGTAAGGTCCAATATAGCCATTTTCAATAGCTGAAAAGTCTGTAGATAAAAATTTACTGACAAGACTGTTTTTACCGTGCAGATGCTGAACATCCAGACGCGAAAAATCCGCTTCAATACTGGTTTTATTGGCAGGCACATTGGCTGCACACCAGTGAATATAGGCAAAACCGCAGACAGGAATTGAGTCATAGTCAACAAATGTCCACGCCAGCGTTTTAGCACCGTCTGGAACATCCTGCACTTCAAAAGGAAACGACACAACCGCATTGCCCAGAACCAGTTCGTCTGTATGTTTACTGTAATGGTCCGGTAAAACATGATTAACAAATTCAGTAATAATTTTCATTTTTCCCTCCCCTATATTAAGATACAAAGGTCATTAAAAGAGCAAAGCAAAAAGGCGGTAAGCCAGAAATCTTTGATTTCGTCTGCGCACCCCTGCCAAGACGGCTAGAAGGGGGCGGTCGACTGTTAAGGCGACAAAGCTTTCAGACGTCAACGGCTAGTTAACTTGAAATCAATTCTAAACTTGCTATATCTTTTTTGCACAGTTCTTAGACCGTGTCCAATTCACCGAGATACAAAAGCCATAATGAAAAAAAGCTGCTAGTTCTTCTTTGTCTCATCCGGAATATTTTTTAAGACATACTTACTGATAAAATAGCCTAGGCTGCATAGTACTACCCCCCATAGAACAAAGCTGATAAAAGCAAAGATATAGCCGCTAGCTTTACTGGCATCATACCAGCCGCTAATCATTAGAGCCGGATAAACCGTCACTAACATAAGCAAAGTATGCACTGTTATTTTTTTCTTAACAGGCCAAACATCATAATCATAGATAGCCGATGCTGCCGAAACAGCTGTAGAAATAATCGTTATAGCAACCATACTCCAGAAAGCTTCCGGATTATCACTTTCAGAAACAAAATAAGTTATTCCCCCCATGATAACCAAAGGAATAATCCCTCTAATAAAAGCCTGCTTAATACATTTTACTTTCAAACTCATATAGTCACCTTCCACTAAGATACAAAGGACGTTTAAAGAGCAAAGCAAAAATAGGAGGCTGGGTGATGAACCACAAGGTTCAAAACCAGACTGTACTCACAAGAGCAGTCACACTCCTACATCAGCTTACGCTTCCTACGATTGCGTCTCTTTTTTGCACAGCTCTTAGGCCGTGTTCAATTCCACTAAGATACAAAGAGCGTTTAAAAATCCGTATAAAAATGACGGTAAGTCCGGAATCTGTGAATTCGTCGGCGCCCCTCTGCCAGAACGACTAGAAGGGGAAAGTCAAATTTGAACTTCTGCCTCTTTTTGTCATGCTTTACGAAACGCAGTAGCCTAGTGACATTTTAAAGCTTTAAAATGCCTACTAGACCTTGCGGGAGGCGGAGACTACGAACGTTTTTCCTAAAAAACGTTCTGCCCCGCTCCCAGACGGCTGCGGCTGGCAGTAAGCCAGAAACCTTTGATTGCGCTGGCAGCACCCTTACCAAGATGGTTGGAGCCGTTCTGTAATATGTTTGCATGACCGACGAACTTCCTTTTTTCATTAGAATGTGTTAGATCATATCCCTTTACAACATTAACATTAAAAGGGTTATCAGACTCTTCTGTTAGTCCTGCCAGGTTTCCTGATCCTCCTTAAACTTTTTTAAGAGCTGAAGGCCATTAGCATCAATATAACCTTGAACTTTAGCAACTTTAATCAGTTCAGTGTAACCAGAAAGCGTAACTAACTTAACCCCAGCAGCACTGAAATTTTTAGCAGCTTTCGGTAATTCGTAAGTAAAAATTGCTACCACACCAAGGACATCTGCTCCTTCACGCTTAGCCGCCGCCACAGCATCAAGCACTGACCCGCCTGTTGAGATTAAATCCTCAATAATGACCATTTTCTGTCCCTTAGTGACTCGCCCTTCAATTTGATTCCCGGCGCCATGATCTTTAGGTTTCGAACGAATGTAGGCGAAAGGCAGGTTCATCTTATCAGCAATAATGGCTCCATGAGGAATTCCTGCTGTTGCCGTTCCTGCAATGACTTCAACATCTGGAAAATATTCTTTGATTTTCTCCACAAACCCATTTTCAATAAGCGTTCGCGTTTCAGGATAAGATAGGGTGATGCGATTATCCGTATAGATGGGTGATTTTATCCCAGAAGCCCATGTAAAGGGATTCTCTGGATTTAAGTAGACCGCTTTAATATCAAGCAGGTCAGCTGCAATCCGCCTTGCTAAAGTCATATTAGTACCTCTTTTCTTATAATGATTTGATAAGACAAATATCGCTGCTGTCTCAGCATTTGTCTGTTAAGACGCTTCTTACTGCCAGTGATTATTATATAAACCGGAGCCAATGATGCAAAACAGTGATAGTGTACTTAACCTTGCCATTCTTTACAGATTTTCTGATAGGCAACAAAAGGATCCTCAGACTGTGTAATCGGACGCCCTACCACAATATAGTCAGATCCTATCTGCCGAGCAGCTGCTGGTGTCATCACCCGTTTTTGATCATCAGCAAGGCTGCCGGATGGACGTATGCCGGGAGTCAAACAAATAAAATTCTGCGAAGTAGCCGCTTTAATATTTTCAACCTCATGCGCTGAACAAACGACACCGTCCAGACCGGCTTCAGCAGCTCTGGAAGCATAGTGTACAACGGATTCTGTCAGACTGGTTGGAATGTTTTGGTCAGTCTGCATCTGCACTTGAGAAGTAGAAGTTAGCTGTGTTACTGCGATGAGTTTAGGCCCCATCCCCAAACCTACACGCGCAGCTTTCATCATTTCTACACCGCCTGCTGCATGAACATTAGTCATGTCCACTCCCAAATCAGCCAATACTTTCATAGCCGATTTTACAGTATTAGGAATATCATGAAGCTTCAAGTCTAAAAAAACCGAATGCCCCAATTCTTTAACATAGCGGACAATCTCAGGACCAACCGCATAATAAAGCTCCATCCCAATTTTAACATACAGTTTTTCCTCAGCAGGGAAAAGAGCTAAAAACTTTTTGACATCAGTAAAAGCAGGGAAATCAAGAGCAATAATCGGACGGCTTTCATGCATAAGTCTATCACCTCTAAATTGAAAAAAAGCAAACACACTGAACAGTAATGGTTCTGAACGCCCTTTAAAACCGGAATGAAACCAGCTTTAACCGCTGAAAAAGCAGCTAAAATAAAGAAAACCTCACCAAAAAGGCAAGGTTAGTCACACTAAAAACAAAGGAAAACTTCCTATAACATAATAAGTATCAGGCAGAACCTTGCATGTCTCTCCGGACATAAATTAAAGGCTTATTCAGTTTCACTCATTATACCGTTTTTTACGCTTAAAGTCAAAAACTTCTCTGCTTGTATGCGGTAGAATTTTTTAGAATGTTCATCCATGACTTATGAGAAGAACTTGTAACCGAGTTGTAAACAAAAAGACTGAACAATTTCTTGCTCAGCCCTTGACAGTGATACGTTTATCCTGTATCATAAATTAAAGACTGAGTAAGAAGTAGTGGTTCTTACTCGGTAAGGCGGAGGTGTTGACGCACCTTCGTCTTTTTTATTCGATTAATTTAGTAAAATTATAACACACGCAAACACATTAAGCAAGTATTTTTTTCAATTTTGTAGCACAAAAAGCCTTTCTTTTGAAAGGTTGTTTATATATATCTAGTTATATAACTTTTTATCTACTTATTTGACCAAAAAGCCCGTTGACTTTCCTTTTTGCTCAACCGATGCAGACTATATTCTCTCTCAATTTGATTTAATTTTGCCTTGATGGTTCCAGCTGATAAAGATTCTAACTCAACTAATTTTTCGTAATCTTCTCTCCAAGAACCAAAAAACAAATCTCGTAATTTATCTTCATAGCTAAGAACAATGATACGACCCATAGTTTCAGCTCCCCATACTGTCCAGTACATACCACGTTTCTTCATCCTGTACGTAATTTTTCTGTGTTGACTTTCCATAATGCCTATACCTGCATGACTGAATCCTCTTAGCTCTGCTGGCTTAGTGTACTGAAAATTATTAAGCAACTTTCTTTTAAAGTCTTCAAAAGCTTCAAGTTCTTCTTCCGCTAATACCAATGCTTCTGTCGTATCAAGAACTGTACGAAGCTTCCCTTTATCATGCTGCTTAATCGCCTGAAAAGCTTTATCAAGAAGCTCCTCTGAGTAGGGCTTAAAGAACTTTTTTAGTTTCTGGTTTACATGATACTCGTCCCAGAAATGCTCATGTCGCTTGATTTTCAGCGCCTTGGCAATCTCTTTAAAAATATATGGTGTATAACCGTGGCCACCATCAGAATTAGTGATCAGTAATGTTTGGTCAGTTATCTCATAAGTGTTGTAGAGATAGTCCAAGACTTGTTCCCTAGCTAAGCGATTATCCAGGGCTACAAATTCTTTTTTACCTTTTAGTTCAAAGCGATTACTACCAATTTTATGGCTTCCAGTATGCACAACGAAGTGAGACAAATCATAATGACGATTCTCTGTATCACTGTCATGTGCTTTTACCATAACACCATCACCTTCAATATAGATAACATCGACTTTTTGTTTATCTCGATTAATAGAATTAATAGATTCCTCATAGAAACGATAAGCTGCACGTTCTTCTAGCAGCTTATCACAAATCTTAACAGCTTGAACTACTGTAGGTTTAGTAATTGTAATGTGATAAGTCAGCTGAATAACCTGAGTTACTTTGTCATAAGGCATCATCGTAGATAATTTAGCAATCTGATACATAAATTCCCAAGAGAATCGGACATTCTTTTTCAGTCCTAATTTTTCATCAACTGGAATTACCCACTTATCTCCTTTCTTCCATCGACGGCGACGGAAGGTAAATTCTCCAAATGTAAAAGCAACTGTACGTTCCATGGAATGTACGCAAGTGTATCCTCTAGCTTTCATAATTGGGACCATTTGGTCATCATACTTGGCCACAAAGTCATAAAAGTCAATCGCATTTTGTTCAAATAGTTGCTCCTTCAGTTCTCTTTCATCAAAGGTCGTCATCTGCCCTCTTCCTCTCCTTTAATTTTGAAATAACGAGCCTTATTTTATAGATTCAGCATTTTCTTTTCAAATTTATTTTAATTCTGAATTAAAAAAAGCCCTTCCAATAAATAATGGAAAGACTCCTGTGTTTAATATAATTCTGAAATGTTATTTCCTTTTTCCGTAGACAGCCCCTTTGGTTTTTAGCTTTTTAGCCTCTTTAAAGGCTCTTATCTGTTCATCAATAAATAGCCAAGTCACGAGGACAAAAGGAAAGCCTATAAGCATAACAATTCCTGTTTCTAAAAAGTCCGCAATGAACGAAAAGCCACCTGAGAAATGGACTCCTAGAGCAATAATGATAATTGGCAATACCAGAACAGGCACAAACTTCAGTGCCAGAAGTCCAATAACTAGCAAGAAGAACATGTTTAAACCAATAGACTGATAGAAGATATACAGCGCTATTGCTGCTATCAACCACCAGAATGTCTGAACAAGCTTTTTGATAGAAACAAAAATAATCATAATCCCTCTCCTTGTGCTATATAATGAACAAGCTTATCTGTTAAATAAATTCGATTCGGCTGATTATTGCCTACTTTAACTTCTTCAATCAAACCATATTGTTGTAACCTTTTCTTTAAAGAAATGACAGTACTTTTGCTCTGATTCAGCAGTTCACATAATTCGTCAACCTTGAACTGAACAAAGGTATAGCCATTTTCATCATACCCTTTTTGAATAAAATCAAACGGCTCTCTTAACCGATTTAATAAAAAAGAATACAGTAACACCTCCTTGGGTTTCAGCCCCTTAAAATCTTCATTCCCAAGGAGTACTTTGGGAATATAGATTTGTTCAGAATCCAAATCATTCAATGATTCGTCTAAATCAGATAATTTTGATAAATAAGTCATTGTCATACTTCCTATCTTTATTGATTTTTGAGCTTACGCTGCATCTTCTCCCACTCCTGGATAATTAATTTCTCCAAGTAATCCGAAGCTGACTTAGATCCATGGAATGCAACAAGCTCTTCAAGCTTCTCATAGCGGACATCGTAATGCAGCGAAAATGGATAACGCCCTTTCTTATTATAGCTCTCAGGCGCTTTTTGTGCTGCTGTTGTTCGAGGCGTTGGAACTCGCCGTTTAGATGGTTCTTTTTCAAAATTATCTCTCAATTGAGCAAAGCGATTATCAGACATTAGGCGACCTCTCCTTCTAGTACTGTTAAGATGTTTTCATAGACATACTCTATATTATCATAAAATTTCTGATGGTCTTGTTTTTGTTTAGTAGTCATATGTTCACGCTGCTCAAAAACACTTTGGTTAATGACTAAACTTTTGGCCACTAGCTCTTTTTTCTGAATAGATCCCAGATAGGCTTCATCTTCCTGGACAACATCTAAAAATTGTTTGCAGGTGTCTGTCACATTATTACCGTAGTACTCGATTTTATTACCAATGAGATAAGCTTCAGCCTTCACGTAGCTTTTCTTTGTGATAACTTCAACTGCTTCACTCTTGATGTAATCGACAAACTTTTTAAGAGCCAACCAAGCACGAAAACCATTTGTCGAAGCATCCGTTACTCCTAGAACAATATCTGACACAGCAATGAAGTTTGCAGTCACTAGGCTTTCATCATTGTGAGTATCAATCAAAATAATATCAAACTGTTCAGCCAATTCTTCATAATGTTCACTGAACCACATAAATAACTGAAGGTATTTATTATTTCGACTGGCTAAATCTAACTGTTCATCGGTTAGCCGCTCATCTCCACGAATCAAACTAAGGTTATCATTGATCCGACAAATTTCATATTCCCCTGTTGTAAAAATATCATAGATTGTTTTTTCACTTGTGACATCAAAGGAATACGTTAAGTTACATTCTCTAGCTCCATCAATCAGTAGGACACGCTTATTTTTGATACGTGACAACCAATCCCCCTCGTTGTACGTGTGGCTACTTTTCCCACCACCACCTTTATCTAGGTTCGTTGTTTGAATCTTCATAAATACACTCCCTTTACATGCGATCAGTTATATAAATTGTTATATAACTTTTTATATCTCTATTCTATCTTATACGCTAAACTTTGTCAATAAAAAATACACAAAAAGTTATATAACTATTTGTGTATTTTATTGGACAACCAACTAACCGAAAGTAGCTCCAATATTTCCGCCAACATAAGCTTTCAACTGTATTTGGTTAACCGTTGTATTAAAGTTGCCAATGAAGTAACAATTGTCTTCATTTTCTTTCGTTAAAACAATTAAAAATTGAACCACATCATCATTTTCTGACTTCGTAACTTCTAGCTGAGAGGGCTGATATTTGTAATCATTAACGAGAATAGCCATTGCTAGAGTTTGAATCATTCCATCTTGACTCATGGACAAATGGTTCTCTATTGTCCCCTTAACTTCTGTAAGATGGCTAGCTTGACTGATAGCCTTCATAGCTTCATCAAAAGATTCGGCTACTAGTTGTTTCTGCTCCTCACTGCTTTCTGTATAAGGATGTTCTAACTTCAATTTGGCAGTTCGATAATTTTTTTCATCCACCGTTTCTTCTTCAGCTGAAGAAGATTGACCGCTTTTTTGTTTTTCCTGTTCCGTTTTAGGATCTTCTTTAACCGTTTCTTTGTTAAAATGTTGGTAAATACCAACACCTGCCAAAGTAATTAAGAGAATTATTGCAACAATAAATACCATGTTATCTTTAATCCTTTTCATCATTTTTCTATCCTTTTTATCTAATTTCCTAATTTAGGCTGCTTATTATCTGGATAAGCAAAGGTCGTAATTTCCAACATTTGTTGCACAGGCGTCAAGATACGATAGTTCCAAGTGTAGGGTTTATTGAAATAATCCCATCCGGATAGTGGTGTATTTTGCTCCACAATTAGAATACTGCCATCTTCAAAGACATGACAGACAATTCCAGTATGGCCATACCCGCCGCCACCATTTTGAGTAGAGAAGATTGCGCCTTTTTTAGGCGCACTTTTGACACTATTTCCAAAAATGGAAGCCCAAGCGGCTGCCTGATCTTTTCCATTCCCGAAAACAGATCCTGAATGTCCCCAAAGATGATTTCCTAGAGAGATGGTCAAGTTAACACACTGGCCAGCAAGAACATTACTTCCAGGCTGATACCATCCTGTTGCCTCACCATAAGCCATACCAAGACTTTTAGGATCAATGATATACTGTTTCAGACTATTTGGCAGATTATCAGGAATATAGCCCCAAGCTGCCGCATCACCTGGGATTATCCCAGTCCCATCAGAAGCATCACCTGAGCTGGCGTCCCCATCACAACCACTATCACTTGAGGTCTCTTCTTCAGAATCACTATTGCTAGATGTCCCTGAAGAAGATGTAGCTGTGTTATCTTTATAAGGTTTATCACCATGTACAGCAATCGCCTTATCATCAAGCCACTTATACTTAGCACCTAACGTATCGTACATTTCAAGAAGTTTTGTTTTGTAGGTACCATCAGTTGCCCAGCCCCCATCAGCAATAGCCGATAAAGTACTTTTTCCATCTGTATTATTGATTGCTCCTGTATAAAGAGTTTGATGAGCCATGAACTCAGCTTTGCCAACAATTCCAGCATCGTAACTCGAAAACCAAGTATAAGCACCACCAGTTCCATCTCCGACATTAGCTCCAGGTTTAGTTCCTGATAAATCAACACTATCTTCACCATAAGTCGCAATAGTGATTGGAAAGTTGCTCTTGCTTGAGGTTTTAACTCCTCCCATATTATGAGCCTGCCAGAAAGAGGTCCCGTTAGGATTGGAAAAGTTAAACCCATTTTCAATCATAGTTTGCGTAATAGATGCAGAAGGGAGAAAACCGCCGGCCTTCCAGGAAAGGATATAAGCTTCTTCATGTTCCTTGACAAAACTATCTATCGATCCGTCTCCTGAAGAGACAGATGAGTCAGTTGAGGTGGACGTGGCAACTTCTGTTGTACAATTTGATTGCGAACTACCAACAGACCCTAAAACACCTGCTAATATCGTTACACCTATACTGATTAAAAAAACGAGCGAAACAAGTGGAATCAGTACTTTTAAAACTGCTTTTTTCACTTCATCCCTCTTTCTACCATAGACCTAGAACGGTTTTTATGAGGGCATAAAAGATTAAAAAGGCAATAAAACCAATCCCTAATTTTTTCAGACCACTTAAAAATTCTTGATCACGTGCTTCTTGAGCCGCTAAACGCTCTGGATCAGATTCACCTTCTGAAGCGAAATAATCCCTAACTTCCTGACTCTTAATTTTTCGTACAGTCACATAGTTATTGATTGCTTGCTTTCGTCTTGCGATTGGTCCTAATTTTTGTGGATCCTTTTTTGACATGTCATCCCCCTTTCTACTGGATACCGCCATAGCGTTGGACTTCAGGAGCTAGAAGCTGCTGATTGAAGACCAAGTTCCCAACACCTGCGATATTCATAAACAGTTGTCCTTTAGTCAAACGTGGCAGTGTCTCTAACTCTGACTGATTCATAGACCCAGCCAAGGCATTAGCGAGTAATGGAATACTTGTTTCGTCCGTCTGAGCAAAGACACGGTATTGCATAAGGCCAAAGATACGCTGAACAGCTGTTACGTATGGATCTTTGTGGTTGCCTGCTCCAGATTCAAAGAGAATCCCTCGAAGGGAATTAACCGATAGAACAACACCTGCAAAGTTTTCTCCCATGGAATCAATCATATCTGCTAGCAATTCAACGCTGCTTTCATACTTAGGATTGATCAATGTTTGTGCCTCACTGATATTAACGACATAGTGTTCCATATCCATCTCAGTAAGATGAGAATTAGTTTTTAAAAGTTGCTTGCAACGTTTACCATTGTTGACAATATCAGCTGAAACTAAGGATAATACTGAAAAGATTTGAGCATTGAGTAAGTGAGGGGTTCCTTTAAGGCCTGAAAAATCAAAAGTTACTACTTGCTCTGAAGAAATATCTTGGAATTCTGTTGTTCCTTCAAACATCTCCGCATTCGTTGTCAGCAATTCATTGAAGGTATTGTAGATACGATTGACCGATTTAATTTCTATTTCATTAGGCTTACCTTGACTCATCAGACTACGCTTATAGTCATCCGTATACAAAATAAAATCAGATAGGATTGGATATTCTTCATTTACTAAGTCCGTAGCCTTTAGTCTTTCTGGATTTAGTTTAGGATTACGTGCCCACAACCCTTCTTCAATGTAAAATTCATTAAGCATCTTACCGAAAGTCGTTAGGTCATCACCTGTTACTTCACTATTGAGCAGCTTGAAGATGCTCTTGAGTTTTTGGATATGAAGGTTATAGGACTTTTTCTTATCCACTTCTGTACCCTCTTCATTGGTAACTGTTGGGAAGACTTGAAAGATATTAATCCGATTGGCTTCACCTGAAAGATCCAGAATGAGCCCATGTTGTTTACGTGTTTGATCCAAAAAAGTTCCGTTTGCATCAAAGTTACGAATAAAGTTGCCCTTAGCATAAAGGCCATCTGTATGCTTAAGTAAGAACGAGCGCTGCCCCATTTTAGGATTACCTGATAAAATCATAAATGAACGACTTCGACGTTCATCACGTTCTAGGAAGTTGAAATTGACAGCTCCCTTCGTCGGTGTCCAGCCCATATAGACACCTCTCTGATCCTCTAATTTAGTGTGATTAAAGAAATAACCACCTGCTAAATCATGTGCTCTAATAGGTATCCCACGTCTGCGATTAGGCAAATCTATTTGATACTGTGCTGGAATAAAAGGGGCATGATATTCAAAGTCCAATTCACCTGAGAGAATAGTTGACTTAAAGTTTGATGTCTTATCTTTAATATCCTCAACCTTTTTAAACAAGTCTTCTTTAGTTGAGGCAGAGGAATAGTTTCGGACGTACATACCTAACATCGCAATATTTTTCTTCTTAATATCACGATCCAGCTGAGTCAGATCCTTGATTTCATCTAACTCTTGCTGGTTATCAACAATTTTACTGTTACCTGTAATACGAGTTGATTTTTCTTCAATCGCATCTTTAATTTCTTTCTTAAGCTCCTTATTATTTGCCCGATAAAGCGATAAAAACGAACGTGTTCCTGGAATCAGCATCAGATCAGATAACCAAAAACGATCTAGATCTTCTGACGGATACTCGTAAAAGTGAAGTGCTGTGTGATAGCCGTCACCACTCATCCAAGAACGGTCATCCTTTTTAAAGTCAATATTTCCTTGTGGTTGAATGCGGCTGAGAAAAGCAAGATCATAGCCTTGTGCTTTCAGGCGCCGTTGCCTACGCTTTGATAGTTCTGGCATATCGTCCTCCTATACTTTTTCATTCATGTTATTAAATTGTTTAAGAATTTGTTCCTTCTTAATTCTGGTTATCTCTTGAGGAACAAAATCACCATTTCCATAAGACTTAGCCTTACGAACAAGATTATCCAATTCTGTGGTCGTTGGCGCAAAGAGCCATAGAATGAACTCAGTGTTATAGATTTCCTGCTGGATACTCTCTTCCACCTGAATTTCATTTCTTAATAACAGTTCTCGATCATGCAGTTGCATGTAGCGTCGAGAATCAGGCAAGAGCTTAGCCTTTTCTTGACGTACCAAACTTAAATGGTGTCGAAGATCCATAATCTGAGTATCAGTATTGGTTGGCAAGGTTGTTGTTTCAATCTGAATATCAGTATTAAAGCCACTTAACCATTTTTCAAAATTTTCAATCGTTCGTCGGATTTCATTATAGGAAAGTGATCCTAAGTCTTTTCCTGGTATTTCCATCAGCTGAAGATAGCCATAGTCAACTAATTGAATGTAAGCTGAACTATTATCAATAATTGATTTAACATCCAATAACTCCACACAAGAATGAAGATCAAAATATTCTTGACTTTGCTTTTTTTCCTGCTGCCGTCCCAATTGTCGTTTGACTTCAGGCTGGGATTGGTTTTGTTTAATCGCCATTAGCGTTTATCTCCTCTCTGGTAATTTAAGCTGATATAGCGTTTTTGTCGCCTCCTAAAAAAGAGAAACATGCTTTGCCAATTCCTCTTTCCACCGTTGGTTGGCAAAACCAGATAAAGACACATCAGCGGTGTTAATAGTATGAAGGCTATTAATTGTGGCCATTGGCTTGTAGGAAAAATTTTTGTTCCTACTGAAAGAGCAGCGACTGCAGAACCTCCTACAAAGGCAATATCAGCCATAAAAAGACCTATGATTTTTACTTTGGCATAGATGTCACGTGGAACACCATATTTTTCATCCATCTATCCGTCTCCTTTCTCTTAATAGTTCTATCTTAAGAGATAATAGTAATTCTTGCGTTAAGCGGACAAACCATCTCCAGCTGATCATTTCAAACCATTTTTATATAAAAAGTTATATATCTTTATATATAAAAAAAGAAGCCTCAAGACTGAGACTTCTTCACGAAATTGAAAAATTCTTCTTCTGAGAAAATGGTAATCACTTGCCCTTCAGCTATTCGTGATAATGCTGCATCGTACTTCTTAGACCTCTTGTCTGGCTCAAAGAGATCTAATTGCTTATGGCCAGCAAGTAATATATCCGTTTGAGTAGAGACATAATTTTGAACAATAGCCCCTCTTTCTTCTAAGAAGACTATGACATCTTGTCTTCTCATTGGACGCAAACTTCCTGTAATCACAACTACTTTTCCCCTAAAATCAAGCATAGGCTTTATTCGTCACTTTCATCAATTTCAGCACCCTTGATATGGCTTTGTCCTTGCATCCGCTGACCTGCTTGCTGCATTTGTTGGTTCATATAACTCATTTGGTGCATAGATTTTTGAAAGTTTTGCTTATGTGAAGGGGCTTCTTCAAACTTTTTTGGCTCATCTGCTGTAGCATTTGGAAGGATTGGCTTTTCTGCTGAAGGTGTCGGTTCACTTACCCCACTAAACGCTTCACCAGAAGGTTCTGAAGAAGGTAATGTAGGATCTGTAATACCACCGCCAGCTGGTCCAGCATCTGAAAGTGGTTCGAAGCCAGCTGAAGCATCTGGATCAAATGGTGATACAGATTTAACTTCTTCTGGGTGGCTATGATCTTTTAGACCTCTATAAACTGCATCATGAGCTGCTTGTTCTTTTTGACTTAAGTTCTCATCAACGCCACCTGCAAAATCTTTAACTTTACCAACTGCTTCTCTGCCTGCAAGGTCAGCAGCACTATACATATTGCTTAAACCGCCTTTGGCTGCATTCATAGCACCTTGATCCCTAACAGCATTGAAGGCTCCTCGAATACCGCCGCCTGTTGTGGCTAAACTATTGCCAAGAACTTTACTTCCTGTGGCAACTGCTCCAGGGGCTTTTTTAGCCATATCAAGACCAAAACCGCCCATAGCCATAGCTCCATTGCCAATAGCTCCAGCTCCAGTCGCAAAAGCGTTACCCATCATCATGGCGCCTAACAACTGTTGAGCAGTATCGCTATGACCCGTTGATACACCAAGCCAGCGTTCAATCATTGACACCCCTTGCATAGCAGCAAAGAAGATACCAATATAAACAAGTGAGGCTGCAAGGCATTGTTCCCACATGTTTAGTCCATCAAAGAAACCGCCTGAGAGTTTCGTTACTGCGGACACGGACAATGTTGGTAAGTCTCGACAAATTTCAAGAGTCACACGCATAATCACTACTTCAAAGAAAATCCCTGCAAGCGCTCCTCCCATGGTACGTAGAAGCTCTTTATATTTCTTAGAATTTGACAAAGACGAATACCCCTGGAGAGGAGAAATCAAGCCTTCAATGAGAATATCAAAGACTGACTTAACTAATTTGATTGACATCGAAATCAGCAAAACAATCAGGATAATATACTGCATAAACATCCCTATCCAGTTGACTTTATAACGCATATAAACAGGTTCAAAAGCATTTAGTTCTCCTACGATACGATGCTCATTAATAGTCTCTACACCTGTTTGATTAGCATTCAGGCGATGAAGAAACAACCCTTTTAGACCTTCTTGTTGATTATCTTCTAAATCTTGTAATAAGTCAGCATTAGAAGCGCCATAAGTTGCCCCAAAATCGATCCGTGTCGCAAAGTCAGTGGTGTCCCTCTTATCTGAACTGTCCGTGATATTATTGACTGGTGTTGACCCCTCTTTAGGGGGCTTAATATAACCATAATCATCCAGTGGAAAAAGTTCTGTTGAAAAATCATTATCAATCAATACTTTGAGATCTACAATGTTGTTCTTCATAGGTTGGATAGCTAAAGAAGAGTACTGCTCACTGCCATCCGGTGCCTCACTGGATACCGTTTGAATATTCATAGCATCTTGTGCAATTGCAGAAGAAACAGTTGTCAAAGCCAGTGGCAAGACGGCTGTGACCATGGTAACGAGAAGAAAATTTGTAATCATTCCTTTGTATTTGACGGGTTTTGTGAAAACACCCGTTATCGCTGAAACAACGAGAATCAAACTAAATAGAGTCGTTCCTATGACTTGAAACCAATAGAAGAACTGTCCTATAACTGTGTTGCTATCGCCTAAATAACCAAAAAGACCAAAAAGCTTAAACATATTATTGAAGACATGTTCAAGACTTGATGTAATGGAATACAAAGCTTTGGCAATGGCACCTGGTATATAGGCCAGAAAGGAGAGAAACGCTGGTGTAGTATCTAAATAGTTACTCCAATATTTGTAAAAGGAGGCCATTTTCTCTGCATTTTCCCCAGTAATATTCCCATTTGTTTTGCCGTTAATGTCCAGAAAACCAGACTCTAAAGCGTTTACCAAATCGGAATAAGTATCATATTTCACATAAGGTACCTACTTTCTAGTTAAGATACCTTCATCATAAGGGATAATGAAAATTCTTGCGTTAAGGGGACAAGTCATAGGAAGCATTAAAAAAAGCCTCAATTTGAGACTTTTTCATTTATTAATCAGCTTGCCCGGAAAAATCGTAGAATCCACCTTCAGCAAAATGATTCCTACGCAATTCAATTATTCTAATTGTTTTTCCACCATCAGAAAGAGAGATTTGATAATAAGCATCTGAAGTATCTAGTTTTTCTCTTCGTTGACTAATAACTATTGTAAAATTATCAGTATTCTGGAGTTCCTCTTCAAGAGAAGTCAATACACCTGAAGGATTAGACGGTAGATCAGATTTAGGAACTGTTTTAAAATAAACAACCTCACCACTAGAATTTGAAATTTGTCCTTTTGATGACTCAAATTTTAATTGATCACCACCACTATTGAAAAAAGCTTCATAGGCCCTTAATTCTGCATATCCAGTGTAACTATCCTTTAATTCAGTCTTGATGATATCCTCAGTAGATTTTTGACCACAGGCTGCTAAAGCAATTAATGCAAGCCCTAACGTCAACAGACTAAACCATCTTTTCATTTTCATAACAATCTTCTCCTTATTTACGTGATTTCATTATAGCAGAAATATGATTCCCAGACAATAGTTTATATATTTTGTTATATAACTTTTTGTTTATCTTATTATATCACATCATCTACAAAGAAGATGTCGCCATCATCTTCCTCCTCGAAAACTTCGGCTATAACGGCTTGAGTTAAATCAGCTGGAGAGGTGAATTGGGCTTGAGTAAGTGGTTTAGACTGCTGTTTTCTGGTTGCTAATTGAGGAGGTTCACCATTTGTTCTCATACGGTCTGTTAAGGCTATCCGCCAATCAATAATCTTACTGAAGGTACTTTGTGCCCCTACCGCTATATCTTGAAGGTCAAGGTCTCTGTGGCCGCTTTCTACAGGAATATCAGCTAAGGTCATAGAGTGATCAAATTCTTCTTGGAGAAACATATAGCGATAAGGCAGACTGGTTTTCTCGTGTAGGAAAATTGGATCTAGCGTTACCTTGCGACCGGCATTGTCTCGACCTTTCACCCAACGTAGGATAACAGCTTCTCCTTCTTGTAACTTGCTCAACTGAGTAGGGGTCAACAATTCCTGTCTTGGATTTTCAATGGTGACATTGGGGTTTGCCTCATCCAGGATATTGCTGGATCGTCTGCGGCGTGTAATTGTACGTGTCCCTAGTTCCTTACTGAAGGCAGTATTGGTATCACCTGCTGACTTAACATAAATTTGAAGTGAACAATTCTCCCTGATTGTTTGAGCAGTATTCTCTCCGTACTTATCCGTTAACTGTTTAAGGTTTTGAATCCAGAGATAATATAGGATATTTTGGGCAAGACCAATGGAAATCTTTGTATCCATATTAGGAATAGCTGTAATATTGGCGAACTCGTCTAGAATATGGAGTATCCGATTAATACACTTACGGCCGTTTGAGAGAGCCAGTTCATAATTGGCATTAAATAATTGGTCTAAAAACAGCGAAACAATGCTATTATACTCTGTTCGGTTAGGAGGTGTTACTAGGTAAATCACTTTAGGATTATCTGAATAAATCAAGTCAATATCTTCTTCCTGAAGAAGGCTACCCTCCTGTTTATTTAGAACTGTAACCTTGATATAATCCAGAACCGGCTTCTTCGTGTACTCGTCAAGGGCTATAATCTTGCCGCGTCTCTTATAAACTTTCTCAGCTGAAAATTGGAAGGTCTTTTTGCGAATGCTGGAATCACCATTATTTTTGTGATCAAAGTCGACAGTTACCAAGAACTGTTCTGGAAGCTTGGGTTCAATCGCATAAGTGAGATAGCCTTCACCATCAATAAGAGTTGTCGCTGCATTTATATGAGTAACTTGTCTAGTTGTTTTACCCCAAGCGGATTGACTAGTAATCGTAACTTTGGCTGTCTTGTGAGCGTATTCATTACGCATGGCCGCATTTGAACTGGAACGAAACTTGATAGACAGGCGACGTGGAAAACCGACAGATTCAAGATCAATTGAATTACTAGAAGTCAGTTTAGCAATATTATCCTGCAGGAAGAGGTTGACCCCTGCCATCATGCTGGAATAGACATTGCCTTTCGTTTCTTCTGCTGCAAAATCTGAAGACCTAAAATTCAAGTCTGCCATCTCCCGAAATTTAGAAAATTGACGTTGATTAATTGTTCTAAGATTATCAAAGTAAACTGTAATTTTTGATTTCTTCTTCACCGCTTGATCACGATTAGGATTTTCAATGATTTCTCCCAGATCATCCACAAAGACTTCTTCTGACCCTAAGTCCGTTAGAAATTTGGCGATATTTCTAACAGTTACTGTATCCCAAGCATCATTTTCACCATTTTGAAACGTTTCATTGGCTCGATCAATCAAGGCCATGGCAATGGCATTAAAAAGAGCAATAGAGGTGTCTTCAAAGTATTTAGCATTGCCTTTGCCTGTACCAGGCTTAGTTTTACGATAAATGGCTTCTGCCACCGCATTGACACGAGTTTGTGTCATTTCGTAGTATCCTTTTTTAGCTGCAGCAATTGCTAAAGCAAGCGGATTGTAAGACATCGACCAGTCCATGTTTTGGAAAGAGAGAACATTGACATCATAACCACGTTGACGCATGGTTTTATAAGAAGATTGGTAGTGTTCCCCTTTAGGGTCGGCAATAACCATAGATGGCTGAATTTTAGCACGGCTATTAATATCTATGGTTGGTGTAATGTGCCCCTCACCCTTACCAGAACGAGTCATCCCAATCCCTAGTACGTTAGTGGTGCTGTTATCAATATAATAATCACCTGAAGCTTTCGCATAAATCCCTAAGACCCTTTCAGCATTTGTCATATAGCGGCTAAAGGTACGATTTTGCCAAAGCATTTGAGAACCTAGAGTTAATCCTGCAAGATTCCTTCTGGTCTCATGTAGGACTGGCACACCACCCTCACCTGGATAAGTTTCTGTCTTGTTTGGGACTTTCTTATATTGCTGGTGAATTTCTTTGACTGTCGCAAAACGGTCGTCCCCTTCTTCGTTGTAGTTATAATCACGAAACTGCTCAAAGTTAACCCAAGCAGATCGCCAAGCAACCACTAGACCAATCAGAAAGATTGGCACTGTTAAAATAGGCGCTATCACAAATACCCTAGCATTAAACAAGTTACGAATTAACAAGCTATCAACATTAAAGGTCACAGCTTGGCTATTGTCTCTCAAAGCTATTACTGAAAAATAACAGAAACGAATAGCTGCCCTCAAAACAGTCACTAGATAATTTGTAAGAATAAATGCTATAAAGCTGAATCCTAGCCCCATGAACACAAAGCTACGATAGTTTTTGAAATAAAGCAAGGGCTTCATTTCCTTATTAAAACGTTTCCGATCTTGCTTTATAAAAGGTAGTTTATAGGTGAGACGAAAGAAAAGATTTCCCAATAACAAGAATAAAAATGAAGGAATAATTGTTGCAAATCGTTTAATAAGCTGCCATAACTCTTTACTTTTTTCTTTTCCAGCTGATTTCCAGTCAATCTCATGGCGGTGTTGCCAGAAATAAGCTAACTCTTTTCTTTTATTTTTGAGATATTCCTTGGTGCTATCTCTATCATCTATGAAGCCTTTCATCGTCTGAAAAAAGTTCTGCATCGGTCCCTTGACGGCCTTTATTCCTTGGTAACAAAGATACCCCACAAAGCTAACTAAGAGAATGGCATTGAAATGGCTAACTTTTGATAAGTGAATCAGAGTATAAAAAATAGCTTCTAACCAACTAAACATACTGCTTACCTCGAATTTCTTCTAAAAATCGCTGGATTTTCTCACCATAGAAAGTGGAAAAAAGAAAAATCTTAAATTTCTGTTGAGGGGAAGCGAGTCGGTAGCGTTCCAGGTAGGAACTAATACCATCTTCAATTCCCAGACGAACCGTATATAGATGGCAGCTTCTTCCTTGCTTCAGATAGTTTTCTATCTGAAGGGAATCTGCCATTAAATCATCGGATTGATAATCCGTTTGTTGTTTTACCATAAGCAAATTATCCCTTCTAGTTTTTATACACTCCTAGAATAAGGGATAATGAAAATTCCTGCGTTAAGGGGACAAGTCAAAACATTGTGCAAAAAGTTATATAACTTTTTATTTCTCATTTAAAGACAATTTCGTGGACAAACTCCCATAAAAACAATTGAAAACGTCGTAGAATCGCTCTCTCAACACCTACTACTTGTATTATGTGGGGGAATTTATGACTTCATACAAAAATAGCACGTGATCTAATCATCACATGCTATTTTTTAATTAAAATGGCTCATCAGCATCCACTGGTTCTGGATAAGACGGCACTGGTGGCGTTTCTGGCTGAGGAGTATTAAGGTTGTCTTGCTTCCTTCTCTCAGCTGCGGCCTTGTTTTCTAAAAAAGTAATCCCATTATGTTGACTCGGAGCAATATATTGATAACTACGACGTTTTCCCTGAGCGTTCGTATAAGTACGCTGAATAATTTCTCCTTTTATCAATAAAGGAGAACCTTTGGATAAGCTCTGCGCCATAATTTCCGCTTGTTTCCCATAAACTTGTACATGAAAGAAGCTAGTCAATGGTTTGCCATCATTCCCCTGTAAACTGGAATCACAGGCAAAATCGAACTTAAAACTGACATGCCCATTGGCTGTCTTTCCGAGTGCATCAGCCGGAATATCTGATACACGACCATTAGCAATAAACTCTTGCATTGTGTTATCCTCCTTATATAATAAAAGGCCACAAGTGTCTTATCATTTTTTTCTTGTGGCCAGTTTCGTTATGATTCAGATCTTCAGTTACCCAATTAATTTTCTTGGTGTTTACGAATACCAAAGAGACCAAATGCAAACGTTAAGACACCAAGCAGTGAAACAATAATGTTGACTGGTGTGGTTTCGTCACCAGTTTTCGGAAGTACTGTCGCCTGAACAACTGGTGTAGCTGGATCCACTTTAATAGGCGTTGGCACTTCTGACACAGGCTCTTCCGGATCTTCAGGTGTGCTCGTCTTCACCTCATTAGATGTTACAGGAACTTCAGTCACATTTCCTTCAGCATCCATAAAGGCAATGTTGGTTACAAAATCGTTGAACACTTCTCCAGCTTTAATACGCTCAAAATCAATATCAACCCCAACCTGAAAATCACTATCTTTAGCAATACGCGCCAAGAAATCTGAATTCAGACTAACGACAAAACGGCCAGTCGATTCATCATAGGTCTGTTGAACAAAAGCTTCCAAATCAGCGTGACTTTCAAGCACCGTACCATCTGTCAAAGTAATTGGCACAAACGCATAAACACGATATCCTAAATACTTATCATGCTCTACATCCAGCATGTCCACAATTTCATACTTAACAAGTTCATCTTGTCCATTAGCTAAAATAAGCGGTGCCTGCAAAGTATAGGTGGCTGTTTCACCAATTTTAAGTGTCCCATTATCGATTGATACACCATCTTTAACAATATCTTTCACTGAAACTAACTCATTTTGAAAAGCATTAAGATGATAAGTCACTGTCGCATCTGCAGGCGGCGTTGGCATGGGTGGTACAATCATTACTGGAATCACCGGATTGTTATTCTTATAAGAAACTGATCCCCAGCCATAGGTATCATGAATCCAATCATCGTGTATCTGGATAACATCAATAAGGCCTGTACTCTCACCCGAAGCTAAATCATAAACTAACCCAAGCTGAACAGTTTGATTAATGGTATTAGTAAAATTACTATTACCATTATGGGCATGTTCATAAACAACCTGTCCATCTTTAGTTAGTACACGAAAAGCAATATTTTGATTAACCGCCTGATTAACCTTAGTATTAGTATATTGATAACTATCTAAGGTAATAGAATCAATGTAAGCTCTGATAGAACCATCGTAATTGACTTCATAACGATGATTAACCTTACCAACTAAAACACCGTGACCAATAATGCCGACTCCATCATTCATATCGTGGCTAAAGGTAAATCCACCATCTTCCTGAGTGGCCGCAGTCATAATCGAATTACCATATTCTAAATTATCCACGCCTTTTGCATTCGCTTCAATTTCAAAATCAACATTGTCACGAGCTGCATTATCCTGCTTTTCTTTCTCCTTGACCGCTGCTTCACGTTCTGCAAGTGCTGCTTCATAAGCTGCCACTTCTGCAGCTTTTTCAGCAACTGCAGTATTAATAGCTTCCGCTTGGGCAGCATAATCAGCTTCTGCAGCAGCAGTATCAGCAACCACCACAGTTTCTTCCTGAGTCACAGTCACTCCTGCGGCTTGAGCATTTTCTAAAGCTGTATCCAATTCTTCTGTGATAGGGACAACTACTGTCTGACTAGCCACTTGCTCAGTTGATACTGGATCAGCTTCCTGCACAGCTACTTCATCAGCTGAAACTTGTCCGCCCAATAATAAGGCGGCTCCTAATGCAATTCCACATACTAATCCATATGCTTTTGATTTACGAAAATAACCATGTCCAATAACTTTGTTCTGATTCATTTAAATATTCTCCTTTTTATTTTTAAATTGTTTTCCGTTTTTTGAGGAACAGTCCACCAAGAGCAGTTAACACACCTCCAAAGAAGCTTAACCCAAGAGTCGAAACTTCTCCTGTCTTAGGCAGCGTCGTACTTACTCCTTCAGCTGTAATAACCGAAATGGTACCATCACTATTTGTGATAGCTCCAATAGCTTCAGGACTTGTAATCGTCCCATCACTTAAGACCACTTGGCTATCTTGAGTACTAATAATGGTAGCTCCTGTATTGGTGTATACTGGTGAGCTTGATGTTACATCTTGCACGATTTGACCAGTTACACTTGAAGTTGTTCCCACTTGAGAAGCTCCAGCATTAGCAGCTGTCTCAGCTGAAATATTTGGGTTGTTGGTTGGCACTGAGGTATCTGGGGTAACTGTTGATGTCTCACCATCAGTTGTCGGGACTTCTACCGTTCCTGATGGGTCGGTAGGCTCTGTTGGTGATTCTTCCGGCTGACTAGGTGTTGTAGGATTTTCCGCTGGATCAGTACTTGGAACACTAGGTTCTTCCTCACTGGTTCCTGGAGTATTAGGATTTGTTCCCGATTCCTCACCTGTAGAAGGTATTGTGGGGTCAACAGGCACAGTAATTTCTGTGGAAGTCCCTGTGTCACTACCCGTTGAGCTTCCGGATGATGGATCGGGTTGTGTTGATGGTTCTGGAGTAATGATTTCCGTTGATGGTGTCGCTGGATCAATTGGCGCCACCTCATCCGCAAAGGCCGTTCCTACAGTGGTTGATAACACCAATGTTGATGTTGCGAGTGCTGTAATCAGTTGTTTCTTTGTCATTTTAAATACCTTTCTTTAATTAATATAGTTTGTCTCTTTAGGTTCTGTCGTTACGACATATCCATATTTAGAAGACTCATGACCCTTAACGGTAAAAGTTAACCTAACACCTGAAGTCTTGTCTCCTTCTTTTACAGACAAGACATAGGTTACTGTATATTCTTTAGTTTTTGGTTCATATATCAGTTTTTCGAGAATAACGGACTGCAAGGTTTCTTCTTTTGGAACAGTGTATTTGGCATCTCCATCAGAAAGAAAATCTGCTAGGTTTTCTTTCTTACCGGAATAATAATTTGGCAAGAAGGAACGACTGAAGACATCTATTTGATGTTCTTCATTCGATAAATTTTGAACACTTTTTAATTCTTGATAGAGATAAGTAACCTGTTCGTTTTGTTTAGCTAGTTGCATATATGATATAACAGATAAAATAACTCCCCCGACAGCTAACACTGCAAGAAGTACTATGAGTAAATAAACCTTCTTCAGTGAGTGTTCTTTCAGTGCTTTCTGTTCTGCTGGCGGAGTAACACCTGCAGCAAAGTTTGAGACTTGCTTCTGTTGCGGTAAAACGCTTGAGACTTGTTCCCCTTCTTCTGGAAAAAGAGGAAGGGCTGATTCTTGAATACCTAAACTATTTTTGTAGACTGGATAAATTTGATTGACAAAATACTCCCGCTTTTCTTGGTAGGTATAAGATTGGAAGTCTTGACCTGTCATAATCGATTGAATCAAAGGTAAGAGTAAGTTCTGGTACCCTTGATCAATGATAAACGGGCTGGCAAATACCTCCCCTTCAGAGACAGCCTCCTTTCCCTCCAGGTGACAAATTGCTACCTTGTTCAGCTCTACGTACCCATAAACCTCTTGTAAGGCTTGAAACAGTAGTTCTGCTTGATGAAAAGTCACATAAGGCAAGGACTCTTCAATCGAATGCTGGAAGGAATCTAGATATTGTTGATCCAGTCCTTCGATAATCCCAAGTAGTTCGCTGTCATCATCTGGAGATTTTCCAGCTTCCCAAGTGACTTCAAGAAAGAGATCATCTGTTACCACGCATTTATGACTTTTCTTAAAAGGGATAAATGCCATCGTAATCACCTTATCCCTTCACAAAATTAAAGACCCACTCGACGATACTTGGTCCAGCAGAAACCGCAATAATGGATACTGCAATGGCTACCCAGTGTTTCTTGATACCAGCTTTTACCTCACGACCACCAAAACCATAAACGAGACCAGTCACAACAACCGCTAATCCTAAAGTGACAATGCCGATACCTTGAACCTTAGTGATCCCTTGTTGAGCCAAGGCATCTGTTTTGGCAAAAGGATCATCCGCATAGACTGTAGTAGTCAGGAGTCCTGAAAGAAAGAGTGATAAACTAAGCAAATATCTTTTGCTTTTAGTCCTCACTGTATTGATATAATTTGTCAACTTGTTCTCCATAGAAAACCTCCTTTATTTTATTGACATGATTAGTGTAAGTGATAATGAAATTTTGTGCGTTAAGGGGACAACTCATAGGAAAAAACTTTTTTCAGCTGAAAAAGGCATCCATTTCTCCTTCAATATCCAATTGAATTTTTCTCAAATCTTTCCTATGTTGATTATCTGGTGCTTCCCCTTCGACCCATAAATGCACATTATAAGTTTGGTTACTTTTATCCAAGGTTAGACTCTTGGCAGAAATAGGTGCTAATACTTTTCGTTTAATTAAACGTTCTAGTGGACGTGCGCCATTTTTTACGTCAGTACCAACATCTGAGAGATACTGAATCAAACTAGGCTCATACGACAGAGTTAAATTTTGTCGCTTCATCCTATCTGAAATTTTAGAGAGGTTTTTCTCTGCAATTTCTTCAATGACATTTCTCTCTAAGAGATTGAAGATAATTTTGTTTTCGATCCGATTAAGAAACTCTGGACGAAATTCATTTTGTAGCTCACTATCCATAGACTTTTCAAATTGCTGCCTATCACGATCAGTCAAATCTTTAAAATTACCCTTCAGCTCCCACTTATTGATAATTTTTTCAGCACCAATGTTAGTTGTCATAATGACAATTGTATTTTTGAAGCTAATCAAACGTCCAGAACTATCTGTTAAACGGCCGTCGTCTAATACTTGCAAAAATAAGTCCATAACCTCACTATGGGCTTTTTCGACTTCATCTAACAACAAGACAGAGTAAGGCTTCCGTTTAACCCCTTCAGTTAGCTGCCCTTTAGTTCTTGTCTCACGATTACCAATCAGCTTGGCCACATCTTCTTTTTTCTTGAACTCAGACATATCAAAGCGAATCATAGCATCTTCATCATCAAAAAGTGCTTCTGCGACGGCCTTGGATAATTCTGTTTTACCAACTCCAGTCGGCCCAAGAAAGAGAACTGAAGAGATAGGCTTGTTTTCATCTTGCAAACCTGCCTGAGCAATAGTTACCGCATCTACTATGGCCTCTATCGCATCTTCCTGACCTTTGACTCGATCCATCAGCTTTTCTTTGAAACCGTCTAAGCGATCCTGATCACCTTTCAGAATTGTTGTCACAGGAATTCCTGTTTTATCTTTTAAGACCTGGGCTATATCTTCATCAGTTACGGTTACTTTTCCTTCAGCGGCAGCAATCGTAGAAGCTTCATCGATTAAGTCAAAAGCTTTATCTGGTAAAAAACGATCTGTAATATAGCGGACAGATAGACGGACCGCTTGACGAACAGCTTCTGAGGAAATTTGAATCCCATGAAACTTTTCATAAATCCCTTTTGCTTGATCAATAATAGTTATAGCTTGTGGAATCGTTGGCTCTTCAACCATAACAGGTTGCATCCGACGCTCTAAGGCTCTATCAGTTTCAATATAATCATGGAACTCATCTAAGGTAGTTGCTCCAATCAACTGAATATCCCCACGTGCCAAAACTGGTTTAATCACATTTCCTGCATCGAGGGCTTGTCCGTCCTGGCTACCTGCTCCAACGATGGTATGAAATTCATCTACAAAGAGAAGATTATGACCACGTGTAGCAACCATCTCCTCAATAATCTTCTTGAACTTAGCAATAAAGCCACCATCATCTTCGCTCATCAAACTAGAAAGCTCCAGAGAACGAACCGTCAAACCTTTTAAAGCTTCAGGAACTTGGTCACGCATAATAGCAAGTGTTAACCCCTCTACAATAGCTGTTTTACCAACTCCTGCTTCTCCTACCAGAATAGGATTGTTCTTAGTTCGTCTGAGAAGAGAGATAATGACTGCTTGTACTTCCTTATCACGGCCGTACACTTGATAGTCGTCTGATTTTTTAGCAACCTTAGCTGACAAATTATCAGTGTACTTATCAAGATAAGGGGTCTTCAATTCATCATCCACTTCAATCACTCCTTCCTTTAGCAGCTGCAATCTGATCGGTTAGCTTTTCTTTAATTGCATCAATAAACTCACGTGGATTAATTTCTCCCTCTCCAATCTGAGAGAGGAATAGTTCCCAACCGCCAGTCGTTTCAGGACTCGCAAACTCATTATCATAAAGATAATGAATTAAGAGATAGGCTTTGTTGGTTGGAAATAGTTGACCTGACTTCTTGTTTTTAGTGATATATCCACGGTCTTGAATCGTTTTAAGCGTAGCAGCTCTTGTTGCCTGTGTTCCTAAACCATACTTAGGTAAGATTTCACTAATAAATTGAGCTTCAGTAATTCTCTTAGGTGGTTTTGTCACGCCTTCAAGAGCCAGTGCCTTCGTTTCCAATTGATCCCCTGTACGATAATCTGGAAGTTCAACATCACCTTTTAATTTTTGTTTACTGAAAGCGACCCAACCAAAATCAAGCATTTGTCTACCTGCTGCCTTAAAAATCAAGCATTTATTTTCCAGTTCAACAGTTGTAGTGTTGTAACGACAATCAGCGGCAAACATCAAAAGCGTTCTGCGAACAATGGCTTCATAAACTAAACGCTCATCAGGTTTTAAAGTCACTAGGTTAGGGATATTTTCTGTTGGAATAAGGGCGTAGTGACTCGTTTTAGCCACTTTTTCAGGATCAACGTAATTTTCCCTTGGTTCTAAATGAACTGGCTCAAAATGGCAACTGATAGTATCTTGATAACTCTTAATGTAAGTCTTTAGATAATCAAATTCCTCTTCAGTAATAAATCGAGTATCTGTTCGAGGATAAGATAAGTATTTTTTCAAATAAAGACTTTCTATTATCCTTTCTGTTTTGAGAGGTTCAAAGCCCCACCATTTTGCAGCAAGCCCTTGAACATCTGAGAGATTAAATAAAGCGGGTGCTGCTTTTTGGTGTTCCGTCATTTCAACTGAAGAAACAATAGAGGTAGGACTTAATTGTCGTGAAGCTGCCAGAACCATATCACTATCTGAATACTTCTCTTTATTAGAGAATGTTACTCCTGTTTCTTTATCTTCCAACTGTAATTTCCAATACGTTTGGGGTCTAAAATTCTGAATAGCTAAATCATTTTCACAGATTAAACGGACTGATGGAGTTTGCACTCGACCAACAGATAAGCTATTGCCTTTGCCTCTGGGAAGTCGTCCTTTATTTTGCAGATCTATCGTTGCTAGAGGCGATAAATTCATTCCTACTAACCAATCTGATTGCGCACGTGCTTCAGCTTCTAAATAGTAGTTATAGGTTTCCATCGGTTCCCTAAGTGCCTGAAAAGCTTTTTGAATAGAACGAGTGGTAACCGAGTTAACCCAAAGACGCTTGGTTACCTTGCTTTTTCCTTCAGGAATATGGGATAAAATCGAATAAGCAATCCGTTCCCCTTCTCTGTCAGAATCTGTACCAATAATCACATGATCAGCTGCCATAACTTCTTGATAAATCTGCTTAAAGGTGTCTTTAGAATCTTTGTCCTTCTTTAGTGTCTGTTTAAATGAAACATCGACTAAGGGTAACTTATCTAAATCCCAATTGTCCTTTGGTAAACCATACTCAAATAAGTGTCCTTCAGCAGCAATAACATGAACTTCATCTGAAAAGTACGGTGTGTGTTTGATTATATGAACTTTTCCTTTTTTACTAGCTGTTCCCAAACTCTCTGCGTAAGCAGCAGCTTGTGTTTCTTTTTCAGCTAGAATGACTGTTACCATATCACTCTTCTCCTTTACTGTTAGTTAATCTCAGTTTAAGAGATAATGGTAATTCTTGCGTTAAGGGGACAAACCATCCCCAGCTGATAACTAAAAAAGCTATGATACAATTTGTTATATAACTTTTTGTATCATTTTTTGTGTATAAAAAAGGTACTCTCAATTGAGAATACCTTTTGTCTTAACGACTTGGCCCTTTGATAGGGGCTTTAGGAAAATTTGGTCCCTGTCCTCGATTTTTTCCTAATTGATAAGGTTTCGTGTGATGCTCAATTTGCTTGTGCATCTTAGAAACTGTTTTATGGATGCGTTTCAAAGAGTCAGCTAATTGCTTATCATTTAATCCTTGTAAATTGTCGGTCCACTTAGCCATATAATCAATAGCCTTCTCAGTCGTATCTAAACCAAAATGCTTCGAGAGCAAATGACTAGTCATTTCAGCCTCAAGCTCTTTTTGGACTTTCGGCAGCTCTTTATACTGATCTGCAAGGTTAGGATTATGAAGCGTTGCGTGAGCTAGTTCATGAATAGTTGTTGCAATTTTTTCTCCAGGCGTGTTATCTGGATTAATTAAAATTAATTGTTCTCCTGGGAAAAAGGCACCTTTCGCATTTCCTAGAACATGAGCTTCGTCTTTCATAATAGAAACACCAATGCTTTCAGCATAATCACATAATCCTTCAAGAACTTCTTTAGTCTTAACCTTATCCGTATCAAAGTTGTAATGACGGTTTGGCATTGCTTTAGGATAGCTTTCTGGTTTAAGGGTAGTTTGTGACAATTCAAATACCTTGTAGGTTGTAAAACGAGGTTGTCCAGTTTTTGGATCTCTTTCTTGGAATTGACGAACAGGAAGTTTACCATCTTTCACTAAAGTTTTTTCTTGTGAAGTCGCTTCGGAAAGCTTTTTGTATTTTGGGTTGCCTTTATTATTTTTAACCTGATGTCCATTTTCATCAAGGACTGGAATCATCCTCGCCATCAATGGTCTAAAGAGCGTAATTCGCGACTTTTCACCGGCTTTGACAGATAACCCCTGATGAACCACTTCCTTGCTTTCACCTGTTCTCTTATTAACGTATGTTGCTTTAGTTTGAATAACATCCTCTGTTTTAATCCCAAGTGCTTCTCCCATAGATTTCCATTGATCATAAGTTGCGACTGCATTGGCACCTCTCCATTGTTCTTGGATAAGTGCAACGTTACGAGGAGAAAGCTGAGGGAACTTGCTCATAAATTCCACATACTCCATTAAGTCTTCGGGGGATTGTGTATACTCACGAATTTTCTGGAAAGCTCTTTCACTAATTTCATAAGCTGAAGCTGACTTATAATCAAATGGTTCCGCTGAAGAGATATTTTCCTGAGTCCGCTGACTAGGTTCTTGGCCTCCATTGTTAGTTAAAAAGGCATCTATTTCTTCTTGCTTATAAAGCCCTTCAGGGGAGTTTCCAGTTACAATTGTTTGTCCATTCTCCTCAGTTGTAATAGCTTGATTTTCCAGCTGAGAAAGCACCTCTTCATCAATAGCTGCTAAATCTGGATAGCCCTCTAAACGGCGATAACCTAGCCCTAGAAGATGTGACACAGGCTGCGTTTCATCGCCAATAGCATAACGGACATCTTCTTTAACAAGGACGCCACCTGGAGCGTAAATGTCAAATGCGATTGGCTTAGTCCGAGAGGCATCCTGATTAGCCTTGTAAAGCACTGTGACAAAGTCTTGATAAGAAACTAAGTGAGTCGGTTCAAACGGTAACTGAGGGCTGTTTGGCCTCTCATTAGAGCTTCTAAGACGAACATGATAGGTATCGTTATAAATCTGATCCTGTTGCCAGTCTTGATAGAAAGCCGTGGTCTTATCTAGCAATCCAACCCCATCAGCTTTAGCTACAATGGTCTTAAAGTCCCCTGAAGACTCTTCAGACAGTTGGTTATAACGCTCCCAGCTCGCTTGAAATTCTTCAGGAACTTCAACACCTAACTCAGCAGGATTACCAACGTTATAAGCGGTATCCAAAACTTTCGTAAAGGTCGCAGCATCGATAAGCGCTTCAGCTGGAGATGGCGTCAGATCATGACTTGGTTCATCTGAAGAAACCTGCCCACTTTTCAGAATAGAAAGCATTTCTTCCCCGTTATCGGTTATATACGCCTCATTGATGGACAACTGAGTAAATTTGCCATCTCTTTCTTGATAAACGCCCAAAATAACGTTTTGGTGTTGGGATTGTTCCGTCTGAATTTTGAGTTGTTTTGTCAATTCCATCAAAGATGCTGGATAGATATTCTCCTCGTTTGATGAAAAGGCCAGTAACACATCTTTGTCATCAGACTTAATAGCTTTTTCAAGAGATAGGGATTGCAGTTTTGGAATATCTTCCACCTGGTCAAAATAGAAAGCGTCTGTTTCCATGATAGCTTTTAAATCAGGTAAGACTTTAATTTTTTGAAAGGCTGCTTCATTGTCAGCAATCATCAGATTATCATAAGAACCACGGCCTTCCGCAAAATCATGTAGGGTTTTAACCGCCGTCTGTCCCCTTTTCAGTGGGAAAAGACCTGTCAAGTGCATGAAATGATACTGTTCAAAATCAATATTGATGTTATATTGCTTGTTCCCCTGTTGGTAAAAGTAATGCAAGGTTGTATCTGACAAGTTATCAAGGTACCATTGCGCTGCACTTTGAATATTAGGGGCATGATGGTTAAGTTTGTTTAATTCATGCGGTTTTATCGGGTGATAATTGTCCTTATAGATTGACCTTTTAGGGTCTTCTATGGTAAAATAGAGTAAAGAATGAGAATCGGTTTGACTTGGTGACAAGTCTTTCAAAGGTTGCGACGGTGTCGCTTCAGGTAATGGTGCTGCCTCCTGAGCTTGCTCAGAAAGATCCCTTATATTTGTCTCATTCTTTTTGTATTGTTCAGAACTAACAGCTGCCTCTTGATGATTGTCAAGGGGCTTTTCTGTTTCCTCAACTGAAGAAACCACCTGTTCTGGCGACATCGTAACTTCTTCTACCACTTCGGGAGTGATGATAATAGCCTCATCTCTCAACTTCTGGAGAATCGTCTCATACGTTTCTGGAGAAATTTCAACTGTGCCACTCTTATTATTGAGATAGTCTAACAAATGATAAGGCACTAGCTGATAGTAATAATCGACATTGCCTGTCACAATTTCATTAGCGGGATAACTGATAATGTTCCATGTATCACGCCCTAGATTTCCGAGTGGATCGCTGATTGAGCGCCCCCAGTTTTCAGCGGTCAAGCTATCTAGCTGGCGATTAAGATTATAGGCACTAATAGCCACTTCTTCTGAAAAGACAGTCGAAGTATTTGAGCGACCTAAATCTTTTTGAAGACTTTTTAAAATATCATACATCTGATTTTGTTCAGGTGTCCCTTTTTCTTTAAAATGATCAATATTAGTATCATTGATTGACTCAAAGAAAGTACGATACTCTTTTAGGCTATCAATGGCCTTTGGCTTCAACTGCTGCATCGGATGACTCCATCCAGTATAGTTGACCAAGGTATAAAAGTAAGCCTCATCTGAGAGAGTCACCCGCAGGTTACCTGCTCGAATTTGACTTTGAACTGCTTCTGATAGCCTTTCTTGATTAGCTTTAAAAGTATCATAGGATACTTGGGCACGATCTGAAGTTGAAGTCACATCAGCAAGATTTTCAAATAGGACCCCTTGCTTTTCACTCCTTGTTTGATAAGATTCCCTATCATCAGATAGACTCAAAATTCTATGTTGTTTTAAAGCATCGTTCCAGTCTGTCTTATCTTGTCCTGGTTGTAAAACTGGTAGATCCTCAACAATACTAGCCCCTTTTTCTCGCAGTGAGTTTGTAAAGTTTCGACCAGCTTCGTCATTATCTACTGCAAGAGTAATCCAATCTGCATGTTTTCCGTCTGTAAAGAAGTTATTATCAATAGCCGTCTGTAATCCATCAGCTAATTGATCATGACTCCAGTGTAGTGGACGACCTAAAATATCAGCCTGAAGTTGGGCCAAGTGTTTACCAATAACAGCTTCTTTCAGACCATCCATCGAAACCAGACGCACATCCTGAAGGTTATCTTTATGCAGCTCATAGTAAGACATCAGATCAATAGCGCTTTCCGCAAAGATAAGCCGGTTAGGCTGACCTATATCTACGTGCATACCAGTGACACCATCTGAATTTCGGACAATATTCTTAGCATAACCACGTTCTGGCCACTTCTCCCAGTTCTCTTCAATTCCTTGCAGAGTCGCCCCCACAATCTCGCCTGAGAAATCAAATGACTTAAAGACAACAACAGGCTCAATACTGCCATTTACTTTAGCATTAGCTTGAGCTAAAACTCCCTTATCAAGAAAGAAGTCAATTGTTTCATCTGATAGACTACGTTGTTCTTTTAGATAGGTTCTAGCTGCTTCAAACGGTTGCTCATAAGGCTCAAGATAGTAGGAAAACGGTTCTTGTACCCTCTCAACAACTGTATATTCTTTAAAACTGCCATCATTTAAGTAATCAATTGCCTGATTGAAGTTCACTTCTTTCATCGTTTCAACAAGTGAGATAACATCCCCGCCTTGGTGTCGTGAAAACCAGTTCCACATATTTTTATCAGGCGAAATAACCATAGAATCATGTTCTTTCCAGCGGTAATCTCGTCCTGAACGCACCAATTCCATGTTCATTTCACTAGCAACATCTAAAATATCACGAGACCGAGCATATTCCACTCTCTCCCGACGGCTTTTTCCACGTGAAGACGACTGTTGTGTGTGTTCTTCTGCCATAAAAACTCCTTTCATTTACTAGAAACACTCATATTCGGGCTGATACGGTGTCGGTTCAGAAACAACAAATATTTCTCTTGGCAATTGAATGAGATCACCTACTGAAAAATGCTCAAATTCTTCTGGATTATTTTGATAGTCCAATTCCAACTCCAAATCACCATTCTTTCCTTGTCCAGCAAAAAGAATTCGTTTTTGAGTATCATCAATAGACTTGACTAGCCAATCAGCATCGAAGTCAAATTCCTCTTCAGAAACACTTGGAAATTGTAGCATGCTCACCACCTCCTTCCTGTATCTACAGTTACTTTTAGTCTAAGAGATAATGGAAATTCTTGTGTTAAGGGGACAAATCATAGGAGATTTTTAAACTAAAAAAGCCATTGATAATGACTCATTAACGTTGGGCTTGCCTGCGTTCTTCTTGCTCTTCACGTTCATCACTTCTAGCACGTTCCATAAGTGCTTTTTTATTTGCTTGTTGAGAACGATTCAGTGATGATGACAATTGACGCATGAAGTCCGTATCCAACTTTATAGGTCCTTGAGCCTGTTGTAGTTGTGTTTTTTTGGTAACTTTGCGTTCTTGTAACTGCTTAGAAACAGCTTGAATAATTTGATTTTGACTTTCTTCAGTCGGTTGTAATTTGGTATATAAACGTTTCAATTCCGCAAATTCCTGGGCATTGGCTCTTTTCATCTCTTTAACAGCTGATTCATCTGATAACTGTTCCATCTGTTGATTTCTGTTGTTAATCTGATATTTCAGTTGAAAAATAGAGACATGCGTTTGAAGTTCCTCAATATAAGCTTGTTTTGTCGTTGAAGCACCCTTCAAAAGTGTTAGAACACTATCGTCTTGAATTTGACCAACAAGACTTATCTCTGTCCGTAATTGACGGATAGGAAGCTGTATTGCACCAGCAGTCGCTTTATCAATAGGCAAAGCAACACTATTTTCAAATTGAGACTTCAAACGCTCTTTCAAAAGCTTATTATTATCTGAAAGCTTAAAATTGGGAGTTAGTTGTAGTTCAATAGCTTTCAATTCTTGAGTTAGAGCCTGTTTTTTAAAATCCACAAACGACTGATCGGAAACTAAAGGTTGGATTTGTTCTAAAAGCTTCTGACGTACCTGTAAGGTCTTCTGCTGTTCCTCCAGACGATTCAGCTTCAAGGCATAGCGGTAAGTCCCTAACTCTTGTCTTTCTTTTTCTGTCGGATTCAATTTCTGTTTTGCAACAGTAATTAATTCCTCAAGATCCTCTGAAGAAAAGAAAGATAAGTCTTTTAGTGTTAATTTCTTTTCCATGAGATTTTCACTTACTTGACTGATATCATAGACGCGAGTTTTTTCAAATTGAACCTCCCCGATACCCGCTCCGTTTTCATCGTAGTCTTCATATACTGGTTTGAGAATCTCAATCGGTTTCACTCCCTCTTTGAGGATGTAACCTCTTCGTTTCCAGGCCTCTAAAGATTTGACATAGTTAGCTTCTGGGAACTGTTCAAGAATCATTTTTTGATTCCCCTCTGAAAAATCATCCAAATTTTTTTTCAGATGAACGTTTTCTATTTGAGGGGCAGCCTCTCTAAAGGATCGTAGGATATTGTTGGCCAAACGCTCTCTTAAATCCAGTATACGACGTGCCAAATGATGTTTGAAATCATATCCTTTTGATTCTGCAAGCGTTCTGATCGTTTTGCCATCGACTTTGCGTAGTTTTTCATAGACTTGATTTTTTTCAGTCGAATACACCCCTTCATAAGTCCTAAGAAAGTCTCTAGTCTCTTTCAAAAATTCTTGATAGGCTGCGCTACCTCCATTGTTTAAATATGAATCCAAATAGCGATCAAGAAAGAACTTACTAACCGCAAAATCCCTAGCATTTGATCCATAGCGCCATTTTTTATTAAGAGGTAAGTGATTGTAGGCTTGTTCCAAAAAATTTTTTTCAGCTGAAGAAGTAATCTTTTCTTCTTGATAAACAGAGAGCATTAAATCTGCTTTGAGATTAGCTAGAATCTGTTCTTTTCTGATAAGGTTTGAGCGTATTTCCTCTTTTAGTAATCCGTGATAAACACCGCTTTTAAAACGGTTAATTGTTTTTTGAGAGAAGTTTCCCTTGTACTCCATGCGTCCACGTGGCCGATAGAATATTTTCTCACGATTAGATTCCACTTCAGACAAACCAAAATGAATATGAACATTGTCCGTATTGAGATGGATATTCCCCCACCAAAAAGCAGAATCCGAAAGGCCTTCTTTCTGAATCAGGGTTGGCATCATATCACGCATGGCAGCCTTGATTGCTTTTTGATCAACTTGGCCAGTTGCAACATCATACAATCCCTGTTCAGCAAGAAAAGCATTATCAAAAGAAATGACACCCTGCCAAAGAAGCGAACCATTTTGATAAGCTGATTCCAACTTGTTTTTTAGGTCGTTTAATCGACGTTTCTGGAGATAATCTGCTTTCTGAGTAAAGACAGCTGTTATTTCTTCTGATTGGTTTTCTGTCGCATACGATCGGTTCATATAATCAATGTATTCCCTAAAATTCAACTGAGTTTCAGGGACAGCTTCCTGAATACGAGTCATCTCATCTTCAGTCAATCCTTCAATCATTTGCCTATTCGTTTCCAGGGACAATTCTGTGTCAATTTTGACAGCTTCATCACGATTTGTATAATCTACATATTGACTATTAGCCTCTGTGTACTGAAGCATAAATGTAATATTAGGACTAGACGATACATTCATCATTTATGCTCCTTTCTTAATCAAAACAGCCCATCTTTATTTTTCTTTTTATGTAAGGAACTATACTTAACATCAATCGTCAAACCATCAAACCAAAAATCATAAACAGGATTATTTTTCTTAAAGTACTTATTAGCATCTGTTGCTTCTGGAACATACTTTTGAAAGAGTTCTTCTGCCATTCCTCCCAATTTAGCCGTTCGAGATCCGTACTGAATTTTATCTTGAATTTTCAAACAACCATTCTTAATTAATTTCAAGTGAGCAATATGAGTCGGTAATCCAGATTGCTTTACTGCCTCATGAAAGTCTCCTGTTTCTAAATATATATCAACTATATCAGCCATTTTAATTATCCTTAATGTGAGTTCTTAATTGTTTGGCCACGTGCCACATCTTCTTTAATGAGGTCATCAATTCTAGCCATCAATTCATGTTGAGCTGGATCAAAGCGAGAATGAACAGACTCTAAATCTTGAATATCAAAATCATCGCCTTTTGTAATGGCATGGAAATTAGTCAGCTCTAAATAGAGTAGCTGATCCAATTGACGACAGATCGATTTTAAAGCACGCCCTTCATCTGAGTTGGTCAATTTTCTTTCCAGCCGAGACAACCTCTCTGAAAAATTTTGTTTATCTTCAGTTTCCAAAAAAAGTTTATAGAAAACATCAATCAACTTAACAACAGTCGCTGACTGTTTCTGACCTGGACATTCTAAACTTTCCCCTACATCTGCTAATAAATAGGATTTTATTTCAGAAAACTTTTGTAGTGTTTCTTCGTTAAAATAGATATTAATTCTAGTTGCCATTATTTCTCCTTTACTGCGATTTTTTTGAAGTTCCTGTTAAATAATTAATCTCGTACTCTGGTTGAACGTTAAAAATATAAACATCAAAAGATACAGTATCATCTTCTATACTTTGTGCTTCCAAACGAATACCACGAGCAACTAATTCTACGTTTTTAAAAATAGGCGTTACTCGATAGCGGACATGATGTTCTGTCTCTCTTATATAATTTGCGACTAAATTTTCATAGTAAACCATTGACGATTTTTCATTTTCAAAATTGGCATTAAGCGCACGTGTCCCTGTAAAAAGATTTTTCACGTTTGCATTCTCACCACTTAGTTGAAAGCCGATTAGATGAGAACGATTATATAAATAATCTTGCTTTCCATTGAAGTTGATTCTTTTATTTTTCCAGCCAGTTGGTTCCACAGATGAAATATCTTCACGTTCACTTGATGGCATTAAATCTTTACCCAACATTGCTTCAGCAACTCCCACACGATTCAAAAAATCTAGGTTACTGTATTTTTCCCATGAACCATTTTTTAGACTCAACTCTTCGTTGGTAAATTGTGCCTTATCATTAACCACTATCACTTGATGTTGACCATCAAACACTTTTGATTTTAGTTCTTCATTTTGTGTCTGATGAGCATTTCCTAAGTCACCATTTTTTTCTTCAGGTGAATCTGATATGTTCAATTGAGTAGCTATATCATTTTGAGTAAATGCACTTTTTAAAGATTGAAAATTTTGTGGTTGCACTAAAAAAATAGCGATAAACAAAACACTGACTAGCAGGAATTTATTCTTCTTCATTAGCGGCCTCCCGCTCTTCTTTCAGCAGCTAGCGCATCAACATCATCCATAAATTGTAACCAGTCCGTTGTTAACTCTTCTACAATATCTTGTTTTGCATGATAGGCCAATAATTTGATTTCATTTTTGAGCAACTGATCCAATATTTGAGCTTGTTGTTCTTTAATATCTGCCAACGTCTCTGCAAATTTATTATCATATAAATCAAGACCATCATTTTCGACAATACGATACAACTGAGACATCAAAAAATCAGCAAGATTAGGATACTGAAATTTTTGAGACATCATCTCTAATTGCACAAATAATTCATCAGGAACTTTGCGTAATCTAATTTCCTTAGTCATCCCTTTCTACCTCACCTTCGTATTCCAACCATCTTGAAATGTGGTCAGCATACCGACCCATTTTCCTTTCAAAGTCTGATAAAATTTCTGTCTGTTTTTGCGTTAAACGTAAAACATGATCCGACGTTAATTTCATATTTTCTAAATGAGCAAGATAGTTTGCTTCAGCAAAATTAAATTGATCCTTTTCAATCTTTTCACGTAAGACACGAACTAAAAAATCATTAAATGATTTCGATTTTGTTCTCTTTGATTGAGCTTTTAAATAATCAATTTCTTTCTCAGTTAATCCACGTATTTTTAACTCTGTTCTTTTCGTTACCATACAAAATGATCATCTCCTTTCAAAAAAACAGCGCCCTTCTTTTTTCTTTTGACGAGGCAAAAGCTAAAAGAAGCAAAAAAGAAAACCTCAACCTCGCAACGTCACGAAAATAAATTTTCTACTTTTGCGGTTTTTCAAGACCTAGCCCACTTAATGTGTTCTAGTCCATGAAAAGAGCATAAGGGAAACTGTCCCATCGTATCGCTGGGAGTTGATAGTATCAACGTTTCCTGTGTCCCCAATTCTCTCGGCTACGCCTACTAAACACACACATGCTAGACACACTTTAACACACTAAGCACTCTAGCACCTACGTTATCCCCCACACCTTAACACACTATAGAGATGTACAAATACACACTCCGTTAAATAACTTGATGAGGTACTTCTTCTGCTGAAAAATGGAGATTACTGTTCCACATTTTCACGTTCTTTTTTAGCCGCTTCACGTTGTGCTTTTTCTTCTTCTCGAATGAGAGTCAGCTCAGTTTTGAGATTATCTAAAATCTTTTCATAAGTCTGACTTTTATCTTTTTTGAGTTGAATCTGAACGTAGATTTTACCAATTTGTTTTTGAATATTTTCTTCTGCTAGCTTACGTTCATTTTCCAAAGAAGCAACTTTTTTCTTTGCTTCTTCAAGTTCTAAATCAATTTTTGTAAGATCTTTTTTTGCCATTTAATAGCCTCCTTTATTTAATGATTTTAGTGTAAGGGATAATAAAATTTCTTGCATTAAGGGGACAAACTACAGCAAAAAATAAAACTCCCCAATCCATGAGATTAGGGAGTAATACTATTAGTATTTTATACTAAAAACCTAAGATGAGTATTCTGTAAATGCAGCCTTACTACTGAGTTTTAATTGAATCAACGTGTAGCCAAAATCTTCCTCAATTCCAAAAGGATAAACTCTAAAAACAGGATAATAGATGGTATCAACATCTTCAAAAATTCGTTCTACTTCTTTAGTAATAAGATCCGTTTTGTAATGGATACCTGTTGTTACTTTTCTATTTAAAAAGCTTAGTTCAACAACTCCTTGATACGGTTTTTTGATCGCATTCTGGTTAATCAATTTCATTCGCTTGTTAGCATCCATTTCATCCGCATCTGTGTAAAAATTAGATTCTGGAGGTAAATCAGCTGTTAGTTTTCGGATGCCTAGATACTCTTTATTAATGACATTTTTGAAAAGATATTGTTTAAATAATTTGAACTGAAGGTGACTAGCAAATGTTGCGATAATAAAGCTAATCATCCACAAAGTAAGGAGTCGACTAACCAAATAATCTGTCAAAGCATGTTGGCCAATATAATTATTTCCTGCTTGGAAAAAACAAAAGCTTATCGCAACGTAGAAAGCAAATTTTATATGGTAAAGATCTTTACTATAAAGGATCCAAAACAGTAGATTTGTTACTACTGTGATAATGACTAAAAATCCTAACATAAATACGGAAAGCTGCTGTATATCATGCGGCATGTAATAAGTTAGTAAGCCTAAAAAGAACGCTGCAAAAAAATAATGTTGACCCGGGATCAAGAATTTTATAAGCCAATTAAGTCCACAGATAAAAGATAATTTAAAACCTGTTTTATTCAACATTTTTAATTTTTGAGTTAAACTTTTCATTTGTAAAATCCTCACTTGTTTCTTTAGTTAATAAAAGACGTTTTATTAAGGAGCCCTTTTGAGGAAGCTCAATAAATAAACAACTTGAAATCAATAAAAATAACGACAAATATGTAACGCCAGTTAAAATCAAACAATCGACCAAAATAATTAATTGTATTATTTTCAGTACCAAAGATGAAGTATTAAAAATAAGATGAACGGCTGTAAATCGAAATAATAATGGAAATAATATAAAGATAAAAATATAAATAACTAGAAATTTTATAAACTGTAAAAAAGTGACTGGCTTTAAAATACTTGGGAAAATTTTTTCAAACCACTTCTTTTTGATAAAACAATAATAAATGTAACTCATCATTTTAGCACCTCCTAATCCATTTCAATAATCTCAATCGAATTAGAAAACTCAAATGTTCCATCTTTAATAGCAACCTCTTTTTTCTCTAAGCTGTCAATCTTAGCTTGAACCTTTTCAATATTTTGATTAGCAGTTTCAATAGACCTATTCTTAGTTTCGATGTTGCTTTCAATGGTAGCAATATCTTTCTGATTAATTTCTAAATCCTCACCAGATAGATATTCCGCTTCTTTGAGAAGACCCTCTTTACGAGAATTATCATCTTCGATTGAATCCTTAAGCTGTTTGATTGAGTTATTTAATTTTTTGATCTGATCTGCTTGGAAAGATTTTTCCACTTTGATTTCTGACAAAGCAAATTCCTCACGAGAAACACTCTTTATCTTTTCTCTTTTTAGTTTACGATTTTGAGTTGTAACATAGAACTGGACAACATTGTCATCGTTATTTTCTTCTGTTTTAGAAGCTGTTTTAGAAGTCTGCTCTTGGTCATCTGAAGAGCTAGAAACATCAATATCGATATCGCTAGTAGAAACTGTTTTATTTGTAATATCAATCGCAAATGCTCCAAAATCTTCAGGAACATTGCGAATGATTACTGAGATTTTATTGTCTACGATTGGAACAATTTCCATTGTTGTATCAGAAGATTTCTTCTGAGCGTATAGGTTCCATTTGAGACGCTTTGTATCAATGCCACGATCAACTGGAGAGGTAGAATCCTTCGTCTCAAACTGAAGAACAATAATACCTGTTTCAGGAGAATAGGTTTGACTAGACAGTCTAATTTCACCTGTTCCATTTTCAAACGTCTGCTTTGTTTTTAGTTGTTCATCTGTATACGTCTGCCTCTGTGGAGAGTAAAAGGCCCCAACCAATAAACTGATCCAAGCTGTAAAAATAACGGAGAAAATAACCAACTTTCGCTTAATAACATTGTCTTGAAACCATCCCTTAATCCCTATAAAAGGTTTAGCAATAGAGCTGGATTTTATCTTTTCAATCAGGTTCTTTATAGTGTCAAGCATAAGTTACACAGCCTTTCTTTTTAACTTTTTCGTAATCTTTCCTTAAGTCCTCATCCTTGATATTATCAGCAATCATGGTCTGCTTTTTTTGCCCCTTGGTACCGAGAAAAACACCAATCACTAATACAAGCAGTACAACTATCCCAACAATAATAGGTTGTCCCATGGTATACCTTTTAAACACTTCCCAAACTGTAGGTTCACGAAACTGATCTGCAGCTGATGGCTTCAAAAATCCTAAACTTACAACCTTCAAGACAACCTGAAGAGCATACGATTTTAGCACCTTTATACTGAAGTAATACAAGACTCCTACCAAAAAGTAAATTATTGTACTAAATACTAAGAAACTCCCTAATAATTGTAAAGTATCGGCTTTTCTATACTCTTTATTAGTAGCTAATAACATTGTTGTTTTTAATAAAGGATTCATAGGTTCACAATTTTCATTATTAGCAGGATCTTTAAATCGTTTCCCTAACTTATGACAAGTGCGACGCTTTTTCTTTTGTTCCCATGTCCTATTACTTCTCTTTGGTATCGTCATCTGTCTTACTCCTTCCTGATAATAGCGACCTCACTTGACTGTTTGGCCAAAATATTTTGACCAACATCATAACTGCAGGGCCTAAGTAGCGTGTTCGTTTTTTTGTTATCAAAGTTATCGTAAATTTCAACTTCAAAAAGAGGAAATACCCAAGCCGAAACAAGAACAATAAGAAAAAGATAATGTCCAGCTGCCTTAAGAATTATAATCATCAACATTTACCTCCTTCAGGTGACATGTTGCTAGAGCTATAATAAATCCATCAAACAGACTAAATCCTAAAATACTCATCTGAGAATAGAAAACATTCTCTGGAATATCTCCATTGACCTTCATTAAAGCCCATTGAAAAGATAAAAATAATGATAGTGTCGCAAAAAGAAATACTGTAAGTCCTACTACAATTAACAAAAACCAAAGCAACTTAGAAACAGTTTTACTTGTCATTCAATCTCTCCTCTATTTTTTTCTGATCAGCAACAATTTGGCCATTTTTATCTTTATCAGCATAGAGAAAAAGCTCGAATTTACCGTCTCTTATTGTGACTAGAGTCGCTGCTTTGTCAACGTGGTATTTTTCAACCAATATCTGGCCATCTTTTGATTCTACATCGATGTAAAAAGTCGGATAAGAACTCTTCTCAGCTGAAGTAATAACAGCTTTCTTCCCAGCCTTACAATAAGGACATCCATTACGATAAAAGACTAGGTTAACATTTTGATTGACCGCTGCTTCCACATAGACTTGTCCTGTGAGATGCTTATTATAATCTTTGACGACATAAGTACTCCAGGTAGTCTGTATCCCAACAACTGTAAAAAGAATTACAGCAACAGCAGCTAAGGTTCCCAAAAATAGTTTAGAAAACTCAAACCTATCAGTCACTACCCCTCACCTCCTAAAAACTCAAACAAATCTCCTTGAACATAACTAACTTTGGCCAGACGTTTCATTTCAGACTTTAGTTTTTCAAAGCTAGTCATCACTAAACTGAATCGCAAAGTATCAAATTCTTCATAAACACTAACCAGTGGCAACATTGGAAAATGATCCTTCTTTTCACTCTGGAGAAACTCAAGGACTTGTTTCTCAGCTTCAATTACCCCATCTACCCGAATTAGGGCTGGTATGCTTGAAATAGCTTCTAGATTCTGATAAAACGTTAAAGCAACATCACCTGCTTTCAATGTTTCAAATTCAGGAAATTGATCAGTAATTTTAAAGTAATAAGCAGAGGGTTCTTGCCCTACTCCTGTTAAATAATAACCACGTACAATCTTAAAATTCTCTGTCATGTTCGTTCCCTCCATCTTCATCAATAAAGACACATTCGATTATTTTCTTTTTAGTAGACATCAAGAATGCTTCTTCGAGCCATTCTCTTTTAGTTTTTTTCACTCTCCATAGAAGGGATACCAAATAAGGATATTCTTCCAACATAAAGAGTCTCATCCTTTTGTTTCATCACTATTTCCTCTCTAACAAACCTTATGGACCTTGAATGGAGCTTGGTAGAAATTTGGATAGTTAATTACTCTCTTAGTTTTCTGAACAGGTAAAGGAATATGATAATTAATCTGCATGTACTGATAAGCTAATCCTCTACTCTCAAAAACCAATAATTGTCCCTGGTTATCATAAAGATAATCTCCATCTTCAAAACTAAAAATAACGTATCCCACATAGTACCTCACTTTCTAAGCTGTTCCATTAACGCTTGATAATCACTTTCTAATTCTCTATCATACCCATCTCTATAACGAATTTGATGGTTAGCATATAACATTCCAACTGTTAGTAAAGAGAAACTCCCTAAGACACTAACTAAAATAATTAAAATCATTTCTCTCTCAACTCCCTTTTCTATTTATTTAACATTAGACTAAGTAAATTCAATTTATCTTCAATATCAGACTCCCCTTTTTAGCTCCACGTATCATAGATATAAATGTAAAGGCAACTTGCGGGTTTTAAATCTTATCCAATATCAACCTCAAATAAAGATAGTTGTTTAACTTGTTTAAGCCCATTTTTAACCCCTTCTATTACCTGTTTAGTAAATCCTAGACTCTCTTCAAAGAACGTCGCTATATTGGCAAAATAAGCCTCTTGACGTTCCTTTTTCACCTGAATAAGTGAAAAGACAATGGCTTTGATTGAAGCCAACCTAATTCCTCCACCTCGTCCAGATTTAACTACAAAGAAGATTTTACGATCAGCTTTTAGTGCTTTTAAGACTTTATCCAGTGATCGCTCAGGAATGTTCAATTCTTCTCTGATAGCTTTTTTAGTTGTTTGGATGAATGGATCTTCTGACTGAAAATAGCCTTCCAAGTAAGCCATGATATCTGCTTTCCACTCGTGAAGATGACTATTCTTACGATCGGCACGCTTCTTTTTAAACTTATACCAGCGTTGCTTGATAAACAAGTCTGAATCCTTCAGACTCTCATTGACCCAAGCCTTACATAGTAATTTGATGTAATCTCGGCTAGCAGCTTCATATTTTCCTGAATAGGCTGAACAAACGACTTTCAGAAACTCGTCCTGAGAGAGCGGTTCGACCAATTGTCCATTAAAATCAGCTAAAACGGCCTCACAATCGCTCTGAGAGACACCAGATGAGAAGTTAGCCAGTGCTAAAGTAAATAGCACATTGTTTCTTCCCATCAAAGCTTTATCACCCTTAATATTAGCTTCTCTCATCAGCAAACCATACCAGGGCTCATCTATCTGCCTAACCCCTTCAGTTCCCGCAATTACTGTTAAGTTTGGTTTCTTATTTGGAAAAGGAAGATCAGACTGTTTCATTGACCAAGCTAGCCACTCCTGGAAAGAGTAGGTGTATTCCTCATGGAAAAGCTCGATGTTATCCGTTCGTGGCATACGTGCGATTCCAAAGTGGTTGCAGGTCATGTCAACGGGTAGGACTTGGCCAAAATAGTTTCGTAAATTTTGAGAAATAGCTTTGGCCACTTTGATTACTTTAAATTGTGAATGGACGGTCACATAGGCTGGCTCGTCAAGAACGAAATAAGCCTGGAAACCTTTGTCTGATTTCAAAATTATTGTTGGCATGAATCCTAAATCAATAGCAGCCGTAAGAATATCTCCTGATGTCATCTCTTCAGATGAAGAGGTGATGTCAAAGTCAATATAAAACGTATTGATTTGTCTTAGGTTCTCTTCAGCATGACCACGTGTAATCTGACGTCTATCGTCCTTGTAAGCCCCAAATCGGTAAACATTTGGTGTCCAGTGAGTGAAACGATCCTCATTTTCAGTAATAGCTTCCATCGATGTCAGCACCAATCCACGTGCTTTAATCATGTTAGCTTTGGATCGGAAAGCGAAGATGGCTCCTCGCTTTCCTTCATCGGCTGAAGAGATGGGGGTTAAATGACTATTTTTAAATTTATAATTCCGTAATCCATCTTTTAAAATTAAGTTGTAGATATTTGTCATTTCAAATTCCTTTCTACTACTTAGCTGAAATCATACCAGTATTAACTCAAATAAAACATCATCTTGTAAATCTTCCAAAATATTTTCATACAATTCTTGATCATCCCACCCATCATACTCACTATTGATCGATAAGTTAATCTCATCAAAATTTGTAACTCGGCCAGTCTCATCAAGATAAACCCTAATTTCACCGCTATAACGAACGCAACTAATACAGCCTTCAATATCCGAATAGACACCAGTCTCTCCATCAATATAAACAACGTTGTCATATCTAACTTCTAACGTCAGCTCCCCGATATTTTTCTTTACAACAATCTGCCTTATCTGGTTTTCCATCATAAAATCACCAATCTTTCCATAATTTTTCCTTTTCTAACTGTAAAAAATAAACGTTTCTCCCCCTTTTCTTAATTAAACAAATCTAACTGCTGTGCTGGCTGGAAATTCATCCAGAGAACTTCCGTCCGTGGCAATCCCCGCTCTGCAGTGGCCGAAAATTCTAAACGTTCCCAGTTGGATAAATACCGATCATACAAGTCACTGGTATAACCGCTGAGAATAATCTGAGCCTTGCTTTGATTTAACAGTTCTAAGAGTTCTATATGATCGTTGTCTGTCATCTCATGACTATACTGTTTTCTGGCTCTAGTAGATAAGATGTAAGGTGGATCAATATAAATGACTGCTTCAGGCCGACTAAACTCTTCGATTAATTGCAGAGCTGGTCTGTTTTCAATTTGAACACCTTTTAATCGGACGGCCATTTCGCGTACTGTCTCTGGAAGTCTGTTCCAGTGTTGTACCGCATATGCGGATTCACGACCAGAAACATCACGCTTCCATCCTGATTTTTCAAACACTCTGAAACCATGGCTCATGGTTGAACGGATGATGAAGTTAACGGCCTTATCTACCTCATTATTTGGTTTATTTTTCCAAGCCATTTCATAGATTGAGCGGCTGTATGGGATTCCCCACAATTTCTCCTGAAGAACATCTGGAGCGGACTGAATAACTTGAAAAAGATTAACCACATCGTCATTTAAATCATTGACTGTTTCGATAGGGCTTGGCGATTTCGTAAAAAGTACTGCTCCAGAGCCAAAGTAAGGCTCTAGGTAACTTTTGTGTTCCGGCAGCAAGTCAATAATCTTCTGAGCCAGATTCCATTTACTTCCGGGATAACGTATCAGGGATTTCATATCTATTCTCCATATTGTTCTTCATACGCTCTTTTATATGCTTCATAAAAATCATCAAAATGATTAGAGAGCGGCAACTCCCCATAGTCAATATAACAATTAATAGCCTCATCAAGAGTCGTAGAGTTAATGCCTTTGAAAGGAGTTAATAACTCATCGTTAGATAAAATCTCCCATTTCAACTGAATCACCTGTTCGGTTAATCGACGGGCTCTTCTCATTTTTCGATTAAATTCTTGTTTATTCAGCATTTCTTTACTCCTTATCTCAATTTATTCCTTCAAAGAAGGTAAACGTAAAATACCTTTATAATTTTTAAAGTATCTTTTCTCCAGCATCCTAACAGCAGCCTGTCCCTGTCGTGTATTAGGCCTTTCTGTTGCTATTTTGATAGTTTTAAGCACGATGCTTCGATTCCCCACATAATCTATCAATTCATAATTTGTTGTGGTTTGTATTTTCATTTCTTCTTGTATCATAATTTCTCCTTCAGTTAACTTTCATGCTTTGAGGAAGAGAAGGGGTTGGCAAACAATAACCATTTTGTAAGTCTTTCTTCAAATAAAATTCAGGATTTGTAGTTGTTACGTAATCGCTTCTTCTCCACTTTCGACGAAGACGAGTGTTGAAAAGCGAAACTTTCGATTCAATCTCTTTAAACCTAAATCCTAATTTCAAATATGTTGTAACAATTTCATGAACATGTTCCTTAGATTCTTTATTTCTAACCCTGTTATGAACAGCCTGATCCTGATCTTCTAACTTTAAACTTTTCTGATATTGGATATACAGTACTCTCATCTTTTCGATTTTTTTCTGCCAGTTCAAATTATAAGGTTGACAAGAGTATTTATTTATCAATTTGCTAACAGGTTCTTTGAATTTCATCTGAACAGAATCAAACTCACCTAAATCAGTTAGAGGATCAATAAAACCCATTGGTTCACTGTTAATCAACTGATTATAAAATTTATTTCTAATCATCATATCCTCCTAGTTTGTTATCTATTGAGTCAGTTCATTTCTTCAAATAAATTCAACTGATAGAACTCAGAATGATGCTTTGGCTCAGTAGGTATAGAGGTTTCTTTCTTCTCGGCTGATTCTGAACTTATTTCCCGATCGTGATCAATGACTTCATAAACTTCTAAGCTCTCAATATCTATCACGATTTCCAATCCCTTCATGGTAAGACTCCTTTCTTTATGAAATTTTAAGCAAATAAAAAAGGAGAACAGATTTCTCCGTTCTCCTCATAAATACAGGATTATTTAATTCTAAAAACTCTTACCACTTACTCTGCTTTTCAAAATAAAGGCAGCTGACAGAATACAGACAGCCAGACATCAGCTTAATTGCTGACGGATGTCAGCCCTAAGAACCTCGAGGCTACTGATAGCATATTCATCCATAACCCGAGGCAGCTGCTTAATAATATTAAGGCAAGCAAATGGATCTGTAAAATTAGCTGTTCCCACTGCGATAGCTGATGCCCCCGCAATCATCATCTCAATCGCTGCCTCTGCAGAATCAACACCCCCCATTCCAATAATTGGTAAATCTGTACTTTGAGCAACCTGACGAATGAGTTTAAGTGCCACAGGAAAAACAGCCGGACCGCTCATCCCCCCCTGTCCATTGGCAAGGATTGGCTTTCTGCTGGCTAAATCATAACGTGTCCCTACCAGTGTATTAATCATCGTAAACCCTGCTGCACCTGCTTCTTCTACTGCTTTAGCAACCGCCGTAATATCCGCAACACTTGGAGTTAATTTAACATAAACAGGTACTTCCGAATGTTCAGTACTGGCTTTGACCGCTCTATAAGCCAACTCCGGTACTTGTCCGATAAGAAGACCATCATTGCCGTGATCGACATTAGGACAGGAAATATTAAGCTCGACAGCTTTAACATTGGTTGCCCTGGAAATTCTTTCAGTCACATAGGCATATTCAGCATCAGAAAAGCCAGCGACATTGGCTATGATAGGCAAGTCAGGGAAATGCTCCGCCAGCCAAGGGAGTTTTTCAGATAAAACAGCATCCACTCCAGGATTTTGCAGCCCGATCGCATTGAGCATGCCTGAGGGGGTTTCTGCGACACGAGGAGTGGGGTTGCCAAAGCGAGGAGCCTGTGTTGTCGCTTTAATCATGATGGAACCCAATTGACTCAAATCATAATATTTCGCGTACTCCTGCCCAAATCCAAAACAGCCGGAAGCGGGCATAATAGGGTTTTTTAGTTCGAGTCCTGGAAGACTGATACTCAAACGATTTTCTGACATTTTAAATAACCGCGTTCGACCAGATAGATTTCTCCAAAGACTCCTTTCTGAGTCAGGCAAAAGATCTTCTGAACTATCTTTTGAAATCTATGGAAAATGCTAAATTTTTCGAACAGACATCCTTTCTCTTAAAACTCAATCTCTCCGGCAGCAAATACAGGCCCATCTTCGCAGACACGTTTATTAGACGCTTCTGCCTGATTTTTTAAATGAACGACGCAGGCATAGCAGGCTCCCATACCGCAAGCCATCCGCGCTTCTAATGATAAGTAGGCATGCGGGTGCTGGGCGAATTTTTTATCAACATATTTAAGCATCCCCGGCGCACCGCAAGAATAGACAGCATCAAATTCTTCTGACAGCTCATCAATTACTGTTGAGACATAGCCCTTAACACCGTAGGAGCCATCATCTGTTGTCAGGTAAACCTTACCGTAGCGTCTCAGTTCATCTTCTAAAATAACGGCGCTTTTATCCGCGAAACCAAGGACCGAAATAACCTCAGCTCCCTTAGCCGACAGTTGTTTTGCCGTCTCAACCAGAGGAGGCACACCGATACCGCCGCCAATCAGAAGGGCCTTTTGACCCGCCGAAAGCACCGATAAATCAAAACCGTTCCCCTGAGGCCCCATGACATCAAGCCTATCGCCCGCTGTCAGACTTGATAAAATAGCAGTTCCTTCACGCTCTACACGATAGACCAGAGTGGCGGTCTTATTCTCTTTGTCGATTTGTGAAATAGAAATTGGACGGCGCAGCAGTTTACTCGGATCCGGTACACGCAAATGTAAGAACTGACCTGCCTTCATCTCATGGACCATCTCCCCTAAAAGCCGCATTTCGAAAATACGCGGAGCAATTTCCCGCTGACTGACAACAGTCATATCCTCTTTTAAAATCAAAGATTTACTTCCTTCCCTTAAATGTTTCATAAAATACAAAGATCGTGAAAAGCTCATAGCAAAAACAGGAACCTAACCGCCGAGCCACTAAAGACTCAAGGAAGGCTGTACTCACAGAGCAGCCATATTCGTTCGTCAGCCTGAGACTCCCTACCCGCTCCCAGTCATCTACGGCTGATGGTAAACCCGAACCTTACAAAAAAATCCTGCTCTCCAAAAAAGAGAGCAAGATTAGAATACAGCCAGCTGACCCGGACCTTTGTTCTTTATCAGAAAAGGCAGCGCTTTTCCTGCTAAATTAACCTTGCAAGCTTCTCTGAGCCTAATTAAAGGTTATTAAATTTTTATCATTATATCTTGAATTTTTCGGCCTGTCAACTGACCGATCTAAAAATTAGTTACTGTTCTTGCTGCAGTGCTTCTTCTTCTAATTTCATTAAGCGAATTTGCTCAAAAAGAGCTGGATGGACGTAATCTTCTTTTAAAGAAAGATTAATGACCTTAAGTGATGAAAAAACATCTGCAAGCACGCCGAAAACACGGGCTCTGCTCTCGCCAAGAATAGTATGAAAAACCGACTTTTCTTCACATACTTCAACTAAACGGTCTATCCCTTCAATCCAATTATCAACAATGCTCAGCGATTTATTCAGTAAATTGAAAGCATGCTCATCATACCAGAACGTTGACTTTATCAGGCGCTCCTGTTTGTCTAACGTCTCTATGCTTTTTAAGATATCTCCCAACTCTGACTGAACCAGTGAAGGAGCAAAAGAGCCTCCCAAAAGGGACGGCGTCTTTTCTACCAAAATCAATTCATCCTTAAAAAGTGTCAAATAATGTGTACTCACTAATAATTTTTGAATCAACAGTTGATGGCTGCCCTGCCCTGCTGCCTCTAGATTTTTTCTCATTTTTATGCCACCGTTTATATTACTTTTTTGTTACATTTTCGTTACTATTACTATACCACACGAAAAATAAAAGAGCAATGGGAGAACGGACAATTTAATAAATATTTTCGAAAGAAAGAAAAAAGTTCTGAATACCTGCAGCAAGATGAAACAAGCTACAAACATTTCAGAACTTTATAAGCAGCTATGATGGACAGTTATTTTATATCAAAAGCCTGCCCAAATGAATGAAACGATTCCAGAAAAACAGTGAGCCCGCCGTTGAATTTGATTTGCCTATCCTCAATAAAAATAACATGTGTTTTTTCAGGGATCAAGAAATCAAACTGGTGTGAAGTGATAATCAGCTGTTTTCCTTGTTTAATCTTATCATAAAAAAGGTCTAAAATATCAGAGATAACAGCTAGATCTAAATTAGCAAACGGTTCATCAAAAATATACAGATCTCTTTCAAGTTGCAAGAATAACCAAACCGTTAAAAATCTTCTCTCCCCCATGGATAGGGTTCCAAAAGGCTTATCTAAGTTATTTCTAATTTTCTGAGGTATCTGCTCCATCGTAATGGCAGCCCCTTCAGACAGATCTCCAATTAAGCTTATCGTATCTTTCACAGTAGCTTCTGCAATAAAGGGCAGACCCTGACTGTGATAAATAATACGGCTGCTTTCAGGAAAATTGAAAAAATGTTCTGGCCTGTTACGATCTAGGTCAGAGATTAAATCTAATAGCAGTGTTTTCCCAACACCGTTTCTGCCGATAATCAAGTTTAACTTCTGTTCGTCGAACGAGAAACTGACATTATCTAAAAGCTGCTGCTGCTTGATTTTTAAACTAAAATTTTCTATTCGCATGTTAATTCCTGTCTTTGGGTGAAAAAACGGACGACACTTTTAAACAGTAGCTTCCAACCATAAACCAGACCAGTGCCGGCACGTAAAGCGAAAACGTTCCGGCAAGCTTATCGCCTATCATTAAGCCAATTTCATTAATTAAAGAAAAGACATTCATAAAATGAAACAGCCCGCTCAAAACAGCATTGTCAGGAGCATATTCCAATGAAAGCAAAGAAAGCAGCAAATAAGATGTCAGAACAGCCTGCAGCGTTACTGTATTTAGTGACAGTTTTAGGAAAACGGAAAAAGCAAAAAAACAGATCCCTACCCCCAGAACAGTTAAGACATTAAAGAGTATAAACAGCTCTAAATCCACACTTTTGCTTATGAACTCAAAAAGAATCAGCAGAATATTAACCTGCACTATTGTTAAAAGAAAATTGACTAATAAATTAACGGCAAAAATATAAAATTTAGAACCGCTCAGACTGGAAAAAACTTTTAGATAGTTATTTTCTCTAAGAGAAATAATATTTCCTGCCCAGCCAAACAGCATAGCAATAACAATGATATAAGAAATATAGGGGCTCAAAAACAGGACTTTTTCCTGATTGCTTAAAACAGCCCCCCTTCTGTTTAAAGCAAGAAACAAATTGACAGCTGGCAAAAACAGAGTATAAACTAGAAAAAATTTATTAGAGAGGGTTATATTTAATTGAAATTTAAACAGAGCCAGTATTTTCTTTAACATGACTGATGATTACCTCCAAGCTATAAGCACATTTAAAATCAAGGAAAAGGCAGATAGTTTCCCTCGTTTGGAAAAAGCTGATTTTTATCCTTAAAGTAAGAAATTTTATAATTTCTGGGGTCTATTTTGATATTATTAATTGAAGGAAATCCTTCAGCTGAATAAACCCGGACTAATCTGCCGAAATTCGTTGCTGAAGCTGTTTCCAGTTTTTGAAGACTGATGGGGATGTCAAGATGTTTAGAAGCCGCAAAAATATCCTCTATTGAAAAAGCTTGGTCTCTTGTTGTCCAGTTTCCTGCACATTCAGCAAATGTTAAATAATCATATGCTTGCAGCAGCACTTTTAAAGACACATGCTTTTCAAAATAATCTGTATAGGCATGGCGTGTATCTTCCTGACTGGCGAAAAAGGCTTCAAAAGAAAGTTCTTCTTTTTCAACATTTGGAAAGAGGTGACTGCCAAATCCGGAAGCCTCCTTAAAAGCTTTTAAAAATGCTTGGTATTGATCCTTGTGGCAGCCTAGCCCCATGGAAAAGTGCTGCTCAGTCCAATAAATAAAGATAATAACTGAAACATTGGGAACAATGCTGATATCGTTAATGTAATATTTCCCTTTATTTATCAAATCTAAGCCACTGCTTTTTTTAACAAGTGAGGTAAGGCTGATACCGGCAAATTTTGTCAAAAAACTGTAAACAAAACTCTGTCTTTCAATGAATTCATAAAAAGCATGCTCTATAGCCATTGCGGAATTGCTTCCTGCGGCTACACCCGACGTATCTTTATTGCTGTCACCCATTAATAACTGAAAGTTAGGGAGCTGTTCAAAAGAAAGTTTGTCATTATAAAAAGTCACTATACCAGACTGTTTAAAAACATTAATCCAGCTAAATAGCTCCTTTCTTTCAAAATTTTCGCCAAACGCTCTTCTGACAGCATCTATTTTTTCTTCTGATTTGCCAACTCCCTGACTTCCTGCAATATTGGTACTTAAACTAGCTAGGTATTCTTTTCTGAACAGCAGCTTATTAGCATATAGCTGCTGATGCATCCCAGATAAAGTATATTTCATTTTTTCTCCATTATAAGCTTGGTATATCAGGCACCTTGGCAAGATTTTTTTCATTAATAAAACGCAGAATACTCTTACCTTTTTCTGCCAGCACAATATCTCTATAGGGAAGCGAGGCAAATAAATCAGGTGAATACAGCTTCGTAACTTTGAACAACGGATTATAGTGATTAGGAATCAGCGAGACATAGACATGGTGAATCCAGTTGGGAATCAGTTCTTTCACGTCACCCTGTTCTCCTATATCTGCCTCTTTAAAGTTTCCTTCAGCAGCATTCCTGACCAAACTTTTAAAATAGCCTTTTTGCTCCTTATCAGTAAGCTGATAGCTCAGCCTGCTTTTCCCCTGTAAAAGAAACTCGGCATGTGAATTTTCATATAAGAGGAGCAAAGCTTCCTCAAAAGCTTTCTGGCAAGCCTCTTCCAAGACTCCTGAACTTCCCATACCAAAGCAGCTTCTGCCATCCAGCTCCAAGAATATCAAAGCATTATACAAAGGATAAAAATCGGTGTTGACCAAGACATCAAATCCCTTAAATTTTCTTCTATAAGAACGCTGAGAATACCATATTAAGGCCAAAGCATTTTTTTGAAATAATTCTTGCAGAGCGTTGGAAACCGCCTGACTGCCACTGGTATGGGCAGCTGTTCCGGTAGTATCTCTGTAGGCATTTAAGCTGTTGCTTAAAGCGAACTGCTCTTTTCTTATTCTGACAAAAGAATTTGTCACAAGGTCATATACCTCAGTATAGGCCTTATTATTATACCAAAAGACGGATGACCTTCTGTCTAAAGATTCAGAAAAAGACTTCAGCATAGAGAGATCAGCTCTTTCATCAATTGCATTTCCGCCGGACGGACCGCTGTGACCTTGATATGAAATTTTTCCCGGTTTTATTGAGGAAAAATAATAATTCAAAAATAGAGGTTTACGCGGGAAGTGCCAAAAATGATTATTCATACTTCTTTTCCTATCCACTGAATCATTGCAATTAAGTTAGTACTTAATGATAAGTTCAAATGTTTTGCTAAAAGATTATGCCTAAAACCTGAAACGGAAAGATCACCAGCGGCAGGTATTGAGGATAATGCTTCTCTTAGACTTTGTGCCATCATTCCTGTTTCTATAAATAAATGTTTGTAACCAACATAATGATATTTAGAGACGACCTTTTCTATATCACCGACATAGACAATCAGCTGATGAGACATTGGCTGTTCATCAGCTCCTAAAGCAAATTCGACAGTTTTACCATGAACCTGATTATCAAGGCTTCCTAACTTTAACAGTCTGTTTTGGATACTGTCAAAATAGTAATAGCCTCTGGATAGCCTGCTGTCATATTCATTGTTCTGAAGCTGTATAAAAATAGGATAAACAGGATATAACCCTCCGGCAGATGGGAACCTTCTATGCAAATTCTCCTTATCTATTCCAAAGGAATGATTCAAAACAGAGCTCACTTCTTGGAAATTCAAATCAGCATTGAAATGACGAAGCGATCCTTTATTATCAATAACAGTATCATCGAGGGCAATCGATTCTTCGTATATCTCAATTTTAGGTATTTTCTTTTCTATTTCAAAGAGATAAGATTCCAGAAGCGGGTTCAAATGCTTTTTTTGATTGTATTTTGGACCGATAAACACCGATTTTTGGTGAAATTTATTAATTTCACGCATCAAATAAATATCGTTCTCCTTTTGGTACTGCTTACCGACTGAGTTATCATAATAGTATTTACTGATGTCATCTGTCATTCTAAAAGCTCCCAAAATATCGCCGTATCTCTGGCTATTTTTCGATTTGATAAATTGATTTCAAGCGTTTCTAATAAAGCGGACTGATCCAGTGCTTCTTTGTCGTCAACAGAAAACAGTTCATAGATTCTAACCATTATCGTATTGATTAAAAAAATTTGTTCTGCACTGGCAAGGACCCTGTCATTACTGAAATACGGCTCTTTTTCAAGTATAGCACCTACAAGAGAGTTGTAAGACAGGTGCTCTTCTGTATTGGGCAAGGTCGTCCTGATAATACCGATATGATCAAAGTGTGTCGGAACAAGCCAGTCAGCATGATAAATATTATCAATATAATATTTAAATCCATAATAAAAAATAGTCAGCAAATAGATATTTTGCTTATCGCTAACAGCATCATAGACTTGTTTAACATAATCAGTATGATAAGAATTCAGCAGCAGTACAACAAGTGAGCTGTCTTCCAAATCGCTGAGGCTTACCTCCCCAAATTTTCTGATTTCTATAGGGACATTGTCGAAACTATCGGGGATAAATCGCCCGTTTAACTCTCCATTATATAAAAAATAAATCTTTTGAACCGAGAAATTCAGATCAATGTCCTCTGTCAGAATGCCCTGTGATTTTAAAAACTGCAAAGCAGACTCATATTTTTCTCTAAAAGCGGCAAGCATATCCTGATCAGCGATAAAGGATGAATCTTCAATTGATTTTAAAAAACCAATCATTTGTTGGTTTTTTAAAACTGATATTGAGCTGCTTGTTTGCAGCACTGTCTCATGCTGATTAATATCATACAGTAAAAACGGCTTTATTCTAAACCTGTTCATAGCACTTAACTCAAAGAGCCTGTTCCGCCATTTGCACAGCAGCAGCACATAATATAAAAATCACGCGCATCAGTAAATTCATGGAGTCTGGATCTGTTGTCTTTGAGAACTGTAACGCCCCAGCTGTTATCATCGCTGTCCCAATCGTGGACGACTTTAGTCATACTTTTGGTTTGGGTATTAACAATTTCAGTTTCTTTGATTGCATAATGAGGTTTCATATGATTCTCCTTAATATTTTTCTTTTCAAAATTTTCAAATTATAACACTTTTATGCTAAGCAGCATCAGTTATAAAACAGTAATGACTTCCAATAAAATAATCCCTTTTTCTGTTGCTCCCCCTTTCCCTATTTCTGGCTGAATAATCAAGTGAGACTTAATTATCGCCTTCTCTATAATATTCGCTTTTTTAAAAACAAATTGGCTGTTGAATGGTTTCAGTAAACCAAATATTTACATCGTTTTTAAGCGAATAAATAGAATGTTCTTATTATAATCCGAATAAAAACACAAGTCAAGAGTTATCAAGATGGAAAAGAAATTGTAAAACGAATGTCATACCAAAGAAATCTGACTGTCTTCATTGCATCAGCCAATATCATTAAAACTGCAGTTTATACGTAATGGAAGTCACTTTCCTCCCGCAGCAGACAACTCATTTGTTCCTGCTATGTGAAACGGACTGCAGAAAGTCACATAAAAAAGAAGACCACAGGTCCTCTTTTATATTTTAAAGCAGCTGCCACACTGCTGCACATGACTGACTCAACACAGCGGTTATAATAGCTGTGCGCCATTTTGCCTGTCCAAATATTTTTGTAAAATACAGTGATATTGAATATCCACACACTTTGAATTTTGCAGAGAAGCCTGTCCTTTTCCTATTAAAATAAGTCTTTTGTGCTTTTTGAGGCTTGTCAGCAGGACAGCTGCAACTTCATCGGCAGTCGAAAGACTGACCTCATCTTTTTCCATACCTTATGAAAAAAGAGACTTCTGCCTCTGTATCGGATGTTTTTTGGCAGAAATAAGTTAAACGAGTCGCTGACTTTTCTTTGTTTAGCTCTCTATTCATATTCTAAAAATAAAAAAAGACCGGATCGTGGAGCAAGATCCGCACTGTAAAAGGAAAAGCCAGACGGCTAGACGTTGCATCTGCCCAGCCGTCCTGATAGGGGCGTCTGCGAAATCAGAGATTTCGGACTTACCGCCAACCGTAGCTGACTGAAAGCTTTGCCGTCTTGACAGCCGACTGCACCCTTCTAGTCATCCTGGCAGGGGTGCGTCTGCGAAATCACAGATTTCGGACTTACCGCCAATTTTGCCGTGTGCTTCTACTGGTCTTTGTATCTTGGTAGGCTGCTGTTAACAGCTCTTTTAAGGTAGTCTCCCTTTTGCATAGACTGCATCACTTTTTTGATATTGCTGCAGAAAGTTAAATATTCTTCTTCCGTAATTTTATTTAAAATAGCTTGGAGATCATACAGCGAGTCTACCACCAGTCCTAACTGGTTCCGCTTTACAAAGTCAGCCACAGCTGCCTGAGACCAAACGACAACCGGAAGACCGGATGATAGATATAATGATAGTTTATGCGGATTATTATAGCGCAGATAATTCCCTGTTGCTCCAGAACAGCTGGAGAGCTCATCACCGTCCCAGACCAGTCCGAATCCGTGATTCAGCTGCGCTGGAACCTCATCAGCAGGGAAAGCTCCTTTATAGTGAATATTATTTGACTTCCGCTTTGGTTCATAATTGATTCCCAGCAGCTCAACAGACAAAGGAGCCAAATCCTCTAGTTTATAAATATAAGGGCTTTTTTCAGGACTTAAATTCCCAGCAATAACTATGCTGGGACTGAATGCTATCTTTTTATCCAGAGGTTCTTGATTGAGGTAATCAAAAACTTCCAAATCAATCAGCCGTTCTTTTTCCACACCATAATCGATAAACCATTCTTTCATTTTGGCATTATGGACAATAATTTGATCAGAATAGGCCAGCATTTGGCGGAATTCTTTTTGGTAAAAAGATAACTCATATATATTTCTGATTAACTCAACATCGTGAACTAAGGAAACAATATGGACTTTTTTTTGTTTTTTAAGTTTCTTTAAAAACCGAAAACGCCCCAGCTGCCTTCTCCTAAAAGGATGTTGGAGAACTAAAATTGAATGAGCCTCAAGAGTCTGATAAACATTTCGCCAGTCTCTGTAATAATGCCATTGTCTGTAAATCTTAGCTAACAGCCCTTTTTTATCAATTACTCCGGTGACTGTTACAGGCTTAAAACCAGCCTGATTTAATATGGCTGAACAGTCGTTAGTGGCCTTGCTGCCAGCATGCATAAACCTGCCGTAAGCTTCCACGATCTGGTATTTATTCAATTTGTTCTCCTAATAGGATGTTTTCCACATCCTTAACTTGTTTTTTGATATCAAACCCTTTTTCAGCAAAGCGCTTGTCAATCGTTTCCTGCTGACTGCGTTTCATGGTCAGCATAGTGATAATCTGCTGCGCCCAGACTTGTAAATCAGCATCCAGCGGCAGGTAAGCTGTGCTGTCTAAAATTTTTAACTCTTCAGTTACAGTATCACTAACCAGTACAGGCAAACCGTTAGCCTGTGCCTCAACCGCAGAAAGGGGCAAACCTTCAAAAAGTGATGGCAAAATAAAGAGATCAAAGGCACTCAGCCATGCTTGAATATTGCTTTGTGAACCTACTAGTTTTACCTTATCATGAATATGATAATCTTGTATTTTTTGCTTAATCACGCTTAGTGTGCCCTCTGATAAAGAGTTATCACCAAGGATAACCAGTCTTAAAGAACTATCTTGTTTCAGCGCAACATTAAAAACATCAAGCAAAAACGGTTGATTTTTTTGAACAGCTAAACGCCCGATATTTCCGATAACTTTATTGTTCGACCATCCCAATTCCTCTCTAATCCGCTTACGCTGATCCACTGAAAAAAGGAATTTATCAATATCAACAGCATTGTTAATAATAATACTTTTATCAAGTACGCTACCATTATATAAATATTGAGCTGCTAATTGTGAACAAGCAAAATAGTCGGTTGCATAATGAAATAACTTTTTTTTATTCAGTTGATGCAAAATGTATCTCATCCACGAACCACGCCATTGCGAAACATGACTATGGATAATACGTTTTTCAATTCCATATTTTTTTGCATAAATCAGCATGTCAATGTTCGAGACCCCCATAACATGATACCATATAATATGATATTCACTCGCATGTTTAGAAAAGAATGAATGCATCGCTTTTTTATAAACAATTGGATTTTTTCTTTTAGGTGGAATATAGAAAATTTGCGAGCCACGAGCACGTATTTCATCTTCAAAAATCACTTTTTCTTGAGTTCTTACGATAAAATCAATTTGAAATTTATCAGGATCTAAATTTCTATAGTAAGTCATGATAAACGTTTCAGTTCCCGCAAGAACAGGAGACAAACCAATAATTAATATTTTTTCTTTCATAATTTTCTGTTCCTGCACAAAGCTATTATCTAATAATAATTCTTAACATTTTTTTATTTATTAAAAATATAAGGTAAGAGATATAATACTTTAATCCGGTTTTATAGCCTTTATAAAGAAACAACCGCTTCTTTTGCCTCAATAATTGAAAAATCATTTCCTCATTAGCCGCAATATCCTCTCTACTTCCTTTTCGGTACAACTGACCTACCAACCATAACAAACTGCGTACATAATCCAACTCAAGTATCTCAGATTGAAACTTAGGTAATACCCCGTTAGTTCTCATGAAATCAAAAGCTTGAATAACAGTCTTCTTCTTATCAGACCAAGTGGCGTTCATAGCACTATTATCTTCAATTTGATAATGGTACAGCTGAGCACTTGATATTGAAGCTGCTCTTATAAAGTGCCAATAATGAGTATTAAATTCTAAATCCTCCATAACAGACACTTCTTTTCTGAAAAAAAGAACATGTTGTTGAATAATATCAAAGCGGTACAGTTTATTACAAACATACCCTTTAACTTGAACATCTCGAAACATTCTCTCAAAATAAGCCGATGAGGATAGGGTATCTTGTGTAATTAATTTTTTATTACTCTGTTTATCAGTACTTTTTAAAACGCCCACTACGGATAGGTCAACATCATCCGTCATTCCCTTAATCAAAGTGGAAAAAAACTGTGGGTCTACCCAATCATCAGGATCAACAAAAGCTATATACTCTCTTGTTGCTAGCTGAAGACCTGCATTTCTGGCCGCTGATACACCTTGATTTTTCTGAGTTTTGATAATGATAGTCATATCAGGCTGATTCTTTTTTATGCTTTTCAAAAGTTTAAGTGTATTATCTGTTGAACCATCATCAATAAATATAAGTTCTAAATCTTGATAGGTTTGTTTTTTCAAACTTTCAAAACATCTATTTAAAGTTAATTCAGCATTATAACAAGGAATAATGACACTAATCATAGATTACTCCTTACTATAATTTTTATATTCTATTAAATGTGACGGAACTTGTTTTTCCTTTGGAGGATATTTAACTATGTTCCCGTACTGTGTATGAAGATAATACTCTATATCTTTTGGAGCAGGATACTCCCCTTTACCAAATTTAACCTTTTGCAACGGGAAAACCCTATTTTTTTCCAAAAAATAATGCTTATTATCTTTCGTGCAGCATCGATAATCTAAACGCATATATTTCGCTTTGGAATCAATGCAGTGGGACTTTTCAAGACTGCGTCGTCTTATTTTTTCAAAGGGCATAAATTTACAAACATTATAAAACATACGGCTATATAATTGAGTATACAATCGTATTTTATGAAGTATGCTTGATTTTTGGTAAGATGAGATATTAGTATCGTCATAAACAAACAGATCTATGAACACTCCTTGATATTCATTAGATTCCGAAGACCAATAACGGCCATCATTGATGTAAGAATATTTATCTCGCAATTTATGAAATTTAACACTATTAAAACCACTATCATTACCATAAGTTTGAAGAAGCATCTTATCCCACTGTGGCTTCATAGATTCCAATTTATTCCAGTTTTGTCTTGTCATAGCTAAATCTAAATCATCGTCCCAAGGAATGATTTCTTGATGAAAATAGGCTCCAATCAGAGAACCTCCCTCAAGCCAATACTCAATTCCATTTTGAGAGCAAAAATTATCGAAGTCAGCCAACATCCTATAGTGAATGGCATTTATTTCTTTTTTCTTCTCCCAAAATAGATCAACCTGCACTCTAGACTGAATTTTTTCCTGTCTTCTTTTTAAAAATTTATTAATCATATTTTTTATACTTTTAATATCAAATTTGAAATAATTCCAGCATTGCTAACAAGAATGGCAATGCTAATTTTTGTGAACTACTACCTAGTTTCCTTTTGTTTTACATTCCTAAAAGTTTTTCCGTCTTTTAGTTTGATGCCAGTTTTTAGTAAAATCTGCCAGCAGTAAAATAGAAAAGACATTGTAATAAGGTTCAATCAAGTGATGGGCTACCATGCTGTTTACTGCAACAGCGAGCAACACCGCCAGCGTATAATAGTCCTTACTGTTTACACTTTGAATGGATCGGATAGTCGTTAAAATAATGAAAAGAATAATAAAGACTGCACCATACAGTAGCATAACTTTCAAAAAAGAGCTGTCCACAAAATTATAATTTGAGACAGAATCTGTACTGCCGCCATTGCCGATAAACTCTATAACCTGGCCAAAAGGTTTAATTCCATACAAATCAAGCGCTCTTTTTCCTAAAGACAGCCGTCCAGACAGTTGAGCATTTACTTTGGCATAAAAAGGCTGTCTGGGATTAAAATGAACGGTCAAATAATAAGAAAGGTAGGCGGCAGCAACGGTTGCCAAAGCAGACCAAGACATCAGTTTGTGATAAAGGCGATTTTTGGGCAAATAATAAATCAGTACAAAGATAAAACCCGTAATTAAAACGGTTAAAGCATCCAGACGTGCATCAGAGAAGCGAATAAGAAACCAAGCTGTAAAAAGCCCGACACCCGCTAACAGCCACGGCCTTTTCCACAAGAAAAGATAAGCTGAAAAAAGATAGAGATAGAAAACATGGGCAGCAAAATCGGTTGGATAAATAATGCCAAACGAATTACGAACAATACCTGTGTCTGGTCTGATATACTGCAAATTTGGAATAAGTCCTAATAAGGAGGAAATAAAGGTCAGCAGCATAATAGAACCAATAATAATCAGATATACCGTTATGATTTTTCGCACATCAATTTTATAGGCCCCCATCAAAAAAATGGCTAAAACTAAAACACCGGTATCACTTGTGGCATGCCAAACCAGGACTCCTGTTATGGAAAAAAGGGCAGCTACAAGCAAAAAATAAACAGACCAGGTCTTCTTAAAAAACACACTGATTATTGCAAAAATTAGGACAGCCTTCGCTATAGTATGCAAAAAATAAGGTATTGAAAACATTGTTGTCCCAAACATTTCAATAACTAGGTATGGGATCAAAGACATAAAAAACAAAAGCTCATGTGTCTTTAGAACTCCCAGACGTGTCTGTGTTTCAATCATCTAACTCTTCCCCCAAGATATAAAGGCTGTAAAATGCAATAAAGCAACTGGCGGTAAGTCCGAAATCTGTGATTTCGCAGACGCACCCCTGCCAAGATGACTAGAAAAGTTCACAAAGTATTACTCTCAAAGCCTTTTTGATAAGTGGTACAAGACGCAGTGGCCTAGTGGCATTTTATTTGCTTTTTAAGCTTAAAAATACCTACTTGGCCTTGCGGAGGGAGAGACGACGAGCGCTCTCGGAAAAACGTTCTGTCTCGCTCCTAGTCGTCTATTAAAGCAACAAGACTTTCAATCTGTTAAGTCCAGCAAGGCCAATGTAAACTGGTATTAGACTGCCAGCAATCACTTTTCCTGCAATATATTAGCTATATGCCCTTAAAAACTCTTTCCGTATTTCTTGCCTAAAAATTTTGCAGCTAAGAAGGCACTCCCTTTTTGAAAAATATTGATTTTTTCCATGTATACAAACGGAACCTCCTTAACAGCAAGCTCCCCTTGCTGACTCAGCCAAACATTGAATAAGCGCTCACTGACACGGCCGAACAGCCGAGCATCAAAACTTGAGTATCCAGTAAGATCAAGACGTTTATAAAGTTCGTCAAGAAGGGTAAACAACCATTCGCAATATGCATCGGCTAAGTCCTTTTTCATGATAAACATATTGAACATATAGCCGCTTCTTTGTTTCATTACACTATCAAACGTCTTAAGATAATCTGGATATAATGCTGCCAATATTTCTCTTGTCAGCTCTAAATGTTTGGCATCATGTGTGTGTGCATAATGTGAATATAAGGTTTCAATATAATACTTTCGCTTTTTGGGTACAAGAACATCTGCTTCCTTAAGAAGCTTTTCTATATCTGCCTGCGAAAGAATAATGTCATCAATTTTTATTTCTTCCCGATAGGACTGTCTTTTTTTGGCAAAGTAACGCCGATAGTGAACAAGCCCTAAATACTCACAACTGAGATTTTTCCAAGCCCAGTAAAGTCCTGTTAACTCAGAGTAATACGGATTCAAGCGTGAAATATTATCGCCCGTATTATCCCCAGTATAGCCTAAGTCTTTTTTACCTTCCCTGCCAACATGCAAAGGAAGGTAAAGTTCAGTATCTGCCGGCATCTGAAATTGTTTATGGGTGGCGACAAGAATTTTTATCTGCTTCACAGGCTTCCTCTCTACTTCACTTCGTTTTTTACACACTGTAAGGCAGCTGCAATGACCTGATGCATATCATAGTAGCGATACTGCCCCAGACGGCCGCCAAAAATAATCTGATCCTCTTTGTCTGCCAACGCTTTATACGCTTTATACAGACGGTTATTTTGCTCATTATTGACAGGATAGTAAGGCTCGTCACCCCTATGCCATGTTCGGGAATATTCTTTGGTGATCAGTGTTTTTTTCTGAGTGCCAAATTCAAAATGTTTGTGCTCAATAATTCGGGTAAAGGGTTTCTCGCTGTCAGTATAGTTAACAACTGCATTACCTTGGTAATTAGCCGTATCCAGAAGTTCCGTTTCAAAATGCAGACTTCGATATTCAAGTTCACCCAGCTGATAGCCAAAAAACTGGTCAATCATGCCTGTAAATACAATTTTAGAAAATTCTGTCAAATATTGCCTTTTATTAGCAAAGAAATCAACACTAACTTCGACATCAATGCTGTCATGATTCAGCATTTTTTCAATAATCTGTGTGTAGCCCCCGATAGGAATTCCCTGATAGGTATCATTAAAATAATTATTGTCATAGGTCAGACGGACAGGCAGGCGTCGAATGATAAAGGCAGGCAGTTCTCGGCAGGGTTTCCCCCACTGCTTTTCTGTATAATCTTTAATCAGCTTTTCATAGATATCGGTTCCGACAAGAGAAATGGCCTGCTCCTCCAGATTCTCCGGCTTTTTGCCGCCAAGCACTGCTCGCTGCTCTTCAATTTTTGCCGCAGCCTGTTCCGGTGTCACCGTCCCCCATAGTTTATTGAAGGTATTCATATTAAAAGGGAGATTGTAAATTTCCCCTTTGTAGTTAGCAATCGGTGAGTTAGTATAACGGTTGAATTCCGCAAATTGGCTGATATACTCCCAAATGGCTTTATCTGATGTATGAAAGATATGGGCGCCATATTTATGAACTTGAATCCCTTCGGTTTCTTCGGTGTAAATATTTCCGCCAATATGGCTGCGTTTTTCAATCACCTTAATCCTTTTTCCTTTGAGAGCTGCTTCATGAGCAAAAACAGCACCAAAGAGGCCTGAACCGACAACTAAATAATCATAACCTGACATTTAAGCCTCCTATTTAAACCGTACCAAAAATGATTGGAGGGTATCTAATGTAAACTTTTCTTTTGTGATAAGTAAAAATATGCCATAAACAGCAAAAAAGACGATAGCTGTAGCAGCCAGAGTCAAGAAAGTCCCGACAATTAAAACGTCTTTCAAAAGCAGGGTTGCACAAACAGCCGCAAAGGTACTGAGCATAACCTTCCAAAGACTGATTCGCTTCAGCATAGGCATAATTAAATCACGCAAGAAGTACAATTGGACCAAAACAACAGTTAATTCAGCAACACTGCCAGCAAAGGCTGCTCCCGAAGCTCCGAATAAAGGAATCACAATAATATTAATCAAAACATCAACTGCTGCTCCGATGACCGTAGATACAACCACCAAAGTTTCCTTTTGCATGGGGACCAAAATTTGGATGCCCATTAAATTAGAGATACCGATAAAAATAACAGTCGGCATAATTAACTGCATTGGAAGAACAGCCGGCAGAAAATTTTCGCCTGACAGAAAGAGAATACTTTCTGTAGCATCAATGATAAAGAACAGCGTTAAGGGGATAGCCAGAACAAAAACAAAACGAAGCGCTTTTTCAACAAGTGCTCTAAATTCATCATGACGAGCCTGCTCATGGTAAAACGATAAGCGGGGCAGCAAAACTGTTCCAAGTGATGTGACAATACTGACAAGAATCTGTTTAATCTTCACAGCCGCAGTATAGTAGCCGACTTGCCGGTCACCTTTAATAAAACCGAGCAGGGTCGTATCAACATTGAGATAAATTGTAGTCGATACGGTCAAAAGGAAGAAGGTCAGACAGGGTTTTATATGCTGCATCAAGTTTAAATGTTTGACAGGCCTGAGGTCAATCAGGTTTTTTAGATTTAAAAAATTCATCAGGTTGGAACCAACCCCTGCAACAACAGTTATAGCGCCGTATATAACATAATCTTCTTTGTTTTTTACCAGAAGCAGTAATAAAATCAGCGATAAAAATTTAAAAGCAATAGAACGAATGGTAATATAGGAATACTTTTCCAGCGCTTTGTAGAGCCATTCCACCCCCAAAACATTAAAGATTAAGGTAGACGACATAATCACGTAAAGCATCTTTTCCTGAGCGAGTTTAGGCACCAGTAAAACAGAAACCGCTAAACCCAATAATGCTGCTGCCATCACAATAGTATTGAGCAGGAAAATCTCTTGGACCGTTTTAGTCAGTTTTTCTTCATCATCTCTGATTTTGGCACAGGCTCTGATACCATAAGTAGGAATTCCCATCATTCCCACCATAGTGAAATAAGTAATAATTGAGGTTGCAAATGACACCGTTCCAACTCCCTGAGCTTGTAAAACTCTGGAAGCGTAGGGAAAGGTAATTAAGGGAAAAATAAAATTTGACATAGTCAGAATAAAATTCATGACGAAATTAAATCTGACAGAATGATAACGGTTCACTTTATGCAATACTCCATCTGCGGACATCTTTTTGATTAATACTGAGGGGCAGATTTCTTACTAATGAGCTCCCTCGCCTGTAAAAACTTTTTTTATGGTTAAAAAGAAAATTTTTAAATCAAGTTTAAAAGAAAAATTTCTGACATAGTATAATTCCAGCTGACAGCGTTCAGGATATAGAACTTCACTTCTTCCAGAGACCTGCCACCAACCTGTAGCGCCCGGTTTAATCGATAACAGCTCTTTTTGCTCACTGACTGTATACTCTTTTAACTCAGATGCCAAAATAGGACGCGGACCTATAAAACTCATATCCCCTTTAATCAGATTAATAAACTGCGGCAGTTCATCAATACTGGTTTTTCTAATAAAATAGCCGATTCGGGTCAGCCGCGGATCTTCCTCCGGCAATAATTTATAGCTGTTATGGAGGTATTGCTGGTAAAGGTTGGGGTTCGATTGCAGGACCTCTTCGGCATTAACTACCATAGAGCGAAATTTTATAATTCTAAAGGTCGTGCCTTTCTTTCCCATTCTTTCCTGAGTAAAAAAGATTCCGCCTTTATCTCTGCCAAACAGATAAAAAATAAAGATAATTACTGAAACCGGAAGCAGGAGGAAAACAGCGCCTAACAGCCCGATTATTAGATCAAGCAGACGTTTGACGCATAAATAAAACTGTTTTGTCTCCTGAATCTCATTTTCAGTCAATTCATTATCCCCCTATTCTCTATTTTCATAAATCCGCCGTCCCAAAATCCGGCATTATCGTCTTTTCCTATATCTTTTGCCGCACACACGCCCTATAAGTTTAACTGCTCAATGCATTTTAAATACTGTTGCTGCGGTCTTTTAAGCATATACAGCGTTCTAAAACTGTTACCAGATGTAAACGAAGTCCGCCTAGCTAACACCTGCCTAATTACAGGCAAGGAAAAAAGCTTGATAAGTTAGCATATGTTGGCTTATTGCTTAGTTATTTATTTTTCAGCTGTCTGCTTTTTTACCTGTCTCCCCTGAATTTTGTATGGATTGGAATTCTCTGGAATATCAGCTTTGTTTAAAATAACACCAAGAAATTCTGCACCGCTCTGCTGCATCTGACTTTTTGCCTTTTGCAAGAAACGGCGTTTAGTAGCACCTGCTTCTGCAACAAGGATACTGGCATCGGCATTTCGAGCAATTATAGCAGCATCAAGCTTCAGACCTATAGAAGGTGTATCCATGATAACATAATCATATAAATCACGCACTGTTTTTATCATTTGACTGAAATCTGCATTTTGCAGCAAATTAACCTGAGCAGCCTCCTTGCTTCCTGCCGGAGCAACCATTAAATGCTCAATGTCTGTTTCATAGATAACATCTGATAATTCAGCCTGTCCTGCAAGAAAATCCGCCAGACCTTGGCAGTCCTCCGAAGATGTAAAGGCACCAGAAAAATCGTCTCCACCTGTATCAGCATCAAGCAAAAGAGTCCGAAAACCTGCTCTTGCAAAGGCTGAGGCCAAATTAACGGCAACGGTAGTTTTACCTTCACCAGTCTGAACTGAAGTGATAACAATCGTCTTGCAGTCAGGCCCCTTAAACTGAATTGTTGTCCGAACTGTATTATAGTAATCCTGAGTAAGCCGAGCGACTTCCGGCTGGACCTGTACTAACTCTAATTGTGACATCTCACTCTCCTTATAATTAAGATACAAAGGCCGTGAAGAAATCCGTAGGAAAAGGCGGCAAGTCCGAAATCTTCGATTTCGCAGACGCACCCCTGCCAAGATGGCTAGAAAGCTGAGGTCGGCTGTTAAGACGACAAAGCTTTCAGACATCTACGGCTAGGGTTGTTCTGGATTGACACCGCATCACGCTGGCAGCCATACTCACAGAAGCAGCCATACTCGTATATCAGCCTGCGGCTTCCTACGATTGCGTCTCTTTTCCACTAGGATTTTAGGCCGTATTCAGTTACATTTTTTCTGTATTTGGAATAACACCAAGCAAAGGAAGCCCTAAAATCTCCTCGATATCATCAGGATCTTTAACACGGTCATTCACCAGTTCAAGCAGAAGGACACCAACAATTGCCAGAAAAGCACCCGCTGCTCCTCCCAAGACAAGATTGCGTTTGACACTCGGAGAAGAAGGTCTTGCAGGCTCTTCTGCTTCTTCAAGGACTGTAATATCTTCGATTTTAGTGACCGTTTTGATTTTTTCGGTTGCCGATTGGCGAACTGCATTTGCTAAACCAGCAGCTTCTTTAGCGTTGTGCCCTTCAACCGAAATGGATATGACCCGTGTATCAGAAGGCACTGAGACCAATACCATACCAGACAGTTCTCCCGGGCTCAGCGACGCATCCTCTTTTTCAATAGCATCGGCTAAAACATCACGCGAAACAATAATCTCCTTGTAATCATTAACAAGGTAGCCAACCGCCTGAAGATCCTCCGGTGTCAAGTTATCACTGCTTTGGTTAACAATATAGAATCTTGTTGTAGCGGTGTAGGTCGGCTTTATCAAGAATAGAGTTCCCAAGAAAGCAAGCGCTGCACAAAAGAGTGTCACAAAAATGATAAGAAATTTTTTGTTCCAAAGTTTTTTGATAAGGTAAAAGATATTAATCTCAAAACCAGTATTTCCGTTATTATTCATTTTTTCTCCTAATTAAAGCTAAAATAAGGCGGTTTTGCTAAATTATTTGACAGTCCAAGAAAAGGATAAAGCAGTTATATATACAGTGAAAGCAGACAACAGCCAGAGCCTCACAGCAACATGGCCTTAAGTTGATTATTCACCTGAAATGACGTCTTTAATGGCTTCTGATGCTTTATCAACACTGGACTGATCCAGTTCTAACATATAGAGACTTGCCGATGGCATGGCATAAGAAGTCAGCTGACCTGTTGAACCGGTTCCAGTGACTTCCTGCTGGCTTACTGTAAAGCGGCTTCCGGAATCCAGCTGGCTGTTAGCCAAATTCATCATCGTATCCAAAGACATATTTGTCTGAACAGAATCCTGCAAACTGGTAATAACAGCCGAATAACCAGACAGAGAATTTAAAGCTGTCAGTTTATTTAAAATAGCTGAAACGACTTTCATTTGATTCTTGCCTCGATCATTATCGCCGCCATCGAGTCCGTACCGTTCCCGAACAAAGGCCAGTGCTTTTTTTGAATCTAAGGTAACGTTTCCTTCTTCAAAAGTATATTCGCTGTCAGTGTGGCTTGTAAAGGCTTGGTCATTGTACACCGTAATACCGCCTACAGCATCCACAAGGTTCATAAACGTTGTGAAATTAATCCGGGCATAATAGTCAATATCAATCCCATACAGATTTTCAAGGGTCTGCATTGACGTTTCAACTCCGTAAATACCAGCATGAGTTAATTTGTCATACTGATTTGCGCCGCCATTAGGAATTTGCACATAAGCATCTCGAGGTGTAGTAGTCATTAAAATTTGATGGGTCTTCATATTAACCGTCAAAATAATATTCACATCTGAACGAGAAACAGTTGAAATAGAACCATAAGTATCAATACCGCTGATATAAATATTAAAAACATCAGAATCCGCTGATTTAGCGCGGTCATCTTTTAGCTTTGTTTTAATGGTGTAGCTGTAGATTTCTTTAACATTTGCCTGATAATTGTCATCAGTCAGTTCCAGCAAACTGGAGTAACTGCTGTTCATTACCATTGCCTGACTGCTGCCATCGCGCAAATGTTCATAAGCTTCCGGATAAGAAGCAACGTTGACAGTTTGCAAATCTAGTCCTTTTTCCGCTTTAATCTGCGCCAGCAAAGCTGCTATATTTGAGCCGTCACTTTCAGCCGGGGCTTCAAGCTCATTGAGCTCTCCCACATCTGTTACACCACTTTCAGCCGGAACAAGAACACTCATTTTGATTTCCGAATAAGAAGCTGAGTCATTCAAGTTTCCTGCCACATCAATTGCAGACTTAAATCCATAAAGAATCCCTGCTGATAAAAGCGAAAACAGCACCAAACCCAAACTAGTCAATAACTTTCCTTTTTTCAAAACAGCCAGCGCTAAACCAGCCAGTAAAACAAGCAGTAAACCTGCTGTTAAAATGATATTTATATGGCGAAAAGCAAGAAAATTATGAGAAAACATGGTAAAAATAACCATGCCGGAAAGCAAGGTGTAAAGTGCCAATAAAATAAAATTAATAACAGTCCATATACTGTTACTAGGCTTAGAAACTTTTCTTTTACCTGAACGTGATGCCATCAACTTTTCTCCTGCTTTTTCAAAAATCATCTATCTTATATAGTGTACCATTATTTTTATGTCTTTACAACTTTTTCCGAAAGGCAAAAACACCTGCAATAAGGGATTTCATTGGATGATTGCCAAAAACAGAGTACCATTAAAAACAGCCACCTCTCCTTGCTGGCATTTCACGGCAATATTTATCATCAGTCCCTCAAAGGATACAGCAGAATCGTTTCTTTTGACAATTCTGGATCTTTCAGCTCCTTTGCTTGCCCGATAAACCTTTTTAGGCTAAAATAAAGTTATGCGCATTCAACAGTTACATTACATTATCAAAATCGTGGAAACAGGCAGTATGAATGAAGCTGCCAAACAGCTTTTTATTACTCAGCCCAGTCTGTCCAACGCTGTCAGGGATCTGGAGCGAGAAATGGGAATTGAAATCTTTATCCGCAATCCTAAAGGCATTACTTTGACAAAAGACGGTGTTGAATTTCTTTCTTATGCCCGTCAGGTTGTTGAACAGACTGCTCTTTTGGAAGAACGTTATAAAAACAAAGAGGCCTCTCGTGAACTTTTCAGCGTTTCTGCTCAGCACTATGCTTTTGTAGTCAACGCTTTTGTCTCTTTGCTTAAGGGAACCGATATGACACAGTATGAACTCTTTCTGAGAGAGACCAGAACGTGGGAGATTATCGATGATGTCAAAAATTTCCGCTCAGAAATCGGTGTCCTTTTTTTAACTAATTACAACCGGGATGTGCTGACTAAACTGTTAGACGACAGCCATCTGCAGTACACAACACTTTTTAAAGCCCGTCCTCACATTTTTGTCAGCAAAACCAACCCTCTGGCCGGCAGAGAAAAAGTAACTATTGAAGATTTGGAAGATTTTCCCTACCTCAGCTATGATCAGGGAATCCATAACTCTTTTTATTATTCCGAAGAGATTATGTCGCAGATTCCCCACTCAAAGTCTATTGTTGTCAGTGACCGGGCAACTCTCTTTAATCTCCTGATCGGCCTTGATGGCTATACCGTAGCCACCGGTATTCTAAATAGCAATTTAAACGGCGATAATATTCTTTCCATCCCGCTGGATGTGGACGATGAAATTGAAATTATTTATATAAAACACGAAAAAGCTAACTTATCCAAAATGGGTGAAAAATTTATTGACTATCTTTTAGAAGAGGTCAAATTCGACGATATTTCGCGAGAAGATGAATAAATAAAAAACTAAACACTTCATTCATGATCGATGCATTTGTGTTTAGTTTTTTTATATAACATTTTCATCATTTCCCATAACATCATTCTGGATAATGATTACAGTTTTCACAATAAAAAATATTAGTTGCTGTCTGCAAGCAATGTCTCTAAACCGACTGTCATCATGTCAGTAAAGGTTGTCTGACGCTCTTGTGCTGTTGTATCTTCCTCAGGATGGACAAGGCTGTCAGAAATGGTCATAAGGGCCAAGGCCTGAACATGATACTTAGCAGCCAAATAGTAGAGAGCAGCTGCTTCCATTTCAATTGCCTTCACTCCATACTCACCCAACTGCATATTGCGCTCAGGCATACTTGAATAAAAAACATCTGATGACAAAACAGTTCCGACATGACTGGTAAGGCCTAAACTTTTGGCAATATGATAAGCTTTATCCAAGAGTTTAAAATCAGCAATCTGCGGGAAATCATACTCAGGCCAATCGTTGCTTATTATCCGAGAATTAGTTGCAGCGGCCTGAGCCAAAACTAACTCCCGAACATGAACATTCGGATCAATCGAACCTGCTGTCCCTACACGAATAAGTTTTTTCACTCCATAGTCACGAATGAGCTCATTAACATAAATAGAAATAGAAGGCATTCCCATACCTGTTCCCATAACCGATATCCGCTGTCCTTTATAAGTTCCTGTATAACCTAACATACCGCGGACATTATTGAAACATTCTGCTCCTTCTAAAAAATTTTCGGCAATAAATTTAGCACGCAAAGGGTCACCGGGAAGAAGGATTTTATCGGCAATCTCTCCTGCTTTGGCTTCAATATGAACTGACATCTTCTCCTCCTATAATTCTATCAGAATAGTTTTAACTAATTTTTTAAAATCTTCCTTAATCCGTTCGGTCACTGCAACAACTTCTTCATGGCTAAGCTCAGACTGAAAGCCGGCCGCAAAATTAGTAATGGCAGAAATCCCCAACACCTTCAAGCCGGAATGGGCTGCAACAATCACTTCTGGTACAGTTGACATACCAACCGCTCCCGCTCCTAAGGTTTTAAAGGCTAAGATTTCGGCTGGTGTTTCGTAAGAAGGCCCCGTCACGCCAAGGTAAATTCCTTCTGCCAAATCTATCCCAAGCTTTTCAGCTGCAGCTTGGGCTTTCTGACGATAAGTTTTTGTATAAGCATTGGACATATCCGGAAAGCGCGGACCAAACTCATCAAGATTTTCACCAATCAATGGGTTTTGGCCAGTCATATTGATGTGATCGGTAATCAGCATCAAAGTCCCCGGACCATAGCCAATACCGCCAGCAGCATTAGTCACTACTATCCCTTTACAGCCGAGAGCTTTCATGATACGAACCGGAAAAGTCACCAGTTCCAAACTGTTGCCTTCATAAAAATGAAAACGTCCCTGCAAGGCTAAAACTTTGCGGCCAGACAAGCTGCCATAAACTAACTTCCCCGCATGTCCTGGAACAGTTGACTGACCCCAGTTGGGAATATCAGCATAGTTAAGCACAACTTCCTGCTCCACTTCTTCTGCCAAGCTCCCTAAACCAGATCCAAGAATCAAACCTAACTCAGGCTGCAGTATTCCTTTAGATTCCAGAAAAGCCTGTGTCTCTTTAATCTTTACCAATAACGACATAACTCCTCCATTAAGATACAAAGGGCGTATAAAAATCCGTATGAAAATAGGGGATGACAAGTGATGCTTGCATCACGACGACAGCCATCTTTTTCACTAGGATTTTAGCCCGTGTTCAGTTCATTAAGATACAAAGGGCGTTTTAAAGAGCAAAGCAAAAATAGAAGGCTGGACGAAGAATCGCAAGGTTCTAGGACAGACTGTACTCACAGAGCAGCCACACTCGTACGTCAGCTTGCGTTTCCTACGATTGCGTCTCTTTTTTGCACAGCTCTTAGGCCGTGTTCAGTTCACCAAGGTACAAAGGCCGTTAAGAACGGAAAAGACGGAAATAAGCTACAGTTTATAAAACATTTTGCAGATAAAGTATGCCACAATCGTAACAACTTCAAGCGATATGTCAGTTTTCCCAGCATTTTGTGCTCTTATAGTGCCTAATGATTATTGTATTCAGCAGCAACTGCTTGATACCTTATCTTATAACATTATAGCAAATAATCTAAGAATGATTCTCCAATCATCGCTTTTTCCACGCCGAAATTATCAGCAACTGTAGCTGAAATATCAGCAAAATGGCCAACTGGAAGTACTCCACTTCCCGTCAGAGACGGACTATAAGCCAGCAGCGGAACATATTCACGCGTATGATCGGTTCCTGCATATGTTGGATCATTGCCATGATCAGCAGTGATGAGAAGCAGATCATCTTCTTGCATCTGAGCAGTAATTTCAGGCAGGCGCTGATCAAATTCCTGCAAGCAATCACGATATCCTTCCGGATCACGCCGGTGACCGTAAACAGCATCAAAGTCAACAAGATTGGTGAAAGAAAAACCTTCAGCGAACTCATCCAAGGCCATTGTTTTTAACAATGTATCAACACCGTGGCTGTTTGATTTATTATGTCCCATATCATGAGTAATACCAGAACCATTGAAAATATCATTGATTTTTCCAATACCGTAAGTCGCAATGCCAGCATCTGCTAAACGGTTAAGAACAGTCGGTGCAAAAGGTGAGACAGCATAGTCCCTGCGATTGGACGTGCGGACAAAATTGACGGGTGTTCCAAGATAGGGACGTGCGATAATACGGCCTAACAGAGCAGGACGTTCAAGAGTAATTGAGCGCGCATATTCGCAAATCTTATAAAGTTCTTCTAAGGGGATAACCTCTTCATGAGCAGCAATTTGCAGCACCGGATCAGCAGATGTATAAATAATAAGCTCACCCGTTTTCATCTGCCGTTCTCCAAAGTCGGCAATGACCTGCGTCCCTGAATAAGGCTTATTGGCTTCACGGATAACTTTTCGTCCCGAGAACTCCTCGATTTTCGTTAATATTTCTTCCGGAAAACCATCCCAGAACGTATCAAAAGGCTCCGTAATATTGAGTCCCATAATTTCCCAATGCCCTGTCATTGTATCTTTACCCAGCGACACTTCTTCCAATTTACCAGCATAACCCAGCGGTTCTCTCTCAGTCGGAACCGTTTTTAATTTGGGGACACGCGGAATATTGCCTAATCCAAGTTTGGCCATATGAGGAACTTCTAATCCTGCGCTTTCGGCAATATGGCCTAGGGTATCTGAATCACTGTCAGGTGTCCCCGCATTAAAAAATTTATCTGAATCCGGTGCTGCGCCGATACCTACAGAGTCTAACACAATAAGGTGAATACGTTTAAATTTTGTCATTTTACATTTTCTTTCTAATATCTTTTTTAGGAGCATTCAGTTTCTTGATACCTGCTTTATCAGCAACTATCACCTGGTCGACCATACCGTTAAACAGCCCATGTTCAACAACACCGACCGTGCGATCAAGCTCATCAGCCAAGGTCCAAGGATTTTCAATTTTCTGCAAATCTAGGTCGATAATAAAGTTCTGCATATCCGTTACAAAACGTTTTCCCTCCTTGCTGCGAAAAGACGGCCTATAGCCTTTTTTTTGGAAACGGCGAAAAAGACACTCGGCTCCATACTGAACCACTTCAACTGGCAGTTTGAAGGCGCCGAGAGATGTCACAAGCTTGGATTCATCCACAACCCAGATATATTGTTCAGTAAGCGTAGCCACTATTTTTTCCATAAGTAAGGCACCGCCGCCACCTTTAATCCCATTAAAGTCCGAATCAACTTCGTCAGCACCATCAACAGTGAGATCGATTGTTTCAATTTCGTCAATATTTTTTAAAGGGATTCCCAGACTTTCAGCCTGAGCTGTTGTTTGACTGGATGTTGTCACACCAATGACACAAAGCCCTTCCTCCTGTACACGCCGGCCGACCTCTTCAACAAAATAACGAGCTGTCGACCCCGTCCCAAGACCAAGAACCATACCGTCTGAAACATATTGGGCAGCAGCAACCCCTGCTTTCTTCTTAAGTTCCTCCATATTCCTCCTCCATCAAGATACAAAGCCCGTTAAAAAATCCGTATGAAAATAGGGGATGGCAAATGATGCCAAAGCATCACGATGACAGCCATCTTTTTCACTAGGATTTTAGGGCGTGTTCAATTCCATCAAGATACAAAGCCCGTTAAAAAATCCGTATGAAAATAGGGGATGGCAAGTGATGCCAAAGCATCACGATGACAGCCATCTTTTTCACTAGGATTTTAGGGCGTGTTCAATTCCATCAAGATACAAAGGCCGTTAAAAAATCCGTATGAAAATAGGAGATGGCAAATGATGCCAAAGCATCACGATGACAGCCATCTTTTTCACTAGGATTTTAGGGCGTGTTCAATTCCATCAAGATACAAAGGCCGTTAAAAACGCAATGGGAAAATAGTCGGTAAACCCGAAATCTCCGATTTCGTCTGCGCAACCCCTGCAAAACATCTGGAAGACAGCTGCAGTCCTTGGATATCTGCATCGGCTTACTCGTCATTTTGTAATAAAGTCCTGATGAACTTTTGACTGAAATGACTGTTTCCCAACTAACTATTATACCAGTTTAAAACTAAATTTGAAAACATTTTCTTATATATGATAACTTTAAAAAAGTTGCAGCTTCTTACTCCTTTCCGGCGAGGAAATCTCTACTTTGAAAAATGGTTAAGAGGATTATTTACCACCTGTCATTTTAAAGGTGATTTGCAGCTTAAGCCTTTATTTTAAATAATTGCGCCTTACCGCAGTTTGCGTTACAATAAAACCATGAGTATTACAAAAGAATTTGACACAATTGCAGCTATTGCCACTCCCTTAGGGGAGGGCGCTATTGCCATTGTCAGACTTTCCGGAACCGAAGCTCTGACAATCGCCCAAAAAATTTTTAAAGGAAAAGATTTAACAGACAGTGCGTCTCACACCATTAACTATGGCCACATTATCGATCCGCAGGATAAGACTGTACTTGATGAAGTCATGGTGACTGTTATGCGGGCACCTAAAACTTTTACACGTGAAGATGTTATTGAAATCAATACACATGGCGGTATTGCTGTAACCAATGAAATTTTGCAGCTTATTTTAAGGCAGGGAGCACGCTTGGCTGAACCGGGAGAATTCACTAAACGTGCCTTTTTGAATGGCCGTGTTGACTTGGCTCAGGCAGAAGCTGTCATGGATTTGATTCGGGCGAAGACTGATAAGGCCATGCATGTGGCTGTCAAGCAGCTGGACGGTTCTCTATCTCAGCTTATTAATGAAACTAGGCAGGAGATTCTAAACACTCTGGCCCAGGTCGAAGTCAATATTGACTACCCCGAATATGACGATGTTGAAGAGGTTACAGCGGCTTTGATCCGCGAAAAAACGCAAGAATTCCAGCACCTTTTGAAAGACTTGCTTAAAACAGCCCGCCAAGGGAAAATTTTGCGGGAAGGCTTGGCAACGGCTATTATCGGACGTCCCAATGTCGGGAAATCCAGTCTCCTCAATCAGCTCTTGCGGGAAGATAAAGCTATCGTCACAGATATAGCAGGGACTACCCGCGATGTTATTGAAGAATATGTCAACATTAAAGGCGTTCCGCTAAAATTGATTGACACAGCCGGTATCAGAGAAACCGATGATTTAGTCGAAAAAATTGGTGTTGAGCGATCTAAGAAAGCTCTGAAAGAAGCTGATTTAGTTCTGCTTGTCCTTAATGCCGCTGAAAAGCTGACTGAGCAGGATCGTATCTTGCTTGAGCTGAGCGAAAACAGCAACCGGATTGTTCTTCTCAACAAAACCGATTTGCCTCAGGTTATTGAAACAGAAGATCTGCCGGCAGATTATCTGCCGATTTCTGTTTTGAAGCATCAAAACACTAACCAGATTGAAGAACGCATCAGTCAGCTCTTTTTTGACCAAGCGGGAATTGCTGAACAGGATGCTACTTACCTCTCAAATGCCCGGCATATTGCGCTGATTGAAAAGGCAATCGACAGCCTGCAGGCAGTCAATGACGGACTGGCGCTCGACATGCCGGTCGATTTGCTGCAAGTAGACTTGACACGAACTTGGGAAATTCTAGGAGAAATTACCGGCGATGCAGCTCCTGATGAACTTATCACACAGCTTTTCAGCCAGTTCTGTTTAGGCAAATAGCTAAACATCGGCTTAAAACTTGTCCGTCAAGCGTTTAAACAAATTTCTGAGGGGTTTCGCTGCCCTTTAATGGCGAATTCATATAAAAAAGCACCTCTGCAGCAAGATTAGACAGCTTGCAGAGATGCTTTTTCTTTTTATTATAACCCACCCTCACATTTATTTGAGGGTATTTTCAGGCCGTTAAGTGGTTAGTCAGTATTTTTAGAGACACGAGTGCGATTTCTTTTAGATTTCACAGCCATACCTAAAGCAAGGCTGACAGCCGCTGTGCCAAAACCAACTAAGTAAGCTTGATCCTTTTCTCCTGTCTGAGGCAGAACAGCAGCCTGCTGGACGAATGCTTCTGTGTGATAACGCACCGGGTCAGTATTTCTGCCTGCTTTATGCGCCGCAAGACTTACAGCTGACGGATCAACAGTGGAGCCTGCAGCAGTGCTTCCTCCTTTAGGTACAGCTATAACTTCGACATAAAGATGATACTGGTCTGTCACAACTTTTAACAAACGTCCTTGAGTTGTTTCAACTACCCATGTAGAAATATCATCCGACAAAGCTGTACTGAAATCAGTGGATATGTCAACAAAGATGCCTCCAGTACCATTAACCAGCGGCATATAAACATCTTGGTCATAATTGCCGGCAATGACGGTCGTACTGATATTAGCAGCATTTAAAGCCTGAATTGTCGCCTCTAAACTAGGGGAATTTTCTAAATAATCAATATCTTCATCGGTGATTAATACAGCAAAACGTCTGGCATTAGGATCTGCTGACCAGTCATAGTTTCCCGGTGTGGCAATATAAGTCAGAGGAACTGTCGCTTCTTCAAAACCACCGGCAGTCGTAATACCATCCAAAGATGCAATGAACTGAGCTATATCACTGGTAAAATGTGAACCGTCAAATTGGGCATAATTGACATCTTTATTGTACTCATAATCAACCAGTCCCAGCCTGACAGAGATATTTCTGTTCTGCAAACCATTGACAAAATTCCGAACATTGGTCTTCACCTGATCAATATATACATCCATAGAGATGGAATGATCGATTACAAAAACGATATCAGCATTAGTCGTTTCCCGCTCACTGATTTTATCACCTTCCTGGATATAGTCTTCAGTGCTGGTCTTGGTAACTCTTTCATATACAGTATAGCTGTAATTATCATCTTCGCTGTTAGTCGTCGATTCAGTAACCGTCACATTGGGATTAGGATCGGCAGGCGCCTCATTAGGGTCAGCAACACTGGTTGTACGAACAGTAATGGTATTTTCAGCTTTAGAGACATTGCCTTCTTCACTGGCAACTACACCGCTTTCTGTTACCGTAACATCGATGACATCTCCAGCCTCAGCACTTTCTTCCGGAACAACAGGAACGGCAGCTTTCTCAGCAATTTCGGATGCAGCCGCTTCGACAGCACTGGCACTTGTTTCTGGCTCTACTGCAGTCTGGACTGTTTCCGGGACTGTTCCTTCTTCAGCTGCAACCTGTCCAGCTGCTCCAAAAATAAAAGCAACTGTTACTGAAACCAGCCCGATTTTCAGTTTTCTAAAAGCAAAGCGATTTTGCTTATCCATAACTTTTTTCATTTTCAACTCCTTTAATCTGCTTATTTCTATAAAAATGATATAAAAATAAGGGGGGAAGACTACAGCCGTATATGCATAAAAGCTGCAGTTCAGCTACCTGATTAAACCCAATTTGCTTTTGTACTATTAACAAATGATGTAAAATCTATGCCCTCATTCTAGCACTTAGAAAATGGAAATTCAAGCCTATTTCCGGTATTATTTCAGAAAATACATAAAATTAATAATAGTCTTATTTTTCTGAATATTGCAATAAAAAAACGATGATAGCTTGTCCCCTAGGTCCTTACTCTGCACAGACCACCTTGTATCATAAGCAAAAAGAAGGCCGCAGCCTTCTCCATTACAAGCTATTTTATCAATTCATAGATAGCTTCAGCATAAATAGCTGCAGCTCGGTACAAATCTTCAACATCCGCAAATTCATTAGCTTGGTGCATCGTATTTTCATAGCCGGGGAACATAGCGCCGTAAGCTACACCACGCTCAAGGAGACGCCCGAAAGTGCCGCCGCCGATAATTTGTTCGTCCCCTTTAAGCCCTGTCTGTTTTTCATAAACATTAAGCAGGGTCGACACTAAAGAATCTGTCGGCGGAACATAATGCGGTTCATGCAGGTGTTTGCTTACGGTCACCCTTTCGGGCCCCTGAAGTTTGGTCAGCTGCTGATAAATGGTTTCTGAGCTTGTCCCTTGAGGAAAACGAAAATTGAGAGCAATCGTATTATCATCAGAAGCTGCATCAAAGCGAAAAATACCGGGATTCATAGTTAATGCCCCCATTTTAGTATCGGTGTAAGCAACCCCGGTTTTTTCACCATAATAGTCCAGATGCAGAATGCAGCCTGCAAGATTCAGATAATCTCTGGCTGCGCCAGCAAAGCTAAACCGGCTCAGAAAGGATGCCAAGTAAGTAGCACCGTTGATTCCTGCCTGAGGGGACATCCCATGGGCTGATTTGCCGGTAACTGTGATAGTGAACAGGTCATTATCCTGTGTAAGCTCTGTCCGCAGATCATTTTTGGCAGCAAACTGCGACAGCTCAGTCTCTATTTCTGCAAAGCGGGCTTTTTTTGCAGAAAAAACAGCTGTTGCCGATTCAGGAACCATATTTTCCCGCAGCCCTCCCTCAAAAGAGTGCAGGACAAAATCACTGCCATTACTGCCGGAAAAATGCAGATACTGTGTGATATTGCCTTTTTCACCATTGATAATCGGAAACTCCGCATCTGGTGAAAAACCAAAGTCAGGCTTTTCAACCCCGCTGTGTTCAAAGTAATAATCCATATCCGCCCAGCCGGATTCTTCATCTGTACCGACGATAAAACGTACTTTTTTAGAAACTGGGAGCTCTAATTCCTTGATGATTTTTAGAGCATAATAGCAAGCCATAGTCGGCCCTTTATCGTCTGATGCACCGCGGGCATAGAGCTTACCGTCTTTAAGAACTGGCTCATAAGGATCCGTTTCCCAGCCGCTGCCAGCAGGCACCACATCCAAATGGGCAAAAATTCCCAAAACCTCATCCCCTTGACCGTACTCAAAATGACCGGCATAATTGTCAATATTGCGTGTCTGATAGCCGTCTCGCTCAGCCAAAGCCAGAAACGTTTCCAGAGCCTGGACTGGACCAGGGCCAAAAGGGTGCTGCGCGTCAGCCAGATGATCAGCGCGCTCGGAATTAATCCGCAGCAAGGCCAATAAATCAGCCATCATCGCATCACGGCGTTTAGTTACTTCTGCCTGAAAATCAATTGCCATATTTTTACTGCCTCTTTCTTAACGTCTTTCAATCATATCATCAACCGGCAAACGATAGCTTGGCTCCGGCTTAGAATCGCTGTAGCCCGCTGTAACCAAAAGTTCCGGGCGAAAACGCTGGTCAATGTCCAAAACAGACTGCACATCTTTTTTATCAAAACCGAGGATGATATTGGAAGCAATTCCCTGATCAGTCAGTGCCAGCACCAGATTCATAGCCACAATACCAGCATTAACAGCCAGATATTCTCCTGTTGTTTCTCGGTCAAAGTGAGCAATACGTGCCGGCAGGGTTTCCATATAATAACTGATTAAATCATCTGACAGATTTTTACTGCCGATGCGGGCAATTTTTCGAGCCCGCTGCTGTAAATCAGTATCCGTAAAAAGTGCTACAACATACTGCGCTTCTTCCACTTGTTTTCTATTCAGGGCCGGCAGTTTTTCAGCTAGCTGTTCCTTTTTTTCCTTAACCACAACAAACTTCCAAGGCTGAATATTATGGGCACTGGGAGCCAGACTGGCAACCTCGATAGCCGTCCGTAAATCTTTAAAATCAAGCACTTGGTCATTAAAACTTTTAACCGCATGACGCTTTTTATTCAATTCCAGAAATTTCATGATAACCTTCCTATCTCTCTATGTATTGTCCACTCTATTTTACCATAAAATGAGCTAAGTTATCAGAAATAGGAATAAAGGCTTTTTAGGTATCAGCCGCTAAGGATAACTGGAAACAAAACTTTTCTGGACAGCTTTAAACAGCTGTTTAGGTTAGCAACTGTTCAGTCACAATGGTTTTAAAGAACCCGCTCACTCTTCTTTTTCGGTGTTCGCTGTCAGCTGCTCTTTCAGTGCTTCCGCAACATTTCGCGGTACACCGCAGCTGACGATGTCATCAACACTGGCTTCTTGGATATTATGCAGGTTTTTAAAGTGTCTCAGCAGGAGCTGTTTGCGCTTAGGTCCCAGGCCTGCTACATTATCCAGCTTAGACGAAAAGGAATTCTTCGAACGCAGCTGCCTGTGAAAAGTAATGGCAAAACGGTGCACTTCATCCTGAATACGCTGTAAAAGGAAAAATTCTTCCGAGTTTCTTGGCAGTTCAACCACTTCTAAGGGATCTCCAAAAAGCAGTTCATGAGTCTGGTGCCTGTCATTTTTCTGCAGACCGGCAATTGGGATATCCAGCCCCAGTTGGTTTTCGATGACATCGCGGGCAACATTCACTTGACCTTGGCCGCCGTCGATAATAATGAGGTCAGGCGGTGTCAAGCCGTCACGCATAACACGGCTGTACCTGCGATAGATAACTTCACGCATACTGGCATAATCATCCGGGCCGATGACAATCTTGATTTTAAATTTTCGGTAATCTTTTTTGCTGGGTTTCCCATTAACAAAAACAACCATAGCTGCCACCGGACTGGTCCCCTGAATATTGGAATTATCAAAAGCCTCAATGCGGACTGGTTTTGGAATATTGAGAAGGGTGCCGATATTCTCAACAGCTCCGTCTGTTTTTTTGAGATCTTTTTCCAGTAAATCAAACTTTTGCTGCAGACTGACACGGGCATTTTTGACAGTCAGACTGACCAGTTGCTTCTTCTCCCCGCGCTGCGGTTTGATAATCTTACTGTCAACAACTGCCTTAACTAAATCTGAATCAATATCTGACGGAATAAAGATTTCTCTGGGAACGAAATGCTTCTTATCTTGATAGAACTGCCCAATATAGGTTAAAAAATCTTCCTCAGCTTCGTTATAATAAGGAAACATATTGACATCGCGCTGGATGAGTTTCCCCTGACGGACAAAGAAAACCTGGACACACATCCAGCCCTTATCAACAGCATAGCCGAAAATATCGCGATCCATCATATCCTGACTCATGACACGCTGTTTTGTCCGCAGGGTCGCAATGGCCTGAAGCAAGTCACGGTACTCAGCAGCCCGTTCAAATTCCATGAGCTCCGCTGCCTTTTGCATCTTGTCTTTTAAATCATCAATAATCCGGTTGTTACGGCCATTAAGAAAACTCCGGACATCCTGAGCCATATCAACAAAATACTGATGATCTGTATGACAGACCGTATGTGCCTGACATTGCCCTAAATGATAGTAAAAGCAGACTTTTCCAGGCGGATTCTTACATTTCTTAAAAGGAAAAATCCTATCCAGCAGCCGCTTAATTTCTGTTGCCGCACCTGAATCGGGATAGGGCCCGAAATAGAGGCCTCCGTCTTTTTTCACCTGCCGGGTAATCATCAGGCGCGGATACGTTTCATTTACCGTAATTTTGATAAAAGGGTAAGATTTATCGTCCTTAAGCCTGATATTATATTTAGGCAGATTTTTCTGAATCAGATTAATTTCAAGCAGAAGGGCTTCCGTATTAGAGCCTGTCACAATATACTCGAAATCAGCAATTTCGGATATCAGCAGCTCCGTTTTAGTATTGTGGCTGCCATGAAAATAGCTGCGTACACGGTTTTTCAGATTTTTCGCCTTGCCCACATAAATAATGGTCCCGTCTTTATCTTTATGGATATAACAGCCAGGACTGTCTGGCAGGAGCTCCAGTTTATGTTTAATCAGATCGTTCATAATGCTATTATAGCAAAAAGACCGCCGCTTTTCCGAGTTTAAAAATCAGAAGGCGAGAGTGATGTTCTTCATTCGATTTCAACTGTTCAAAAATTAAAAAAACTGAGAATGCAGAAGGCTTATTTGCAGTCGCTGCATTTCCCAGTTTAATTAGTTATATGCCGGCTTATCTGTCAGTTAGTTTTTGGGTACAAAAACCAAGTGTTCGTTGACAAAAGCATCAAAACCAAGATGACTCAATTCGCGGCCGTAACCGGAATTTTTAATACCGCCAAACGGTACTTCAGGATGGGTTGTCCAGCCGGAATTGATAAAGCTCATACCAGTTTCAATTTTTGCTGCCACTTCTCTGGCATGATCAATATCCTTACTGAAGACTGTTCCGCCAAGTCCGTAGCTGGAATCGTTTGCCAATGCAATCGCTTCTTCTTCAGAAGCTACTTTGTAAATAGAAGCAACCGGTCCAAAGATTTCTTGATTATAAATAGGGTTTTCTTCAGTAATATCTGTCAGCACTGTTGGCATCACAAAATTGCCTGGATGATCAATAACTTCATTGCCGTAAGCAACATTAGCACCATTATCTACAGCCAGTTTAATTTGTTCCAGCACTTCTGCTTTAGCTTCTGCAGATGACAGCGGAGCCAATGTTGTCTGCGGATCCATTGGATCGCCCCACTTAGCCGTTTTAAAGGTTTCTACAACCATATCAACAAATTTTTCATAGTTGTCATCCCCCACTACAATAAAGCGTTTGGACGAGGTACAAACTTGACCTGCATTATAGAGACGTGCAAAGAAAATCGTGTCTTTCAGCAAATCAAAATCTGCATCTTCTAAAATAAGGAAAGCGTCATTGCCGCCCAGTTCCAGTGCTGATTTTTTCAGATTGCTGCCGGCTTCAGCAGCAATTGAAGCACCGCCTCGTTCGGATCCGGTCAGAGCAACTCCCTGTACACGCGGATCAGCAATAGCCTTGCTTACTTGGCCATAAGATAAGAAAAGATTTTTAAAAGAACCTACAGGTGCACCGGCTTCCAGAACCAAGTCTTCAAATGCTTGGGCTGATCCAGGGCAAATAGAAGCATGTTTTAGAACCGTCGGATTTCCAATCATAAAGTTAGGAGCAAAGACCCGCATAATTTGATAGAAAGGGAAATTCCATGGTTCAACCATAAACAGCACCCCGACAGCTTGCTTGAGATAATAAGCATCACCGTGCGTGTCTTCCAAGGGCTGCGGTTCTAAAAAGGCTTCAGCCTTATCAGCAAAATAATCTGCTATATCCGCACATAATTCGACTTCTCCTTTAGCTTCTGCAAAAAGCTTGCCCATATCCTTAGTCATCACTTCAGCATATTTGTCTGTATCACGGCGTAAAATAGCTGCCACATTATGAAGCTGCTCCCGGCGCTCTGCCAAGCCCCCTTCACTGCGCCATTTTTTGTACAGAGCATGGCCTTCAGCCAGAGCTTTTTCTAAGTCAGCATCTGAAGCATTCGGAAATTCTTTAAGAACTTCATTTGTATAGGGATAAGTTGTTTTATAGGCCATAATTTCCTCCTTTTATTAATGTGAACTGCATGAGAGTCTTCTAAAATCTGCTCTGTTCTGCCTTCTCTGAACCGCTTCTAAAAGACCAGTTCCTAACAGATTCCAGCACAGACAAGGTAAATAGGCAGGCAATACCTCCCACACAGTAATTATGGTTACATAACCTTATTATACCACTTTTGAAATCGATTTCAAAAAGAAAAATAATGCCAGTCATTTCCCTAGCTCGTTTTTCCGAGAAATATGCCACTATACCTTAAAAGTCTGCTTACCTAAGATTCTGCTTAGATAATCGTCATGACTCTATAATATCTTGAGTTGAGAAACAAAGAAGTAGGTGACAATCTTTATTTTAAAATGCTGAAAACACTTGATATGGACGAACTGAAGAACTATAGGAATGAATCGATTCACTTAAAAAACTTAGGGTTTCAGGAAACATTTCTATGCTTCACTTCACTTATCATCATCTTCCACTGTATGCCGTTCTCCTAAGAGATAATCATCTTGTTTTTCAAACATGGTTGCCAGCGATAAGGGCTGCCGCCCGGTCAGTTTAACAAAATCACTGACTGGGACATCGAGAAAACCTTCTGTAACAGTTGTACCAAAGCTTACCATACCTTCTGAAGTCGCTTGAATCGGACTCTTACTAAAGTCGCCGTCTGTATTTCTGGGTACCCCAATAGAATCAAAATACGCATACAGTTCATCATCAGACAGCTTGGTATAGGTAATACGATTTCCGGTAGCCGCATTGGCAGTATCGAGAAAGTTTTGATAGGACAGCGGCTCAAGACCGTTAATATTCAGCACTTCCCTATGCAGTAAGTCGTTGGCTAAAGCACAGCTGGCAGCAAAGGCTGCATCACGGCGAGAAATGAACCAAACACGGCCATCACCCATATTCTTTGAAATCGTCTCTTCCTTAGCTTCTGCTGCTCTCAAATAGTCACTGATAAAAGCTTCAGCAAACAGGGAGTTGCGCAGAAAGATATAGTCGAGCGGTGTATTTTGGATGATTGCTTCAGTAAAACTGTGGTCAGTATTTTCGACACTGGGATTTAAGGGGTGGCTGGCGGAAAGCACAGATGTATAAACAATTTGCCGAACATTGGCTTTAACACAGACTTCCACCGCATTTTGATGCGCCCGCCTGCGTTTCTCACCGACAAAAGGCATCGAAATCAGCAGAACTTTATCGGCGTTAGCAAATACGTTAATCAGATTTTCCTGACTATTAAAATTAGCTACAGCAGTAGCAATCCCAAGGTCTTGATAGGGTTTCAATGCTTCTTTCTGCGGAGCTGTAAAAAGCAGAGCCTCTTTTGGCAGTAAGTTTTGAATAAATTTAGCCACCTGTGAGCCAAAATTACCATCAACACCGTTAACAATAATTTTTGTCATATGTCTCTCCTCCTAATGATCTTCCGAATGGCGCTGACCGACTTGAAAATCAGCTTCATGTTCAAACATATAACGAACCGTCAAGGGCTTTGCTCCAGTCAGCTGCTCAAAATCATCTGTAAAGACGTCCATCTTCCCTTCACGAATAGCTTGGGCAAAAGTCACCATCCCTTCTGAAGAAAAGGGAGCTTCGGAGTCGTCCTTGAATTCTCCGTCTGTTGTCCTCGGCACTCCCATAGCATCAAAAACAGCATAATTTTCTTCATCGCTAATCGCCTGATAAGAAATACTGTTCCCTGTGACTTCATTGCCAATCTCTACGAATTCTGCCATAGTCAGCAATTCTGGACCATTAATATTTTGAATAGAATGATGCAGATTTTTTGCTAAAAGGGCATGGGCCACCGCCTTAGCACAGTCTTTACGGGAAATATAGGCCATTTTCCCATCTCCCAGACTGTTTGCCAGCGGCGCATTGGCGTGTACAAAGGTGAAGTAATTGGTAATCATTGCCTCTGCATACTGTGAGTTGCGCAGAAAAATATAATCTAAACCAGATTCTTCGATATAGTTTTCAGTATAGGCATGGTCAATTTTCTCAACACTGGGATTTTCCGGGTCAGCAGCATTAACCAAAGAAGTGTAAATGATTTTCTTGACCCCGGCTGCTTTCGCAGCATCAACAACATTTTTATGAGCCGCCTGACGTTTTTTACCAACAAAAGGCATCGAAATCAGAGCGAGAGTGTCCGCACCCGCAAATTGCTCTGCCAGCCCTTCAGCGTGATTAAAATTCATCCGGCGCGTTTCCACACCTGCTTGACCGTATTTGTCCAGCGCTTCCTGACTGTAGCCGCCGAAAATAAGATTATCTTTATCGGTTAATTCTAAAAGATAAGCAGCAGCAAGTCCGCCTAAATTGCCATCAACACCGGTTAATAAAAGTTTTGCCATCTCATCTTCCTCGCTTTTATATTTGATAAGTCTATTATAATGTAAACGCTGTCGAAAAGTTCATTGGTTTTTCTTATGACCTATTTTATTTTATAATTACAGCCCTTTAGTAATTCTAAAAAGACTGACAGATCTTTATTTTGCTCATCTTTTTTATAAGCTAAAATGATCTTGTAGCTATGTCTACTGCCTTGAATGGGAATATTGCGTATCAGACCATCTAAATGGTCAAGATTATAGTCTTCAGTTCCAAAACCAATCAGCTGTTCTGACAAAATATAGAAGAAAGCTTCCTCAAAATCATTGACTGTCCTGGCAATATTAGGAAAATAGCCATCTTCCAAAGATCTTTCTTTCATAGTTAAGAAAGTTTCCCCCATACTTTCTTCACTCAGCATTAATAAAGGATAGGTATAAAGTTCCTGAACTGAAATGGCTCTTTTGTCAAAAAGCGGGTGGCCCTGTGGAACTAAAGCACTATATTTTCCTGATTTTAACAGGATATGATGTAAGGATGGATCAGTAAATTCTTCTGAGAATGAAAGAGCCGCATCGCTTATCCCCTTAATCAGGTATGACTGAATAGCTTTGCAGTCAACTTTTTCAAGTTCAATATCGATAGCAGTCTGTTTGTGTTTAAGAGTAACAATAAGGGGTAGCAATAGCTTTAAATCACTCAAAGATGTGTAGGCTAAAGCTATTCTGGGAACACTTCTTTCAGACAGATTCTGTATTTGCTTTTTGCTCTCCTCATATTGTCTCAGTAACAATTTAGCATTATTGTAAAATAATTTTCCGGCATGTGTTGGCCGAATCGGTGCCACATTCCTATCAAAAAACTGGGCCGCAAATTCCTTTTCAAGGCTGGTGATATACTGGCTGACAGAAGCTTGAGAGATATAATTTTTTCTGGCAGTCTCCGTAAAGCTCCGGCAGTCATAGAGGTCAATAAAATATTTGATTTTTTCAATATGCACAGTCTCGGTCCCCCTTTCGCAAGCAGTTGGCTTATTATCATTATACCTGAATTGATCAATAAGCCAAATTCTAAAATACTTGTAAAGGCAAGCTGATAGCTGATAAACAGTGCATAACACTGTGCTCAACAAAATGTTATAAATACCATTTCCTCTGCTTTTACTGTTTTATTTATCCTATGTTATAATAACAGCGAACAAACATTACAATTGAACACATCCTAAACGCTGTGTCAAAAAGAGCCACAATCGTAGGAAGCTTAAGCGACTTACGAGTGTAGCTGCTCTGTGAGTATAAAATTTCCTTGAGTCTTAGCGGCTCTTCACCCATTTTCCTATTTTTGCTTTGCTCTTTTTACGGCTTTTGTATCTTAATTAAAGGAGATTGTCATGAGATTAACCGGTTATGAAGATCTGCGCGTTCAGCGTACTATTTCAAATATTTACGCAGCCTTTGAAAGTCTGATTTGTGAAATAGATTATGAAAAAATAAGGGTAACTGAGCTGGCCAAAAGGGCTATGATCAATAAAAAAACATTCTACCGCTACTATCCCACATTGGATGATTTACTGGCTGAAATGCAGGAAACATACGCCGAAGCCTATATTGAACGCATCAAAGATTATAGGCTGCCGGAAGACCTATCCAAGATGCAGCGGGCTTTCTTCGAATTCTCAGCTCAGCAAGGTCAGGCTTATGACAAAATCACCATCAGCCATTCTTCCTATTCCGATATCCGTCAGGATATGGTTGATATGGTTATGGCGGCAACATGGTCAAAAAGTCCAAAAATTGACCGGCTCAATGACTTTCAGCGGGTCAGTCTCCTGAATTTTGTCCAGAATACTGGCTTAGCTCTATACCGCCAATGGGTGGAGGAAGGTAAAACAACTCCCCTAGAAGACGTTATCAATACTGCTATTCTCCTGACAAACAGCGGTGTCACTGCTTTGCTCGAGCAAAAATAAGAGACTTTGCTGGTGAAGAAAACAGTATATTCTCTGTTTTAAACACTATAGCGACTGACTGTTTTTAAACTTCAAAGCACTCCAACTGCATTCCCTTTAGAAATAAAGCTTGCGCTTCAGGGAATATAGTTATCAGTTTCAGCGTCTGTACAGCCAGAGATCGACTCGCTCATTATAAATGCTGCGGTCTCATTACTATTTTGGCTGAACTATTTTGGTAGCTTTCCTGTATAAAACACTGCAGTCGATAACAGAGCGATAGATATTGGCTTAAGCAGAGTTTGGGATAAAATAAAAGGTCTCTTATTTTCAAAGAGATCTTTTATGTTTTACGATAATGGGATTTGCTGCTGTACAGTTCTGCCAGAACTATTATAAAGTAGAAATTAGTTATTAAAAACTATTTTTTCCTTCAAATCAGCGACTGTCAGTGGTTGAGAATGGCCTGAATAGATGTGAACAGAACCATCATAAGAGAAAATAACTTTCTGGATACTCTTCTTTAATTCTGATAACTGACCTCCTGGAAAATGCGTCAACCCTAATCCTCCCTGATAAATGGTATCACCTGCAATTAGTGCTTTATCCTTAGCAGCATAAAAACTGACTGAATCTGGTGAATGTCCAGGTGTATGTTTAATATCGAGATAAAACTGCGGATTGTTTCTTAATAGTATACGGTCAGAACCAAAAGGAAGGACGTTTTGAACGACTCTGCCTCCAACACATTGACGAGATAGATTAAAATAAGGGTCGAGAAGGTAGCTCTGTGCTTTTGGATGCGCATAGGCATTAATCCCTAGTTTCTCTCTTAAAAAATCTACAGCTCCAGTATGATCAAAGTGTCCATGTGTCAGCAGTATCTTTTCAATCTGCCACCGCTGTTGCTCAATAACCTGCAGAAGCAGTTCGCCTTGTGCTCCCGGATCAATGATAAAACCAGACTGACTGATTTCGTCAATAACAAAATAAGTATTGACGGCGAAAAAATCAGAGACGGAAATTTTTTGAATCATAAGACTAACTCTCTTTTAAGTACTAAATTCGGCAGCCTTCTGGTCCGCATGATAAGTTGTCATCAGATTCGGATTCTGAAAACTGTTCGAGATAAGCTTGACGTATAGCTGTTTCGAAACCTTGCTGCGATTGTGCTCCGGCAACAGCATAACGATCATCAATGACAAAATAGGGTACTCCCGAAATTCCCAATTGTCTCGCCTCCTCTTGATCAGCAAGAACTTGTTCCTTAAAACGCTCCCCTTCTAAAAATGTCTGTACAGTTTCCTGATCGAGACCAACTTGCACAGCAGCTGCTAAAAGAACTTCGTGATCAGCTAATTCCTTATTATCAGCAAAATAGGCTTGGAAAAGTGCTGACTTCAGTTCCCCTATCTGTTCTTCGCTGCCAGTTTCCTGAACAAGCTTTGTTAAACGGTGAGCATCCATCGTGTTTGTAAATAAAGTAGAGAGATAATTAAAAGTTAAACCTTCCTGTCTGCCTAAGGCAGAAATTTGCTCGATTCGCTGACCTGCTTGCTCGTAGGAAATACCATATTTTTTAGCAAAACGCTTCTGAGTAGGCCCAACTGATTGCACAGGTGCATAAGGATCCAGCTGAAATGCTTTCATTTCAAAGTTTACAATGTTCTCCAGCTTTAACTTATGAATTGCTTTTTTTAAACGTGTTTCGCCAATATAGCAATATGGACAAGCAAAATCAGACCAATAAGTAACTTTCATAAGAATCAATCCTCCTAGTAATAGAACGTGTTCTATTTCTTTTTCTTGCTATTATAGAACATGTTCGATATAATGTCAATAAAAAATATCAAGGAGAAAATAATGCCTGCCGGACGACCTTCAAAGCAAACAAGCAAGAAAAATAAGGATAGCCGTTCACATCTAATAACGACCGCTTTAGAACTAATTAAAAATGGAGAATCTCTTAATGTTCGTGCTATCTGTAGCCGTTCCGGTTTATCAACGGGAACTTTCTACTACTACTTTCGGGATAAAGATGATTTATTGGGCTACTGCCTGACCCAGTCCCTTGCCAATAGTCCAATCGAATGCTGTAATGAATACTCTCTAAGTGAACAAATTTTTGCCGTTTATTTGCCATTACTGCAACAATATCAGGATTTAGGCAAACCGTTTATGCGTCAGTTTTATACAGGAAACAACAGTTCACTGGCGCGTTATATGGGAGAAGCTGAAGGGCAGTTCTTAAAAGGGACAGTCATGTTTGATTCTCAAGAGCTCATAAAAAAAGCAATCCAAAAAGGAATGCTGAGCGAAACAACAGATAGCTACAAGTTAAGTGCAGACATCTGTATTTTAATCAAAGGCAGCGTTTTCGACTGGTGCTTGTCAGATTATAAAGATAAGATCATTCCCACAGCTAAACGTTTACTGCAAAACTATTTAGCCGCTTTTTCTTCCCAATCGGTATAAGTACGGCCCCATTGACAAATTTGGCGAAGTAAGGGGATGAGTTCTTCTCCTACATCCGACAGACTGTATTCGACTTTTGGGGGAACCTGAGCATACTCTTGACGGATAATCAATCCGTCTTTTTCTAATTCTTTCAGCCGACTGGAAAGCATCTTATGGGTGATATTGCCAAGGGCTTTTTTTATCTCTCCATAGCGCATAATGCCATATTCTGATAACCAAAAAAGAATATGCATTTTCCATCTGCCGCTGATAAGTGATAAAGCACGATTAAATGGTTCCATATTGATATTTTCTTCAATAGCTTCATTGTTTTTCAACACAATACTCTCCTTTATGATAGTACCTATCTTTTTTGTGCGTTCTTGTCAAAAAGATAGGCATGTTTTAAAATTAAGATATCAAAAATAGAAGGAGAAAGCAAATGCCTCAATATGATTTTTTACAGACCTATACTTTAAAAAACGGAGCAACCCTCAAAAACCGTGTAGCTATGGCACCTATGACAACAAAGTCCAGTTATTATAACGGTGCACTCACTAACGATGAAATCCGCTATTATAGCATGCGCAGCGGCGGGGTCGGCATGCTGATTACGGGAGCCTTCAGTGTTCATCCGTTAGGAAAGGGGTTTGAAGGCGGTCCGGCAGTTTGGAATGATGCATACCTTTGTCAGTTACAGCGCCTAGCCAATGTGATTAAAATCAATGACACTAAAGCCATTATACAGCTCTTTCATGCCGGACGAAAATCTACTACAGCCATCTTAAGAGGGGAACAGCCTGTTTCTGCTTCTGCTGTTGCCGCTGAATGGCCACCAAATTCTGAAGAACCCCGAGCCCTATCTGAAAATGAAATTGACGAAATTATTCAGGATTTTGCTAAGGCAACAAGACGAGCTATTCAAGCTGGTTTTGATGGTGTGGAGATCCATGGTGCCAATACTTATCTTATCCAGCAATTCTTTTCACCGCACTCCAATCGCCGGACAGACAGCTGGGGTGGCCGCCGCAGAGAGCGGATGCGTTTTGCTAAAGAAATATTAAAGGCGGTTAAAACTGTTATTTCAGAATATGCAAAAACAGATTTTATTCTTGGCTACCGTTTGTCTCCAGAAGAACTGGAAACTCCAGGGATTCGTCTGGAGGACAGTCTTGATTTTGTTGAAGAAATTCAAAACGATATTGATTATCTTCATCTCTCTATCGGAAGCTATAATCGGACAAGTTTAAATAATAAGAACGATACAGTACCATTAGTTAGCCATTTTAAAAAGGTACTTAATCCGTCTGTTCCTCTCATTACTGTCGGAACGATCAAATCCCCTGCAGATGCTCAAGCCGCCATGGCATTAGGAGCAGATTTTATTGCACTAGGCCGTTCTTTAATCAATGAACCCAAATGGGTGCAAAAAGTTGAAACAAATAGTGAAAAATCAATCCGTTATCAATTAAACCCTGTAGATATGGACGATTTAGCTATCCCTGCCGGAATGCAGGATTACCTTCTAACGACTTATAAAGACGCCATTGATTTTACCACTAATACTGTTAAACAGGAATTCGGTCAGCAAATGGCTCCCATGGAAGGCTATAAAAAACAGTAAAAGAGGGTAATTATGATTGATATTTATTATTTAGATGATTATAACTCTGAACACCAGCTGCACTATGACAGTCACGATTTATTTGTACAAGGGATGGTTGCTATGTGGCCGCCTTTTCAAGACCATTTCAAAGTAACCAAAGTTCTTTATCAAAATCAAGAGATCCATTATCAAGGGCAGTTAGGCAATTTGTATTATTTTATGCTGCCGCTTATTAAAAATGGTAAACAAAACTAAAACTATTTTAAGAATAATTTTTTAATAATTAAGGGATCATTTTTTCATTATAAACTCAAAAAAACATTGTAGCTAAGCTCAATGTTTTTCAAAATTCTAAACAGTACTCTGCCGATATATCAAAAAAACTGAAGACAGCAGCATTTTTCAAATCAGTTTAAAAAAGCAAATACGAAAAAAGCATTTCTTAATGAATAGACTTTACACCACACCATAGCCGGCTTTTTTTAATAGTTCTTTGGCTGCAGCCGCTTGATTGGTTTTTATAAGGATGTAGTCAGTGTTAAAAGTCGATAGTGCAAAAATACTGATACCCTGATCTGCCAGCAGGCCAGAAATTTTCGCCAAAATCCCAATCAGCGAAAAATCCAGCTCTCCCTCAATACGAAAAGCAGACCAGCCGTCCTCACGCGCTGTCGTATTGACCGGGACGCACCGAGTCGGACAGACCAAAGATTTTTCTTCGTCTGTCTGACCGGTAAAAATATAGGGTTGTTCCCAATTAACCTGGCTGTAATCTTCTACTTTGCAAACCGAAAAAGGTTCTGAAAAAAACTTAAGCTGCATCAATCTCCTCCATTTTTGACTGCCTTTATTTCACTGTCTAAACAGCATCAGGCTTTGCTATAATGCTATTATATCATATCAGAAACAGATCAAAAAAATGGCAAGGGCAGAAAAAGAGAGCCTAAACTAATGATATAGAACCAAGAGCCTGCGCATGCCCGAAAGCTATAAACAAGATTTCACTTGTGACCAGTACAGAACTGTTCAAAAACAAGGGCATGGGAAATTTAAAGAGCTTAAGCTCAGTCTAAAACTTATCCGGTCTTAAACTTGCGAAGAACTGTATCATCAAGAAATGCAGGGGAGCTGTGCGCGTCAATAAACAAAACACAGGCAACAAATTAAGAGTGTCAGCCAAGAACCAGTATTTTTCCTAAAGTTTTTCTGTACAATCTGCTGCAGCAATTATTAAAACTGTTTTTGCTGCAGTCACTCTCCCAGAAAACTAAATACGTCACTTGCAAATCGTTCAGCATACTGAAAAAGTGAGCCATGGCCGGCATTGGGATAGTTCAGCAGCTGACTGTTTTTAATTGTCTCATGCATCATATAAGAATTTTCTGTAGGAACCATCATGTCTTTGTCACCATTAACAATGAGGACGGGCTGTATAACAGCAGCCATATCATCTAAATCAGCTTTGGCCCAGCCGCTTCATTTCCCGTCACTCCATCATTTCTAAATAAACTATTTTTTATTCAATGAGTCAAACTGATAGAGTTGCGGATACTGGTCACATGTAGGATTCTTTGGATGACAGATGGTGCGGCCGAAAATAATCATAGCCTGATGGGCAGGCAGCCAAAGTTCAGGCGGCAGAACATCTGTCACGCGCTTTTCAATCTCCAAAGGCGTGGCAGACTGTTTAACAATCTTATGGTGCTTGCAGATTCTGGAAACATGCGTATCTACTGCAAAAGCCGGGATACCAAAACCTACTGATAGGACAACATTGGCAGTTTTCCGACCAATACCAGGCAAACTTTCCAGATCCGATCTAGTCTTAGGAACCTGTCCGTCGAAGCGCTCTAAAAGCTGAATGGATAGTTCATGCATAAATCTGGCCTTATTGCGGTAAAGTCCTAGCTTAGAAATATATGGTTCAATATCAGCAGGGCGTGCCTCTGCTGCTTCTTTGGGACTTGGGAAACGTTTAAACAGTGCTGGAGTCGCCTTATTAACGGCTGCGTCTGTTGTCTGAGCAGACAGCATCACCGCAATCAAAAGTTCATAATGACTGCGAAAATCCAGACTAGGCTTAGCATCTGGAAAAAGAGCAATAATTTCTTCAATCACATGGCGTGCCTTTTTCTTAGATAAAAGAACCATAACTGCCTCCGAATAAGTGATACTTTATTATATCAAAAAGTCTGTCATTTGGCAGATTTGGGTTATCATCTCCAAATATCTATCAAAAAGCAGCGGCTGTTCGAATCTGTCACAGCTGCTGCTTTTAGATAGCGATGTCTGAGTTTAGTTTCTGCAGCTAGGATTTTGCTTTTAAACTCAGCTTTCCTCCCACGTTGAGAGCATGCACCCTTTCGGGGTTAACAACGTCTTTCACCAAATCTTCCGGATTGCCGTTAAAGGTATTCCAAGTTGCTGCATCAATTGAACCCCAATGAATACAGATAAGATCAGCATTGGGATAGGTATCAGCTTCTTTAACGGCTCCGTCATAGGTAATATGCCAGTCGTTATCACTGAAATCAAAGAGAATCATATCCGGCTGCGGCATTTCCAAATGCTCCGGCAGCAACTGACTGTCACTTGGGAGCCAAATACTGCCGTCTGGTGTTTCCAGCCAATAACCGACATACTCTTCTTCTTTCCATTCACGATACTGATACTTAGGCATTTGATTTTGCCAATTATGACGTGTAGGAGTTGTTGTAATGGTCACATCATTTACTGAAAAAGTTGCCCCGACTGCATGTTCTTGCGTATCAAAACCTTCTTCATTCATCACATCAGCGACATGAGCCGGCGCGTGGAAACTGGCAGTTACCGCCTTGATATTGTTCAGAGTTTCAAAACTCAAGTGGTCATTGTCAATATGGGAGATAAGCAGAGCGTCGACACGGGGAATGGTTTTAGAATCAATCGGCATATCGATGAGCAGCGGCATATCAAAACTATCTAAAATCGGATCGATTAAGATAATGGTTCCGCGGCTGTTAATGAGAATACTGGCATTCCCCAGCCAATACACTTCTGTTCCTTCAATTTTATCAAAAGCTGACATAGGAATCTCAACAGTTTTGTCAGGCATTGCCTGCCCATCTTTACTAAAACGGATTTTCATAGATATATTCCTCTCCTTCTTTTTGAGACTTAAGAGCGATTAGCCGCAAGCAGGGCCAAGAAGCTCAATACAAGTAAAACAATAATCAATATAAAGGCGGCTGTGTAGCTGCCTGTGAAATCATAAATATAGCCGATTGCCGAAAAGGCTAAGGCTGCACCGGTATTTCCTGCAAAGGAAATAATCGGGAATCTCTTGGCATAATTATGATTTCCAAAAACTGTGCGTGTGACTAAAGGCACTGATACAGCTCCCAGACCATAGCAGGAACCAAACAGAAAGGCTGCCAGCAGCATGAGGCTCGCTGGTTTTCCTAATAAAAGCAACAGAGTCCCAGCAGTGTTGGCTGCTAATAAAACGAAACTGGCTCTGACGGATCCAATTTTGTCACTCAAAGCACCGACAATTAATTTCGAAACGATATTGCCAATCATTCCCATCGATAGGAGACCTGCTCCTACAGTTGTTGATAAGCCGGCCGTTTCGGCATAGCCAGGTAAATGCTGTGTCATGCTTGAAATAAAACTAACGATAATGCTAAAAACAAGCATAGCCAGCAAAGTCAGCGACAGCGACCGATAAGGGACAGCTAAAGGCGGCTGCTCTAGCTGCTCCAAACTGCCGTATGCAGTTAAGCCTTCATTTTTCGGTTCAAGAGTGAAAGGATAACAGAGAGACGGCAGACACAGCAGTAAAATCAGTCCCGCTTCAGCCACATAGGCCAGCTGCCAGCCAAAGGCAGTAATAATGGCTGAAAATACTGGCGAGAAAACAGCGCCCATAATCCCTGAAAAACCCAAGGCAATACTAGTAGCTAAACCATTCTTAGCCATAAACCAATGATTAATAACCATTGTAATTGTCAGGACAGAAAAAAGTCCGGTACTGAAACCGCGAATGGCTCCAAGTAAATAAAACTGCCAGAGTTCAGTTGAGGCTGCCATCAGGCCTGTTCCGATTACAGCTATGATAATAGAAACAGCCAGCAAGATTTTGAAAGGTATTTTTTTCATCAGTTTCGGAACGAAAAGAGCACTGACCGCAGTCACCAGAGAAAAAATCGTCATATGAAAGGCAAAGGAACCTCGCAACAGACCTAATTCTTCTGCAACAACTGAATAAAAAACACCTGATGTATTCACAGAAATACCTATGGCTGCGGCGGCTAAACCGCAAAGAACAAATAGAACTTTCCATGCTTTATGAAGATGTGCCATTGTTTTCCTTTCTGCTCTTTTTATTTTAAAGTTCTTCGCCATTTGATGCAATAACTTTTTTATACCAGTCAAAAGATTTCTTCTTTGTGCGCTTCAGGCTGCCTTTCCCCTCGTCGTCCTTATCCACATAGATAAAACCGTACCGTTTGCTCATCTGCCCCGTGCTAGCTGCGATAAGGTCAATACAGCCCCAGCTTGTATAACCCAGCAAGTCAACGCCGTCAATCGCCACAGCATCTTTAAAAGCCAGAATGTGCTGACGCATATAATCGATACGATAGTCATCTGCCACATAACCCTCTCGGTCAGGCTTATCCTTGGCCCCCAGACCGTTCTCAACAATAAAAAGCGGTTTTTGATAGCGATCATAGAGCTGATTAAGGGCATTGCGAAGACCAAGCGGGTCAATCTGCCAGCCCCATTCCGTCGATTGGAGATGCGGATTTTTGATAGAGCGAAAAAGGTTTCCGGTAGTTGTCTCGTAATCCTCTTCAAAACCAGAAACTGTGCGGGAAGAATAATAGGAGAAAGAAACAAAATCAACAGTTTCCTTCAAATGCTCAAGATCATCATCTTCCATAGCAAGTGCAATACCTTCTCGTTCAAACATTTTTTTGGCATAATTAGGATAGTATCCCCGTGCCTGCACATCAATGAAGAAATAATTCTCACGGTCACTGTCAATCGCCTGTTTATAATCTTCCGGCCGGCAGGCATAAGGATAGTGCATGCCGCCTGCCAGCATACAGCCGATTTTATTATCAGGATCAACAGCGTGCGCTAACTTAGTCACAAGACTTGATGCCACAAGCTGGTGATGAGCTGCTTGGTAGATCAGCTGCTTCTTAGAATCTCCTTCCTTAAAAATCAGGCCTCCTCCTACAAAGGGACTGTGGATAAGAATATTGATTTCATTAAAAGTCAGCCAGTAGCGCACTAACCCCTTAAAAGCAGTCATCACTGTCTCAGCATAGCGAACATAGGCTTCGACTAAGCGGCGGCTGCGCCAGCCGCCATAACGCTTAATCAAACTCACCGGCACATCAAAATGTGCCAGAGTTACCAAGGGCTCAATGTTATACTTGCGCAGCTCCTCAAAAATCTCACGGTAAAAGTCCAGTCCAGCCTGATTGGGTACCGCATCATCGCCATTTGGAAAAATCCGTGTCCAGGAAATGGACATGCGGTAAACCTTAAAACCCATTTCCGCAAAAAGTTTAATGTCTTCTTTATAATGATGGTACATATCAATCGCTTCACGTGCAGGGTAATAATGCTTCTCATCCCACTGCAGGTGCTCCAGCTGTCCGCTGGCAATAGCCGCACGGTCGGAACCAACTGGCAGCAAATCAATATTGGATAGCCCGCGCCCACCTTCTAAAACACCGCCTTCAACCTGATTGGCCGCTGTTGCGCCTCCCCATAAAAAATTTTCCGGTAAAGTCATTTTCTCCCCCCTTTTCTATGTGCTATAATATTCTTGACCTTACTGTAACATGTCAGTTAAAAGACTTCAAGAGGCTTGAAATAATTTGAAAAAAGGTTTCATTTCTTAGCTGTTAAATCATATCAGTCTGAAATAAAATTTCGCCGGAAAGGGAAACAGTATGACTCTTCTTCAAGATATCCAATATCTAGCTGATACCAAAAAAGATTCTAAAAAAGATATCGCTGATTTTATTTTAAGTCATAAAACAGAATTGGCGCATTTAACCTTAGACGATATTCAGGAACAAGCTTATATTTCTAAGTCTTCCTTAGTCCGCTTTGCCAAAGCATTAGGATTTTCGGGATGGAAAGCCTTTCTTGTTCCTCTGGTGGAAGAAATTCATAAAGAAAGTCAAACCTTTTCTTATATTGACCCCGATATCCCCTTTACCCCCCTTGATTCTAATTTAACAATTGCCGCAAAAATTGCACAAGTTCAGACAGCCAGTATCGAAGACAGTCTTGCCCTGCTGGATGAAGATATTTTGACACGCGCTGCTTATTCTTTAAAAAAAGCCAATCGTATTGTCGTTTTTGGCATCAGTCCCAACAACCTTTTAGCTACTATCTTCAGACGCCGTCTGTCTGCAATTGGCAAAACCGTTGAGGTTCCCCAACAAGATGAAATGGGACTGACAGCACTATCCTTAAAAGACAGCGACTTAGCTGTATTTATCTCCTATTCCGGCCATTTAACCCAGTTTCCTGCGCAGTTAATGACTTATTTATCTGAAAATCAAGTAACCCGCCTTGCTATCACCAGCCAAAAACATTCTCCCTTAGCAGAGGCCTGTGATTTACTGTTAACTCTCTCAGCACGCGAACAAGTGGTCGGCAAAATTTCCAGCTTTGCCTCTGAAGAGTCTATTCTTTTTATCCTTAATGTCCTTTATGCAGTTTATTTTTCATTAGATTATAAGACAAATATGGACTATAAGCAAAGAATGGCAGAGCTGCTCGAAAAAGGACGGCTATAAGCTGTTTTGAAATAAAATACCAGTTTTCAGCATCAGCCGCAGCAAAAACTGAAACCTTTTTCCAAGCTCTCTTTAAGCCCTTGAAAGGGCTTTTTTGCTGTGCTAATCTTAATTTATCAAACCTATCGATGCATTGATAAATTAAGATGAAGGAGCTTTTCCATGACCAAGGAATATCAAACACTCGCCGCAGAAATTGTGGCAAAAGTCGGCGGCAAAGATAATATTTCCAATGTTTATCATTGCCAAACCCGTCTGCGCTTTACCCTGATAGACAATCTAAAAGCCAATACCGAAGAGGTCGAAGCTATTGAAGGGGTGACCAAAGTTATTATTAATGCAGGACAGTATCAGGTGGTTATCGGTACCCATGTTGCCGAAGTCTTCGAAGAAATTGAAAAACGCGTTGATATTGTTCAAGAGAGAGCCGAAAGCCAAGAGAAAAAAGGTATTTTTAATACAATTATTGACTTTGTGGCTGGTACTTTCCAGTCCATCATCCCTGCCCTGTCTGGTGCCGGAATGGTCAAAGCCGTTTTGGCTCTTCTCGTTGTTTTTAATATGATTACAGCTGACTCGCAGACCTACTACATGCTCAATCTTTTTGCAGATGGTGTGTTTTTCTTCTTGCCTATTCTTCTTGCTTTTACCGAAGCACAGAAGCTAAAATGCAATCCCATTCTGGCTGCTGGTGTAGCTGCTATGCTGCTCCATCCCAATTGGTCGGATCTGGTCACAGCAGGTGAGCCTGTCCGCTTTTTCGAACTGATTCCTTTCACGCTGGCAACCTATTCCTCCAGTGTCATTCCTATTATTTTAATTATCTTTGTACAGTCCTATGTGGAAAAATTCCTGAATCAGTATATTCCAAAATCAATTAACCTTGTTTTTGTACCGATGCTGACTTTTCTAATAATGGGAACCTTAGCTTTCTCAGTTCTCGGCCCTATCGGATCCATTATCGGCAATTATCTGGCAGTCTTCTTTACTTTCCTTGCTGACAATGCCAGCTGGGCTCCTGCACTTATCATCGGCGGTTTGGCTCCCATCATGGTTATGTTCGGTATTCATAATGGTATTGCTCCGCTTGGGATCATGCAAATGTCACAGCTGGGCTACGATTCCATTTTTGGTCCCGGAATGCTGTGCTCCAATATGGCTCAAGCTACTGCTGGTACGATTGTCGCTTTTGTTACCAAAGATAAAAAGGTCAGAGAAACTGCAGTTCCCGGATCCATCACTGCTTATATGGGGATTACTGAACCGCTGCTGTACAGGGTTAATCTGCCAAAACGTTATCCTTTGATTGCTGCGCTTATCGGCGGAGGTCTGGGCGGTCTTTATGCCGGAATCACCCACACCCACCGTTTCGCAACGGGTTCATCCGGACTTCCAGCTGTCCTTCTTTATATCGGCGATGATACCATGACGTATTTCTATAACATTATCATCGCTATCGTGATTACTATTGTCTCAACGGCCCTGATTACTTTTATATTAGCCAAATATTTTGAAAAAGATACTGCTGATAAAGCAGCACCAGTAAAAGATAAAACCTTGGTTTTAACCGGTCAGGATATAGCTGCTCCTCTTTCAGGCGAAGTACTGCCTATTGAAAAATCTGAAGATGAAGTCTTTGCCTCAAAAGCTATGGGAGAAGGGGTTCTTATTTTACCGGAAAGCTCGGAAATAGTCGCACCGTTCGACGGTACTGTAGCTACGCTGTTTCCGACAAATCACGCAATCGGTCTTATCTCAGATCAGGGGGCAGAAATTCTTATTCATATCGGAATCAATACAGTTGATCTTGCCGGAAAAGGTTTCGAAGCGTTTGTTAAACAAGGCGATAAGGTCAGAAAAGGCCAAAAATTACTGGCCTTTGATAAGCAAACGATTGAAAATGCCGGTTTTTCAAGCCAAACAATGGTTATTGTCACTAACAGCACAGACTATAACAAAATTCACACTGAAAATAATCAGTTCAGCCAAGCAGGCGATCTTATTTTAAAGCTGGATAAATAATCTGTCCGCTATATACAAAAATCCCAGATAGCATGAGGTTATCCGGGATTTTCAATTATAAGCTTAAGGGTGAGAGCTAACAACACTTAGTCCGGCTGCTGGCCGTCATGTGCCTGCCATTTGCAGTCAGTCAGCTCCATGTTTGTAAAATGGGCTGTAAAGGAGGAATTTTCTGGGGAACAGGCGTAGAGTCCAAATCGGATAGTTCCTTCTCCTTTATGCAGGTGACAGATTCTCATCTGCCGGAAAACGCGGCTGTCATCCGAACACTCAATGCAATAATCGCTCTCTCTGCGGCTCAGCCTGTACCACATTGATTTAACAGAACTATCTATTTCAGTACTGGCCCAATCAGAGTAACCCAAATTGGTCACAACGCTTCCCAGATGCTGAAAATCAGCATTCTCATATTCCACTGATCCTTTCAGCCAATTCTCTGCATCCAGATAAAGCACGATTCCGCACTGATCAAAACGGGTATGGCTGCCGGAAAAATCTGTTTTTACTGTAAACGAAAAAAAGGGCTCACTGATTTCCATCTGCAAAACGGGGGCATTGTCATTCACAAAATGATAGTAGGTCTTCTGCCATAAATCTGTATAAGGCATGGTCGTAATAGAAATGCGGTCATCCGAAACTGAAAACGCTTCAGGCTGACGCGTCCAGATCAAATTGCTACTGTCGAATGGTTTCATTGAATGATTCTCCTTTTTCAGCTTTTTTATATTGTACCATAAAAAACGAAAATCTTCCGACTAGCATAGTCTTGCAGAGATAAAAACAGATCAGCAAAGAATGAGACCAATAAAAAAAACAAAAGCCCTTAGAAACTTTGTTCTGAAGACCTTATTGCTTTTGATCCAACTTTTCAGAAAACAATCAGCTGATTCTCCCACAAAGTTATTTAAACATCATTCTGCTGTAAATAAAAGAAGATATCACCATAAGTGCCTGAATAGTTTAAATTCTGACCTTTATATGTCAGTTTTACAACCTCATAATAATCTGCAATCTCAGTTGAATTTTCCTGCTGCGACCGTTTAAAGTCGCTGTATGAGGCAAAACTCACTGTCTTTTCCTGTTCTGCTGCATCCAAATATATAATCTCAATCATAAAAACCTCTGTTCTATTAAGCGCCTTGCTTAAAGGAGTACTCTATTCTATCATAGCTGTAAGAAAAAGCCAGTCAAACGACTTATGACTTAAATATGTAAAAGCAAGGCAGTCAGTTATAAGGCTGCCGTTTGACTGTTCCCTTTTCAAACGGCATAGCTGTTCGCCTTATCAAAACAAGAGCTGCCCTGAAATAACTCAGTAAAGTTCCCTTGATTAGACATCCTGTTGATTTTTAACAAAATGTAATAATAAAGAAAATTTGCACAGACGCTTCAAAACGATATTATTTATGTAATAAGCTGTTCAAAGCAGCTAAAATAGGATATAATAGCTTAAAATATCTGGCTTTCCCATCTGAAAGTAAGGATAAGTGCGCAGGATTCTTATTTCTTAAGTTGTTTTTGTGGTAAGTTTCCCCAATGCCGACAAAATAAAATAGCTGCTTTTCTAATCTATATCCTTAGTTATGTCCCAGTTTCTTTTGGTATTTTTTGATTTTATTTAACTGTTGAATGTCTTGATCTGTTTAAACGCCTTTTAGGGTATCTTATAGCGGTTGGCAGCCCTATCATCACCCAAGTAAGGTTGATTTGGGCTGCAATTAACTTTATTGGCTGGGGCAAAGAGCACTTAAAGCTGACAGCGGTGCTGTCTTTAAGTCTGATCGTTCTTGTTCTATTTATCAATTACTTTGTTTAAATCCCGTTTTCTCTCTGCTGTTAATTAAGAGGTTTTTAAAAATTCAAAGTACTGAATGATTACGACCGTCTTACCGCAGATCTTTGTATCGTATTGCTTATTTATTTTTACCTTGCGGTCTTAAGCACAAAACAATACCCCTATTTCCTACGAACAGGAAATAGGGGTGTCATTTTTAGGCTTATCAGTCTAAATCTGCACCGTTGGATTGGCAGACTTTTTGATACCAGTAGAAGGAATCTTTGCGGCTGCGGGAGAAATCACCTGTCCCGTCATCATGGCGGTCAACATAGATGAAGCCGTAGCGTTTAGCATACTGACCGGTGCCGGCAGAAACCAAGTCAATCGGTCCCCAAGTAGTATAGCCAATCAAAGGCACACCGTCTGTGATAGCTTCGTTCATCGCCTTGATATGTTCCCTGAAGTAGGCAATACGATAGTCGTCATGAATGCTGCCATCTGCTTCTACTTTATCAAAGGCACCAAAACCATTTTCAACAACCATCAAAGGGGTATCGGGATAGCGGTCATGCAAAAGATTGAGTGTATAGCGAAGACCGTCCGGATCAATCTGCCAACCCCAGTCAGAAGCTTTCAGATAAGGATTTTTTGCTCCCATTGACATATTGCCGCCGATTTTTTCGGCAGAAGGATCAACAGTAATACAATTCGTCATATAGTAAGAGAAAGTATAGAAATCGACAGTTCCCTTTTGAAGAACCTCTTTGTCCGCCTCAGTGATATAAGATGTATCAATCTGATTTTCTTTAAAAAAGCGGAAAGCAAAGTCAGGATAAGCACCTCGTACCTGTACATCACCGCATAAATCATTAGAGATCTGCATGCTCTTTTGATTTTCCAGAATATCTTTAGGATTAGGAGTCAGCGGATAAGTTGTTATATGGGCGATCATATTGCCGATTTGGAAGTTTGGATTAATTTTGTGCCCTGCTTGGACAGCCAAAGCAGAAGCCACAAATTGATTATGAAGAGCTTCAAAACGCATTTGCGGATTATCTTTCAGCTCAGACAGAGGAATCGGATTTTCAGAATTGATATCTTCATCCTGCATCAGGCCAAGTCCGTATAAATTTCCTAAACCGCTGTGACCGCCGCCCATTAAAGGAATATTGATTTCATTGAAAGTCAGCCAGTACTTAACCTTATCTTTATAGCGTTCAAAACACGTTGTCGCATATCTGACAAATAAATCGATGGTTTGGCGGCTGTAAAAACCATGATATTTGGTTACAATATTCCAAGGAATTTCGTAGTGGCAAAGGGTAACAAGCGGCTCAATCCCATGTTTCTGGCATTCATCAAAAACACTGTCATAAAAAGCCAGCCCTGCTTCATTAGGTTCGGCATCATCACCGTTAGGGAAAATCCGTCCCCAGTTGATGGATAGGCGAAAGACGCCCCAGCCCATTTCCGCAAACATAGCAATATCTTCTTTATAGTGGTGATAAAAATCAATCGCTTGATGCGATGGATAAAAAGCATTAGGGTCTGTTTTAGGCAGGAAAGTACGCGGCGTATCTACATCGCCGCCCAGCAGCATATCAGGCACAGACAAGCCCTTGCCGTCCTCTAAATAAGCTCCCTCGCACTGGTTAGCAGCAGTTGCTCCGCCCCACAAAAAATTTTTAGGAAATGTCATCTTAATTACCTCCGATAGTTTCTAAGCCTATCATATCACTTTTAAGCTGATGTTGCCAGCAAAAATGGAAGCCTTTTCAATTTTTCCGCTTCCCTTCAGCTAAAAAAGCGTTTCCGGTTTCGAAGACGCCTTTATATCACAGCACAATTGCTAAACGCTATACTGTGCAGCATTCGCAGAAAACATCACTGTCTTCAAATCCGGAAGCAAGTGATTGTTACTTTTTACCGGCTAAAAGAGCGGAGCCGGACAGTCCCAGCCAAAAAGCTTCTTTTAACGACATAAAGCTGCCATCCGTCGTATCCAGAAGCTGGACCTCTTCATAGCCCATGGCTTTTAATTTTCTCATAAAGGCCTGCATATCACCGTAACGTTTCTTGGTAATCAAATCATGAATAACAAAAATACCACCCTTTTTTAAGGTTCTAAGCGTTTCAAGCAAAAAAGCCTGGCGGTCTTTACTAAAAATATTGTGATAAACATAATTGCTGGTCACACCATCGAAGGTTTCGTCAGCAAAGTTCAATTTCGTCGCACAGCCTTTAGCAAAAGATACATTAGCTGCCCCTTCTGCTTTGGCATTGTTTTTACAAAGTTCCTTACTGTAAGACTTATACTCTCCATCCCAAGGGTCAATACCGATCATACGTGCCCGAGGATTGCGTTTAGCGCAGGCAATAGTCAGCACACCGCTGCCGCAGCCAACATCAAGACCTAGCCCTCCTTCCGGCAGGTCTACATAAGCTGCTATATTCTCAACAATCTGCCGCGCCAGCTGCCGTTGGCCATAATAAGAAAAAGCCCGATACATCCTAAAAAGCCATAGACCGATAAGCCCAAGAATAAGAGTCAGAACTAAAAAGAACAGAACTAATACCGTTTTTAAAGTCCCGGCAGCTAAAAGCGGACTGCAGGTTAAAATCAGCAGCACAATCAATCCTGCAGCAAATCCTGCCAGAAAAGCGCCAATCATATTTTTAGGCACCCAGTTCTTATAATTCGTTTTCATAAATCCCTCCCGAACTCCTCTTCAGTTTTGTTTTATAAACGTCAGTTCATTGATACTTAAGTAGGAAGTTTATGCTGTAAACGTCAAAAATTTACTGCTTGAAAAAAGCCGTTTTATAGTTTTATATATTTTGATATGGTTTCTAGTATAGCAAAAACGGACGGTTTCCTGTAAAGGTCATCAAAAATTAACCGAAAAGAAACCTGTCCGTTGCCGGAGCTTTCATTTATGATAAGCGACTTGAGGATGGACTAAGAAGCTTTACAGGCTTAAAGCTTAGTCTTTATACTGCTCAATCACATCCCAAGGCCCTATTATTCCCCGTTTTCAAGGCGGTAAAGATCACAAAATACTGTCGGATTGCCGCTAAAATCGCAGTGTTCCTTGCTGATTGAGCTTATTTCGCTCTGCTCTTCCTCTGGTATTGTTAAATGAAGTCAGCCTTTTTCAAATAATACTTTTACACGGGCTAGCAGATTATCTAATAATCCCTCTGTAACATCCTCTACATAGCGGTAATCTCTGGCATTAAAGTCAATGGTCACCAATTGGTCCAGCAGGACTTTTCCAGTTGTTTTCGTCCCTTTTAACGGAACATAAAAGGGATAGTCACGTTTGGTATTACTGATTGGGGCAAAGATGGCAATATTTGAATATTTGGTGACAACACTATGACTTAAACAAATGTAAGGACGATATCCCTTTTGCTCATGCCCCTGCTTGGGGTCAAGGCTAATTTTAATAATGGAGCCCTGTTTAATACTTACCATTGTTCATTGCCCCTTCTTTCAAACAAGACGGGAGTCACATCTACAGGTTCTCCTTGATAATCTTTAAAGAGTTCTTCAACGGTCAGTTCAGGTACCGTTGCCACCTTTTCTAAAATAATTTTATTGCCAGAAACTTTATAATCAAGCACATCATTTACCTGCAGCTGCAATTGCTGAACAAGCTGCTTGGGAAGCCTGATAGCAGAACTATTTCCCCATTTATTAACTGTCAGTTGCATCACTCCACCTCCTATCTTCTCACCTTCATTATATCATAGATGTATCATTTTGTATATACTCTGTGTACTTGATTTATATCGGCTGATAAATAGTATCAGTTGTGATAAGCTCAGTTAAAATACCTCATTATAAGGCAAAAACGGACGTCTTCTTTTAAGAGAAACAGATCGTTAATCTAAAAGACACCTGTCCATTGCCATGACTTTGTTTTTAATCATCCGCATGGATATCATAGTTAGACAAGAGGTACTCTCCCACGCCCGGGGCATCCGGATCGTGTGCGCCTTTACCAGTGTCTAAAGCACGCAGTTCTTCTAATTCAGACGGCGTCAGCTCAAAATCGAAAATATTAAGGTTGGATTTGATGCGCTCCGGTTTGGTCGATTTAGGCAGCACAACGATTCCCTCTTGATTTTCAAAACGCAGGATAATCTGACCGACATCTTTGCCGTATTTTTTAGCCAGCTTTACAACTGCCGGATCTGACAGCAGTTCCTTATTGCCTTGCCCAAGCGGACCCCAAGCTTCGACAATAACCTTATCTTTAGCCAGAAGAGCACGCAGTTCTTTTTGCTGGGAATAAGGGTGAAGTTCAACCTGATTGACTGCAGGCACTGTATTGAAATGCGGTACATAGCGCTGCCAGAGTGTAGGCGTCATATTAGAAACTCCGATGGATTTGATTTTACCTGCTGTCTGTGCTTCTTCCAGAGCTTTCCAAGCCTGCTCAACTTCTCCGTAAGGCTGATGCAGCAATAATAAGTCAATATAATCCAGTCCCAGTCTTTCCAATGAACTGTTAATGCCTTTAACCGCTAAATCATAAGCATAATCCTGCAGCCACAGCTTGGTTGTCACATAGATCTCTTCTCTTGGAATACCGCTGTCTGCGATAGCTCGGCCAACCTCTGCCTCATTAAAATAGGCCTGAGCTGTATCAATATGCCGGTAGCCCGCAGCTAAAGCTTCCTTTACAGCCGTATAGGTTGAACCGTCAGCGGGAATCAGGAAAACCCCAAAACCGACAGCTGGGATAGTGTGCCCATCATTTAATGCAATAGTTCTCATTTTTTACCTTCTTTTCCTGTCTAGAAATACAAATAACTGTCAATTAAAAACTGCACATTTCATATTAATCATGGATTTTGATGCCGTGCAGCATCTTAATAACTGCAGGATCATAGTAATTAATAATCTCACTGTGTCCCATATCAAGCGCTGCAATTTTGGCATGGTCTTCTTCCGAAAGGGTGAAATCGAACACATCGATATTAGCCTCGATACGGTCTTTATGGACGGATTTTGGCAGAACAATTACTCCGCGGTCTAAATTCCAGCGCAGAGCCACCTGAGCAGCTGTTTTCCCGTATTTTTCTCCGACTGCGGTCAAAACAGGGTGATTAAAGATATCGAATTTCCCTTCAGCAAAAGGTCCCCATGCTTCAAGAGCAACACCGTATTCTTTAGCAACAGCTAAGTCTTTACTGCGCTGAAAGAAAGGGTGAATTTCAATTTGATTAACAGCTGGCAGAATATCAACTGTTTCACAGAAATCCGCCAGACGTTCCGGATAAAAATTAGAAACACCAATTGCCTTAATCTTTCCTTCCCGATAAGCTTCTTCCAAAGCCCGCCAAGCCCCAGGATAATCGCCGACAGCCTGGTGAAGTAAATACATATCAATATAATCAAGCCCAAGATGATTTAAAGACGTCTGAATCGCTTTTTTGGCATTTTCATAGCCAAAATCCTGAACCCATAGTTTGCTGGTCACAAAAATGTCTTCTCGGGGGATACCTGATTCGCGGACGGCTTTCCCGACTGCTGACTCATTCATATAAGCTGCAGCTGTATCAATATGGCGATAGCCTGCTGCAAGAGCGGTTGCCACAGCCTCCTCACATTGGCTGAGATCCGGCACTTGAAAAACCCCAAAACCAATTTGCGGAATAGTAAGGCCGTTATTTAAGGTTACTGCTGTCATACTCTCTACCTCCTTTTTCTTTTACCTTACTCCTTTTCCTCTGAAAAGTACAATACTTTTTTCTTATTATGGTATAATTAAAAGTAATAGCAGGAGGAAAAATATGATTGACAGCTATTTACTGGAACAGCTTCTAGCTTTTTATCGGACAGGAACTTTATCTGCTGCAGCAGAAGAACTGCACATCTCACAGCCTGCCCTCAGCCAATCTATGAAAAAAATAGAATCAATGATAGGTGCCCCATTATTCAACCGCTCCCAAAACAAAACAAGCTTTAACGAAAACGGGCTGCTTCTCGTTGACTATGCACAAAAGGTAACAGACCTGCAGAAAGAGATGATAGATGCTGTACGCCGTCAGGCAAACTATTCTTCAAAACTGCACTTTGCTTCCATCGCACCAGCACCGCGCGATGCCGTTTTGGAACAAGCGGCAGCCTTCCGATTGGAAGCGGTAAGCAAGCTGCTGGCAGATGAAAAACAGATGATAGCGGACCTGCTTAATGATAAGTATGACTTGGCTATTGCAAGCCGTATTCCTGATAACAGGCTGCTTGCTGCTGTGCCTTTCTTCGATGAAACCCTCTATATACAAGTTCCGCTTGAACACTCTCTTGCAAAATATGATACGATTTCGTTTGCGGACTTAGCCGGACAAAATATTCTTATTCTTATGGATATTGGTTTTTGGATGGACTTGGTTAAGACAGAAATCCCCAGCGCTAATTTTCTTTATATGGAGGATAACCAGGCCTTTACAGAGGTTGCCTCAGCGGGAGAATTTCCTCATTTTGTCACAGACATTACCGATTTAGGCCGGGCAGCTGAGCATAAGAAAATTATTCCTATTCGCGAGGATAAAGCTAAAGTGACTTTTTACTTTGTATTCAAAAAAGAAAACCGTCTCAAATGGGATAAATTGATTGAACGCTGCCGGTCGGCTTCAGAACGGAAATAGAAAAACAAGCTGCTAATCAAAAAGAACAGGGGCATAGAGTTTAGTCGGAACAAAGCCCCAGAATGCAAAGTTCCTTTACTCTCTAAGTTTTAGGATCGAGCTGTCAGGAAGCAGCCCCATCTCTGCACAGTTGGGTTAAGAATAGCAAGACACATCCAGTAAAAGACCTATACCCATAAAAATCTATCCTTACAAAGCAAACTAAGCTGGGGATACTTTTATCTCTGTCCCAGCTTAGTCCTTCTTTATTTATAAGTCAAAAATGCCTTATCACTTATTTCTCAATCGCCATGCTTCTAGGCCAGCCGGTAATAGACTGGCTTTTATCTAACTGTCTCAGACTGCTGATTTCGTCCTCTGTCAGCCGGAAATCAAAGATATTGATATTATCTTTGATATGTTGGGGATTGGTTGATTTAGGAATCACAACAATGCCTTCCTGAGTCAGAAAGCGTAAAATAATCTGTACCGGTGATTTTTTATATTTTTCTGCAAGACCTTTAAATGCAGGTGCCGTCATTAATCCCGACAGTCCCTCACCTAAAGGCGACCAAGCTTCATGAACCAGACCCCGCTGATTTAAATAACGGTGCATTTTCTTTTGTTGGAAGAAAGGATGCGTTTCAATCTGATTGACAACAGGTTTAACTTCAGTTTCTTTGATGATTTCTTCAACCTCTAAATGATTAAAATTTGATAGACCGATTGCTTTGATTTTTCCGGCATAATAAAACTCTTCTAAAGCTTTATAGGTTCCCAGACTGTCAGCAGTTGGCCAATGAATAAGCACTAAATCACAGTAATCGCCACCAAGCAGCTGCAAAGATTTGTCCAAACCTCTGACAGTAGCTTTGTAACCGTCAGTCTGCGTTTTAGTTGTAATAAAAAATTCACTGCGCCTAAGTCCCGATTCAGCCAGAGCCTGCCCTACTTCTCTTTCGTTATGATAATACTGAGCCGTATCAATCAGCCGATACCCCGCTGCAATGGCATGGCTGACATATTTTCTAGTCTGTCTGGGGTTAACCGAATAGGTGCCAAAACCTAAAATAGGTATCTGCATTTTATTATTTAAAGTGAGATATTCCATAAATCCCCCTTTTTCTTTCTGTAAAAACTAAAAGCAAGGCCGTCTGGATAAGCTGTCAGGAGCCTTGCTTTTTTCATTAATGGCTATCTGCTCAGCTCTTCTCCCCTAATCTGTCCAAATTTCTTTAGCACGATTAAAAGCAGACCAAGCTTTAGGCCAGCCGGTATAAAAAGCCAGATGAGTAAGAATTTCTGCTATTTCATCCTTTGTAACACCATTAGCCTTAGCTCTCTGAAGGTGATGCTCCAGCTGCTCCAGATTACCGCCGCTGACCAAAGCTGATACGGTTACAATAGACCGCAGTTTAGGGGACAGTTCCTCTTCACGGGACCAAACTTCCCCAAAAAGCACCTCATCATTAAGTTCTGCAAATTTAGGAGCAAAAGCTCCCAAAAGATCATGACCTGCTGTTTGTTTCTCTGCCATAAAAACCTCCTCACATAAGATACAAAGGCCGTGAAAAGCTCACAGCAAAAATAGGAAAACTGACGAAGAAACCTCAGTTTCTAGGAAGTTTTGTCTTTTTTGCAAAGAGCTTAGGCCGTGTTCAATTCCAACAAGATACAAAGGCCGTTAAAAACGCAAAGAGAAAATAGGAGCCTGACCGCCGAGTCACTAAAGACTCAAGGGAGGGCTATACTCACAGAGCAGCCACATTCGTACGTCAGCTTGCGCTTCCTACGACTGCGTCTCTTTTTCTCACAGCGTTTAAGCGTTTAGGCCGTGTTCAATTCATCAAGATACAAAGGCCGTTAAGAAATCCGTAGGAAAATAGGGACTGACAAGTGATGCTCTTGCATCACGATGGCAGGCATCTTTTTCATTAGGATTTTAGGCCGTGTTCAGTTCAATAAGATACAAAGGCCGTTAAGAAATCCGTAGGAAAATGACGGTAAGTCCGAAATCTGTGATTTCGCAGACGCACCTCTGTCAAGACGACTAGAAGGGTGCGGGCGGCTGTTAAGACGGCAAAGCCTTCAGACGTCTACGGCTGACGGTAAGTCCGAAATCTGTGATTTCGCAGACGCACCTCTGTCAAGACGACTAGAGGGGTGCGGGCGGCTGTTAAGACGGCAAAGCCTTCAGACGTCTACGGCTGACGGTAAGTCCGAAATCTGTGATTTCGCAGACGCACCTCTGCCAGGACGACTAGAAGGGTGCGGGCGGCTGTTAAGACGGCAAAGCCTTCAGACGTCTACGGCTAGGGGTGCTCTGTAATATCCCTACATCGCGACGAATTCCGTCTTTTTCATTAGGATTTTAGGCCGTGTTCCATTTTTATGATTTCGCTGTTTGATTAGCTTCTTCGTATTGCTGATCATTTACTGCTTCAAACCATTCTGCCTGACCTGCAGTGATGGCTACATGGGTAAACCAAGCGTCTTTTGTGGCTCCATGCCAGTGTTTGACACCGTCTTGAGTCAAAACAACATCCCCTGCTTTCAAAAGTCTTGCAGGCTGTCCTTCTTCCTGATATAGCCCTTCACCGCCTGTCACTAAAAGAATTTGGTAGCCGTTTATATGAGCATGCCAATTATTGCGGCAGCCAGGCTCAAAGGTGACATTGCCAACACCAAAATGATCGTCTGGGGCCTGTGTCAGCATCTGCAGATAAGACTGGCCTGTAAAAACATCTGAATAAGCAGTGTTTTTATCTCCAACCGGAAAAATAAGACCATCTTTAATCTCTTCAAATTTTGCCATTGTATCACACTCCTTTGCTATTGCTTTTATTATAACGCTTTTCATCAATATGGCAAATACTTATTATGAATAAAGCTTTATAGACAAAAGGCATAGCAAGTCAGCTTTACCCGCCTTTGAAACATTTTAAAACCAAAAGCTTAACGCTGCTTTGAAATGGCTCGCCGTACCCCATTTTTAAACGAAAAGTCATATATTATTCGGTCAGTCTTCTCAAAATAGATCTAATCTTTTTCGGTATGCTGTAAAAAATCAGGCAGAGGCAAACGCGGTTTTTCCCAAGCTGCCAAACGTGTATGGCCGACAAAAGCCAAGAAAAAGAGGCGGGCAGATTTTAATAAAAGAACCTTTTTGCTGCTGTCAATAGAACGAAAAGACGCAACAGCATTAGCCAGCTTCCGGCCGGAAGCTGTATCAAGACTCAAGTCATTTAAACTGCTGATCCCGCTGGTGATAATGGTATCAAAAAGGGTATCAAATAAACGTTTTAATTCTTGACTGCTTAGCTCTCCTGTCCATTTTTTAAAGGTCTTCTCCAAATTCACGCTCAGGTCTGTCGGCCCCTCTTTTGCCGGAAGTAAACAGTCTCTTGCCAAATCAGCCTGCCAGTTAGTGGTCTTATGCTGCCCAATACCAAAAGAAGACGAGGCAATGATTTTCACCTCAGCATCAATGTCCAGCATCACACCGACAATGGCTTCTTGCGGACGCAAAACATGGACTTTCTCACGAATCGCCTGATACCCTTGAGACTGTAAAACGCTGGCCTGCAGTCCGGGAGCATCAAACATATAGACTGCTGCAATCTTCTTCTGCAGCTCTGCTTTGACATAAGTGCTGGCATAAACAGCCAAATTGCCGCCTTTAGAATGGCCCGATATGATAACCGGACCGCTTAGTTCATTTAAAATTTCTGTCAAATAGACAATGGCGGAGCGATGAGCCGGTATTTCCCGCATATAGGTTAATTTAAAGTCTTCTTTCCAGCCAATCATGCTGTCATCGGTCCCGCGAAAAACCAGCTGTTTGTAATCCATTTGCGGCAATTTAAAAACCATGGCAGAAAACTGTTTTTCAAATTCAGCGCTGATATCATTGACATAGAACTCAAGGCATAAATCAACAAAGCGTTTACCGGAAAGCATCAGCCTAAACAGTTCAATCCGTTCCTTGGTTAAAAGAAAGTCATAAGAAACGGCCTGATTTTTCTGCCTCTTCTGATAGTCTTCCCACAAATGATAAAGTTTTATTTCTCCCTTTAAATCAAATCTGTCTGTCAAGAATTTGCTAAAATCTAAATAGCCAATTTCATTTATAATAAGAATGTCCAGCTCATTTAAAGGCAAATCTGTAAAAGAGGTGTCTTTATTTTGCTGCAAATAAGTTAAAATAGTTGCCATTACGTTCCTGTTCTTATCAGTATTAGCAAAAGCAGCTGGCTGAAAGGCAAAATTGTTTTTTATAAAGCTACAAATTCCGCAGCCAGTATAGCCGTTTTTTGACTTCTGCTTTTGCCAACATTTTACGGTTATTTTGCTTATCAGTCAAGGAAAAATATGATAAGATAGAAACAGTTTCCCGTCTGTTGATCAAAAACAGGTTCAAAAATAATGTTTCTTCTGTCTGAACAGCAAATTTGTTTTAGACTTTTATATTATCTTTGCAGTTTCATCTGCTGCCATTTCCTTAAACTGAGCGGAAAACTAATATATCTAAGGATTTACTGCTATGTCAAAAACACAATTTTTTCGTTTTCTTGCTGCCGGCTGCGGCATTTGGGGAGTCAGCATTCAGCTTCACCAGGGTGGATCCGGCATGCTCCTTTACTATACAGTGCTTTCAAATATCCTTACTTTTTCTTTTATGCTCTATCTTGTTTACTATGAGGCTAAGCAGGGACCCGTCAACCGCAATCCTGCTCTGCTGCGCTTTAAAGGCGGAGTAACTATGGCCATAGCTATAACGTTTATGATCTATCATTTTCTCTTAGCTCCTCGTGTCAGTCCTGAGGATTACTGGAATATCCGTAATTTTCTGGTTCATTATATCGCTCCTTTCTGTTTGATTTTTGATACGCTTTTTTTCGACCGCAAAAATAGCTATAAATGGCAGGACCCTTTTTATTGGACCGTCATTCCGCTCCTATACTTTGCTTTTGCTATTTTTAATGGTTTGGTACTGCAGCTGCCCGTTCCAGGAAGCAAAGACAGTCCTTTCCCTTATTTCTTTATCAACATTAGGCAGTACGGCTGGGAAACTGTCGCAAGAAATACCTTGTTTATCGCAATGGCTTATATTTTCTGCTGCTATATTTTAGTTCTGCTCAAAAAAGGAATAGGAAAAACTGTTACAAATAAAGGTTAAAAGAGACAAGGCAAATATGCGAAACAATAACGCTGCTTTTTAGTTCTTGCAGCAAAATCACCATCAAAAATCCCTCATAAGGCTCAGTTTTAACTGCCTTATAAGGGATTTTTCAGTGTTTATAAATAGGGGAGCAGCAATCTGTACAACTAGAATCAAATGAGCTGGATAATGGGGCAGAAGACTTTTATATCGCTAAATATATAACAAAACAAATTAAGGATTTAATCTGTAACGAAAACACTAGCAGCTTATAGCTTTTATCTATTATTTCTCCTGAGCATTCAGCCAAGTAAAGATATTGTTGTACTCAATACCGCTGACAGTTGCTTTGCTGGCGCCTCCTCTGGTAGGATCAGTCGCAACGAGACCGGTTAGACCAGACATAGAAGCGACATTTTCCCGGCTTTGCACACCTGTTACTTGATTGTTAAAGAAATAAATCCAAGCCCAGTGTCCATTGTAAACTTGTCCGGGCAGGTCGGTACCTATAGCACTTTCATAATAAGAGATCCATTTATTCTCAAATCCAGCATCAATCATAGCTTTATAAAAAGGCAGAGCACTTTCAGATGCCGGAATGGTAGTATCTGCCTGGGAATGAATCAGCCACATTGGCTGGTCTTTCAAAGCTGATAGCGTTTCTTCATCCAAACTGTAAGGGCTGTCATCATTATCAGGAGCTGTCTGATAGGAATAGGGGGCAGCAATTGGTACCAAAGCAGCGAAATAATCCGGATAATGTATCCCCATTTCTAAGGTCATCGCTCCGCCATTGGAAGCACCAGCCAAATAGATGCGGTCGCTGTCTATATCTGGATTATTTGCCAGATAAGCATCAATTGTCTCAATCAGAGCTTCACCGTATTGCTCATTCCAAGCTGTTGGTGCCTGAGGGACTAAAACATAAGCACCTGTTTGTTCCCCGCTTCCGCTGGAAGTGAACTGACTTTGAATCTCCTCTTGTGTCAAAGCAGCCACCTTATTTGACAAAAGAGGAAAGTTTAAATCGGTTCCTGCTTCACCAATACCGTGCAGCCAGACAATCAACGGTTTTTTCTCACCGGCTGCAGCAGATTCAGGCTGATAGGCTGCATACGGCAGACTGCTGGTTCCTCTATCTGAAAAACGATCGGCTGAGGGAGTTAGACGGTTTTCAATTGCTTCCTGTTCAGAGTTAACCAATTGAAGCTTCCCAGAGCCGCTTCTTTTCAGTCCGAGTCCGTTGACTTTCACCACATAGCTGTCTACCCAATAATTGCGGTAAGTTGATAAATCAAAAATGAAGGGAGAAGCACTTTGAGCTGGGTCTTCCGTATTATAATCAACCGCTAATTCTAAAGCAACATGGCTGCTTTTAGTATATCTGTCTAAACGGTTGCCTTGAGCATCCGATAAATAAGCGTCATTGATTTGTCTGGCAATTCCTGCTGTGGCTACTGCAGTTTCCGAATTCAGTACAGCTTCACTTAAAGGCTTATCGGTTTCCAGTACAATCTTAGAAACACCCGGTCCAAACTCATAACTGTCCAAAACAATTTTTGTCTGCACAACCGTAATACTGTTCTTTCCTGCCCGGTCAGACCTGCCCCGAGCCTGAACCTGACTGCCGGCCCAAAAAACAAGCACTCCCAGTACCAAAATCCCCATTACCTGTAAAATCTTTTTCATCTTAATCTCCTCCTTAAAATACAAAGGCCGTATAAAAAATCTGTGATAGCCAGTGCTGCTGCAGTTCGCCTTAATTAGGGGAACTGCAGGTATGTTATCAGCAAAACGCCTGATTTATCCGGTATTGAGCGGTAAAATACAATAAGCGTCCCCGATAATACTCTCAGTATAGCATTTTACAATTGATTAGCAAACGCTTGCGAAACTTCCTGACTGTTTCCTTTAAAACACCTAAAATCAAGCTATTTAAACACAAAAAGAAAAAACGTTCCCCGCATTAACCGAGAAACGTTAAGTTCCTAAATCCGCTTAGGAACAGTCCTTCAGGATAAACTTATCATTTTTCTTACAATTTACCAACAAATCAGTTGCATACAGACTAAATCTCTTGTCTTGCTTTATTGAATCAGCTGAGAATAATACAATTTTGGCAGTTGTATACCATCGAGAATGCAGGTAAATCCACATTTTCTCAGCTAAAGAATCTGCTCCAGACGCGTTTCCTGCGCCCTTAAACCTTGGTGCTCGTAAAAGCGCAAAGCACCGAGATTGTCATTCCAAACATTGAGAGTCAAATTATAACAGCCTATTTCTCGAGCGTATTTCAGAGCAAACTGATAAAGCTCGGAACCAATTTTCTGGCCGCGCGCCTTTTCATCCACACACAAATCATCAATAAAAAGTGTTTTATGAGGCACTGCCGGTGCTTTTGCTTCCTGTATGACTGTAAACAGATGGCCCAAAACATGTCCTTCTTTATCCTCATAAACAAAAACAGGCCGCTTCTCATCAGCTATCAATCCCTCCAGCTCATCCCTGCTGTATTTTCCGCCTTTAGCCGTAAATAAATCCGGTCTGGCCTGATGATGAACTAAAAGAATTTGCAGTAAAAGCTTTTCGAGAGCAGGAATATCTGTTTTCTGTGCACGTCTGATTGTCATTTTATTATCTATCCCTCACTTTTTATTCAAGATCCAGCACTGAATGAAAAATGCTGTATTCTTCCTTTATTTATTATAGCACAAGACGGGCTTCTGCTGCACTGATGGCACCTTAAGAAGCGGCTTCCCTTTAACTTTATAGCTCCGAAAAAACAGCTCGGATGATTTTTTAGGCTTTTTAAATTATTTTATGTAATTTGACTGTTTGCTATTGACATCTACCTGTAATAGGTATAAAATTTATATATAAAATATTTATATATAAAAATCTTATACATTATGTGAGTGTGTTTCTATGTATTTTCCCATATCATCTATTTTAATTGAGTACTTGGTGCTTTCTATTATTGAAAAGCAGGATTCCTACGGCTATGAAATCAGTCAGACAATCAAAATTGCTGCGAATATCAAGGAATCTACTCTTTATCCTATTTTAAAGAAATTAGAAAAGGCGGGATTCTTAACCACCTATTCTCAGCGATATCAGGGTCGCAACCGAAAGTATTATGCGATTACCGCAAAAGGGAAGGCACAAACGGCTTATCTTAAGCAGGAATGGCAGGAATATAAGGCTGTACTGGACGGTATTATTGAAGGGAGGATTAGGAAATGACACGTAAGGACTATTTGGAACAACTGGAAAAGTATCTGAGCAAACTGCCCCAGCAGGATTTTGCAGAAGCTATGGAATATTTCACCGAATATTTTGACGAGGCTGGACCCGAAAACGAGGCACAGGTCATTTCAGAACTAGGCAGTCCTAAAGAAGCGGCCAATGAGCTGCTTTATCGGCTTTTGGATGAGAAAATAAATCAAGATTCTCGAAACATGAAACATCGCACTAATCTTATCTGGATTGCTGTCTTAGCCATTTTGGCAAGTCCTATAGCTTTTCCTTTACTCATCACTTTCATTGTCTTGATTTTTACAGCGGTTATTCTGATTTTTAGTCTGCTCCTGGCAGGAGTGAGTGTTGCTGTTGCCTTTTTTATCGCCGGTATAGATTTAGTCATTGAGGCTTTTATGAGCAGTATCGCATCCGATTTTGCCGGTGCGTTGGTAGAATTAGGATTAGGCGGACTTTTTCTGGGACTGCCGCTTCTGTTATTTCTGCTGATACTGCAAATTAGCAAATGGTGCAGCCAGTTGATAGTGTCTTCAGTCCGAAAAGTGGCTGCCAAAGGAAGGAGAAAATCATGAAAAGATGGAAAAAAGTTATCCTGATTGTAGGACTCTGCCTATCTTTTTCAGGTCTAATATTCGTCCAAATCGGTTATAAAGCTGGCGGTTTTCAGTCATTAATTGAGAATAACACCAAAGAAGAACGGTTTGCTTTGCAAGAGAAAGAACTGCACTCTTTCACAGAGCTGGAAGCTGACTTCGATACACTGGATATCAGCATCAAAGAAAGCGATACTAAACAGGCTTATCTCAGCTACTATAATATTAAAGATCACTCTCCCCTGAAGATCAGTAACCGTGATGGCCGGCTCCGCTTGACAGAAAACAGAAAAGTGACCTCTCCTTACAAAAACAGATTCCGTCTGGTATCCATTAGAGATCTCATCTTCTGGCTGCAGCAAAAGCTAACAGATCAGCCAAATGACCCCTATCAAGTCATTCTCTACCTACCTAGAGGAAGCAAACTGGATAAGGCTTCACTGAAAATGAATAGCGGGGATACCAAACTGGCAAGACTATCGGTAAAAACTCTTAGTCTGGAAGCCAAAAACGGTGATGTTTCAATATCAGGGAGCACTTTTAAAAATGGAAAAATGACAATCCGCAACGGAGACTTTAAAACCGCTCACAGCCAATTCCAAAACGGAACTGTTCTGATTTCTAATGGCGACAGCAAACTGAGTACTGTCTCTATGGACAGCTGTGCATTTGAAAGTACAAATGGTGATATTAAAATAGAGGAAGCCACCGTAACAGACAGCCAATTCAGCTTAAAAGAAGGCGATATTAAAGCAAAAAAAATCAGCTTTAAAGGAATTAATACTATCAGTAATCAAAATGGTGATAGTAAAATTGAGCTGGCTTCTTACAATTTATTCGTAACCGCTCAGTCGCAAAATGGAGACTCTACAGTCAGCGGGAAGGCGCTAACTCATTACAAAAGCGATAACCGTCTGACACTATCCAACATCAACGGCGATATTAAAGTGAGGTGAGTTAAGCCATGGCAGCAAAAGAACAGTCTTTTTTCAGCAAGCATATCATTGTCAGCACATTTTTCATTATCCTTAGCATGCTGACTGCAGGCCTATTAGCTGGAGCTGCTTATCTTTTGCCTTTTATTAAAGAAAATGACAGTCTGGCTGCGGGCTTGTCAGCTCTCTTTTACCTCAGTTTTTCCCTCATTTTTGCCAAATTGCTGGCTCATTACTGCTTCCGTTCAACTCTTAACGATTTTCGGATCCGTTTAACAGTTCCTAAAATCAGGTGGCTGATTATCGGCTTCCTTCTGCCTGTATTCGTCCTCGGCAGTCTGTATTTACTGGGCGGCAAACTCAGCTTAAACAGTCTGTCTTGGGGCACTCTCGCTATGGGCAGTCTGGCAGCTCCTATTGTTGAGGAAATTTTTTTCAGAGGATTTTTGATGACACTCTTTGAAATCAAATATTCCAGAACCATAGCTGTTTTAGTTCCCTCGTTGATTTTTGCCCTGCTTCACCTCTTGAACGGTTCGCTTGATTTTTTAATGACCGGGCAGCTGATCATTGCAGGCCTTTCCTTCAGTGCACTCCTTTCTTATAGTGTTTACGAGACCAATTCGATTACTGACAGCGTCCTGATTCATGCCTTTTGGAATTTCTTTACCCTGCTTTTCACTTTCAGCAATTCTTCTTTCTTATTTGGCGGCCGATACGGCATTGACATTTCTCCGGTTGCTGTCCTCGCTTATGTGTTAGCCCTTTTGATAATTTATCTGTTTAGAACGTCAGACAAAAAGAAAGCTTAAATTCAGCCGATCCCATACATGAAAGACTTCTATCAATTTTCAGGAGGCTTTATTATGACACAGACACCATTTCAAAACAGGTTGCTGACACCTCTCATCAGAGCTTGTCTAGTGACCCTCACAGCTTTGCTGCCTATTTGTGCAGTCGCCCTGCCTCTTTTCCTAAACAATCTTCCTCCAATCCTTTATAGCCTTTATGAAATCTTAGTTTGTTTAGCCTATATAGCTTATACCTGGTTTTTTACACGAATAATTGACCGACGCCCTTGGTCAGTTTTGGAATTGAAGCTTGATAAAAATGCCTTAAAGGGGTTTTTGGCCGCTTTATTATTAACAATTGTGATTGTCCTTTTAGGAAGCTGGCTGTCTATTATCTTCTTCCACGACCGCTTTTCCGGTACAGCCCGCTTTGGTCTGCCTGAACTCTGGCATAGCTTTGCACTGTCCTTTTTGCTGCAGGGATTCCCGGAAGAAATGGTTTGGCGCGGCTATCTGGTTCAGACTTTGCAAAAAAAGCCAATGCCAACCTTATTCATATCAAGCACCCTCTTTGCATTAGACCATATTGTTCATATTATTCCTTTCTTTGGCGGCAATCCCTACGACAGTGAAGGCTATCTCACTATTTTTTATGCTTTTTGTCTCGGAATTTTAGCCTTCCTAATGAAATTCCTTTTTCATACCACTTGGGCTGCTGTAGCTGTTCATGGCGGTATGCATATGACTTTGCAACTCCTGACAGCAGTTATCCCTGGCTTTTATGAAACAAAAACCATGATGCTCCTTACTGCTTGTTTAATGCTAGTCGTATCAGCCTTTATAATCTATTACCAGCGTCAAAGATTAGTATCATGGGAAAAACTCCAGCCAAAACAACTATCGCTTGATAACTGATCCTTAGAAACAACCAAAAATAATGGACAGAGCTTTTGTATCGTGATGGAATTGAACACGGTCTAAAATCCTGATGAAGGAGGTAGTATGATGACAGTAATTACAAAGAAAAAATGATTGTTCTCTCCGCTTATCAGAAGTTTGGGAGCCACTATTTTATATTTAGTCCCAAATTATCTGGTTCTGCTTCCCTACCAGAGCCAGAAATTGTTTCCTCAATTTAGCCCAGCTGTTCCTTTTACCCTGCTTTGCCTGATTTATTTGGCTTATACCTGGTTTTTCACTCGGATTATTGACCGCCGCCCTTGGTCTGTCTTAGAATTAAAGCTTGATAAAAATGCTCTACAGGGATTTATGCTATCGCTCCTGCTGACAGCTTTTTTGGTTATTCTCGGTGCAGGGGTGTCCGTTCTGATTTTTCACGATTACTTTTTCAGCAATACATTGACCCTTCCTAATCTTTGGCAGAGTTTCGCTCTTTCTTTTCTGCTTCAGGGGTTCCCAGAAGAAATCGTCTACCGTGGTTATATGGTTCAGACCTTGGAGCGGAAGCCGCTGCCAACTTTGCTGATATCGAGCAGTCTTTTTGCCTTAATGCATATTGTCCATATCATTCCCTTTTTGGGCGGCAGCATCGAAGGATTGTTTAATATCTTTTATGCTTTTTGCTTTGGTATGCTGGCCTGTCTGCTGAAATTCCTTTTTCATACCACTTGGGCTGCTGTGGCTGTTCACGGCGGACTGCACATGACCAGAGAAATTTTATCTATGTTAGGACTGCCTCTGACTCCCAGTATATTTGGTCTTGTCAACGGACTGCTCATGCTGTTAATCGCTGTTTTTCTCCTTTATCGCTACAGAAACAGGCTGACTAGCTGGGAAGCTCTGCAATCTCTCTCAAACAGCTGAAAACCTATAAAAAAGAGGCTACTATGCCTCTTTTTTTATGTCATGGTTAACTATTTACTGCCGATAAAGGACATTGTCTGCATAGTCCTCACCGCCGACCAAATCACTGGTGATATAAAGGCGGTCTTTGTCCCGATCTGAGGTATCCGTATACCCTTCAGCAAAATAGTCTGCCGGCAGTTCAGATCCTGCTTTGATAAAATAAAGATCATAGACAAGACTGCCGTCTGCCGAAGTCAGAGTAGCTAAATAGGTATTGTCATCCAGCTGCTGATAAGGAGTGACTGTGAAATCCGATGTCCCCTGAATGTCACTGCTTTCCAGCCCTTCAGCATTAAAGGTTAAACTGTTGCCGTTGCTGCTCAGCCAAGTACCAACAGCACTGTTATAATCCCCATTAGCCAAAGCTTCCAAATCTAAAGCTAAATCCGTTTGAGATGGAGCCGTATCTTCGTTTGTTTCCGATGAACTGACCAGTGTCTGTTCAGTTGAACTGGAGGCGGTATTGCTAGTTTCTCTATTATTAATATAAGCTGAAACAGCAAAAATGATAAGCCCTAAGGCAAGCAGAACCACTCCCAGAATAAATAGTATCCTCAAAGTATTGCTGTTATCTGATTTTTTACGATGGCGTGCCATAATGTCACTTCTCCTCATTATTTTATTTCTTTCTATTGTACACAATTATTGACAATAAGAACAGTCTTTTTACACAAAAGAAAAGAGATTGCAAAAAAGAGCTGACTTTAAGCAGCATAAATACCAGACAAAACAGCTTTGATAAGACCGTTGCAGACGGGTTTTACGCTTTTGTAAATTTAGGACAAGAAGTGCCCCAGTTTAGCTCATTTTATAGAAATAAATTTTTGATGCAGCGACAGTCTGAAATCCTTATCTGAGCAGGCCGTAATTTCAGATGTTCGTCTTACACAGTCTATTGAAGTATTTAATTTCTGCGCAAATACTAATCAGCCATCCTGACCAACTGTACAGAGTTGGAAGAAATCATATCCAACTGATAATATCAGCCTGAAGCTAGGAATTGAGGGATAGTGGAGGAAATGGTATCGTCTGAAGTTTTAACACACTCTCTTTAAAAGATTGCTTTCTTAAAAGCAAAACTGACTGCAATAGAGAGCCAGCCGGCTGGACTTAAGCGAAAATATCAGCTAATCTTTGTCTTTATAAGCTTTTTTCTATCGTTCACTGATTATTATTGACGGCATTTATTATATCTGCAGCTATTTTTTCTTGTGCTGAATCTGAAAAACCATGTCCTTCTCCTTTAAGCTGTGTTAAAACAGCATGAGGAAAAGTATCGCCAGCTCTTTCTGCATAAGACATAGGGACTAAATCATCGTCAGTTCCGTGGAAGATGCCAACGTCTCCACCATACTGACCTATTTTGTCATAGATATCATAGTCCCAAATATCAGTAAAATAGCGGCTTCCAACTGTCAAGCCCATTAAGTTGTAGGTCTCAGGAATAGCTTCTGCGGACTCAAAACGGTCATGAGCATCATCAAAGAGTGAAAAAGCGGGATAAAGCAGAAATAACCCTTTAACCATTTTTGGATTTTCTGCTGCGGTAATACTGGAAACAACACCTCCTTGACTGGCTCCTAACAAGAAAATATTATCGCTGTCAGCAAACTCCTGATTACGAATAACAGCCAGAGCGTCTTCAAGATTTTGTACTTCTGTCAAAACAGACATATCAGTCATTTCTCCCTCACTCTGGCCGGGAGAGTAACCTGAACCGCCCGCAAAATCAAAAGCATAAACAGCGATACCGCTTGAGGCTAAATATTCCTGCAAAGTCAGCTCCTGTTCATGATTGCCGCCAAAACCATGGCTGAAGACGACCGTCACAGCAGGCTTATTTGTCTGGGGAATTAAGGCCCGTCCATAAATAGTATGACCGTCACTTTCAAAAGAAATGTCCCGACTGGTAAACTGGTATTGCTCTGATATTGCTTCATCAGTTACACCGTTATTTGTTCCAGTCCGCTTGCCATAATAACTTAGCCAATAAAAAACAGATAAAAAAACAGCTGCTGCAATCAGTATGATAATAAGATACTTCGTTTTTGTCATTTTTAGAATTCTCCTGCAGTTTGTATCATAAAGGTCTGCTGTTCTCTTTAAATAGGTTACAACCATAGCGCTGATTTAAATTTTTTTCCGGACAGAAAATAGTAAACCAGCGCCTTTCATATTCAAAAAAAGAATGGGACAGATTAACCGAATAATCTCTCCCAGACCCTTCAAAAACTTAGATATACCTTTTAACAAATGCCTCAATGTCAGCAAATGGAATTTTATCCTTCTGGTCATATAGATCACAGTGGCTGGCACCTGGAACAGTCAGCATTTGCTTATTATCACCTTTGAGTTTGGCGAAAGCGTCTTTACCCATATAGTAGGAATGAGCTGCATCGCCGTGAACAAGAAGCACAGCATTGCGAATTTCATCCGTATAATAAAGGAAGCGTGTATTAGCAAAGCTGGTGTTTGACTGAACTGCCCAGCCATCATTGGAATTTAGACTGCGGCTGTGGTAGCCGCGAGGCTGTTTGTAGTAAGCATAATAGTCCTTAACAAACTGCGGTGCATCTTCGGGCAGCGGATCAACCACACCGCCTGCCAGTTTATAGGTACCATTCTTATAATCTTCTGTCCTTTGACTGCTAAGAGACAAGCGCTGCTCATAGCGAGCTGCCTCATTATCCGCCGCATCATTGTATCCATTGCCAGCAACACGTGACATATCATACATAGTAGAAACAACGGTTACCTTGATACGAGGATCAATAGCTGCTGCATTTAAGGCAATGCCGCCCCAGCCACAGACTCCGATAATTCCGATTCTTTCAGCGTCCACTTCAGTCAGTGTAGACAGAAAATCAACAGCTGCCTGAAAATCTTCTGTATTGATATCCGGTGACTGCATATAGCGCGGAAAACCGCCTGATTCACCTGTATAGGAAGGATCAAAAGCGATAGTCAGATAACCGCGTTCTGCCATCTCCTGTGCATACAGGCCAGATGACTGCTCCTTAACCGCACCAAATGGACCCGAAACTGCCAAAGCCGGTAATTTCCCTTGAGAATCTTTAGGCGTGTACATATCAGCCACTAAAGTAATTCCGAAATGGTTATGAAAGGTTACTTTTTGATGATTGACTTTATCGCTTTTAGGAAATACCTTATCCCATTCTTGAGTTAAATGTAAAACTTCTTCTGTCATGAATTTTCTCTCTTTCTATTGATTTATTTTATTATAAAAGATTTTGAAACCATAGGCAAATACTTATTTTATATAGATATTATGCTTGAAAAGCATGGTATTTATCGCCTGAAATACATCTTACTCATCTGCTTAATACCAGTCGTGTTTTTCCTCACGCTCCAGCTCAGCAATAGCTGCCATTTCTGCTTCCGTTAATTCAAAATCAAAAATATCTTGATTTTCCTTTTGATGATCCGGATTGCTGGAGCCGGGAATAGTCACAATATGCCTTTGCTGTTCCCATCGGAGAATAATCTGGGCGACTGATTTATGATATTTTTGGGCAATCTGCTCCAAAGTACTATCATTCAGCAGCTCTTCCTGATAGCCGCGTCCACCCAAAGGGTACCAAGCTTCCACTACGATGCCTAGACTCTGAATATAGTCTGTAACTTCCTGGTCTTGATAGTAAGGGTGAATTTCATTTTGGACTAAAGCAGGCATGACTTCAACCCGAGGAAGAAAAGCTTCTAGTTCTTCAACATAATAATTGGATAAACCGATGGATGTAATCTTGCCGTCACGCTGATACTGTTCCAGAGCCTGATAGGCCTTAACATCATTATCCCCAGGGTGATGAAGCAGCATTAAATCAATATAGTCTGTTCCTAATCTTTCCAGGGCTTGGTCAATCGCTTCTTCCGGATGGTCAAACTGACTGGGGTAAATTTTTGTCGTAATAAAAATATCTTCACGGGGGATGCCTGATTCTTCAATCGCTTGACCGATCTCAGCTTCATTACTGTACATATAAGCTGTGTCAATCAAGCGGTAGCCTTGATTAAGAGCGCTTTTAACAGCTTCTTTAACTGTATCACCGCTCAAACTGTAGGTTCCCAGACCATAAATCGGCATAGTATTGCCATCATTTAAGGTAACGGTTTGGTTATCTGTGTTAAATACCGGCTGGATAATAGTTTTGCCTTTCAAAACATCACTAGTTTTGTTTTTTTCTTCTGAGGTTTCATTATTCCAGAATATAAAAATCAAGAGACCGAGGGTAAAAAGAACTGCTAAACCGTAGAATAAATAACTTTTTTTCATTTTTTCTGCCCTCCTCCTAAAATATTGTTAAATCAGCAGAGTGAGTCATTAATCTTTTTCAAGCTGTCAAAATATCCAGAGTCCTATTCAGTTTCTGCACCTGCCTTTTCTTTTTGCTTACTGACCCATGCTTGGCGAATAAGAATAGCAAGAAAGCCGAGTGCGAACATAATGATACTGCCAAGAAGAGCAAACGCTGTTCCTTTTCCTGATCTGATAAAGAAACCGCAGAAGGAAGTGCCCAGAGTCACCCCCAGATTGGCGGCCGCTAGGAAGAGACCGTTGGCAAAATCGGGCGCATCTCCGCCAACATTGTAGATTAAGTATTGGTTGACATTGCCCTCTATCCCTGCTAACACTCCGAAGATCAGCAGTAAGATTATTGCCGGCAGAGCAGCCCCTCCAAAAAGGAAGAGCAGGATATAGTCTGCAATCAGTACCAGCGGCAGGCTAATCAGCAAACGCTTGGGTATTTTAGCTAATAACTGGCCTGCCAGACCATTACCGACAATATTAGCTGCACCAATCCCTAATAATAAGAGACTGATTAGATTAACATGCAAATGCGAAACCGTATCCAGAAAATCAGACAGGTAAGCATTAAAACCGAAAACAGCTCCATTGAGCAGAAGCACACTGATTATAGATATCCAAATGGTTTTACGTGTCAACAGGCGGAGCTGTTCTCCGTAAGAGAGGCCTTTTTCAGCAGGGAGCGATGGTACCAAAAAAATAGTTGCCAGAAAAACGATGATGTTAATGGCTGCAAAAAAGGTCATAGCTGCCTGCAGGGACAAATGGTTAGCCAGAAAATTAGAAACAGGAACTCCCAGCAATGAGCCAGCTGATACTCCCATAAAAACCCGTGCTATAGCCTTTTGTGATTCCTCAATCGGTACCGAGGTAGCCGCTACTGTCATGGCCAACGAAACATAGACAGGATGAAAAACAGCCGGCAATATCCTTATCAGCAGGAGAAAAGTAAAATTAGGCGCAAAAACAGCAGCCAGAGTACTGAAAGCAAAAGCACCTGTTGCCAGCAACATAACAGTCTTGCGATTAATTCTTGAAAACAGCAGAGGCATAGTCGGGCCGGCAAAAGCAACTACCAAAGCAAAGGCTGATACCAGCAGCCCCGCCCTTGTCAAAGGGACATTATAATAACGGGCAATATGAGGCACAATACCGGTAATCCCCATCTCAGTATTTAAAATGCTGAACACACCAAGTGTTAAAAGCGGTACCAATAAACGGTTCTTTTTAGTCATAACTTCCTTCCTGTTTGCCTGCTGTATTCATCTGCGGCAGGGCATAATGTGATGTTATTTGTCATTTTCTTCAAAACTTACTGTGACAGCCCGGCCGGACATGGCTTGGCTAAAACCTTTGATATCGTTAACACTGCCAATTTCACTAAATTTAAAAGACGAGGCCGTTTCGTCATAGAAAAAGGTCAGCTCGTTTGTCTGATAAAGCAGCAGACTGCCGGCTGTGATTTGGCGGCAGGGCCTCGGATCCTGAGGTAAGCTGTCCGTCAAAAGATAAAATTTCTCATTGCCATTGACATCCTGCATATCAAGTTCAAGCGGCAGCAAGCCAGCAAAAGCAGCTGCTGTTTTATTGTCTGCTAAATCCATCTGAAAGGGCTGCCGGTTAACTGTAATCGTTATTTTCATAGTTCATCCAATCCGGTAAAAGTAACAGAGAGACTGCCGGTACCGAGGGTGCTCGTTAGCCTTTCTGTATCAAGAATCCTGCCTAAATCTGTGTAGGTATAGGAAGAGAAAAAATCTTTATAAAAAAGAGCAAGACCGTTTCCCGACCACAATTTTAAATCACCTGCCCGAATCTGTTCAGCGGGCTGGTTATCTACAGTGAAATGTGTCTCTAAATGCTTATATTTCTCATTGCCGTTGACATCTTCCATTATTACCGTCAGCGGCAGCAAAGCCACAAATTCCTGTGCTGCTTGACTGTTATTTAATTCAACCTCAAAGGTTTGATTATTGATAATAGCTTGTATCATTTTGTTCTCCTGCTGATTTTTCAAACGTCTTTTATTTTTTCTGCATTGTCATCGGCTTTGAGCTGAAAACAGTGTTTAGATATCAGCCTCTTCTTTGTACTGTTGGACGGCCTGAACAAAACGCCTTACCCCGTCCTGCAGCACTGCTTTGGGACAGGCGTAATTCCAGCGAATAAACTGCCGGCCGTTGCCGCCGAAAATCTCACCGTCTGATAATATCAGGCCTGTCTTTCGGCGAATATAGTCGCAAAGCGCTTTGCTGTCCTGACTGACAGCCGAGCAGTCTAGCCAGGCTAAATAAGTGGCCTGTGCAGAAACAAAATGCAGTTCAGGAAAACGCAGCCGAATTTGTTCCAACAGATAGCGGCGGTTCTCTGCCAAATAATGATTGAGCTGATTCAGCCAATGCTCCCCTTCATTAAAAGCAGCTTCTGTCGCCTGAACGGCAAAACTGTTAGGCTCAGCAACTTCATCTGTATTGATGGCACGCTTGACCTGCTGATACAAATCACGGTTGGGAACCATGATAGCTGAAGTCTGTAAACCGGCAATATTAAAAGCCTTTGACGGGGAAAGACAGGTCATAGTTATTTGAGCGATATCTTCTGCAACAGCAGCGAACGGAGTGTAGGTATAATCAGGATGTGTCAAATCACAGTGGACCTCGTCAGATAAAATCAATACTCCATATTTCAGGCACAGTGTCCCGATTTTTCGTAAATCTTCCGGACTCCAAACCTTCCCGGTTGGATTATGAGGATTGCAGAATATAAGCAGACGCGTTTGAGGAAGCGATAATTTTTCTTCCAAATCGTCATAATCGACAGTGTATTCTCCCTCGTGGTAGCCCAGCGGACTTTCCAGCACCTGACGGTTGTTGTTGATAATAGAATGGTAAAAAATATTATAAACAGGTGACAAAAGAAGAACATAATCTTCAGGGACAGTTACTTTGCGGACAATAGAAGAAACTGCAGGTACTGCACCAGTACAAAAGAGCAACCAGTCTTTTTCGATCTTATAATTGTGTCTGCGCTGCCACCAAGACACATAAGCCTCAAAAAAAGAGTCAGGAACAATATTGTAGCCTAGGGCTCCCTGCGATAGGCGTTTCTGAACAGCTGCAGCAATCTCCGGAGCTGTAGCGAAATCCATATCTGCTACCCACATAGGCAGTTCCTCTTGACTGACATCCCATTTATAAGAATTGACTTGCCGGCGGCTGATTACCTGATCAAAATCATACTGCATGTGTCACACGCTCCTTTCTTAAACGGATTTCTGTCCGGCTTCTGTCAATATCAGGATCATCGAAGATAATATCATGGATACAGTCTGCAGCAATATGGCCGGAAATCGGATTTTTAATACTGATAATGTCAGATTTTATATCCGCTTCTACTGTCGAATATTCAAAAAGCAAATCAGAATGAAGCAGTTGACAGTTTTCCATATGCAGATTTTTCATATAGCAAAATCCCTGATTGCTTTCGACAGTACAATTAATCAAAGTGATATTTTCAGAATTCCAGCCGAAGTATTCCCCTATAATCGTTGAATCACGGATGACAACATTCTTGCAGTTCCAAAAAGCATCCTTAGTCAGCAAAGTGGCATGGCTGATGTCAAGATTTTCGGCCCCGTCAAAAGCATAGTTGCCGACAATTTTTAAATGGTCCGCTGTAATATTACGGCTGCTCATTGCGAAATAATCGCCGGTAATTTCAACATGTTCTAAATTAATATCTGAGCAGTTCCACATGCTTTCCTGTGCATCAGACATATGAACGTCTTTTAAGCTGATATGTGAGCTGCGGCGGAATGTTTTAGGAGCCTGAATCAAACTGTTGCTTATCTCGATATGATGAGTATACCAGATGCCTGAACGCGCTGTATCCAGCAGGCTGATATGGTCAGCTTTGATTGCCTGTGAATACCATAAAGGATATTTCCAGCGGAAAATGGTATCTGTCAAATGGATATTACGGCTTTCCTTTAGAGGGGATTCTCCATCTTCAAAGACAGAACGGCTGATTTTTGCATTTTTTTCTTGAAAACAAGCCCGTTCACCACTTAATCGCTTTTGATCAATCATTTTCATTGCTTATACTCCCTCGAAAACAAGATATAAAGGCCGTTAAGAAATCCGTATGAAAATGGCGGTAAGCCAGAAATCTATGATTTCGTTGACGCACCCCTGCCAAGATGACTAGAAGGGTGCGGTCGTCTGTCAAGACGGCAAGGCCTTCAGTCAGCTACGGCTAGAGCTATTCTGGACTGTCACCGCACCAAGACGGACTTCCTCTCTTTCACTAGGATTTTAGGCCGTGTTCAGTTCAAACAAGATATAAAGGCCGTTAAGAACGCAAAGAAAAAATAGGCGTCCGACCGCTGAGTCACTAAAGACTCAAGAAAGGACGGTCTTTTTCTCGCAGCGTTTAGGCCGTGTTCAGTTCCAAAAAAATGAAGGAATTTTTTTGCAGCAGCAGGCCAAATCTGTTTAAATTTCTGCCTTCTCTTCTTTACCTTTATAGCTTATCATGTTATAATCTATATAACAAATACTTATATCAAATACAAACTATTACTTTAAACTATAGGAGCGCCTATGGATATTCGTGTCTTAAATTATTTTGTCACTATTGTACAGACAAAAAGCATTTCCAATGCAGCCGGTGTCCTGCATGTCACTCAGCCGACTCTTTCCCGCCAAATCAAAGATTTGGAAGAGGAATTAGAAACCCTTTTGTTTCACCGCGGCAGCCGGGAAATCCAGCTGACAGAAGATGGGCAGTACCTTTATAACCGTGCTGTTGAAATCTTGGCTTTAGTTGATAAAACCCAAAGCAATCTGCGTAAATCAGATGATATTTCAGGGGAAATTTATATAGGGGCGGCTGAAAGTCAGTCCTTGGATATCCTCGCACAAGCTATTAAAATCTTAACGGATACCTATCCTGAAACTCAGGTTCATCTCCGCAGCGGCAATGCCGATGATATTCTGGAGCAGCTCAATCATGGCGTTTACGATCTCGGCGCCGTTATTGGCAGCTATGACAATAAAAAGTATCATCACATCAGCCTTGAAAACCGTGACCGCTGGGGAGTTTTGGTCCCCAAAAGTCACCCTTTGACACAGATAGAACGACCAGAACTCAAAGATGTTATCAAATACCCGCTGATTGTATCTGCTCAGTCAACTATTGAACCGACTATTTTTGCAGGACTTGGAGATTATCGAATTGTGGCAAGCTACAATCTTCTTTATAATGCTTCTCTGCTCGTTAAGGCTGGCGTAGGAATCGCTTTATGTTTAGATGGTATTATCGATACCTCTTATGATGGCAGCGAGCTTCAATTCATCCCTTTCAGCCAGAAGAATTTTGATCCTCTGCAAATTATCTGGAAAAAACAAAGCAGTCAGTCTGCTGCAGCCAAAAAATTTTTAGACATTCTGCAGACGGTTATCTCTAACTAAAACAGAGGAAAACTGACCAAAGTCATGCTCTGCTTGCTGTATTGGCGCAATAGACAAAGATGCGTTCCTGTATAAAAAACTATTTTTAATAGCTGTATTGTTATACTGCATTCTCCTCTGCCGGCCTGCAGCCGACTTTCTTTTTACAACCTTTATCAATTTTGATACGATCGAAACAAAAGAACTCTGTCACTGACTTACACAATCATTTCTTTCGCTTCATTGGAAAAGATGACAAAGGACGTACACTATGAATTTTGAACAGCTCCTCTATGCCGAAATGCTCTCTCATTATCAGTCGCTGCAAAAAGCTGCCGATGTCCTGCATATCAGCAAATCCGGTCTTAGTTTAGCTATTTCTCAGTTAGAAGATGAACTTGGTATCAAGCTGTTTGAACGGACTGCTTCAGGAACAGCTGTAACACCGGAAGGTCAAAAGCTGCTGGCTTCTGTATCAAATATCCTGCAGGCTAAAAATGCTCTCGAGAAGCAGGCACATTATATTGCCAGCCCAGAGCATTTTCAAAAAATAACAATCCATTATATGAATGTTATGCTTCGGCCTTTTATAGACACTTTTATACAGCACTACAAAGAAGAGTATGAGCATACCACCTTGGATATCAGCTGCCATGAACTGCCGTCTATCATCAAGCGCCTGCATCAGCAGGAAATAGATGCTGGTTTTATTGCAACAAATCATATGAATCAAAAAGAACTTCAGGGACTTGAATTTCGGCCGGTCTGCCACACTAAATTAGTCATGCTTTGTTCTCCGGCAAATCCGCTCTTAGCTAAGAAAGAACCTGTCACTATTGATGATATCAAAGGCCAACGTTTCAGTCTTTTCAATGACAGTTTGCACGATACTCTCTATGCGAGTCTGCAAAACATCTGCGGCCCTTTGCCCTTAGTGCTTCGGACAGATGATGCTTGGGCCATGAGCCAGGCTATTTTAAAGTTAAACACGGTCTGTTTTGGACGAATTGTCCAAGAAAAACTGTCAACTGATGAAGATATCAAAAGGCTTGGCCATATCAGTATCGGCCATCTTATTGATGATCAGTTTGCTCTCGGTTGGCTGATTAATCCTAACCAGAAGCTTTCTTCACAGACTGAACAGTTAATGGATACTATTACAGAGATTATTAAAAGAGATGCTTGACAGCACCTCTTTTCATTTGCTTTGATACTTTTTTTAAATCAAAATCGGGCCTGAATAACGGTTGCGGGGAGGGACCAAAATAGTCCCTTTGGAGAAATGAACTTCCCTTATTGTTCTACCCTTCCAGACTGGTGCTGACGTTAATATCATCCAGCTGTCTGTCGCATTGCGGCCGGTTGGACTGACTATTACTGTGTGCCATCATGTGTGACAACATCATCAAGTTTTTCATCTACCAAGGATTGGAGATAGTCCATACCTGGCATAGCAAAATATTCAGCATTTGCTAAGAGGGCCATCAAGCCCGGTGTAAGCTTAGCTGCTGCTACGGATTCTTCATTGAAGGACAGGCTGATTTGATCTTCAAGGCCGTTTTCCAACTTATAGGCAATCTGCGGATCGATCAAAGTTGGACGTCCAAGGCTGACAATATCAACATAGTTCAGAGCATTCTGCATTTTTTCGACCGTATGAATGCCGCCTGCAATCATCAGTAAGGCTGGAGCCTGCACTGCATCACCCAACAACTGGGCATAGTTCTTATCAGAGTCAGAAGGTGTTTTTGTGTAATCGTTAGTCGAGAGATGGATATAGTCAAACTCGAATTGTTGCGACAGCGTTCTTATCAGTTCTTTTGCTTCGCGCCAAGTGTAGCCGATGTTTTCGCCATGAATTTCTTCAGGGCTGATGCGATAGCCAACAATGAAATCCTTTGGTGCAAATTCATTAACGACCCTGAAGACTTCACGCGCCACTTCAAGAGCAAAATTCATACGTTTTTCGAAACTGCCACCCCAGAAATCGGTGCGCTTATTTGAAAAGGCAGAAAAGAATTCCTGATGAAGGTAATGGTTGGCACCGTGGATTTCAATACCGTCAAAGCCACAATCAATTGCCCGTTTGGCAGCCGCTCCAAAGTCCCTGACAATTCCCCAGACCTCTTCTTCCGTCAGTTCATAAAGAGGATAATCAATCCATGGAAAATCAAGTTTTGACGGCACTTCAACCCGTCCTCCCAGTTCGTAGCGGTAAGCAGCTTCACGGCCGGAGTGTACCAGCTGGAGCAAGGCTTTGTTGCCGTCTTTTTTCAAAACTTCTGCTACTTTCGCCAGCCCCGGTTTAAAATCATCATTGTAAACAGCCAATTGTTCCCGATCTGGAGCCCATGAGCGCGACGGCCCGCCGTTCGGACTGACGCTGGTATATTCGACAATAACCATGCCTGCAGATTGTGAGCGCGCAGCATAGTAGTCAATCGTCTCTTGAGTGACTTTTTCATCCAAGCCGCTGTTAGTCAGCATCGGAGACTGGGCAGTACGCGTTTTGATTGTTGCACCGTGACGGAAAGTAACAGTATCTGTTAGTTGCTTCATTTGAAAACGCCTCCATATATTTGATAAATTAAGTGTATCATTTCACAATTCTTTTGGGAATTTCGAGAAAGTAGATGAACTGTTAAGACCGGCTTAACAGTCTAACTAAACCAAGAGATATGGTCTCTAGGAAGATCCTGAGCAGGTATTTTTTAAGCAAGTTAAATTGATTTGGGGCAATCGCCTGCAGGTAAAAAGCCTCACCACTGCTTGAAGCAGAAATGAGGCTCTGTAAAGTTGTTATCTTGGTTACAGCTATTTCAGTTCTTATATTTTAAATTAATCTTTTACTGTGTGTCATCCATACTCAGGACTGATAAGAAAGCCTCTTGCGGGACTTCAACTGAGCCAATAGCTTTCATTCGCTTCTTGCCGGCTTTTTGTTTTTCAAGAAGTTTACGCTTGCGGGACACATCGCCACCATAGCACTTAGCCAGAACATTTTTCCGCAGGGCTTTGATATCGCTTCGGGCTACGATTTTTTGACCGATCGCTGCTTGAATCGGCACTTCAAACTGCTGACGCGGAATAATTTTCTTCAGCTTATCAACAATCTGCTTTCCGCGTTCATAAGCAAATTCTTTATGAACAATAAAACTGAGCGCATCAACTTTATCGCCGTTGAGCAGGATATCCATTTTCACCAGCTGAGACGGACGGTACTGAGAAATCTCATAGTCAAAGCTGGCATACCCTCGCGTAGAGGACTTGAGCTTATCAAAGAAGTCAAAGACGATTTCCGCCAAAGGAATCTGATAAATCACATTGACACGGTTGTTATCAATATAATCCATGGTTACAAAATCACCGCGCTTGCGCTGAGCTAACTCCATAACAGCTCCGACAAACTCCTGCGGTACCATAATCTGAGCTTTAACATAAGGTTCTTCAATCTTCTCAACCTTAGCTGCTTCAGGAAATTCAGACGGATTGGCTACTTCCAGGACAGTCTTATCAGTTGTATGGACATGATAAATAACAGACGGTGCTGTCATAATCAAATCAATATTAAATTCGCGTTCCAGCCGCTCCTGAATCACATCCATGTGCAGAAGACCTAAGAAACCGCAGCGAAAACCAAAGCCTAAAGCCTGCGATGTTTCCGGTTCAAACTGCAGACTGGCATCATTAAGCTGGAGCCTCTCCAATGCTTCACGCAAATCATTGTATTTATTGGAATCGATTGGGTAAATCCCGGCAAAGACCATAGGATTCATCTGTTTATAGCCGTGCAGCGGAGCAGCAGCCGGATTGTCCGCCAGTGTAATAGTATCTCCAACACGTGTGTCAGCAACCGTTTTGATCGAAGCCGCAAGATAACCGACATCTCCTGTTGCTAAAAACTCACGCTCAACTGCTTTGGGAGTGAAAATCCCGACCTCGGTGACATCAAAGGTCTTGCCGTTAGACATCAGCTGGATCTTATCCCCGGGTTTCACGATACCGTCCATGACCCGAATCTGTAAGATAACACCGCGATAGGCATCGTAAACGGAATCAAAAATCAGTGCCTGCAGCGGAGCTTCAACATCCCCTGTCGGAGCCGGTACCTTCTCAACAACCTGCTCCAAAATATCTTCGATACCAATGCCCGCCTTAGCAGAAGCAAGAACTGCTTCAGAAGCGTCGAGACCGATAACATCTTCGATTTCCTGACGGACAGTTTCCGGATCAGCCGCCGGCAAATCAATCTTATTAATCACCGGCAGAATCTCCAAGTCATTATCCAAAGCCAGGTACACATTAGCCAAGGTCTGCGCTTCAATGCCCTGAGCCGCATCGACCACCAAAAGCGCTCCCTCACAGGCGGCCAAAGAGCGGGAAACCTCATAGGTAAAATCCACATGCCCTGGCGTATCAATCAGATGAAAAATATAGGTTTCGCCGTTTTTTGCACGGTAATTCAGTTCAATAGCATTCAGTTTAATGGTAATCCCACGCTCTCGCTCTAAATCCATACTGTCCAAAAGCTGATCCTGCATTTCCCGGCTCGAAACCGTCTCCGTTTCTTCCAAAATACGGTCGGCCAGTGTGGATTTGCCATGATCAATATGTGCAATAATAGAAAAGTTCCGAATTTTTTCTTGGCGTTTATGTAATTCTTGAATATCCATCGTTTTCTTTATACCTTTAATCCTTACCCTCTATTATAACAAAAAAGCAAGTCCCTTACCACTTGCCAAAAAACTTTACTTATTTTGGAAAGAAAGGACTTGCTTAATCAGCCGCTTGAAAGTATGAAAACGAAAACAGCATGCAAAAAGTGTGAATGACAGCTGCTGTTGGCCATTTACACTCTGTTTCAGCACAGTTCAAACCTGCCGTATTGTTCTTTTAATAAATAATATGAATATCTGACAGACTGTAGTCCTGAGACGGTATCTGTTTTCTGGGCAGAGAACCTCCTTTGCCCTGTGAAAAGGGGACAGAAACGCTAATCGCACCATTATATTTCCAGACAAAAGCATGAACCTCATAACTGCCGTTGACAAGCAGCCTGCTCAGCCAGCCACTATGACTGTCAGAGAAAAAGATAAATTCGACTTTACTGACCCCCTCATAATGGTTAAGGAGATAGCGGCACAGCCTGTCCTGATCGTATACAGAAGAAATTTCCTCTTCAGGATTAACAACATTTTTCATCACATTTCACCTCTGCATATCTTTTTTCAAAAAGTAACTGTCAGACGGCTTCAGATTCTTTTTCAAAACTTACTGCCCGCTGCCAGCCACTTTTTCAAACCATATTTTGTCACGATGTTAAAAATAAGATCAACTGCCCCGGTAAATTTTCAAATGGCCGGATTTTTTCTTCCTCTTAGCCTCTTCAAACTCCTGCTTTAAAGCAGACTTTTCCCCTAAAAAAAGAGAGTCCAGACTGATACCATAATATTCTGCTAAGTCACGGGCAAGCTCCACCGGAATATCTGTACTGTCCTCTTCATATTTGAATAATGCATGTGAAGAGATAGCCAAACTTTCCGCTACTTCTTCAAGACTTAAATCATAATTCACCCTGAGGGCGCGCAAGGTCAACTTCACCACCTTCTGTCTCTCCTTTCTTGATTTTCCTGCCAGCTATTTATCCTGCAGTATTTGGCTTAGGCATCTCCTATACTGTTTCTCCCAAGATAGATAAACGTACCTGAAAATTTACTTTTCACTTTATTCTTATAAGCAGATATCTGCCTATAAACAAATTTAATGTCAGGTAATCCTATTATAATTCGATTTAAATCACAAGTCAAGACTTTTTTCATAAAAATTTCTCTTTCTTATTTACAATTGTCAATTAAAACGATATCATGTAATTAAAGGATAAAAAACCTATAGGAGGTGACTCATGGGACGCGGTACATTAACACCACAAGATTTAGTAGCTATGAAAATCGTATCCGCTAATCTGCAAAGACTTTTAAAAGAAAGCGGCATAAAACAAGCGGACTTAGCTACAACACTCGATATTCCCAAGAGCAGTTTAAACGAATATGTTAAAGGCAGAAGTTTGCCTAAAGCTGGCAATGTTCAAAAACTTGCAGATTATTTTGGTTTGAAAAAATCAGAAGTTGATCCAAGATTTTCGCATTACAACTATACTGCTTCTGCTATGCTTGAGGATATCAACAAAGCTGCCAGCCAGCTGGATGAAGAAAGGCAAGAGCTTGTCCTTGATTTTGCCCACCAGCAAATTAAAAAACAGCAGGACACAGCTTCAGACAGCAAAGACTCTGACACAGACAGCAAGTAAATTGAAGTCTCTGTCCGCAGAACTGTACCGCAGTCCGGTGCCATATCCTCAAATAGGGGGCTCTGAACATCGGTACGGCAGCCGCCGCTTAGTTTACAGCTAAATGGTTCAGAAAAAACCGCAGACCAATAAGGCCGGCGGTTTTTTTGATGCATGAAATAAAAGCTGCTTTGCTGAGAGCAGCTGATAAAAAGACTTAGCTGAACCACAAACTGATTTCACGTGCAGCTGACCCATCTGAATCCGAACCATGCACAATATTTTCAATAGACTGACCAGCGCTCGGTGCTTGTGCAAAGTCGCCTCTGATCGTCCCAGGAAGAGCTTCCTGCGGCTTCGTTGCTCCCATCATCAACCGCCAGCTGGCTATGACATCATTCCCCGCAAGAACACCAATCAGCAGCGGACCGCTTGTCATATAAGCCATCAAGTCAGAAAAAAACGGTTCTGCAGTCAGTGCTGCATAATGTTCTCTCAGCACGGCTTCTTTAGCTTGGCACAGCTCTAGCCTTTCAATGGTAAATCCTCTCTTTTCGATACGGCTCAGCACCTCACCGACAAGTCCCCGGCGCACAGCATCAGGCTTAATCATAAAAAATGTTTTCTCCACTCTAGCCACTCACTTCCTCTTATTATTTCTATCATTTTACCATAAAACCACTTACAGACAAAGCATCCGCTTTCAATTACCGAGAAAACATCTGAACTAAACACATCCTAAAATTCTGGTGAAAAAATGAGACTTTACTCTGCTGCTCTGCTGACGAAGTGCCGTAACGGACGAAAGTTTTAACAACTCAACAGCCGGCTGCCCTCTTCTATTCATCATAGCAGGAGCAATCAGGGACTTCTTAACGAATTTTATCCCTTAATAAAAAGAGACAGACCCAAAAAAATCTGTCTCTCATCTGAAAGCAGGCAAACCTGCCTATCCATGCAAATGACGGTGAAATCCGAACATATCCCATAATTGACTGTGGAGAGATTCACCATCGGCTTTTTTAAAGGCTTCCATTGCTTTAAACAAATCAATCACATAAGGAATTCCGATTGCTACCAGCAAAGCAAGAGAAACCAAAAAAACAGTTAAGTAAAGCATAAGACAACCTCCTTTCAGGAAGAAGCAGCACGCTTCCCTCACCCCTATTGTACCGCTAACTAAGGCAGATTGCAAGGAAAGAAGAGAACACAAATCCTAAAACCAGCGGACTGGGGCTACTAGCACTTACGCAGTTGCAGTGCTCTTGGCTTTGGAACCATTCGAAATAACACAGCTCTAAAACCTACTGTAGGTTTTCCTATTGGCCGTGTAGGTTTTGGAACCATTCGAAACAACACAGCTCTAAAACAAACTTTAAAAAGCTGAGGACGAGAAACACGTTTTGGAACCATTCGAAACAACACAGCTCTAAAACCTCGTAGAACATTTTTTGTTACGAAATTTCGTAATCGCACTATTCGTCCCAGCCAGACTTCAGTATCAAACAGTTCCATTTTATTACTTCTATTTTATCTAAAAAATGCTTTAAAATCAAGGTTTCAGCGCTATTTTCTATTGATGCTCTGATCTTCATCAAAACAAGCAGCTAAACTCCTTTTACATTATCGGTATTAGCTCCAGCAATCCTTCCTAATGCTTTATTCCATCAATTAAAAAATAGTCTCTATCTAAAATATACTGAGAAAAATCATAGAGCTTACGCGGTTCAAGAAAAAGGACTGTTTGGTTGGTTAAGCTAATATAATCAAGCAGCTCTTTAACCTCTTTTCTTGTTAAATAGGAGCCGCTATTGATAAAGACTAACAAACGTTTTTTACTAAGATACTTATAAATTTGTAAAATTTCCAAGCACTTTTCAAAAACAGTATCACTGCTTGTTTCTACTTTTACCCCCAAAACTTTAATAAGTTCTAGAATTGTAATTTCGTCATATTCCAGATCTAATTCGTTTTCTAAACATTCGTAAGCAATTAGCTCTGTTATTGTAGCTGCCAACTTTTCAATCATGGCTTTGACTTCCGGTTTTTCATTGAATTGCTCCTCTAAGTCAGCATGAATGAGTTTAAGCATAGCAGATGAATTGATATTGTAACCTAAAATATCAGTGACAAGCATAATCTCTGATTCTTTTAATGATTTTAATTTCTCATCAAATAATTTAAGCTCACTGGCTTCATCATACTGGTAAAACAGCTTTACTAACCTGGCATAAACCATAACATCTTCAACCGCCAAGATTGTTCCTTTTTGTAATACAAGCGGCTCATCTAAAATAGGGAAATTAATCTTCAGCATCGTAAGCCTCCCCAAGAAAAACTAAGCGGCTGTCTGTATTAGCAATACTTGTATCTCTGTCACCATGCAGATAAATCATTCGAGCAAACTGTTTTTCTGTAACAGTCAATAGTGTAATGTTCCCTTTTTTAGGATTATTCTCCTGCAGACGGTCAATCATAGCCTTATTAGCAGAATTATTAAGCAACAGCTTACTGTAAATTGAAAACTGATGCATAATAAATCCTTCACTCAGTAAAAATTTTCGAAACTTACGATAAGCCCTCCGCTCCTCAGCCGTATCGGTTGGCAAATCAAACATTAAAAGCATTCGCATATATCGATAACTCATATCCTAAACTCAGGAACTCCTTTCCCATTATTATTAAGAGCCTTTACTACCTTTTTGGTATAATCGCTGACAATGTTAGATAAATACATTGCTTTGCTGTTGTAAAGGTAGGTATCTGAAAACATGCTGAACAGTTCCCGCTTTATTTTGATAAATGAGCTATTGCGATTCTCATAAACAATACGGTCAACAATAGGACGAAAAAGTTCCATAATATCACTGGCAAGGTTAAATTGATTAAACTGATTGGCATGCTTGAGACCAAATTGTGTCATACAACCGGAAACAACAACTTCACGCGCAAACATGCTCAAAAGTAAGGTATAACCATAATCAAGACCCGCGTTAATATCATTATCCTGTTCCCGTGAAAAATCATTGCCAAATAAGGTATTGAAATATATCCTCGCAGAATGTCCTTCACGATTGCTTGGATCAAACAGCTCCAGACCATGGTATAAATCCATAATAGACTGAGATTTCTCAAAGAAAGAGCACTCACTAAGGTATAAACTTTGATTCAAAATTTTCTGAGCAATAATATTAGTCCAAACATCAGCTTTAACATCTTCGGTCCAAGCCACCTGCCTCGCTAACTGCAAACTGGAATCATGCCGGGCGGACAGCGGCATCAAATTAGCAATCGGAAATCGTTTGTCATCACAAAAAATAACCAAAATATTTTCATCAACTAAACGCTTTAGCAGCATAGTTGACAAAACAATATCTGTCGTCTCCAGCAAAAGAATATCTATCTCGGACAGATGGATTAATTCTGTCCGAGAAGCCTCTTTAAAAATCAAATGATTATTTTTATATGCTAACTTTGAATGTGTATTTACAACAACTGTACGCCAACCGCTCATTTGTCTTCTCCTAATTGACTTAAATCAATACGGGTTTCATAAAGCCCAGTTATAGATTGGTGGATGAGGGTGGCACTAACTTCTTTTTTAGTCGGACTGTAATTGGCATTTCGTATTTTTGAGCTTTCAAATAGTCTTACATATCCGCTGCTACTTCCACTCTTAACTAAAGAAAATAATTTCATAAAGTTATCATAATAATATTTGATAACTTCCTCAGTTAAATCAATCTTTTGATATTTTCGTTTAGTATAAGCGACTATCGCTTTCTTAAAAACGTTCTTATTTCCTAATTGCTTTTCAGCATAGGAAAATAGACGATGAACAATAATTTCGAACTCTTCAGCATGATTAATTACATAATTCTGACTTTCAGTAACCGCTTCTTCTGATTTCAAATTCATCAAATTTGATTTGGTTAAAAGACGTTTCATATGGAAAAACAACTCACTCTGCACTTCAGTTAGTTTAAACTGTGTTGCTTTATGGAGGTTTGTTTTACTTTCAAATAACACTTTTGTTCCGTCAACCTTTTGCATTAATGAATATTTAGGTAGTTTCTTAAAAAATAAAACACGATTTAAATTATTTTTAGTTAAAAATCCATGTTCAGAAGAATCATTTAAAAACAACATTGGATTTTCTTTGAATTTAGGATAATCAATGATATAAATATCCTGAAATTCTTTAACAGTTTCTAATTTCGATTTCTTTTTGTTATATTTTTCTGCAACTACAAAAACTGACATCGCAGAATTTACTGGACCGTATCCTCCATAGATTTCAGGATTTAAAACTACACCTTTAGTTTTGAGTGGATAACGATTTGCTGCTGCAATTCTTTTACTTGTTTTCCCAACAGGATTTTGATTATAAAAACCGCCTTTTTTAATCATAGTCCGTTTCACAAAATTAATCTGAGTATTATAAATAACATTCTTGACTATTGGTAAGTCTCTGTCACAACACCAAATATCTTTATTAATTTTAGAATCTGGATTGTTGAAAAATTTCATCACATTTGAATAAATATGCTTCTTTAATGTTGCTTTATTTTCTTTATGACGATTAAACTTACCATAACGTCCATATATCAACTCTGGTGCCAATTTAGGATAAGCTTTCAACAGAGTTTGTCCTATAACAACGTTTAAATAAGCATCATGTGCATGATGATAATCATTTAAATCACGTAATTTTACAATGTGAAACATATTTCTAAAATTAGAAACAAGTTGTGATTTCAAAGTAACAATTTGACTTTCTGTAAATCGTTCATTTAATAGTCGAGCAACATGTTTAATAATCTGACGTGTCTCAACTAATTGGCGCTCAATAAAACCTGCTTTCATATCCTCAGTCAAAACACCGTCAGGGGTTCGCTCACTGGTTGTTAAACGCTGAAATTTAACTTGAGAAATCAGTTTATCCTCGTAAAGTTGTTCCCAAAATGATTTCATTTCAAAAACTGTTTTTTTATCTGGTATATTGTCCAATTTAGATTGGTTATTAGAACGACGTGTCAAAACTTTATTATCAATGGAATCAATCGGTAAATAGCTATAAGGGATAATATGATCTACTTCATACTCATCTAATTGATTTAAATATAGGGGCTCAGGATTTCCTGATTCATCTAAAGAGTACATGTCTTTCGCTTTTTGTAGACAAAACAAGTATAACTTATCAGATTGTAGCTGTTCATTTGAAAATGGTAACTTTTTATCTTTACCACTTCCTATCAATAAGTCATTTTCAGTTTTTTTCAATACTGCTTCTAATTTATCTTTACGTGACTTTGATTTTCTTTTTCCTTCCTCAGTTGTCATGTTTTCACGAGCCATTTCAATCACAATATTTTGAGGTGGATAACCTATAAATTTAACCAACTCATCTACAATTTTAATACTATTTAATATACCACGTTTTAGCGCCGGGCTACCTGCTAGTTTCTTAATTTCTTCAAATACATCATCTTCAGCTAATTTTTCAGATTGAATATGTTTTATTTTTTGATCAAAAGAAAGCTCACCATCAGAAATAAGTTGTAATAAATTCCGATTTCTATCGTCATTTCGGATAAATTGTAACAAGTTAAAACCTGTGTCATCATCACGAATCTCTAATAGAAGTTTCGCAGAGTACCTTCCCCATCCTGTATACCGTAATTTGGAAAGCTGATTAATTTGCTCTTCATTTAAGAAATCTAGATTACCAAAATATTTTTCAAGGTAATCTTTGATGGATTTTTTATCATCAAAAACCGTGATAACCTTAATGATTTCTTCCAATTCTTTTTGATGCTCCTCATTATCTAAAAAATCTCTTGAAAAAATCGTTTTAAAGTCATTATAAGTTTTCAAAACAGCATTAAAAGATTTCCCTTTTTCAATACCAGCAATAATCTCAACAGCATTTAAATTAGTGTACTTTTGTAGATAATCAAGTAAATCTTGTGAACTAATACGCTTACTATTAGTCTTAAATAAATCGCCAATGATTTGTTTCCTTGATTCAGCATCTAAGTAATTAGATCTCCCTGTTTTGTCCTTATACTTGACTCGTGTTAATTCATTTTGGAGCATTACCTCTTCATATACTAAACTACGTTTAGGCAAAACTTTTTCATTCAGTAGAACGACATCATTTCCAATAAGGTTATTGATGAACTCATCTCTAGTTGCGTCCATATCAATTAATCTATCATAATTCCATGGCCTAATATTTCCATTTTTTGTATCAATGTCATCATTGTCTAAAATCTCTGGATGTTCTTTTCGCTGAACCCAACCAAATCGGCTACTATTACCTTTTGATAATGGGCCAACAAAATATGGGATTCTAAATGTCAAAATAGATATCAACTTCTCTTTATTTTCTAACAAAAATGGATAATCTTTTCCATGTCTATCAATAATTGCTTTAAATTCATATTCATGAATTTGATTTGGAATTGCACCGTTATCAGATGTACGCAATTTTCTAAGAAAAGTCCCAGCTTCGATTTTTTCTAAGAAATATTCTGACCCCTTTATATCAGAAATTTTACTTCCTAGATAATCATAGAAATGTTGTCGATTTGATTTATTCTTCTTTTTGTCTTCATCAGATAACTCCATTTGATTTGAAATATAGCTAGCATAGCTTTTAATTTTCTTATCAAATTCAAATTTGCCGTCAACTTTCTGCCCAAACATATCAAGATAGTCTTGCTTTGATAAGTTTTTTCTGAAAAAAGCTTTTAACCGCTGCAAATCTTTACGGTGTTCTTCATACCTTTCTATCATTGTTGCAGAAAATCGTGCATGAGTTGCTCCTTCATAAGTTAACATATCAGATAGCAACAAAGTATCACGCAGAGCCTTTAACTTTGCAAAAACATCAGAGAAATCTTCGTCTAAAGTTTCCAGCAGAAGTTCTAAATTTTCATCATAATTTTCTTTAGAAAAATCTAAATCAGGTTCTTCCTCCAAATCAAAACAGTCCTTAAATTTCGTCTTTAACCCTAATAACATTTGTAGTAACTGTTTAAAAACACTTTTTTCTTTCTTAGCTTTCTCTTTTGGAAAATAAGATAATATCTTCTTTACTTTATCTTTTCTACTATATGCTTCTTTAAAAATTTTATAAATTTCCTCACTTCCTTCTTGAATTTCCATTTCAAATTCTTCTTGACAAGATTCTAAAAATTCCTTCCAACTATTTTGTATGTCAACATGATTAGGATTAACCTTACCAGTTATTAAAAAATGTCCTCTATATTTTAAAATATGTGACAAAGCCATGTATATTTCTCGAATATCAGCTACAGGAGCGCTTCCATCTGCATCAGCTAGGGCTTTACGTAAATGATAAATTGTTGGATACTTTTTATGATACGCTTGCTCTAAATTCTTCTTTCCAAAAAATGGGTGTTTAATTTTAATATCTTTACTCTTATCGTCTAAAACTCTAAATGTTTCATCCAAGCGATGAAAAAAGTTTTTATCTACTTTATCAATTTCATCTTTAAAGATAGTTCTCAAATATAGAATACGATTTTCTCGTCTTTCGGTACGTCTACTATCACTTCTAAACTTTCTAGTATCTTGTGCTGGTTTAGCAGACTCAAAAGTTACAGAACCTATCAAATTCTTTTTAATTTTCTTTTTATCAGTATCGCCTAGAACTTTAAATTTGAAAGCAGGTACTTTATGATCTTCTGTTACAACAGCATAACCAACTGAAGCCACTCCAATATCTAATCCGATTGAATATTTTTTGTTAAATTTTGCCATAAGACTCTCCTACTCTTGATTTTTTACGATATTTTTGCTATATTAAATCCGTTGGAATCATTCGAAACAACACAGCCAAAAGAATTTATCTTTTGAGTTAAAATATGGTTTATCCATTATTTAGTAATGCGCACCTGATTCGGGTGCTTTTTTATTAGGCTTATAATTTTACTTAAGCCGTTAACTTATATCAACTATTTTACTCTTTCCTCCCAAAAAAGCAAACGTTTTCAAAAAAATATTTGCTTTTTTCCGTAATTTCATTGACAGATTAGGTTTGTTTAAAATCTAGAGCAGTATCATACCAACTCAAAAAAGCAACGATATTGTATTCGTTGCTTTTTTGAGTGATAGAAACAGTCTTAACAGCACCTGGAGGAGGACAGACTGTAAAAAGGAGTTCCTTGCGGTGTGCTTATTTATGCAGGAGGGACTCTTAGTTGTAGGAGGTTGAGAGCAAAACGGCTCTTGGCTGAGGGAAGGTGCAGATAATTCTTTTGTTATCTGCTGCGGCTGGATTTCGGTTTATTTTAGCTCAGAAGCCAGCCCCAGAAAAAGGGCAGGAAGAAGGCGAGAAAACCGCAGATAATGAAAATGGTTTTCATTCTTTTATTTGCTATAAAGCTTGATTTTATCCAAAAAACAACAGCAAAGAGCCAGGATAAAGCAAAAATCAGCCAATAATACCAAGCGATTGTCATTGGACCTCCTTTTTTTGCCTGCGCTGTGCTGTCTGCTTTCTGCTTATCCTTGCTAAACTGATCATCAAGCCTTCATAAAGGACAAAAAAGAGAATGAAGCAGTGCATAAAGAAATCTTGCGGCAGAATCCAAATGACAGGATCTGCCGCGGGATCGAACAGCCAAGTTGAATCCCCCGGAAAGAGAGCCTGATGAAAAAGGATAAAAAAGCTGTCAAATCCGATGAAAAAAGCCGCAGCCGCTATTAAGAGCGGCAAAAGGGCGGCGCCCATGAACCATCTTTCATATAAAAAGAAAGATTTTTCCCTACCTGCCTGCCTGAAAAACCGCCAGCCGGGAAGAGCCAGAATAAGAAAAAGAGCTTGTGCAGTATGGAATAAAAACTTGACATCGCGAAAGTGCTTGAGCCCGCTGTCCGATGAAGGAAATGCCGGCATAGTTAAATGGGTTCTTAAAGGATTGGTCAGATAATCCAGCAAAATATTAAAATTATGAACAATCGTTTTTTGGCTGAGATGGACCGTATTTTCTAAATCCAGCCAGCCTACTTCTAAAGGGTAAAAAAGCCAAACCAGATAAATCGTTGTCAAAATAGCTAAGGTCAAAAGCCAAAGCCAAGTTGTTAAAAACCAAAGCTTATTTTTCATCGAAATCCCACTCATCTAAACTGGCCAGTACATGATCCGGTTGGACAGGGAGATCCGCTACTTCTTCTGCCTTGGTAAAACCGGTTGTCACCAGCAGTGTTGCAATATCATTTTGAATGCCAGCCATAATATCTGTTTGATAATTATCCCCAACCATAATCGCTTCATGGCGCTTAACATTCAAAATATCAAGTGCCTTGTTCATAATGATGGCATTTGGCTTGCCAATAAAGACAGGCTGTACACGTGTGGCAGCTTCCAGAAGTTTACTGATGGCTCCTGCTCCAGGCAGAAGGCCGCGTTCTGTCGGAATATTTAAGTCCGGATTTGTTCCGATAAAAAGTGCTCCTTTTTGGATAGCCAAAGTGGCTGCTGTCAGTTTTTCATATGTTAAATCGCTGTCCAGCCCGACAACAACATAGGCTGGATGTTCCTTTTCTTCGATATAACCGGCCTGACTGATAGCCGTTTTAAGACCTGCTTCGCCGATCACATAGGCTGTTTTCCCCCGCTTCATATCGTTCATATAGTCAATGGTCGCCATAGTAGCAGTATAGATAGTGTGCAGCGGTGTTTTCACATGAAACTGTTCTGCCAGCATTTTTTGAACCATCTCCGGCGTACGGGTAGTGTTGTTGGTAACAAGAATATAAGGAAGATTTCTTTCCTGAAGTCTGCTGACAAAACGCTCGCCTGCAGGAATGCGCTCTTTCCCTTTGTAGACTGTCCCGTCGAGGTCAATCAGATAGCCTTTATAAGTCATATTTTTTATTCCCTTTCTCAATCAATGACAGGCTGCCAGTTTTCATCGGCATAAGCTTTGAAACACATGGCAATCTGTTCTTTATTTGTTTTAGCCTCGGCTAAACTGGGCAGCTTATCCACTGTAAAATAGGCGCTGGCAACAGTCTCAAGGTTTTCAGTGAACACACCCGATCTGACAGAGCACAGCGAAAAAATTTTGCAAATTTTATGAACAGAGACAGGCCTGTTATGCTTATTGCGGTCTAAAACGGCAATAAGACGTTCAAAAGCCACATCAAGTCCGGCTTCTTCTTTGACTTCCTTAATCGTATTTTCGGCAACAGACAGGTTCACATCGCACCAGCCGCCGGGCAAAGTCCAGTTGCCATCTCTTTCTTGGACCAACAGAATTTTCCCGCTTTTGAAAATAGCAGCCCGTGTATCTATCTTAGGTGTTTGATAACCCTTTTCATTAGCAAAAACTTCTCTTACTTTTCCTTCCGGCAAATCAGCTAAGTCGGACAGCATTTGCACAGCCAAAGTCCGAATGGCGGCAAAGCGCTCAAGATCGTATGGATCCCGTCCATAAGCCAGTCCGGCCTGAGCTAAAGCCTGCAGTTCTGCCAGCCAGTTTAGCCATTTCTCCTCTTGCATGCTCAATCTGTCTTTTCTTTCCATTCGATTCTCGCTTGGGCACGGACAGCATCAGAGCTGATAATTTCGTGCCGGCTGATCAGACCGTCCCTTTCGATACGGGAAATAATATCGTTGCCGTAATGCACTTCTTTAACAAATTTGAGATTAATTTTTTGCGGGATATGCCGGCGCAGAAAATCAATATCAATGACATCATACATCCATTCCAGATACTTGCTGTTATTGACATGGCCATTTAAATCAAGATCAAAATAGCGCACACGGTAAACTGTTTCCTCTGGGTTTTCCAATGCTGTATATTTGGGGCCGCGCAGGATGCGCTTGATTTTTTCGACATCATAAGCAGCGACAATATCATCAACAACCTGATGAACTTTCCGGCTCTCATAGTCCATAAGGACAAAGACCGAGTGAATAACGACTATTTTATCACCGCTTTCGCCGTAAATGGTGAAATCACGGTAGCAGAAAAGCTTATTATAGGCCGTCGGCTCCGTTTCTATAATGATTTTTTCACCGTATTTTGGCAGACGCTCAATCTCAATATCATACTCGGTAATAATCCAAACAAGATGGTGGGTCTTAAAGATATAATCATCGCTTACGCCTAAAGATAAGGACTGAAGCCCTGATACCTGCAGGGCTAAAGACAGCAAATGCGGCAGTTTGACATTATGATTGACATCCGTTTCATAAAAAGGGACTTGATAATCGACTGCATATTTTTTTCCCATACTTACTCACTCCAAAATAAATTTTTCTGCAACAGTATCGCCTAAAAAAAGGCCTTTTTTTGTCATTCTTAAACGTCCGTCAGTGATTTGAACAAGGCTGTCAGCCATTAATTCTTCTACAATTTGCCCGTACCGCTTTTCAAAACTTTCATGAAATTTTTCTTCAAATCGTGAAATGGAGACACCCGCTTTTTTGCGCAGACCGAGGAAGAGCTCTTCTTCCATCATCTCTTCTTTAGTGAGTATTTCCTCTTCCAGCCGCGGACTGCCATCTGCTACACCTGTGAGGTAATGCTGAATCGGTCCGCGATTGCGGTAGCGTACTCCGTTGATATAACCCGATGCTCCTGCGCCGAAGCCATAATATTCCGCATTATCCCAGTACATGAGGTTATGACGGCTTTCCATGCCGGGCTTAGTAAAGTTTGAAATTTCATAATGTTCAAACCCGTTGGTTTCCATTTCTGAAATAATATACTCGAACATCTCTGCTTCCGTATCTTCTCCTGGCAGACTGAGCTTGCCGCGGCGCATTTTATTCATAAAAACCGTATGATGCTCCAGAATAAGGCTGTAAAGACTGAGATGAGGTATATCAAGAGCCAGAGCTTTGGCAACATTTTCTCTGACATCTGCTATTGTCTGTCCCGGAAGGGCATAAATTAAGTCAATCGAAATATTATTAAAACCTGCTTTTTTCAGGCTGCTGATACTTTCATAAATCTGTTCTTCATTATGGCCGCGTCCAATACGCTTAAGATGCTTGTCATTGAATGTCTGCACCCCCAAAGACACACGGTTGACAGCTGATTTTTCCAAAACAGCTGTTTTTTCGGGGGTTAGATCTCCGGGATTGGCTTCGATGGTGAATTCTTCCAGCTTATCCAGACAGAGGTTATGAGTCAAATGGGTTAAAAGGTAATCCAGCTGCTCCGCTGAAATAGCTGTAGGTGTTCCGCCGCCGATATACAGTGTCCGCAGTTCTTCAATCTCTGCCTTGTCAAACTCACTGACAAGAGCCTGTAGATAGGCATCGACAGGCTGATTCTTGATAAAAACCTTTGAAAAATCGCAATAATAGCAAATCTGGGTACAAAAGGGAATATGAACATAGGCAGAAGTCGGTTTATTTAACATGACTTTATTTTACCACTTTTCAAATAAAATAGAACAGTAAATTCTTGACAAACAAAAGTATACACTGTATACTTTTATTTGTTAGGTAGACAGTATATACTTTTGTGGAGGCAGCGATGAAACGACATACAGCAGAACTAAAGGAAAAGCTTATCCAAACAGGAGTTGAAGAGATAAAAAAACACGGTATTGACCGGCTATCGCTTCGGACTGTTGCTAAGCTTTGCGGTGTTACGCACGGTACCCCTTATAAACACTTTGGCAGCAAGGAAGGCTATTTAAGGGTCGTTTTAGCGAAGCTCTCAGACTTCAGTATCCAAAATATGCAAAAACATATTGATTACACCGCTCCTGCCAGGCAACAATTAGCTGTGATGGGATACGATTTCGTCACGTTTGCCAAGACTTATCCTTATATTTTTGAAGCACTCTTTATCAAATATCCTTTCAATTATATGAAAATTAAGGAAGGAAACATTGTTACAGAAACTGATTTACCTGGATTCAACGCCTTCCGAGCTATTGTTTTGAAATTGAGGCAGGAAGAAAAGTTAGCAGGGAGTGAAACAGAAAATATCTTTCACTTTTGGAGTTTTATTTCCGGTTTTGCTATTCTGATTAACAGCCCGATTGGCGATAATTTTAACCAGCAGGCGATTCGGGAAAATATTGAAAGCATGTTAACAACCTATATTAAAGGAGGAAAATAATTATGAATACTTTGATTGTTTACGCCCATCCAAATCCCAAAAGCTTCAATGCTGCTGTTTTAAAAACGGTAACAGACAACTTATCCGAGAACCACTTTGTTCAGCTGATAGACTTGTACGCTGACAATTTTGATCCGGTTCTGCGTTTTGATGAAGATCATCCAAGACGCAGCCTAACCGAAGATCCTGCAACTCAAAAATACCGAGATTTAGTGACTTGGGCGGAACAGTTTATTTTTATCTTCCCTATCTGGTGGAGCGGTATGCCAGCCATTATGAAAGGTTTTATTGACCGGGTTTTCGTAGCCGGTTTTGCTTATCATAATACAAAAACTAGTCTTGAAGGCCATCTCAGCGGCAAAGCATGGATTATTACAACGCACAATACACCGGCTTTTATTACACCCTTTGCTCAGGATTACGGAAAAGTTTTAAAGGGGCAGATTTTGAAAAGCTGCGGCATTCGACCGGTTAAAATCAATCAGCTAACTGGAATTGAAAAAATCAGTGACCAAGAACGTCAAAAGAAACTAGCTAAGATAGCTCAGACTGCTAAAAAGATTTGAATCATTTGAAAACAACTAAAACGGACTTAGCCTAAATTTAAGTGGCTCTATAATTTCTGTAGCGGGGAACCCCCGACAGAGATTGTGGAGTCTTTTTGAGTGTACAAATATTACAATTACAAATTAGCCCAAAATCAGCAAGTTTATCTATTGCCATATCACTTAACACCCTATCAAAGAAATGACAAAGTAAGATGTTATTTTAGCTTGCACTTTTTGAGAAAAACAGCTGAAATCACTCTCTAACTATAGCCGATTAAAACATTTTTTCAAGAAAATCCCTTAAGGAACTTGACCAATGGTAGAAAAATTCCGGCAGGAGCACACCCCCGCGTGTGCGGGTAAAATAAGGTAGAAGTCTCCTTTGACGCTGTCCATCAGGGATCACCCCCGCGTGTGCGGGTAAAATTCAACCTTTCTTATTCCTTACGATTTGTGTTCGGGATCACCCCCGCGTGTGCGGGTAAAATTAGTGTTCCTTATGAAAAGACTGAGGACGGTTAGGATCACCCCCGCGTGTGCGGGTAAAATTAAAAGAGGCATCAAATTTGAGGTTGTGAAACCGGATCACCCCCGCGTGTGCGGGTAAAATTTTCAGTGATCAGCCAGTAGGCGGAGCTGTTTGGGATCACCCCCGCGTGTGCGGGTAAAATGCAGAAGGTATCGCAACACTTACACACAATCTAGGATCACCCCCGCGTGTGCGGGTAAAATCTGTCAACATATACAGTCTCTGTATCGTAGTCAGGATCACCCCCGCGTGTGCGGGTAAAATATTTACCATTTGGTAAAGCTAAGCTCAAATGAAGGATCACCCCCGCGTGTGCGGGTAAAATAAACAATACGCCTGCTTCTTGAAATTCTGCCCAGGATCACCCCCGCGTGTGCGGGTAAAATGGTAAGGCATACCCATAGCGCCAAGATTTTCTAGGATCACCCCCGCGTGTGCGGGTAAAATGATTGGTATTTCACTATTTCCAAAATCAGATTAGGATCACCCCCGCGTGTGCGGGTAAAATGGACACACGTCGTTGATAATAAAGATCAGTTTGGGATCACCCCCGCGTGTGCGGGTAAAATTTTTAAAAACATAGAATGACAGAGGTTAGTTAGGGATCACCCCCGCGTGTGCGGGTAAAATACTAAAAGATCCCAATAAAGTCGCTATTCATGATTAAACTTCTTCCAAAATTTATTTACTTTAGTAGATAGCTTATAAATGAGTTTTGAATCTGGAAGAGCCCTGTGAGGTACTTTCTCTTCGATACCATATGCCTTTAGTACTGTTTGGAGTTTGTAATTAGGTAAAAATAGCTTTTCATTTTTTACAGTTCTCATTAAATCATGCGTTTTATTCTTCAACAAAGGATAATTTAATTGCGCTAATTCCCTATTTATAAATTTTATATCGAAATTAATACCATAACCAATCAGGTCCAGGTTTTCGATGAAATTTAAAAATTCTTGTAATACAGTCGAAAGGGCCATGCCTTCACGATTCAAAAGTTCCTGACTTATCCCGGTCAGCCGGCTTATACTCTTTGGCAGCGCCTTATCGTAGTGCACTAAATACTCAAATTCTTCGATCTGATTTTGATTAACTTTAATTGCTCCTATTTCTATAATAGTATTTTCATGTTCGTTTAGTCCATCCGTTTCGATATCGACAACTACATAAGGGCTCGGGGGAGTATTCCTATTTTTAACAGGTGTTGTATATTTTCTGATCTTTCTAAATCTAGCAGCATCACTAAAACCTAATTTAGGTTCTCTGCTAGCAGTATCCAAGCTAGATGGTAACATGACCAAAGGAATACCATCATAATCCGCAACTTTCTTTTGAGCATTTACAGTATCAAATTGATAGCCGATTTCATTTCTATAGGCATAGCTGATTGTTGCCTCTCCGTTGCCAACATTATCTTGAACCCTTTCCCACAACTGTTCTCGAACCTTTGTATTAAAATTTCCGACATAAACACCAGTCGCAATCTCTTGCATCCATTTTGTTAAATCTCCTTTTAAGGAAGGAGGAACATTTGTTACAGTTATCACCGTTAATGGCATATTAAAAGTTCTCCTCGTAATTCACCCCATGTTTGACCAATCTTTCTTTATCATCCCATAAAGCTAATATGTCTACTAACAATTCTTCTGACTTTTCTATATCTAATAAATACTGGATATCTTTAACAATCCGAGCCATCAATTTCCCATCCACAAAAGAATCCCTGACTCTAAGTCTGGTTAGCTTTCCAATATCATCTTCTGGAGCGCTATTTGCAGCTATTTCAAAAGCAATCGGAATGGTGGTTTCTGCTTTATATAAATCCGCCACATCATAGACAAAAGATAAATCATGACCAGTATGAACAAATCCCAATCCAGGTGATGCACCTAAAGCTACTATAACGCTGTGCACTAATCCATACAAAGCAACATTAGCAGCGGATAAGGCCTGGTTGACCGGCGTTCCATCTTCAAAATTTTCAGGATTATATTCCCGCTTTGTCCAAGGAATTTTATATTTTTTAGCTTGCAAGCTATATACTTTTCGAATTCTAGCCCCTTCTCGCCCACGCAATTGCTGCATCGTCAATGCAGAAACATCTTCATTGGGAAATCTCATTTGATACATTTTCCGAGCTACTTTCAGTCGAGAACGTGAATTAGAAACTAACTTAGCTTGCTTTTCCAAAAATCGTGTTGAATGCGCTAAAGATCGGCCATGAGCGTATTGACGTACACCACGCTCACCAACCCAGACCATACTGGTCCCAGTATCTCCGATTAATTCTACCGCACGATGGCTGATATCAGTCCCCGGGCCAAGCAAAAGAACACCAATCATCGCAGCAGGTATTCTGACGATACCTCTACTGTCCGCAACAGTAATAGCACTGTCCACCCTATTTATCTTGGCATGCTCAACGTAAATAAAGCTGACTCTATCACTTATTTTAGGAAGTTCTTTCAAAGAGGTTTTCTTTGCACCAAATTTTTCCTTCATTTTAATCACCTACAGGAATAACTGTCATTAAACCAAAACCATAAGCTTTCTTTTTACCAATACCTTCAGTTAAGACCTTTTTAAACAGCTCAACATCATTTACAATTAAAATTCCTTCATAAACCGCTTTGATGAGCCTAATCGATTTTGAATGAGTCTTATTAAAGACTTCATAACCTCTTTCAACAATCGAAAAATCATCGTCTCGTAACGCAAAACCATTTTTCATAGAGCGATTCATTAAATATTCCATCTGATGTTTAACCGTAACATGAGGCATAAGAACCCCTCTTTTGTGATTGTTATCCTTCGACGTCCGAGAAATGACTGGATTGAGGACAAGACGAAACCGCATCCGTTCCCCCTCTTTTAAGGAATTTAAAAAATGATCATAATCTTTTGTCTGAGCACTATTTTTCACACCATACTTTTCAAGCTGCTTTAAATTAGGCTTTTCTTGGCTTACAATAATCAGATATTGCTTGCCTTGTAATTGGTCAATGCGCCACAGTTTTCTAGTGCGAATTTCTTGTTTAATTTCATCAGGAAAACTTTGCTCCACCCAGCCATGATAAGACTCAATATTCCTTAGATCTTTAATTTTTCGCCGATTATTTCTGTCGATTTCTACTCTTGAAATATACATATTTATCCATCTCCTATACTGCCAAAAACATCATGTTCTGTTTCATTTTCTTTGGCCATGGGATTGAGAACAGTGACAGAATCTCTTGTCTCGTAGCGAAAGCCGAATTTTCTTGCCTTTTGAGAAAATGATATAACTCTGTCCTGCCGTAGCTGGTGGGCTTCTTTCTCTAACAGGTAGTTATCTGCATAAATTTCTAAGCTAAAGTCAGATTCCCCAGAGTGTTTTTTCATAAACCATTCGGAAGCTTGCCATTCCACTTGTTTCAAACTGTCTAGGGCACTATCGGATGTTATTTTCAAAAGAAAGTCAGCATTCAATGGAAGACTTCGTCTTCCCATAAAAGGCTGAAAGTATGGATTTTTCAAACCTTCTTCAATAGTTGACATCAATACATCATCTTTATGCGAAATGGCAATGATAAACACAGCATCTTCTAAATAGTAGCGGTTGGTTATATAAGTATGGTCTTGTCCCTTTTTGTTATATCCTTTAGCTATTTGATAATCTCTTAATAGTTTACCCTGCTGATCTACTCGAACAGCAAAATCCAACTCATTTAATCGCTGAAGCTTTTCATCTTCATCTCTGCGATAGCCAAGGCTGGCGGCAATCAATCCAATCACTGCACTTTTTGACGGATAAAAATCTGTATGTCTAGTCTCAAAATGCGAACTGGTTCCCCATGATTGTAAGGGACCAGCCAGTTTTAATAAAATGGTTTTCATTTTATTCACCTACTCTTGAATTAACTGTGACACTTCTTTAGAAAAATCACTCAACAGTTCGGATACAGAATTCTTTTCAATACCTCCAATGCTTTTTAATTCTTCTACATCTTCCAAAGTAATATAGAAGGTCAGCATTGGTTTATTGACAAACTTCTCTACCTTAACAAATTCATTTACTAATTTTTCAATGGATTGAACCACATAGCCTTCTGTTGATTTTACAGGTTTTTCAAAGGCACTAACAAGACTAACTGGACGGTCATTTCTCAACGTCACAACCAGAGCTTGCGGCAATGTTTGATTGGCAAATGATGTTACCTTCCCTGTCGGAAGAGACTTAACAAAGGCTTCAATAAACAGACTTAAAGAATTAACGAGACTTTCCTTATCACCTAGCTGCTTCATCAAGTCGTGAACAGCTACGTTGGCATAGCGGTATAAAGTTGAGGAGTTAAACTCAATCGTTCCCAGCATTCCTGCTCCTGCATTATCGTCAGGAGCTAAATCATCCACTGCCGTATAGAAGTCAAATTCCGTCTGCACGGCATGTGTCGAAATGGCGTGAGCAACCTGTGATGAAGCATCTTCATTTAAAGATGGGTCGTTTGCTAACATTCTACCAAACAAAGCGATATCTAACGATAAACAATCTTGTAGTATCTGTTTAACTTCTTTAATTTTATTATTATATTTATTATTTATTTCTTTATATTCTGATGTCTTCTTATAGTCTTTATCTTCTTTGACTTTATTAGACACCCCGTCATACTCCACACATATTTCAGCAAAGTTTCTATCTAAAATTATTTCCGCTAATCTTCTTGATTGAGATTCAGACATAAAAAACAATGCAGAAATTTTATAGTCATTGTCAACAGAAAATATCTTATCTCCTTTTTTATTTTTTATTCTATTCAGCAATTCTATAGTTAGTCTTTGAGCATCATCAAAATTAATATTATTACTTATTTCGACAACATTATTTGCAATACTATCCACAATCCTTAATGTGCGAACACCAATATTTTTTACATTATTATTGTCTTCAAAATATTTCCGCATTGCTCTCTTCCACGATTGCGAACTAACTCTGGCACGTCTGACACCGCCATATTGAGCTGTTTTAGGGCTGCCTGTATCATCTCTGTTAATATTTGATGGTGGAAGTGTTTGAATAGCATGAATGTCTAAAAATAAGTGTTGGTTAGTTGTCATTGTCTTTTTCTCCTTTAAAATTACGTTTATAGTAGTCCCTTGCCCAAGATAAGCGGACTCTTTCCTGATAACCTCTTAAAAACCAATATAGATCTTCTGATAACTTGGCATAAGCCACCTTGGTTTCAGGTGATTTTGATTTTAATAAGGTGATAAAGTGCCTTAAATGATAAACTAATTCTTCAAATGTTGAGGATGTTATCATGACATTAAATCTTCTGTCTAGCGCTGTTGTATCTTCCCCCTGACGAAGCTGTCTAAAAGAATGCCCCATATTCTGATACTTCCCATCTTCTCCGGCAAGTACGCTGTGAGATAGACTCTGCTGATGCAAGGCATAGAGTTGAAGCGTGGTTAAAATAGCCTGCTCTTCATCGCTAGTATACCCGTGACGTCCTAAAAATTCCTCCGGTAAATCTTCAAATAAAATAGGCCAGATAGCTACTGTCTCACTGATTGGCTTTCCTATAGATTGACGTAATCTTGCCAATATAGCTCTTCCAGATGATGTATCCTTTTGCTTACTTAATTTTATTAGAATTTTATTCGTTGTTGAAGCAACCTTTGTTTTCTTTTGTTCTGGCATCTTATCCCTCCTTTATTTTAAATTTTGACTGAGCCAATAACTAAATTCATTGTAGGCTGTTGCAATATTTTTCACAGATTTACCTTCAACAATTCCGATATAATCTCTATTTCCGCCATCAGACAACAGCGTCTTAGCTTCATCTTCTACAAGATTTTTTAAGGTTTTTCGCCAATCCATCACTTTCACATCTTTTTCATCATTATGCTGAATACTGGCTAGCCACTGTCTGAAAGGCTGATCAATTTTGAAATATAACTCTTCGACTTTCTGACTGGTAAATGAATTTGAGGAGATATTGCGTATTTCTTTTATATCATCAATATATTTTTTATAAGTTCTGGAGATGACTTTTTTAGTTTCTTCCACAGTATCATTAATTCGAGGAACCCAACCGCCTTCCTCTAAATCTGTTACTACAAAGTCATTTATAGATAGAGAATCGATGATTTCATCAGTAGGAACCTTTGATGTTACATTATCATCATCTTTCATACTAACAGCAGAAATAATAATATTTTTATTTCCCAACTCTTCTCTTATGTCTCTTAGCCAATCAATTATACCTGGTTTTCTTGCAACATTGTCAACTGCTAAGAGCCCAAATGAGCGCCACAATGCTTGATTGGATATGTGTTTTTGTGGCGTAAAGGTATTTCTATTAACCCCTATTTTATTATATTTCCATAAACTCATTGGTTCTAAAAAATTGTCTTGCTCATTGACCTTACCAATTTTTGCCAAACGACATGAAAAAGGTTGAGTTGTGTCGATTTTTGGATTAATATAAATTCCTCTACTCCAAACTGTGTATAAACTTGCAATATTATCAATATTTACAAGTTCTATCATCTCACTGCTTTTGAATTCCCAGCATGGCTTTTGAATATGATATAAATTATCAAGCTCATTATAAGGCAGAATAAAATTAAACAACAAAGTCTCAAATAAATTATTTCCACATAGATAAACACCACCTAGTCCATATAACCATCCGATAGAATGTTTGCCACTTTGAGAAGTAAACTTTTTCTTATCTCCTGCACCACTATATCCTTGATAAGTTAATAACCAACGAGCCATCTCAGATTCTGTTAATAAGTCATTATTTTTCTGTACTCCGTATTTTGGCGAAAATATAGAGTACGTATTTTCACTCTCTGAAATTAATCTATTAATATTTTTCCCATAAAGTGTTCCAGAAGTTTTTTCTAAGTCTAAAACTGTTTTAATATCCTCTTTCCTCACCTGAAAAAAAGGATAGTCTTCATCAAAGAGATAAAATCTATTTCGCCATTTCTCTAAATATTGGCTGACGATGTCTGGGAATTGTCCTTGTTCCCAAAGATTTACCCAAGTATCATACAAGTCAGCTTCGTAGTCTTCTATATCCTCTTCTTCTACTGCTTCAACTTGCCTAAATTGCTCATCTACTTCAAGATAATCATAAGGCTTCCCATCTGCATCAAATCGCGAAAAGACTGTATGCAAAACAGCTAAAAGAACCCTTAAAACAGCAAAATCCTGCGTTTTTGTATCGCCAGCTAAGTCCTTATATTGGTGAGCATTAGCAAATAATTCCAAGAAAGACACCTCTTTGGTATGTCCTCTCTCATCATAAACAACTGAAATCCAAGGCTCATCTAGTAAATTAAAGCGGCTCAAACCCATCACACCCTTTCTGCTTGCAGCCCATATTTTTCGTCATATTTTAACCTAAAACCATTTAGCGTAAACTCATTATCTTCGTTAAAGATAACCCCCAGCGAACCTTTTAGCCATGAAGAGTTGCCCCAATCAGGTAAATGTCTCATATGATATTCTTCAAGCTCTTTAATTGTTTTATCAGCATTATAAGATTTGGATAAGGCTAAAGGTAATCGCAATGTATTCTGTGCAACCTGTTTGGCTAGATTAGAGGCCGTAATATCAGCTGAAATATCTTTATCTTCTCCAAATAAGCCATACCCACTCTCCACTACTTTTAAAGCAACAACTTCAATGGTATCTTCACTATCTCTGACCTGCGCATATGCTTTTTCCTCACTCTCGTCAGGATTAGGATTTTTTAGCCAGCCTATAAGATTTTCTGGACATCTTCTAGACGGCTTCAAAACGGGATTGTCAATTCGATAATTCTTAGCTTTGGTTTCTTTACTTTCAATTTTAACTTTGTATTCCTTCTGTGCCTCAATGTATCTGACATTTAATTTATCACCGAAGTCAATCTCTTGTTCAAAATCATATGCCTTCTGAACAAGTGGAGAAATATCTGCGGGTAAATGGATAGAATCTGGCAAGAAATACTGTGTTCTGGCTAAGAGATAATCACCGTAAACAAAGGAAGACCCTTCTTCAAAATCCAAACTCTCACTAGTTCCCAATACATAGAATCGAGGCTCTTTGTGCTTTGTTGGCCTTTTTATATCATGTCGGTGCAGTCGTCCCACCCGCTGAATTAACAAATCCATCGGTGCTAGGTCACTAATCAATACGTCAAAATCAATATCTAAAGACTGCTCAATGACCTGCGTTCCAATAATAATTTTTCGTTTAGGCCTTTGGGCTTTTTTACCAATTATCTTCAGGAGTTCCTTTTCTTTTTGCATTCTCTGTGTTGCAATAAAGCCTGAGTGCAAGAGATTTACCATATCTTCACCAAATTTTTCTGCAAAAGTTTTGGCTAGTTCCTGAGCTCTCTTCACTGTATTGACAATAAGACCAAGGACTCCTCCATCCAGAAGTTCTTTTTCTACGGTCTCCAGTAACTCCTCTTCTTTCAGCCTTTCAACTGTAATCGTTTTGTTTTCACTCTGTCGGAAGTCTTTTATTTGATAAACGCCATTCCCATCGTTATAGGTAACCAAAGGGTAAGCATCGGTTTTTAAATTTTCAGCTAGCTCTTTTCTTTCTTTTTTATTAAACTCTTTCCCCAGACCAAGCATATAGTTTTTTAACAGTTCCACTCTTCTTTCAGCAGGCAAGGTTGCCGATAAAATGATGACTGGCACACCATAGGCACCCATCCAGCGAACCGCCTCCAGCAAATACTGATTCATATAAGCATCATAGGCATGGACCTCATCAATAATCACGACTTTTTTACTAAAGCCCAAGTGCCGTAAAGCAAGATGTTTTTGTTTCAAGGCTACCATCAAAAACTGATCAACTGTACCGACAACAAAGTCATCTAATGAAGCAGTCTTTCTGCCGGAAAACCACTGATTAACAATAACGCTACCATTCTCTTCAAAATAATCGCTATTGATATTACTAGCAGTTGGTAACTCTGAAAAGGCTTCGTTCAGTTGGGCTTTACCATGCACGAGATGAATAGAAACATTTTCATTTTCTTCTAGGTCTTTTCGAATGCTTTCAAGCCACTTTTCTATTCTGGGAAAAATCCCATTGGAAGTTGCTTGAGTAGGTAACCCAAAAAAGATCCCATTTCTTCCTGTTTTAGCTGCCAGCTGTTCTGTTGCTACTAAAGCGGCTTCTGTTTTCCCAACACCCATCGGAGCTTCTAAAATAAAGATCCCAGGTTTTCTTGTATTAACGATCGTATCCGCAAGTACAGTCTGCACATCTCTAGGCTTAAAACCAAAACGGCTTTTATAAATCTTTTCAAAGTCAATAAGATCTGCGGGTTCCCACAAACGCGTTTTCTTCCACTCAGAAAAACCAATTTGTATTCTGTTTGATGGATCACTTACTTCTGCATCATCAACCGATAATAAAGGAAAATAATCTTCATTGCTAGCAATCCAGTCAGCCATAATGAGAACTCCAGATAAAATAACCTGAGCAGGCTGTTTAACCTTAGGCAAATCCTCAACGCTTGTAAAGCCGCTAACCTCTAATCCCCAGTTAAAAATATTTCTCTGGGCTTGCTCCCATTTTTGATGAATTTTATTCTCCGAGTCTTGAATTTGAAAATAATTAGTTGGATACGATTGACCCTGACTTTTATAATCTTCAGTAGAATCAATCGGTTTGCCATGGTGGCCGCCAATGATGGTCGCAAGGTCTTCCCTGACTCCGTATCTATATAAAAGGTACTGACCGGCAATACTATGGTGACTTTGTCTAGGTTTAGCCAATTGAAGAGAACTGATTCCTTCAAAACCCGATCGTTCTAACTTTTCTAAAAGTTGCAGATCTAAATCCTCAGAATTTGAATAGCCTTTTTGAGTCTGAAAAGCTGGTGTAGCCTTTCCTATGTCATGCACTGCAGCTAAAAATTGAGCAACTCGTTTACCTAAATCTTCTGCTTTATAAGCAGTTTCTAATGACTCTTCAATCAATCGCTTTTGTCCGTCTCCTAACCAATGTTCCCACAACAGGCCAGCTACATTCTTTGTGTCTTCTAAATGCTGCATCAGAGAAAGCCAAAGCAGTCGACCGCTGTCTTCACGCTTTTTTGCCCAAAAATAAGACCTTCTTTTCATAGATAAAAATCCTTTATCCTTCATAATATCAACTAGTCAGAATATTACAAAAATTTCTATTCTGCTACGATTATACCATATAATACCACATAAAAAACAGTTTTTTTATTTAAAACAACCTTATCATTTGGCTCTATAATTTCTGTAGTGGGGACACCCCGACAGAGATTGTGGGGTCTTTTTGACTACACAAAAAATCCCATATAATCTATAACTTAAAGCAACCGAACGCACATTGAAATCCGTGCTAAGTCAGACTATGCTATGCTTCTGTATCTTGCCCTCCTTATCAAAGACAAACGGCCAAGCATGGCTTTCTAAAGACTTCTAAAATTCCTCTCTTGGCTATTCAAGGTCATGCCCATGCTACTTAAGCTTAAGAAACACCATTGTCACTGTAAAGGCACCCCTTATCCAGAAAAATGACTAACTCTCTCTTCCTGTGCGGCAAAAAATGCTCAATATCTCATCAAAAAGATCTCCATGATAGACATTGCTAGAAGCTTGTTTTATATCAACCTTAGCCGTCATTCGTAAGCTGAAGGAATTAACCTTTAAGCCCGGGCATTCCTTCCTTTCACTTTCAGGAGAAAAATCTGGCTGCTTCTTTGACTTAATAGGCGATAGCTTTGAAGCGGTCAAGCCAGTTTTTCAGACTGTCTTTAAAACGTTTAAAAATAGGGACTCAAGATAATCAATGCCTTCGGACAATCTTACTCCAGCGCTAAACCTAGAAGTCACAAACAATCTCTTATTAAGGTCATCAAGCGCATATGTTTGGCCTTAGGAAGAGGCAAACTTTAAGACACGGCTTTTAGTGCTCTCAACATCAAAAGAGAGAACCAATCTGGCCCTCTCTCTAATCTCATGATTAAATCACTTGTCATCTAGTCTCTACAGTTGATAATGAACCGTTTTTTTCTTATCAGTACATGACATCGTAGGATTCAGTGTGCAGCGCTTGTTCTCTGCACGTATTGTTACCGATAAGTACTTACTTGATACCAATTTCTGACTGAATTACTTCAGCGATAGTATCCACATAATAACCGACTTCCTCATGTGTCGGTGCTTCTGCCATCACGCGCAGAAGCGGCTCAGTGCCACTTGGTCTGACTAAAATCCGGCCGTTGCCAGCCATCTCTGCTTCCATTTTCTCAATGACAGCTGCGATAGCCGGCACATCCATGGCCTTATCTTTCATCTTGTTATCAACGCGGATATTGACAAGCTTCTGCGGATAGATTGTTACCTCTGCGGCTAAATCTGAGAGTTTTCTGCCGGTTGCCTGCATCACCTTAGTCAGTTGAATAGCCGTCAGCTGACCGTCTCCAGTGGTGTTATAATCCATGATAATCACATGTCCCGACTGCTCGCCGCCCAGATTGTAACCTGATTTGCGCATTTCCTCAACAACATAACGGTCACCGACAGCGGTAATCACCTTGTTAATGCCTTGACGGTCAAGCGCTTTATGGAAACCGAGGTTGGACATCACTGTTGTGACAATCGTATTTTGGACGAGCTCGCCTTTTTCTGACAAGTATTTGCCGATGATATACATCACCTTGTCCCCGTCAACAATCTGGCCGTTTTCATCAATCGCTATCAGGCGGTCGCTGTCCCCATCAAAAGCCAGCCCCAAATCAGAAGCTGTTTCTTTCACTTTTTCCTGAAGCTGTTCGGGATGAGTTGAGCCGATACCGTCATTAATATTAAGACCGTCAGGCTTTTCACCGATTACTGCAATATCAGCATTTAAATCCAGAAAGATATCTCTTGCCGTTACTGCAGCTGCCCCGTTAGCTGTGTCAAGGACTATTTTCATTCCTGCTAAATCAGCCCCTGTCGAAACAAGGAATTTTTCATATTTACGCAAACCTTCCGGATAGTCCACTACTCTTCCCAATCCTTGGGCAGACGGCCGCGGCAAAGTATCTTCCTGAGCGTCAAGAAGCGCTTCAATTTCCAGTTCACGTTCATCGTCCAGCTTGAAACCGTCGCTCCCAAAAAATTTAATGCCATTGTCCAAAGCCGGATTATGACTGGCAGAAATCATGACACCTGCACTAGCTTTTTCGGTGCGTACAAGATAGGAGACACCAGGCGTTGCTAAAACACCGAGTTTGTACACTTCAATCCCGACTGAAAGTAAACCCGCAACAAGAGCAGATTCCAGCATTTCACCGGATATCCGAGTATCACGTGCGACAAATACACGGGGACGGTCTGCTTCATGCTGGCTGAGAACATAACCGCCAAAACGCCCAAGCTTAAAAGCTAATTCCGGGGTTAATTCTACATTAGCTTCCCCGCGTACACCATCTGTGCCAAAGTATTTTCCCATAATTTTTCAGCGAATTTTCGCTTCCTCCATTCATATTCTTTGCTATTATCTATTATTTTTTCTTCGTTGTCAACTCAACAGTAACTGCCGAAGGTTCAACCGTGACATTATCTGCGGATAAGTTAACGGTCCTGCTGGTATCTTTTGTTACATCACTAATGTCAATTTCAGCCTGCACCTGATCAATAGCATCTAATGCTTCCTGACTGCCTGAAATGGTCACTGTTTCTTGACTTAATTTATAATCGATATTGGCCAAACTGTCGTCCATAGTTCCTCTTGTTTTAACCGTAAGCGGCACTGTTTTGGTTAATTTTTTAACATTAACAGTCAGTGTAGCTTTGGCCGGTTCAATCACACTGGCTAAAATTTTGCCATCCGAAGCAACAGCCTGCAGGGTTACCCTGCCGCTGTAATCATCATCCAGCACTTCATCTTCCGGAAGACGGGCAGTGACATGATCAATCTGTTCAATGGTTGTTTCATCGCTGGTCACTTCTACTTCTGTCAGATTGACAGCGACTTTTTTCAAAGCATAACCCGCAGCGAGCTGGCTGGACTCAACCTGTCCCTGAACCGGAAATGTTTTTGTCTTTTTCTTGCCGATAGTCACTGAAATATTGTCCGGCAGAACAGTGGCTGTCATACCGGAAGGCAAGTCGGTGACCTGCAGGGGCGCAGTGGTTGTGCCGGTTGAAAAGCCGGTTAGATCAGCGACTACCTTGAAACTTCTGGTATCACTGTTTATTTCAGAATCCAGTTTAACACGGTTGGTAGATGTCAGGTAAACTTCCGCTTCATACGAATAACCGCTGATAAAATATTGATCACTGTCATATTTGATATCAATGGGAACATCTGACAGAGTGTGGGTATAGGTCTCAGACAGGCCGGCAGTCTGTGTGCCAGAGCTGTTATACTGACTGGCTGCCGCAGTTAAAAAAAGAAGGACAGAGAGAAAAACAGAAACAAGTGCCAGCCACAAGTGACTGTTGAAAAGTTTTTTCATCTTTTTTTCCTCCTCAATAACCGCTTATACCATGCTGTTTGCTCGTCCTCTTCAACCATTAGCTGAGTGCGCAGAACGGCTGCAAAATTATCCAAGCTCAAATCGTGTAAAAACTCCCCTTTGGCAGCCACAGAAATGGCTCCTGTTTCTTCAGAAACAATAACAGTTAAAGCATCAGAATGCTCGGATAAACCAATCGCCGCCCGATGGCGTGTTCCGAATTCCTTTGAAATCGCTGTTGATTCGGATAAGGGAAGGTAAGCACTGGATACCGCAATTTTATTCCCGCGGATAATCACTGCACCATCATGAAGCGGCGTATTAGGAATAAAAATATTAATCAGCAGCTGGCTGGAAATATCGGCATCTAAAGGGATTCCTGTTAAAATGTACTCCTGCAGGGTCTGTGTGCGTTCAATGGAAATCAGGGCACCAATCTTACGCGGACTCATGTAGGCAGCAGCATCTACCAGAGCCTCAATCATTTTTTCCTCATCGCTGAGCTGCTGCTTCTGCAGGAAAACCTGTGTCGTCCGGCCGAACCGTTCCAAGCCTGACCGGATTTCCGGCGCAAAAATCACAACTGCGGCAATGACACCATAGGTAATGACCTGATTCATCAAGTAGGTAATCGTTGTAAAGCCAATCCACTCGGCAACAAATCTAAAAACGATAAACAGCAAAACACCCTGAACCAAAGACATAATCTTAGTTCCTGCCAATGCTTTAATAAATTTGTAAATCAACCAAGCGACAATCAAAATGTCTAAGACATGAACTGTAAAAAGCCAGGGGCTTTCAAACAGGCTTGCCCAAAACTTAGCATCGATCGATGTTAAATGACTCATAAGTCTATCTCTTTCTTTTAATATGCATTTCTATTATAACACGATGTGCTGAGATTTTCTGTATCAACAAATGATATTTTGTGATAAAATGAAATTATGAAGTTAAATACAGTTATAGGAATTATGGCCGGACGGTCAGTCAACTTTATCTTAAAAAAAATGGGGCGCGGCTCAACTTTTCCTGGCCGTTTGGCTCTTAAGTTTGACAAACATATTTTAGATACTATTGCTAAGGATTATGAAATTGTTGTCGTGACCGGTACAAACGGCAAAACACTGACTACTGCTTTGACTGTCGGTATTTTAAAAGAGGCCTTCGGGGACATTGTAACCAACCCCAGCGGCGCCAATATGATTTCAGGCATTGTCTCAACTTTCTTAACTGCTAAAAAAAACGCTTCTGCTAAAAAAATTGCAGTATTGGAAATTGATGAAGCCAGTCTGGCTAAAGTGACAGAATATATCACTCCCAGTCTTTTTGTTTTTACCAATATTTTTCGGGATCAGATGGACCGTTACGGAGAAATTTACACAACCTACCAAATGATTTTGGCTGGTACCGAAAAAGCGCCTGAAGCGACAATTTTAGCCAATGGAGACAGCCCGCTTTTTAATTCTCGGAAGCTTATTAATCCTGTTAAATATTACGGGTTTCTGACAGAAACTCATCCGCCGCAGCTGGCTCACTACAACACAGAAGGCATACTCTGTCCGGTCTGTCAGAGTATTTTGAAATACAGACTCAATACCTATGCCAATTTAGGTGATTATATCTGTGAGAACTGTGGTTTTAAGCGGCCTGTTCTTGATTATAAACTGACTGAACTGCCTGCGGTCACTAATACAAGTTCTGAATTTGTCATTGATGGACAGACGTATAAAATCAATGTCGGCGGGCTGTACAATGTATACAACGCCTTGGCGGCAGTATCTGTTGCCGAATTTTTCGGGATTGAGCCAGATAAAATTAAAGCCGGTTTCGATAAAAGCCGTGCAGTGTTTGGCCGGCAGGAAACATTCAAAATCGGTGATAAATCATGTACGCTTGTTCTCATTAAAAATCCTGTCGGAGCCAGTCAGGCTCTCGATATGATAAAACTTGCTCCCTATCCTTTCACGCTCTCTGTCCTGCTTAATGCTAACTATGCTGACGGGATTGATACCAGCTGGATTTGGGATGCTCACTTTGAAAGTATCTTGGATATGGATATTCCGCAGATTTTTGCAGGCGGTGTTCGCCATTCAGAAATCGCCAGACGGCTGAGAGTTACCGGCTATAGTGAGGAAAAAATGACAGAAGCGGCACAGCTGGCTGATATTGTAAAATTCATCGAAGAACAAGAGTGTGAGCACGCCTATATTTTAGCTACTTATACGGCCATGCTGGAATTTCGTGAGCTGCTGGCCAGCCGCCATGCCGTGAGAAAGGAGATGGACTGATGACTTATACTTCATTGGAATCTCCTGTTAACGGAGACTATCTCTACGAACTGAAGCTTGCCCATCTTTACGGCAACCTTCTCAATACTTACGGTGACAATGGGAATGTCCTCATGCTGAAATATGTTGCTGAAAAACTGGGAGCCAGAATGCAGGTTGATATTGTGTCTTTGGGAGATCAGTTTGCCGCTGAAGACTACGATTTAGCTTTTTTTGGCGGCGGACAGGACTATGAGCAGTCTATTGTTGCTCAGGACTTACCGGCTAAAAAAGAAGCAATTGACCGTTTTATACAAAATGAAAAAGTGCTGCTGGCCATCTGCGGAGGTTTTCAGCTCTTAGGACAGTATTATATACAGGCTGACGGTCAAAAAATTAACGGTATAGGCGTTATGGGGCACTATACGCTTAATCAGGAAAGCAATCGCTTTATCGGTGATATCAAAATTTATAACGAAGAATTTGATGAAACCTACTACGGTTTTGAAAATCATCAGGGACGGACTTTCTTAGCTGCTGATGAGAAACCTTTAGGCATGTGTGTTTACGGCAAGGGGAATAATCAGGAAGACGGTACCGAGGGTGTTCATTACAAAAATGTGTTTGGCAGTTATTTTCACGGACCTCTCCTGTCACGAAATGCCAATTTAGCTTACCGGCTGATTACAACGGCACTGAAAAATAAGTACGGTCAGGAAATAACACTGCCTCAGTATAAAGACATTTTGGCTAAAGAAGTCCCTGAAGAATATGCGGATGTCAAAAGCAAGGCCGATTTTGAAAAATAACCTTTAAATCCGTCAATTTAACTACCGGTGCTTACTGCAAGGCAGAAATGAGCCTGAGTTCAATATTAAGCTTTATAAGAAACCGGTGCCCGCATTCGGTCAAACTTCTGAACTGTAAAGCTGTCCGTCAAACAGTCCTGTTTATTTTTTAAAAAGCAAAGAAGTCTGGAACTTTTTGTCCCAGACTTCTTTTAGGATGCTGATAAACATCAGTTTTTAATACGTGAGAAAATGTTTTTTAAGTCAACTTGAGGAAATTTTATTTTTCTTTCTTCTTCCTTACCCTCTTCAACTGCAAAATAATTGAAGAGCAGGCAGGTAAATATCAGACAGCTTACACCATAGTCCTCAATCATAGCCGTCAAAAAAGCAGAAATAATAAGGATAGCGTGATAAAGCTTAAAGCGTCTCTTTAAAGTCTGCAAGGCAATTAAGACCGGAAAAAAGCTGTATAAGAGCAGTCCTTGGCGCAGGAGCGAATCGACATAAAAGTTTTCATTAAAAATTTTCCCTCCATTAGCATAGGACAGAGGCTCGATTGTCCGAGGCAGGAAGGACAGCCCGTATTCTTCCAAATAAGCATGAGCATTGCTGAGCCTGCCGGAAAAAATGCGATTAAAAAAGGTGAGGATGGGAATATCCGGAGTATAAACCGCTGATAGAAACAGCCCTAACAGACAAATTGTCATAATCGCGATAAACAAGTCGCGGCCCAAAATCTCATAGCTGGACAGCTGCCGGTAACATACCGTGCAAAAGAGAATCACCAAGCCGCCGATAAAACCGGTTCTCGAATCAGTCACTGCATACAGCATCATAACCGCCAAAGCAAACAGCAGTGCTTCCAAAAGACGGAAGGCTTTTTTTCTCATCAGAGATAAATCCAAAAAGATGCTTGTGATAAACATGCTTAAGGAATTAGGGTGGCCAAAACCATAAGAATGACGGACGAGCTCCTTGCTAGGTCTAAAAAAAGTGACATCGGGCAATTTCCCATTGATATAAAATAAAAAGACTGCTACGGCTAAAAACAGCTTGGCATAGAAAACAAAAGAAACAAAGTCCTTTTGTTCTGGATCAACGGAGACCGACAGCAGAAAAAAAGAAAGAAGCGAAAAATCTGAGACAAAATTCTGTAAATAGGTCTCATGCGGCATAAAGAGGGCAAAAAGACCGGCACTGGCCAAAGCAAAGACACTTTGTCTTGACCAGCCGTACAAATAAATATGCCAGACAAAAACAGCTACATTTAAAATCAAAGCCAGCACTGTAACGATGATATAGTCAGCATCCACTAAATAGCGCTTGATAAAATAAGCATAAATGGAAAACATAAAGGCCACAGTGTAAATCACCTGATAACTGTCTCTGTGCCGTAAAAAATTAAGGTTACTGTATTTCATTATTCCTTCTCCCAAAACAATCACATTTAAATCATAACATAAAAAGAAAAGCTAGGCAAAGGAAGAAAAAATAAAGCGAATCAGATAATTATCCCGGTACCCCCAGGCTTTAAAATATTTTTGAAAGGCCCCAGGCAAAAGAGTCGGGCAAAAATTGGTAAATTGTCATAAGATGACGATTTCGTTTTGTCGTCTCGCCTCCGCACAGTTGACTTGGGAGGCCGCTGTCCCTTATTGTGCAAAGGATAAGAACTTCCAATCAGCCGCTCCGCCAAACTCACATGTTTAAAAAAGTAAAATGAGGCAGGACTTTTGTACTGACCCTCAAAAGTTGGACACAAAATCTAACGATTGGGGTACAGATCACAAACGTCCCTGCCTCTTTTGATAAAAATGGTATTGGATTTCTCAGTCAGCTCTGAGACTGCTTTAAGCAACAATGGCCTTAGCGACTTCTTCTTCCGTCATTCCAGCGAAGTAATCTGCAATATCAACCGTTTGCAGTTTAGCCAGAACGGCAGCATAATCATAGCGGAGGCCGGCCAGAAGCTGTTCAATCTCAGCAGCATCCTTAACTCCAAAGAAATCACCGTAGAGTTTTATACTTTTAATAAGTGACTGGTCAACATTAGCATAGGTCGTAATCTTCCCTGCTGGATAGCGTACAGCTCGAGAAATTGTATATTCCGGCGATTTGCCAAAAGTCCAGTCCCAGCTGCCGAACTGCTCTTCGGCCGACTGTTTGATTTTAACTAATTCTGCTTCTGACAGCTGATATTCTGTCATATCTGGATAGCTTTCTTTCATCTGCTCTAAAAGAGCATCACTAAATGCCTGAACAGTCATTTTTTGCGGGAGTTCATCTAAAATATTGGTAACACGCGCTCTAACTGACTTAACACCTTTGGACTCAATTTTATCTTTACTCACTTTTAAAGCATCGCTCAAGACTGTCATATCTACATCAAACAGCAGACAGCCGTGATGCATCATGCGGCCTTTATAATAAGCTTGGGCATTGCCGCAGAATTTTCGGCCTTTAATCTCTAAATCATTGCGGCCTGTAAAATCAGCTTTAACACCTAATTTGGCTAAAGTGTCAATAACCGGTTTTGAAAAAGTCTTAAAGTCAAAAGCTCCTTCTTCACCTGATTTTGCAGAAATGATAGTATAGTTAAGGTTATTGAGATCATGATAGACAGCTCCGCCTCCTGATAAGCGGCGGACGATTTCAATACCGTGTTTATCAGTATACTCTTTATTAATTTCTTCAATAGCATTTTGATGACGGCCGATAATGATAGCCGGTCTGTTTATCCAGAGAATGAAGAGTTCTTCCTCATCCATCAATTCTCTAAAAGCATAGGCTTCAAGTGCAACATTAAATGCCGGATCATGGCTGGTATTAACTATGTATTTCATTTTCTCTCCAAAAAGTCTGAGTCTGGAACAGACCTGTTCCAGCTTAGTTCACTTTATAAGAATACATTTTTGCGTACTGGCTGGTCATTCCAGTCTGGATGTATCTTCGTTTTCAGGCGTCTGCCCTAAACAGTGACTGCTTAGGGGCTCCGTAAATCATATAGCGGCTATCCTGACCGACTGCACAGAGCGGAGACCGACCTTACCCAGTGGAGGAGGCCAGGCCGAACCTAAAAATCGAAGAGTGGAGGGAAACCGTATAGGCAGGCTCCCTCTCTTCTCCTTACTTTTGTCATTTTTAACGGCGTTTCGGCGGATTGTGGATAGCTTCACCTAACACATCCATAATTGCCTCATACATATTTTCCGAAAAGGTTGGATGGCCATGAATAGACTGCGCTACATCATCGACTGTCAGTTCAGCTTCCATAATTGTTGAAGCTTCGTTAGCCAGCTCAGCAGCTGACGGACCAATAATATGGATACCTAAAATTTCGTGGTACTTAGAGTCTGCAATGACTTTTACGAAGCCTTCTGCTTCACCTGACGCAATTGCGCGGCCGTTGCCGGTAAAGCTGGAACGTCCGACTAAGACACTGCCATACTGCTCGCGCGCCTGTTCTTCGGTGATTCCCACCATAGCGACTTCCGGATGGGTATAAACAGCCGCAGGCGTATACTTAAGATTAGCTTTACGGACATTGCCGGAAAGAGCATTTTCAGCAGCAACTTCGCCCATTCTGTAAGCAGCATGAGCCAGCATTTTGCGGCCGTTGACATCTCCAGGCGCGTAGATACCTGGGACTGAGGTCTCCTGATAGTCGTTAACCTTAATGCGGTTGCCTTCCATCTCAAGTTCAAGTTTTTCAAGTCCGTTCATTTGCGGAACACGGCCGATTGACAGCAAGGCTTTTTCAGCAACCACTTCTGAGCCATCGTTTAATTTCAGCGTCAGCTGATTATCAGCTTCGATAATTTCAGAAACCCCGACTGAAGTTTTAATCTTCATGCCTTTCTTAGCCAAAATCTTTTGCAGCTCCAATGATACTTCTTTATCCATAGCCGGAATGATGCGGTCAGCCATCTCAATTACTGTTACATCAACTCCGTAAGAAGCCCAAACCAGACCGAGTTCGATACCAACAACTCCGCCGCCCATAACAGCAAGTGATTTTGGTATTTCTTTTAAATCCAGAATGTCATCGGATGTTAAAACAAGCCGTGAATCGATACCCGGAATGTTGATGCGCGATACTTTGGAGCCAGTTGCTAAAATGATGCTGCGCCCCTTAATCGTGGTACTGCCGATGGAGACTGTCTTATCGGGGTTGACTTGGCCAAGACCGTTAAACATTGTTACTTTATTGGCTTTCAGCAAGCTGGCGACTCCGCCTGTTAACTTTTTGACAACTGAATTTTTAAAATCAACTGTCTTATCCATATCGATGGAATAATTAGTTGAGGCCAGGTTGATTCCGCGGCCTGCTGCTTCTTTCAGACCATCGAGAATTTCTGCATTTTTAAGGTAAGTTTTTGTTGGAATACAGCCGACATTCAGACAGGTACCGCCATATTCTGATTTTTCGATAATCGCAATTTTGCCTCCCAGCTGCGCGCCGCGAATGGCTGCGTAGTATCCGGCCGGACCGCCGCCAACAACGATAATATCATACTCATCATCAGCAAGCGCGGGCCGTTCTGCTGCAGCGCCAGCTGCAGCAGAACTCGGTACTTCCAAACCGGCTGCCTGTAAATCAGCTGATGCCTGTTCCGCGTCTGCTTTCGGTGCTTCTTCTTTATCATTTATGACTTCACCTTCGGCACCGATATAGCCGATAACTTCTGTGACAGGAACGACTTCTCCAGCAGCGCGGGTAATCTTCAGCAGAATGCCGGACTCTTCAGCTTCCAGCTCCATATTCGTTTTGTCGGACATGATTTCCAGAAGGATGTCGCCTTCGTTAACGCTGTCGCCTTCCTGCTTTTTCCATTCAATAATCTCGCCCTCCTGCATGTCAACACCGAGTTTGGGCATAATAATTTCAACAGCCATAATTAAGTTCCTAAAGATAGCCGCAAGCTATAGCAATACACAGTCCCCTCTTTATTCATATAAGGACGGACGACTGACTGCTGTTTGGATGGCTTCGGCTTTCCTTTCCTTTCTTTTCTTTTTTCTAAGTAAGTCGTAAGATCAATTAAATCAGTAATTCCAGCGGATTTTCCAGCAACTGTTTAAGGTCGACCATAAATTTCGCACCGTTCATTCCGTCAACCAAACGGTGATCGATAGTGAGAGACAGTCCCATAATCGGACGAATAAGAACTTCTCCATCAACTGCAACCGGTGTCTGTACCGTTGCTGATACACCGAGAATTGCTGAATTCGGCTGGTTAATAATCGGATTGAAACTTTTAGTGCCAAACATGCCTAAATTCGTAATAGAGAAGGTTGGCCCTGACATTTCAGCTGCTTTCAGTTTGCCGGTCTGAGCTTTTTTAATCACGTCTTTGGAAGCTGTAACAAATTCAGACAAACTCATCTTATCTGCATTATGTACGACCGGTACCACTAATCCGTCATCAAGGCCGACGGCGATACCGATATTAACAAAGCGATGCAGCTCGATTTCAGTCGCATCATTGATCAGAGAGGCATTGAGATAGCGGTGCTCTTCTTTCATTAACGTTCTGGCTACTGCCAACCCGATTAAATCAGTAAAGGTTACTTTTAAGCCTGTTTTGTTCATAATAGGCTCCAGCACCTGTTTGCGAAGAGCTATCAGATTAGTCATGTCAATATCATAATTAAGCGTAAAAGTAGGAGCGGTAAAATAGGATTGTGTCATTCCTCTGGAAATCGCTTTGCGCATAGCTGACATCTTGATAATGTCGACACCTTCCGGCAATACTGGCTCTTTCGCTTCAAGAGGCTGTTCTGGAACGGCCGCTTCTTTTTGACCGGCAGCAAGCACAGCTAAAATATCATCTTTGACAATTTTGCCATTGACACCTGTCCCGCTGACAGCAGCAAGGTCAATACCTTTATCTGCTGCAATACGGCGCGCTAATGGTGTCGCTTTGGGCTGACTGTCTCTAACTTTTTCAACGTCCTCTTTATGGATACGCCCTTGTGCGCCGGTACCCGAAACACGGCTGAGTTCAATACCTGCTTCTGCTGCTAATTTGCGCGCAGCCGGGGTGGCGCGAAGTTTACCTGTCTCCTGTGAATCAGCCGGTTCTCCTTTAGGAGATGGAGTGCTGCCGGAGAGTGCTGCCGGCTGTGTCTCAGCTTTATCGGGCGTTTTGGCAGCCGTTTCTGACGGTGCTGCTACTGTTTCACCTTCAGCGCCGATATAGCCGATGACTTCTGTAACAGGAACAACTTCTCCTGCTTCTTTGATAATTTTAAGAAGCACGCCTGAGTCCTCAGCTTCCAATTCCATATTCGTTTTATCGGACATGATTTCCAGAAGGATGTCTCCCTCATTAACGCTGTCACCTTCCTGCTTTTTCCATTCGATGATCTCGCCTTCCTGCATGTCAACGCCAAGTTTTGGCATAATAATTTCAACAGCCATAACTTTCCTTTCTTTCAGCCTGCAGTCCGGCGCTGGGTGAGCCGGACTGCAGCATTTTTCTCTCTTTAATTTCCTTTGCGAATCATTTTTTCAATGGCCGCTTTAATTTTAGCTACATCAGGTAAGATTCCCTGTTCAAGTACGCGGGCATAAGGAACCGGTACATCTTCGCTGGCCAAGCGGACAATGGGATAATCAAGATAATCGAAGGCATCGCTTTCAGTTACCATTGCGGCTATTTCGCCGATAAACCCGCCGGTTTTGTAAGCATCATTGACTAGCATAAGTTTGCCGGTTTTCTTAACAGAGCTGATAATCAGCTCTTTATCAAGCGGAATCAGTGTCCGCGGATCGATAACTTCTACGTCAATCCCTTGAGCGGCAGCCTCTTCAGCCGCCTGAAGGACCCGCTCCAGCATTCGGCCGTAGGAAACGATGGTTAAATCGCTCCCTTCCCGTTTAACTTCACCTTTCCCCAAAGGGATGTAAAAATCGGGATCTTGGTTAACCTCTTCCTTCTTCCCGTAGAGTGCTTTAGGCTCCATGAAAATTACAATATTATTGTCTTGGATAGCCGACTTCAGCAGCCCTTTGGCATCATTTGCATTCCCCGGAGCGACCACCTTAATGCCCGGAATATGAGTCAGCCAAGCCTCTAATGACTGGGAGTGCTGAGCTGCCGACCCGATTCCGGATCCGGATGCAACACGGAAGGTCACCGGTGTTTTCAAACCGCCGCCAAACATATAGTTATTCTTGGCACCATTATTGACAATGGCATCAAGTGCTATTGTAATGAAATCCATAAAAGTCACATCCACAATCGGACGCAGACCGGTAATGGCTGACCCGATGGCACTGCCTGCAATAGCTGCTTCCGAAATCGGCGTATCCTTCACGCGTTTTTCACCAAATTCAGCCAGCATGCCGACAGATGTTCCGAAGTCACCTCCGTAAACACCGACGTCTTCTCCCATTAAATAAATACTGTCGTCTTTCCGCATTTCCTCGCTCATTGCAAGATTGACTGCCTCACGCAAGGCCATTAGTTTTGTTTCTGTCATAGTTGATTTTCTCCGAAATAAATGATTTTAAAATAGTGATTTATGTAGGGTTATTCTGCTTATTTCGCCAAAGAGGGAAATGGTCTCTAGTGCCTGAGCCAGAATGGTATCGGCTATTATTAGCACCTTTAACAAGATAGCTGAAGCACTCTTTAATCGACCCAGACATCCTCAAAGGCTACCGATAAGTCGGGATCCGGACTGTTTTGCGCAAATTCATAAGCATCATCAATTTCTTTGACAACTTGCTCACGGATAGCATCTAATTCTTTAGCATCGGCTATGTTTTCAGAGGTTAAATAATCACGGTATTTAAGGATTGGATCTTTAGCTTTCCATGTATCGACTTCTTCTTTAGTACGGTATTTACCTGCATCCGCTGTAGAATGTCCAAACCAACGGTAGGACTCAACCTCAACAATTGCCGGCCCTTTGCCGCTCCGAACATAATCAACAGCTTTGCCCATCGTTTCATAGACAGCAATAACATCATTGCCGTCTTCACAGTAGAATCCAGGGATACCGTAAGCTTCAGCCCTTGTATAAAGATGAGGTGTATTGGTAGCTTTGGTGATATCCATAGAGATACCGTAACGGTTATTGATAATGAAAAAGATGACTGGAAGCTTCCATACTGCTGCCATATTGACTGATTCGTGAAAAGAGCCCTCGTTTGTTGCCCCGTCACCGGAAAAAGCGACGACAATATTATCGGTTCCTTTATATTGCTGAGTTAGCGCTGCACCGACAGCCATGGCATAGCCTCCGCCAACAATCCCATTGGTTCCGTAATTCCCTTTGGCAAAGTCTGCTAGGTGCATAGAGCCCCCGCGTCCCTTGGAAACTCCTGTCGCTTTGCCGGCCAGTTCTGCCATCATCCCATTTAAATCCATATCTTTAGCGATGGACTGACCGTGTCCGCGGTGATTGGAAAAAATAATGTCATCATAGCTCAAATGAGCAACAGCTCCAACATTGGCTGCCTCTTCACCCACTGAAAAATGGGTCATCCCCTGAACAAAGCCACGCCTTACTAATTTATTGATACGCATATCAAATTCACGGATGCGCTCCATTTTTAAATACATCTCCAGATGCTGTTCTTTTGACAGAGTTACCATATTGTCCTCCAAAAATCTTTTTTACTCTTTCATTCTAGGATAATTTTTCACAAAGTGCAACTAATTGAACCGCTTTCTAACTGCCTTATAACAGTATTTTCCTTTTATATAAAATATTTTTTTCACAAACTTTTTTGCACATATTCTTCAGCTGTTCAGTCTCAAAAAAAGAAGGAAAGATACCTTCCCTTCCATTATCTCTAGCTAACAGCACATACAGCGGCCACTGCCGGCAGTCTGTTATACAGGCTCTATAATTTCTGTAGTGGGTAAATCCACTGCGAAGATTATAGGGCTTTTTAATGCAGACAAAAAGTCCCATATGACTTATAATGAAAAGCGTTGAAACAACTCATTAGAAAGATTCATATGGAACAACTCTATCATACTACAGAATTGATTGGAATTAAAGATAAAAACATTACTCTGAATAAAGTTTTTAAGTGTCAAACACACATTGAGGTCTGGGCTAGGCTTGATTATGAGCCTAAATCTTGTCCAACTTGTGGGGGAAAGCAGATAAAATACGACTTCCAAAGGCCGTCAAAGATTCCATACCTTGAAATTGCTGGATTTCCTAGTCTTATCAAACTCAAAAAGCGTCGTTTCCAGTGCAAAAGCTGTCGCAGAGTTACAGTCGCTGAGACTAACTTGGTTCGGAAAAACTGCCAAATCGCTGAACCTGTTAGACAAAAGATCACACAAGGCTTGATCAAACGTGATGCTCTGACACACATCGCTCAGAACTTGGCTGTTTCAACGTCAACTGTCCATCGTAAGCTCAAGCAATTCACCTTCAAAGAAGACTTTTATCATCTGCCTGAGCTCCTCTCCATCGATGAATTTTCTTATCAAAAGGGTAAACTAGCCTTCATTGCTCAAGATTGTGAAACCAAGAAAATCATCACGATCCTGGATAATCGGACACAAACAACCATTCGCAATCATTTCTTTAAGTACTCTAAAAAGGCTAGAAACAGCGTTAAAAGCGTTACCGTTGATATGTCTGGCAGCTATATTCCTCTTATCAAAACTCTATTTCCTAATGCTCAAATCGTTCTTGATAGATTTCACATCGTACAGCATATTAGCCGAGCTCTTAATCACACTCGCATTCAACTCATGAAACAGTTTGACAAGAAATCTCTGGAATATCGTGCCCTCAAATACTACTGGAAACTGGTCTTGAAAGACAGCCGAAAACGTTCTTTGAACCGTTTTTACTCAAGAACTTTTAGGGAGACCCTGACACCAAAAGAATGCTTGACCAAAATCTTCCAGCTTGTCCCTCAATTACAGGGCTACTATGACCTTTATCAGCTCCTGCTTTTCCACTTGCAAGAGAAAAACGCTAACTGTTTCTTTGACCTGATAACAGAAGCTTTCCCACACCTTAATCAAACCTTTAGAACCACTCTTGCCACACTTGTTCGCTATAAAAAATACGTTACAAACGCCATACAGATGCCCTATTCTAACGCCAAACTTGAGGCTACAAACTCATCAAGGACATCAAGCGTAATGCCTTTGGTTTTCGGAACTTTGACAATTTTAAAACTCGCATCCTTATCGCTTTGAACATAGCAAAAGAGGAGACGAACTTTGTCTCCTCTCGTACTTAGCTATAAGTCACCCACTACAGTTGACAATGAGCCGTTATACATCACTGTTCAGCTGTAAAAAATGACAGCCCTTTTTGAAATCCCACTTTTTCAGCGAGTAAAGCAGACTCTCTGCTCCCAAGTAAGAGCAGGCATCTCGTAGCCAGCTGCAGGAGATGGGGTTAAGTACAGCCTTAACTATTTTTGGCTTTACCGCTCATTTCAGCCCTCTTTCTGCCTGCTCGCTTAGAATTGCCCATTCTTCCATGGTTTGTTCTTCTTCGCTGGCCATTTCTTCCAATCGTTCTTGCAGGTGGACTAATTCTTCTGCTTCGTTTGTTAACAGCATCTGTGCATGGATTTCCTGTTGAGCTGCTGCCAGCTCTTCTAGTTTCTGTTCAATATCGTTGATTTGCCTTTTTAGCCTGCGCTGCTCTTTTTGACTGGCTTTTTGCTGCTGATAGTCCAGAGAGGCGGATACTTCCGTGCTGCTGTCAGAGGCTGCATCCGTATCTTTCTGAACCTCTAATTCTGCTTTTTTACTGAGATAATAATCATAATCTCCCAAGTAAAGACAGGACCCTGCTGCAGAAATCTCCAAAACTTTAGTTGCTACACGGTTGATAAAGTAGCGGTCATGACTGACAAAGATTAAAGTCCCGTCAAAATCAATAAGGGCATTTTCCAAAACCTCTTTGCTGTCAATATCCAAATGGTTAGTAGGTTCATCCAGAAGGAGAAAATTATTATTCTCCATAGACAGTTTGGCTAAAAGCAAGCGGGCGCGCTCTCCTCCTGAAAGCATGGCTACTGACTTTTTGACATCATCACCGGAGAAAAGAAAGGCCCCCAGCCGGTTTCTGATTTCCAGTTCGGGACTGGCCGGAAAGGCCTGCCAGAGCTCTTCAAGAACTGTATTTGTCTTTGTTAAATGCGCCTGATTCTGGTCATAATACCCTGCAGAAACATTAGCTCCGTAACGGGCTCCGCCCTTTAGAAAAGGAATCTCGCCTGCTATAGATTTGATAAAGGTGGACTTCCCAATACCATTTGGTCCTACAACAGCAATAGCATCAAACTTACTGACTTCCAGACTGAGCGGCTGGGATAAAATCCTGCCATCATAACCGATAGCCGCATCTCTTACCGTTAAAACAACATTCCCGGAGGGCTTACCCGCCTGAAAGGTCATATGAGCTGACTTCTGGCCCGTCTGCGGTTTTTCCAAACGTTCCATTTTTTCCAACTGTTTACGGCGGGCCTGAGCGCGCTTACTCGTGGAAGCCCGGACAATATTGCGCTGGACAAAATCTTCTAGCTTGGCAATCGTTTTGGCCTGCTTCTCATAACGTTTGTTTTCCGCAGCCAGCTTTTCTGCCTTCAAATCCATAAAAGCGGAATAATTTCCAGCGTAACGATCCAGCGAATGCCGTGTCAAATCCAGTGTTTCAGCTGCCACCTTATCCAAAAAGTAGCGGTCGTGACTAACGATAAGCAAAGCCCCCGGATAGCTGGTCAGATAATTTTCCAGCCAGGCAATTGTTTCGATATCCAGATGATTGGTCGGCTCGTCCAAAACTAAAAGCTCCGGTTTTTCCAGAAGCATTTTTGCCAAGGCCAGCCGTGTATTCTGACCGCCGGATAATTCAGAAATCTTCATTTCCCACATCGATGCATCGAACTTGAAGCCGTTAAGAACCGTTTTAATATCTGCCTCATAGGTAAAGCCGCCCCGAGAACGGAACGCTTCTGCTAACTGATCATAGTCAGCCATCAGCTTCTCTAGTTCACTGCCGGCTAAGTCTTCCATTTCAGCTTCCATGATACGCAGCCGCTGTTCCGTTTCCCGTAAATCAGCAAAAACCTGCAGCATTTCCTCAAAAATCGTTTTCTCCGATTCGAAACGGCTGTCCTGGGCCAGATAAGAGACGGATAAATCACGCTTGCGGCTGATGTCACCGCTGGTCGGTTCTTCCTCCCCGACCAGCATCTTGAGCAGCGTTGTTTTACCAGCACCGTTGCGGCCAACCAGAGCAAGACGGTCACGTTCTGCAATACGAATATTAATATTATCAAAGAGCACCTCACCGGAAAATGAGCGCTCTAGCCTATTTCCTTGTAAAATAATCATACCTTTATTTTATCAGATCCCTGTCATTATTCAAACTCTCACTAAATAAAAAAACCATCCTAACCCAGGATGACAGTTAAAAACTTAAAAAAGTAAGGTAATTAGACGCAGACCTCCTTCTGCCGAACAGCATTTAATCCAGAATCTGGCGCAAATACTTATCTTTTTGGGCGACAGATTCGTCGGTGATGTCGCCGAAATAATAGTTATCAACTAAATCATCTTTGATATAGAATCGTACATATTCAACACCAAGGCTGCCGCTATTATATTCATAACAGATATCATATCGAGAACCACCACTATAAGATACTTTAACATATTTTTTCGGTCTCAAAAAAATCAGTGTATTCATCTAACAAATCCATGCTCCCTCCTTCGTTGCTATCCCCGTTATCCTCTTTATAGAGATTAACAGCTTTTGAAGAATCCTCAATCTTTTTATCTGGTTTACCAAACCAATTCACTAAATCTTCCTTAGTTGTTTCCCCAAGGACAATACTGTCATGGATATTAGTAACTGTTAATTTTCTTGACCCTACGTATTTGTCAGAAGGGTTCAGCAGCCCGCAAGAAACGAGAATAGCTGATACAGAAAGTATAGCCAATAGCTTAATTATTTTAAACATCATAATCTACCTCTTTAATTTTTCATTGGCCTTTTCTTCAGATTTATCTCGATCAAAGTAGTCAGCTCTACTTTTATCGGGATACGGATTATTCCACTCTTTACCCACTTTTTTTCTAACTTCGGGGTCGTATTTAGAAACCGGGTTGGAATCCATCTTGGTATGGGAGCCTCCGCCTTTCTCCGCATAATTGACACTGTTGCCGTCCACTCTCCACAATATACAAGAAAAGCGCCCTGCAGATAAACAACAGAGCCACTTATCCTAATCTAAAATTTGGCGGAGGTATTTATCTTTTTTAGCGACGGATTCATCTGTAATACTGCCATTAAATTTTATATCATATACCTTACTATCAATTACAAAGAAATAAACGCTTTTTACGCTTAGATTGTCTCCACTGTATTCATAGCAACCATCGAACTCTTTATAGCTAAAAGTATCTGCTTTTTTATCAAATCTAAGTGTTTCCCAATAATCAGTATTATCTTCAAGCATATAATTAAGACCACCCTCGGAATTATTCCAATAGCGATATATTTCCTGAGCTTCATTAGACCCAATATACTTAGTCTCTTTACCAAACATATCTTTTAGATCACCTACTGTTGTCTTTCCAAAAATAACTCTATCGTGAATCATACTTACTGTCAGTTTATCTGAACTTTTAAAACCAGAACATGCAAAAAGAAATATTAGTGAGATAGCACATAAACTAATCCATTTTTTCCAATTAAGTTTCATAGCTTACTCTCCTAATCTTTTATTTGCCCTATTTTCTGAACCTTTTACATCAAAATAATCTTTTGATTTCGAGTTGGTACTCGGATTATTCCACTCTTTCCCAACTTCCTTTCTGACTTTAGGATCATATTCAGATACTGGATCAGCATCAACCTTATCATGATAAGTACCATCCGAATTCTCCGCATAATTGACGCTGTTGCCGTCCACTAACTGTAATTGTTCTTCCTTAGTGTAAACCTTATTGGGGTCGGAATTGACAATCCCATTCTCGTCAAACTCATAGGCATTCCATTGACTGACTAGGCTGCCCTTCTTATCGATGATGAACTCTGTGTGGAAACCGCTGCCTGAACTGACATACTTGTAATTCTCGCCGTATTGGTCAATATGCGTGGGATAATCCTCAGGATTCCCCTGGTATTTATTATGATAGCGGGCCTTCTCTCCCACAAAGCTGTTATAGGAGTGCTCGGCATTGAATCGCTTGATTCGCTCCAAGTCGTTGGCCTCATCGGGATAAGTGGCACGCAGAGCATCGTTGTTTTTCTTGTCCAGATAGTAACGGAACTGGTGGGTCTGCTGCGCTTTGACATAGTCGGCACTCCCTGCTTTAGCCTTGCTGGGCAGCCCTTGGGGGTAAGCCCCCTGAACGAGGCTGGAAAACTTGTCATCAAAGACTAAAGCCTCATCCATCGCTTTTGTGAACCTATAGCTCCCTGTTTGATCCGTATCGGTCAGCTTCATATTGGTCAGCTGCAGGAAGCCATTGGCATCCACCTCAGTGCCCAGAACCTTGTAAAGCATTCATGTGGTAAAATATTAATTCATTTAAAATAATTTTTATTCAATTTAAATTTTCAGGTTTATAGTCATATTGAGAAATAAAATCTTCTATAGTCTGTGGAAGATTCGTCTTAGATTTTTTAGCATTAAAATAGACATCGTTAACTTTATAACCGGTATTGTCCTTTTCAATGGTAAATCTTATCGTCTGATTCTCTTTCTTCATGACAGAGTATTCTCCTTTTTGATAAGATTTTATATCCTTAGAATATAAGGTCACTACTGATTTAATTGTTACTCTATAAAAATCCCCTTTCTTTTCGTAATTCCCTGTAACGTATTCCCTGTAGGGATAAATCCCCATTTCATTATCAATCTCTGCTTCTTTTAAATCATCTTGAGTAGCATATTGTGCGCCATTATCGTCATAAGAGATATATGTCCCTGAACTAGTAAATAAACTATAAACCTTATTACCTTTAGGTGATTTTTCAACATATACCTGATCTTCTACGATTTTTGTCAAACGGGAATTTTGTGCCCTATTTTCCGATAAAGAACAGGATGAAAGTATCATTATAATAGGTATCGAAAATAGAAGGATAATCATTAGTTTATTTTTCTTAACCCACATTTATCACCACCTCTTTCCCTTTTTAAACTTTTCAATTTGAGAAAAATTTATCTTTTTTCAATGATTTTTCTCAGATCTTCTAATTCTTTTTCCACCCTATCATGAGCACTAACACCATCTTCACTATAGATACCGTTACTATTCCAGTAACTATCATCCCAAGATTTGCCATTTCCTCCTTTATCCCGTATGGAAAACCAGAAATCTTCCCAACTATCTTGCAAGCCTGATGTGAAATTATTTGGAGAAATATAACCAGCAGTTTCAAGTTTTCTAAATTGTGGATCAAATAGACTTACTGCTTTTACATCCAATTGCTTATGAATATCATCATTAACTTCCGCATAATTGAAACTAGCACCGTTGACAATACCATTTTTATTATCTACAACTTCTTTCTCGGGATCAATTTCATTGAGAAAATTGCCTTTATCATCAATAATAAACTCCGAATGAAAGCCAACTGTCACTTTATAATTCGCTGATGAGTCATCAGGATACACGAGCCTCTTCTGGCGTTCATTCCATATACCTTTATTATGCAACCGTGATGATTCATCTAAACTATAGTGACCGGCACCGTTCCCTTCCTCAAGAGTAGACAGATAAGCGGCTAGTTTTTCTTCATCTGTACTGCCTGCATAGTTATCCCTCACCCATTGCGCTTGCTGGGCAGAAATCACATAGCGAAACTGGTGAACCTGTCGCTTAAGGGTCTCATTGCCACCAGCACTGGATAGGTTATCCCCAGGATAGGCTACCTGTACAGCCTTGGAAAAACTGTCCCAGAATCTAGCGTCTGGAGCTAAGTCCTTAGATAGATGAGCTAGGATTGCCTGTGTCTGTTCTGCTGAACCGTCCAAATCATCTTCTGGCATACCGCTGTAACTCATGGCAATCTGCAGCAGAGTCTGCGCCTTATCAGCCTTTTCTCCAGCTTTCTTGAGGTCAATTCCCCACATCTTTTGAAAAATCCCACTCCCAAATGTTCTAGCCTCTTCATAAAAAGCAGCCAGCTGCTGGCTCAGCGGAATGTCCTGCCTGCTGTCATAGCCCACAGCAACGGCAGACAGATAGCCTTTCCGTACGGCCTCCTGTGTCCACCCGTCTGCCTCAAAGGCCTTGGCCTGTTCATGCAAGGTGCGCAGGTAAACCTGATAATCCTGATCGGACATCCCCTCCGGACGGCTCACCTGATAAACCTTGGCAAACTTCAGATCGTCTATGGTTCTGGCCCAGCCGAGATCGCTGGGAATCACAAAGGTCTGACTGTCTGCCTGCCAGGCACCCTTTGTCTGAGAGCGACCTGTTGCCAGAGCCTGTTCCAACTCCGCTAATCCGTCAAAAATCTGCGGTGACCGTGCATTAAAAGCCAATAGTTTATCCAGCTTGTCCTGCAGCTCCTGTCTGGCACCTTGGACAAGAGACAGACTGTCTTTCATAGCAGAAATCCGCTGTTCATGTTTCTGCCCTACAGGATGGGCCTGCATATCAGCCAGCAGTTCCTGTCCTGTTTTTATGACGGCATCACACTGAGCTATCTGGTCTTCCAGGTCTGACTGCCTCAGATCTTCCGGACCGACCTCTTCCTGATAGGCTTCAGGAAAGCGGCTGACACTGTCCCTGACCGCCTCCAAGTAAAGACGGGTCCCCTCTTTCAAGGGCTGGATAACCGCCTGAACGTAGGCTCGGGCGGAATCATAAGTCTGGCCTTTCAGCTCAGAACCGCTGTCTAAAAAACCGCTGACGGCACTGTCCAGCTGATCCAAGCCAGCCATGGCTTGCTCAACGGTGGCCTCTGTGCTTGCGGCCTGCATCTGTGAAGACCCTAAATACATGTCAATACTCATTTAAACCTCCCCGGTCCTCAGGATACGGCGGCGTTCTTTCTTAACAGCTTCCAGGGCTTCCTCTGCTTGCGTCCTCTCTTTCAGCAGGCGCTCTCTGTCCTCTTCAAAGGCATCTCTTAAGCGCCTCTTCTGGCCGCTCCAGTCCTCTGTCAGACCGTAAGAAAAAACGGCATGGCTCCCTCCAGCTCTGCTGTCAGGAGAGTCAGCTGTCTGCTGTAATCTTCAAACCAGTCGTCTTGGCTTTCTAGCGCTGTCTTTTGGCGCTGAATGGCCATTTCCTGATTCTCAAGCGTGCTCTCTTCTTTTTTCAGTTCAGCCAGGCGCTCCTGACAAGCTAACTGCTTTTGCGCTCGGGTCAGCGGGGCTTTTTCCTGGTCACTAGACTGGGAAGAGGCCTGTTTTTCTTCTTTTGGGGAAGTTTGGTTGTAATTGTGTTCCCTTATCCGCTTACCCAGAGCTGCCAGCTCCCTGTCCATCATCTCATTCCAGCGCTTAAGCTCGGCAGCGCTGGGGCGTTTGGTGGTGTCTTTCTTAGGTGTGAGGTAGGGACTTTGAGTGTGAAGGGGAAACATCAGCTTATCCTTTCTTACTGATCATTTGGGCGGCGGCCTGATCGGCCGCTTCAAACTCTGCGGCGGCACTGTTGATATTGGCTGACAGATCTGCCATAACAGTGCTGAGATCAAGGGCTGCCGTCAAGATTTTGTCAATAGCTTGGTGGGCAAGGCTGTTGCCTGTAACAGTGGTCTGCTCATCCTTGCTGGACTGCTGCAGTGACCCCAGCGAGCTGGTGGCATTTTGGAAGGCTGTGGCATGCACTTGGGCGCTGTCAGAACTGCTTTTAATGGCTGTGCTCATGAAAACCTCATTTAAGATAAATTTAAGTTTACTTTAGCATAAGTTTGTTTTAAAATCAAGAGCAGTGAAACCTTTAATTGAAAAATAAAAAAGCAGCTGAGTATAATCTGCTCAGCTGCAAAAAGTTTAGCTTTTCAACGGACAGCCTCTTTGCGGTCAGTCTGCATACAGCTGCTGCACAGCTAAAATATCCGCTTCCTGAATACCGTAATAGGAGCCCGATGACTGCATAACAGAAGTTTGATGGTCATCGTGGTCCAGACCGATAGCATGTCCCAGCTCATGCTCGGCCGTATGGGTAATCCGTTCCATCGTATAGCCGTAGCTGTCGTTCAAAAGATAATAGGTATTTAATTTAACATCAACGTGATTAATATGGTTGGTTACTGCATTGACCTCTGTCTCAGCAACCCCCGCAGCCTGACTGCTGCTGTCTGAATAATCTGTAGCAATAATATCTGCTGTCTCAGGGTCTGTCACAATCGTAAAAGTGAAAGCACCGGTTGCATTCCAGTTAGCAAGCGCAGCTTCATAGGCACTGACCAAAGCAGGAACATCGGTCTCAATGTAAACAGTAGCTGAATTCTGCGTCCAGCGGGCACCGCTGTAATAGGTGAAATCATCTGTTGTGAGATTGGCCAGCTTATTTTGAAGGTCATCGCTCTTGCTGTCAGCGAAAAAAGCCGCTACATTGTCCATCATGCCCGAAAAACTCTGTGCGATATCTGAACCGCTGTGGTTAGCATAATAGGCTAAAGCAAAGAGGATAATGGCGATAACAAGAGCTGTCTTGACCAGTCCCCAGAACAAATGCCAAATTATCCGAAAAATCAATCTCGGAAGAAAAAAGACCATTTTAAAAAGATTTTTCATGACCCCTCCTTATTTCTTTATTGAAAGATCAAAAATCCTAAAACCTGAACCTTAGTATAGCAAGCAAAAAGCCAAAAATCAAGCCAAAAACTATCCGTCATAAAAATGTAAAAAGCCGAGCAGAAACAGCCCAGCCTGTATATCAATTGTTTTGTAATTCCTGAAAGTTATCCCCTTTTACCTTTGTATAGCCGTTCTCTTCTAAACTTTTACTGGTCTGCTCCACACTGAGGTAATCAGCCTTTTTTAATTCAGGATTTTCATCAGCATCTGCCAGCTTACTGAGATTGACTTCAGCGTAATCAAGAACCATTGTCATGGTCACTTCACTGTCTGTATAATCAAAGCTGAGGTCAACACCGTCCAGATCCTTATAAGCACTGTAAACGTCATTTTCAAAAAGATTCTGTGCTTCCTCTTTACCGGAAATTTCCATTCCCTGATAAGTGACTGTGTAGACAGAGACCTGTTTGGTCATCTCGTCGCTTCCCTCTTTAAAATAAAGCGTCTCCCGCGAATCATCAACCTCACTGATTTTCTGATAGGATACCGATTCTGTCTTTTTGCTGCCGCAAGCGGTCAGAACAGAGAAAGCCAACACAGAAAGAGTTAACCCTAAAATTAAATACAATGCTTTTTTCATGATACCCCCACACACCAAGATACAAAGGCCGTGAAAAACACAAAGAGAAAATAGGAGCCTGACCGCCGAGTCACTAAAGACTCAAGGGAAGGCTATACTCACAGAGCAGCCACACTCGTCAGTCGCTAACGCTTCCAACGATTGCGTCTCTTTTTCTCACAGCGTTTAGGCCGTGTTCAGTTACTAAGATGGTTTCATCATACCTTTTTTAGATTTTTTTGTAAACCGTTTTCATTGGATTGTCATCAAAAAGTCACCTAATGGTAATTTTCAGCTCAGCCTTTCTTCTTTAACATAATGGATGGGCAGCCAGTCAAAAAGTTTTTCCAGCTGCTGGTTCCAGTAGTACCATTCATGCTTCCCATGACTGGTATGATAGTCGATATCGAGGCCGAGCGCGGTCAGCTCTTTTACTGCTCTTTCATTGGATTGATAAAGATAATCTTCGTAGCCGCACCAAGCATAAAATTTTGTCTTTTTATCAGAATGTTCAGCGATCCGAGTGAGGAAATGTTCAGATACCTCTTCTGCTTCCAAGTCTCCAAAAACACCTTCCCAGTATCCGCGTTTACTTTCAAGGTTTTCAGTCAGTTCCTGGCCTTCCAGGCCAAGGCCAAGGGCACCGGAAAAAGAAGCAGCATGAGAAAACTTATCTGTAGCCAGAGCAATTTTGTAGGCACCATAGCCGCCCATAGAAAGCCCCGCTATAAATGTCTTTTCTCGTTTTCTGCTCATATTCGGGAAGAAACGCTGTAAAATCTGCGGCAGCTCCTCAGCAATAGCTGTAAAGTAGGGCATGCCGTAAGCAGTATCGGTGTACCAGCCCAAATCAGTAGACGGCATCACCACAATCAAATTTGTATGCCGCAGAAGCCGCTCAATATTCGTCCGTTTCTGCCAGGAATTCTCATTGCCGCCCATCCCATGCAGTAAGTACAGAACAGGGATATCGCTATCTTTCGCTTCCGTCTCAGACAGTTCGGCAGCGTCAGGATAAATCACATTGACCCGCCGCTCCATCGCCAGAGCTTGTGAATGGTATTCAATTTGCAAAAAAGCCATCATCATTTCCTCTCTTTCTTAAGTATTCTAAGAGAGGCCCGGAAACACTTTCCAAGCCTCTCATTATCTTTTGTCAAAACTCAGCGCACTTCCATAACAACCGGCAGAATAGCCGGCCGGCGTTTGGTCTGTTCAAACAGGAAGCGGCCGACCTCATCGCGGACACTGCCCTTGAGTTCGCTCCAGTCAAAATTGTCTTTGGCCAGATAATCAGCCACTGTAGTATTGACGAGCTCCGCACTTTCGCGGAGAATATCCCGGCTTTTCCTGATATAGACAAAGCCGCGTGTATTAACCCTAGCTTTGGAAACAATCTTCTTCTCTTTTTTATTGACCGTGATAGCAACAATAAAGATTCCGTCTTCAGAAAGGACCTTGCGGTCACGCAGGACAATATTGCCTACATCACCAATCGCATTCCCGTCAATCATGACATCTCCTGCCGGCACGCCGCCTTCATGCAGGAAACCTTGATCGCCGAGAACCATAATGTCTCCTCGCTTCATAATATAAATATTTTCTGGGAACATGCCGATCTCTTCTGCCAAATCGGCATGAGCAGCCAAATCGCGGTATTCGCCCTGAATCGGGAAAAGATACTGAGGCTTAAGCAAATTCATGAGAAGCTGCAGATCGCGGGCATTGGCATGTCCTGAAACATGCAGGTTTTGGGTAATCAGCTTCACTGAACCGCCGGCTTTATAAATCAAATTTTCCACACGGGCTACTACAGCTTCTTTAGCAATACTTGGGGTAGTTACAATATAAACCAGGTCGCCTTCTTTAATCTGCACATAGCGGTGGCGGCCGGCAGTCATTTTTTCAAGACTGTTAATCGGCTCACCCATACGGCCGGCCTCCAGAACAATCAGTTCATGGTCGGAGAATTTACCGATATCCTTAGGCTTCACAATCAGTTTTTCATCAGCAATCCGCAGTTTTTTCAGACGAATAGCCGTCCGAACAATATTTTCCGCATCAAAGCCTGTCAAAACCACACGGCGGCCATGATCAGCAGCCGAATCAAACACCTGCTGAATCCGGACAAGGTTGGAAGCTACCGCCGCGACAATGACCCGGCCTTCAGCTTCTGCTATAACGCTGTCAATCTCTTTGCCAACTTCCGACTCACTGGCCGTCTGCACCTTGCTGCTGGCATTAGCGGAATCTGCAAGAAGCGCCAGCACCCCTTCGCGCCCGATTTCAGACAAGCGTCCTAAATCTGTCTTATAGGCAGCTCTGGCAGCTTGGTCAAATTTAAAATCGCCGGTATAGACAATATTACCTTTATCGGTTCCGACAACGATACCCAGACTTTCGGGAATAGAATGGGTTGTTTTAAAGAAGGAAACCACCGCATCGCCGAATTCGATTTCAGTATTGCTGTCCACCACATGGAAATTGCGGAATTTTTTCGGCCCATTGTTTTTGACAAAAAGTTTAGCCAGTTCAATCGTCAGCTCAGAACCAAAAACAGGCGCTTTAACTTCGGAAATCAAATAGGGCAGAGCACCGATAGCGTCCGCATGCCCATGGGTCAAAAAGATCCCCTGCACGCGCTTTTTATTTTCAATCAAATAATCCAAGTTAGGGACAACAAAGTCAACCCCCAGCTGCTCATTTTCAGGATATTTCAGTCCTGTATCAAGCACAAAAATTGAATCATTCACTTCTGCTATGTAGAAATTTTTCCCGTTTTCACGGACACCGCCCAGGGCAGTAATTTTTATATCAGTCATGATACTCCTTTATCTGTTTACTTATCATTATGATAAATCATTTTTAAACTGTCAATCAATCTCTTACAGTATACCATACTTTTTCATTTTTTTCCGGTATAAAGCCGGTCTTGGCTGAACTTTCCTGCAGAAAAGGGCAATTTCCTTTTTTCAATACTCAATAATAGGTTCTTTAAGGCATTTGATTGTACTGATATTAGAAAGACAAAGAAGAGGCGGACAAAATGAACAGCTCCCTGTCAAGTAGACAGTGAAATAATAAAAATGTTAAGCAACCTGATTCCTGAATTCCAAAGGAGTCAGGTTGTTTAGTTTGGCTTGATAACGTTGAGTATTGTAAAAATGGATATAGCGTTTGACATCAGTCACTAACTCCTCATAAGTTTTGAACGTCTTCAAGTCATAAGACTCCGTTTTGAAATGTCCCCAAAAACTTTCCATAGGAGCGTTATCAATACATTTTCCAACCCGTGACATGGATAGTGTTAGACCAGCCTGTCTAACAATATAACGATACTCCTTTGAGGTATATTGACTGCCACGGTCACTATGCAGTAAAGGTGTTGCATCAGGATTTAGCACTAAAGCTTTCTTAATGGTCTTTATCACCAGTGGATTGTCATTATGCTGACTGATTTCATAGGCAATGATTGAGCCATCATAAAGGTCTTTGATCACACTTAAATAAGCTTTCTTTCCTAAACCGTACTGTAAGCAGGTCACATCTGTACACCATTTCTGATTAGGGGCACTGGCTGTAAACTCACGGTTAAGAATGTTTTCTGTGTAGAACTTTTCACCTGCTTTGGTACAAGAGTGTCTGACGCGACGAATGACAGAGCTAAGTCCTAGAATACGCATCAGGCGACGAATACGCTTCTTGTTGTAATTGGTTCCAAGTTGACGGTTGATAAAAGCTGTCATACGACGATAGCCCAAGATACCATTATAGCGCCTATGCAGTTCGTTTATCTTATCCATGAGCTTAATAGTTTCTTTTTCTGAAGCTGTCTCTTGGTGATGAAGCCATTTGTAATAACCTGACCGTGATACCTGTGATAGTCGGCAGAGAGACTGGATAGACATATCTGGTCTTTCGTCATGATAGTCTTTAATCGCTTGAAATCGGCTTAAGTATTTTCCCTGTCTTATCGTTGCTTTCTGCGAGTGATGTCGTCTAACTTTTTTAGCAGACCAAGCTCCATTTCTAAGTATCGATTCCGTTCTTCCAATTGTTTGATTTTTAGTTGGCGTTTTTCTTCTGGGCTTAAGTTAGGCTTTGTTTCTAATCCCTTTCCTCGTCTATCCAACAGTCCTTGACGACCTTCTTGCTCAAATTTCCGTACCCAAGAATAGACCTGTTGGTAAGAAACACCAAACTTCTCTATGGCAGCTTGATAATCTTTCTCGTGAGCAATGGTGAAGTTAACAATCTCGACCCGTTCTTCAAAAGTGGTTTTACGTCCTTGATTCATCTGTGATTTTCCTTTACTAGTAGTTGTTAAGTCTTCACCACTGGTATAACGCTTTATCCACTTTCTGAGAACCTCATTACTGGAAATATCATACCTTAAACAAATATCCCTTAGAGAGCCTTTACCAGAAAGGTCATCTTGAACGGCTTGATATTTTAGGACATAAGAATAGTTTTTCCATGTTCGCCTGTCTTTTAGAGCTGTCACACCATATTTTTGATAACGAGTTAGCCATCTATTAATCGTTGAGGAATCAACTTGATAGTATCGACTTAACTGTTCAACTGACTGTTCATGATTAAGAGCTCATTGAATAATGGCTAGTTTTTCCTCTACTGATTTTGGACTTTTTTAGACATACGAAAACTCCTCCTATAGTTTCTAGTGACTTTTTGTTTTTTCACTGTCCACTACTATAAGGGGAGTATATCAAAAGTCCTGCCTCGTTTTACTTTTTTAAACAAATGAGCTTGGCGCAGTGGTTGATTGGAAGTGAGACAATAAAATCGGAATCGTCATGTTAAGACAATTGAGCGATTTTTATCCCACTCTCTTCTTTACAGGTTGCACTATGATACGATGGAACCAGTGAATTACGCTAAAAACTGGGAAATTCGGAAAAAGCGATGATCTGCGGGATATCACATTTTTCTCATATACCGTTTCTTATCCCTACTCTGTGTGCAAGGCTTCAACCGGATCTTTCTTGGCCGCAAAGCGCGATGGAATAACACCGGCTAAAACGGTCAAAAGAATAGAAACTGCAATCAGCACCGCACCTGCCCAGACAGGCAGAACGGAAATATTAGCTGCATCAGTGATCTGTTCGATAATGCTGTTGATAGGAAGATTGAGAAGCAGGGTAATCACTATCCCCATTACTCCGGAGACTGCACCTTCAATGGCTGTTTCGGCAGTAAAAATACGGCGGACATCTTTTTTCGATGCGCCCATAGCACGCAGAATTCCGATTTCCTTAGTCCGTTCCAGAACCGAAATATAGGTAATAATGGCAATCATAATAGAGGACACAACCAAGGAAATCGCCACAAAGCCTACTAAAACATAGGTTATCATATTAATCATCGTTGTGACAGATGACATAACCAGTGCAATATCATCTGTATAAGAAATCACCTGCGCTTCCTTGCCTGCTTTCTTCATCTGCCTGTTATAATCATCAATCAAGTCTTTTAAGTTTTCCTTATCTTCAAAAGATCTGGCATAAAAATGAATACTTGACGGATCTTCCAGATCAATGATGCCAATCGTTTTGGCATTATCCTCATAAGTGGCATCTGCGTTTTGATTGTACTGGGATACATAAGCTGCCAATTCTTCAGCAGTCATTCCAGCCAGTGCCATCCTTTGCTCATCCGTTAGATTTTGTGATGAAAATGCAGTCACATCAGCTGAAAAAGCCTGTCCGGTAAAAACATTTGTCCCCTTATCTGCTAACTGTTCTTTAGCAATCTGGCTGTCCTTAACAGCTTCTGAAATATGCTTAGTCAGAGCCTGAGTATAACCGATACCGCCAACGGAGGCATTATCAGCTGTCCCTTCCTGCGGCTTAACAATACCGACTATAGTAATATCCTCTCCTTTATTAATGAGGTCAGACATATAGGCTTGATCCGATGACTTGTCTGTCCAAAGACCGTTTTCTTTCTGGAAAAGATCTGACTGGATAACTAATTTAAAGGACTGCCCCAGTAAATCATCATAGGCGTATGTCTGTTCATCATCCGCCGTTTCCTTAGACAGGTGGTTGAGTTCTTCAGCATCTTTCAGTCCCAGACTGTAGAGCACTAAGTCATTCACATTGTTATTCTCATCAACCATAAGAATCACTTCGTCAGCACTGTTTGGCAGATGTCCGGCAACCATTTGATACTGAGAACTGAGCATTGCCTTGTCGCTGCTGATTTCCGACCAGACGTCCATATTGGCAGCCATTGTTTTCACCATAACATTATTAGTGTCTAGCTTCTCAGCCAAATCTGACGGGTTAACTGCAGTAATCCCATCAGCAGTATCGGCAGCATAAATCTGAGGAGACAGGTCATATGAATAGTGAATATCCTTGGTGAGCGCTTCAAACTCTTTCCGGTGCTTCTCTAAGTAATTTTTAAAGGTTTCTAGGTCATTATCGGCTGTTTCAGAGCGCAGCATATTTTCCAAAGCAGCGTTGACCCCGACATCTCCCGACTGGGAATGGTCATTACCGCCTTCCAATGCCTCCATTCTGGCTGAAAAAAGACTGGTCAGAGAATTGCTGTCATCCTTTTTCAAAGACAGAGGGTAAGCTACCAGCGTATCTTCCTGCACCTGATCAATATAATCCTGAACACCGTTGGACAGGGATAAAATCAGAGCGATTCCAATAATGCCAATAGAGCCGGCAAAAGCAGTCAGAAAAGTTCTGCCCTTTTTCGTCAGGAGGTTGTTAAAGGATAAAGCCAGAGCTGTCCAAAAACGCATTTTGGTTTTCTTAAAAGCTACCTGACCGCTTGCGCCCTGTTGGCTATAAGGATCAGAATCGTCAACAATACGGCCGTCCAAAACCTTGATAATACGGGTCGAATACCGCGCAGCTAAATCAGGATTGTGCGTCACCATGATGACCAAGCGGTCTTTGGCGATGTCTTTGAGCAGTTCCATAATCTGCACCGACGTTTCAGAATCTAAAGCCCCTGTCGGTTCGTCGGCCAGCAGAATATCCGGGTTATTCACTAAGGCCCGGGCTATGGCAACCCGCTGCATCTGACCTCCCGACATCTGGTTGGGGCGCTTATGGGCCTGTTCTGCCAAGCCGACATGTCTTAAAACTTCCATGGCACGCCTGCGCCGTTCAGTTTTCGAGACCCCGGAAAGGGTCAGTGCCATCTCAACATTGCTCAAAGCCGTCTGATGGGAAATCAGATTATAGGACTGAAAAACAAAACCGATGGTATGGTTGCGGTAAGCGTCCCAGTCGCGGTCCTTAAATGCCTTGGTAGACCTGCCGTTGATCAGCAGGTCGCCTGCCGTGTACTGATCCAGTCCACCAATAATATTGAGCAGAGTGGTCTTTCCGGATCCGGACTGACCCAAAACCGAAACAAACTCGCTGGCTCTAAAAGCCAGATTAATATCCTTAAGGGCAGAGACCTCTTGGCCGCCTGTCCGGTAAACTTTTGTTATCTGCTGCAGTTCTAACATCACTTTCTCCACTAATATAACAAGAAGGCCTTTTTACGGTGTTTCCCTTCCCCAGAAAAACAGCCTTTTTCAATTTTTGAAACGGTTATATTATACCACCAGCCCACTCTTTTGTCTTGAAAAAAGATTTAGTTGATTATTACTTGATTAAAAGCACTTTTTCGAATATAGTAACAGATTCTAAAACTTTGGTTATTATCCTGTTGCATTATTTGCTTTTTAAGCATATCTTAAGTTGTAGAGGAGTAAAATATGGTAACGGTAAAAGCAATTCCTATCATAATATTGTACATGCCTATTTACTATCCTAGTCATCATCCGGTTCTCTTTTAAACAGATCATATGAACCGCTGAAATACATTGTCTGTTTACCGCTTTATCGGAGTTTTAAATATAGCTTAAGCGGAAGAAGTAAAAATACTGGCAACAGCAACAGTAAAATCCAGAAATCTTAATCGCTGTCAGAGTGCAATTTTTAAAGGCTGCGACTCAGGAAACTTAACTATACTGGCTCGCGACATCCTTTAGTTTAGCAGCAAAAAATGCGTTGTTGGATAATAACGCACTTTTAAATCCTTTTAGTCAAACAGCTGATAATAATCTGCAATCTGCATTTCAGCTTTTTCTTCCTGATTTAAGTCCTGAATGATGCGGCCGTCTTTCATGACAACCAGCCGGTTGCCGTATTTAAGGGCATCTTCCATATGGTGGGTAATCATCAGACTGGTCAGCTGCTGCTGCCCGACAAATTTGTCTGTCAGCTCCATCAAAGCGACACTGGTTTTAGGGTCAAGAGCCGCTGTATGTTCATCAAGGAGCAGCAGTTCAGGACGTTTCAGGGTTGCCATCAAGAGGCTGAGGGCCTGACGCTGTCCGCCCGATAAAAGCCCGGTGGGTGTATTTAGGTGCTTTTCCAGTCCATTGCCGGTTTGACTGACTAAATCTGTGAATTTTTCAGTATAACTGTGGATTTTTCGGCTGATCAGTCCCCGTTTCTGCCCGCGGTAGAGGGCAATGAGGAGATTTTCTGCAACGGTCATCCGAGGTGCTGTTCCCATTTTTGGATCCTGGAAGACACGCGCCAAGTACTTGGCCCTTTTTTCAGCAGGCAGTGCAGTAACGTCTTCACCTAAAATTGTAATACTGCCGCTGCTTAGGGGAAGTGTCCCTGCAATCACATTGAACAGGGTTGACTTCCCGGCGCCGTTGCCGCCCAAAATCGTCAGAAAATCATGTTCATAGATGGTTAGGCTGACATCATTAAGAATGGTTTTGACATCCGCAAAGCCATTGCTGACTTGGACAGTCGCCGCTTTTAACTGAACAATTTCTTTCATCGCGACAAGGTCACCCCCTTGAAGAATTTATCTTTGAGAACCGGTATGATCAGACAGACCGCCAGAATAAGAGCACTGAACAGTTTTAGGTAATTGGTGTTGAAACCAAGCGCAATAACACCGGCAATCAGGAACTGATAAAGAACAGATCCGACAATAATAGCTATTAAGCGCTCCAATAGGGTTAGAGCCGTCGAATAAAGCACTTCACCGATGATAATGCTGGCCAGACCGATAACAATGACACCGATTCCTTTTGATACATCGGCATAGCCGTCCTGCTGACTGACCAAGGCACCGGATAAGGCAATCAGCCCATTTGAAATAATTAAGCCCATGACTTCCATCCGGTCGGTATTGATACCAAAACTCTTTGCCATATCCGGATTATCACCGGTAGCAATATAAGCTTGGCCAAGGTGCGTATAGAGGAAATAGATTAAAAGACCGATGACTAGAACAACTGTCAAAAAGCCAATGACAAGCAAATTCAGATCTTTGCTGAAAGGCAGGAGATCCTGAATGGTTCTGATATCCAAAAGGCCAAGATTGGCCCGGCGCATTATCAGCAGCATAATCGAATTGCAGGAAGTCATCACCAAAATACCGGCTAAAATAGTCGGAATCTTCCCCTTAGTATAAAGCAGTCCGGTCACTAAGCCCGCTGCACAGCCGGCCAGCATACCGGCTAAGGTAGCCAGAATAGGATGGCTGCCGTGGTTCATAAGCGTAACAGCCACTGCTCCGCCTAAAGGGAAAGACCCCTCTGTCGTCATATCAGGAAAATTTAAAATACGAAAAGTCAGGTAGATACCTAAACCCAGAATCCCCCAAAGCAGACCCTGCGATACGGATGAGATAATCATATGTCTATAAACTCCTTTAAGCATTGAACTGACTGCTGGCTGTCGGTCAGTTCAAAGGATGAGATGGTTAATCATTAGCAGCAATAACAGTGTCTGCCTCAGAAAGAACACTGTCAGGAACAGTAATATCCAGTGTTTTTGCAGCCTGCAGGTTAATTATCGGTGTGCCGCTGTCAACGATTTTGACAGGGACCTCTTCGACATCTTTTCCGGCTAAGAGTTTCACCACAATTTTGGCTGTCTCAACTCCCAAATCATACTGGCTTTGTGCTACTGAGGCAATACTGCCCTGTTCGACCATTGTATCCACACTAGAGTAGACTGGAATTTTAGCGGCATTAGCTGCAGAAACAACTGTCGTAAAGGCACTGGCGATTGTATTGTCCTGCGGCACAAAGACAGCATCCACTTTTCCGTTCATAACAGACATGGTTGTCGATATTTCATTAGTTGAAGGCACTGCATATTCAGCAACAGTTAGACCAGCCGCTTCTGCTTCTTTCTTAAATTCCTTGACCTGTGAAGCCGAGTTATCCTCGCTGCTGGCATAAAGTACACCGACTGTTTTGGCATCAGGTGTGATATCTGTAATCAGCTCTACTGTCTGTTTGATTGGAACCTGATTAGAAACACCGGTCACATTAGCCTCAGGTTTGTCCATATTCGCAACCAGTTTTGCACCGACAGGATCAGAGATAGCACCCATAACAACCGGAATCTCCTTGGTAGCAGAAGCCAGACCCTGTGCTGCTGGTGTCGCAATACCGACCAGCACATCATTCTTACCATTGACTAGCTGTTTACTCATGGTCTGAATCTTGCTTTGGTCGCCTTCCGCATTCATATCCGTAATCTCGATATTGTCACCGGAATATCCTGCTTCTTCCAGCCCATCAATGATTCCCTGATGAATTTCATCGAGAGCATCGTGGGTAACATACTGCAGAATGCCGACCTTGACTGTCTTTTTACTATTTGTTCCCGCTTGATCAGTCACATTCTTATAAACAAGCGCCCCCGCCACCAAAACAAGCAGAACAGCAAGAGTAACCATTAAACCTTTATTTTTCATACAACTCCCTCACACAAGATACAAAGGCCGTATAAAATCCGTATGAAAATAGGGGATGGCAAGTGATGCTTGCATCACGATGACAGCCATCTTTTTCACTAGGATTTTAGGCCGTGTTCAGTTCCAACAAGATACAAAGGGCGTTCAAGCTCACAGCAAAAATAAGAGCCTGACCGTCGAGTCACTAAAGACTCAAGGGAGGGCTGTCTTTTTTGCAAAGCGCTTAGCCCGTGTTCATTTTTTGCAAAAGCCAGTCTTTACCAAAAATAAAAACGCCCAGCAAGATAATCTTACTACGCGCTGTTATGATCAGACCAAGACTCAAGCGCATAGATACCGTTTAGAAAAGTATTCTAAAAGCCGTATCTATGCCGCTACATAAATACAACTTTATCTATGCCAGCTTTGCCAAGCAGTTAAAGTTTGAGTATCCATTGACTTAGTCTTCCTTTCCGCCTTTTTTTATTATTATATCCTAAATTCTGAAAATTGCAAGCGGTTTTTCAAATGTTTCTAAAACTTGCGCTTAAAAAGACAGGAAAAAAAGTATTTTGTCGGGGCTTATGGTATAATAAGACCAGCTAATTTTAGAGAGGAAAGGTGGTTAAACCTGATTTAGAAAGTCTTTACTATCAGGCTTTTTACAAATCAGGTCAGGCAGACGTTCATGTATCTGCCGCCATACTCTTGGTAGTTTCATTATGTCTTTTGACGGCTTTTTTTTACATCATCTTACAAAAGAATTGCAGGAACAGCTCCTCAGCGGCCGTATTCAGAAGGTAAATCAGCCTTTTGACCGTGAGCTTGTCCTGACAATCCGCAACAATCGCCAAAATCATAAATTGCTCCTGTCTGCTCATCCCGTTTTTGGCCGCATTCAGCTCACAAAAACTGATTTTCAAAACCCGCAGACCCCAAATACCTATACTATGATTATGCGAAAATATTTGCAGGGAGCTGTTATTGAGCGCATTGATCAGATTGACAATGACCGCATACTGGAAATAACGGTCTCTCATAAAAATGAGATCGGCGATACCAGCAGGATAATACTCATTGCTGAAATCATGGGGAAACACAGCAACATTATCCTGATCGATAAAAGCAAGAATAAAATCATTGAGTCTATCAAACATGTCGGTTTCTCCCAAAACAGCTACCGGACAATCTTGCCTGGATCAGCCTATTTGTCACCGCCAAAAAACAGTCAGCTCAATCCATTTACGGTTTCTGATGAAAAACTGTTTGAAATTCTGCAGACACAGGAACTGACTGCTAAAAATTTACAAAAACAGTTTCAAGGTCTGGGGCGGGATACAGCTGCCGACCTCTCCCAAAGTCTGACCGGCAACAAACTGAAACAATTTCATGCTTTCTTCCAGCGTCCTTTAGTCCCAAATCTGACTGAAAAATCTTTTTCTGCCGTTCTGTTTGCTGATTCAGCGCAGACTTTCTCCAGCCTTGGAGAACTTTTAGATTATTTTTATCAGGAAAAGGCGGAGCAAGATCGGGTTGCCCAACTGGCTGGCCGGCTTATTCACCGCGTACAGACTGAAAAAGAGAAGAATAAGAAAAAACTGATAAAACAAAGAGAAGAATTGGCTGCTACTAAAGACGCAGAAAGCTACCGGCAAAAAGGGGAATTGCTGACAACTTATCTCAGTCAGATTCCGAACAATCAGGATACTGTTGTGCTGGATAATTACTATACCAATGAAAAAATCAGGATTGCTTTGGATAAAGCCCTCTCCCCCAGCCAAAATGCCCAGCGCTATTTTAAAAGGTATCAAAAATTAAAGGAAGCGGTCAAACATTTAAAAGGAATTATCCAGGAAACTCAGGACACTATTGCTTATTTGGAAAGTGTTGAGACAGCTCTCAGTCAAGCTTCTGTCACAGACATAGCCGATATCGAAGCGGAATTAGCTCAAACCGGTTTTATCAAAAAGCGGCGGAGTGCTAAGCAGCAGAAGCGAAAAAAGCCTGAACAGTACCTAGCTTCTGACGGCCAAACAATCATTATGGTCGGCCGCAATAACCTGCAAAATGACGAGTTAACCTTTAAAACAGCTAAGAAAGGGGAGCTGTGGTTTCATGCCAAAGATATTCCGGGAAGCCATGTTTTAATAAAAGACAATCTGCAGCCCAGCGACCAGGTTAAAACCGATGCAGCGGAACTGGCAGCTTATTTTTCCAAAGCCAGACTGTCCAACCTGGTTCAGGTCGATATGATTGAAGCCAAGAAACTCAAGAAGCCGGCCGGCAGCCGGCCAGGTTTTGTCACCTATACGGGACAGAAAACACTGCGGGTCACACCTGATCAGGAAAAAATCGCCAAAATGCGGCTCAGTTAAAACAGCAAAAGACTGGCTCAGCTCTCTTTTTTAGGGAGCTGAGCCAATCTTTTAACTGCCGCAGCATACTATAAATAAGATTATGCTACTCTGACTTATTAATATCTTCTTTTAGTTCATCCATATTAAGCTTGGCAAACAAATATTTACGGTCTTGAACAGGGAAACGCTGATCCAGCTGATCAACCGCCCCTACTTCAACCGTTCCTTCAGCAATCACAAAATCTATCACATGGCCGCCAAAAGTGTGATCATCTGAAATGAAGTGCAGATGATAGCCAGCAACGCTGACGCCATGGAACATTTCCGGTGTCCAAAACCCCACAATGGTTCCTGAGAGATTCTCCCGTGTGTATTCAGGCTGGTGGGTAGCAACCTCGGCAAATTTAGTGTCAGGCGCTGATTTTGGAATCATTCGGACATGCATCTTGTCAAAATGACCTTTGATTTTTATGGAGCGAAAAAGATTAACCCCATCATAATAGGATTCAATCCGCTTTCCAAGCTCTTCGGCAGACATGGCAAATCGCTGACGAAAAATAACTTCTGCCTGATGCGGAACCACTGCTGCATAAGGCACAGTAACATCGTCGGACAGCTCGACAACTTTAGGCTGCCCATCGGAGCCTTTGGCCTGATAGGCCTTACCGTCAAGAACGATCAGCTCCCCGTCAATTGAATCTAAGGTGCCGATTCCCAAATCTCCATGCTCCAGCAGCTCTCCAATAGTCAAAGTGCCACCGTATAAACCAGCCATTAAGGCTCCTAAGGTATTGTATTGAAATAATTTTATCGCTTCAGCCATAACTCTCCTTACCCAGCAAAGATACAAAGGCCGTTAAGAAAAACAGCAAAGCGTTTTGCTTAATCGGTCTGTGGCACGCAGGCGGCTTGACCCTGCTTCAGTACAGTTAATAAAATTCATCGGGCAGAATGGTTTCGCCCAGTTTGATATTGTCTTTGTAGTCAATCGGAACATCAATCAAAACCGGACCGTTTTTTGTCTCATTAAGTGCCTGTTTAAAGACTTTTTCAAACTCTTCTTTGCTGCTGGCACGGTAGCCTTTGGCACCGAAGCTCTCTGCATATTTGACAAAGTCCACCGGTCCAAAATCAACACCCGATGAGCGGCCGTATTTCATTTCCTCTTGAAATTCAACCATATTATAATGTCCGTCATTCCAGATAATATGTATGATTGGCAGCTGCAGACGGACGGCAGTTTCCAGCTCCTGTGCCGAAAAGAGAAAGCCGCCGTCACCGGATACCGAAATGACTTGAGTGCCGGGACGAACCAGAGCTGCCGCTATAGCCCATGGAAGAGCAACTCCTAGGGTCTGCATGCCATTAGAAAACAGGAGATGGCGCGATTCATAAGACTTAAAATAACGGGCCATCCAGATATAATGGCTGCCGACATCAACCGTTACAGTCATGCTATCATTTGTATTGGTTTGCAGCACATCGATCAAGTCAAGAGGATGAACCAGACCGGCTTGGGAACGGCGGTTAAATTTGACATCATCAACCACATTGTCCCGCAGCCCTTTTAGGTAGGCCAAGGACCCTTCAGGCAGCTGATAACCAGCAACAGCCGGAAGAAGCAAGTCCAGTGTGTCTTCAATACTGCCGATCAGCTCACGTTCCGGCTGGAAGTAAGTGTCAATTTCAGCCTGTTCAACATCAATAACAATGATTCGGGCTGAAATTTCTGCATTCCAGTTCCGCGCTTCATACTCTATCGGATCGTAACCGATAGCAATGACGAGATCAGCTTTCTTCAGCAGCATATCACCGGGTTGGTTGCGAAAAAGTCCGACTCGGCCAAAAAAAGTTTCCTCTTCCAATTCACGTGAGACAATGCCTGCCCCTTGAAAAGTTTCGACAACCGGCAGCTTGACAACTGTCAGCAAACGTCGGATAGCTGCTGTCACATCAGCTGCTGAAGCACCATTACCCAGCAGCAGAACAGGTAAAACAGAGTTACGGATGGCCTGAGCCAGATAATTAATATCGGCAACGGAGGCAGACCCCAGCTGGGGATCCGTCAGAGGTTTAATCGCTTTTACAGAAACTTGGCTGTCCGTAACATCCTGAGGTATAGAAATAAAACTGGCACCAGGCTTACCCTCCTTTGCCAAACGGTAAGCATTGGCAATGGTTTCTGACAGGGTATCTGCATCATGAACTTCAGCTGCATATTTTGTAATTGGCGCAAGCATAGCAACATTATTCATAGACTGGTGCGCTCGTTTAAGCAGATCACCGCGCTTCACCTGACCGCCGATAGCAAGAACCGGATCACCTTCATCGGTCGCTGTGACAAGACCGGTAGCTAAATTAGCAATTCCGGGACCGCTGGTAACCAGAACCAGCCCCGGTTCACCTGTAATACGCCCAACGCCCTGTGCCATAAAAACCGCATTTTGTTCATGTCGGGCAACAACCAGTTCAGGGCCTTTATCCTTAAGAGTATCAAAGACACGGTCAATCTTAGCACCCGGAATTCCAAAGACATAGCTGACATCATGATTAATAAGGCTGTCTACAATAAGATCAGCCCCGTAATCTCTTTTTTCTTCTGACATTCTCTTTCCCTTCTTCATAGGACTAAGCCAATTATACCACAATTTAGCAGCGGAAGTTAAAAACGGTTCTGAAAACCTGCCCACACTTCCTGTTTGATAGACTAATAGAGCTTAGAGCTACTCCTCATTCAGGAAATCAGCCATATTGACATCATCCGGAACCAACTTCAGATACTGCTCAGCATAATAAACTGCCCGTTTGCGGTCGCCGCACTCCTGCAAAAGATAAATATAATCCTGCAAAAATTCAGGATTATCACTCAAATCTGCGGCTAAGTCCTCATAAAACGGCAAGGCTTTATCTAACTGTTCCAAGGCTTGGTAAGCTTTAGCAATGTTCCATCGGGTCAAAACATTGGCAATATCCTGCTGTGCAAGAGCAATGATTTCTGAAAAGCGTTCTTCTTCAAGGTAAAGATTAGTCAGGCGCAGTAAAACCTCTTCCTGATCCTCTGCAACTTCCTGCGCCTTTAACAGATAATTTTCCGCCTGTTTGCGGTCATGTAACTCATAAGAAAACTGAGAAGCTGCCAGTAAGAGCTGTTCGTCAAACGCGTTTTTAGACAAGCCCTGCTGGATAAGCATAAGCGCTTTCTCGGTTTTATGCTCTCCATGAAGGGAAAGGGCGTAACGATACTCGTAGCCATCAAACTCAGGATTCATTGTGTCCAGCTGCTTGAAATAAAGATTGGCTTTTTGGTAATCAGCCTCTTCATAAAGGATAGAGGCCAACTCAAAAGCTGTCTGATCATCATAATCAATTTCAAGTGCTTTTTCCAAAAACTCAATGGCTCCTTCAAATTTACCAAGACTGGCATAACAGCGACCGATCCGCTGATAAGTGGAGAGGCCGGTCAATTCAAGAATCTCACGGTTGTCCAATTTAGCATACTCGTCAATAGCCTGCCGGTAGTTGCCCAATTTAAATTCAATTTCTGCTAAAGCGAAGATAACCAAAGATTCCTGACTTAAACGATTGGCTTCCAGCAGCTTTTCCCGTGCCACTTCTGTCAGGCCTTCCATATCATACAGGTCAGCTTTTACCAAAAGAGCATTTACATAGTAATCACTGTCAGTTTTGACTGCGTCTAAGTATAAAAAAGCTTCTTCAGTATCTCCGTCTTCTGCAGCAATCTGTGCCAGATTCAGATAGCTTTCAGGATAATCATCCTTAATCTGCAGGTAAATCTGCTTTGCTTGCGGCAAAAAACCGATTCCCTCTAAATATTCGGCTAACTCAAGCAAAACGGCTGAGCTGTCTTCTTTTAACGCTTTTAGTAAATATCGATCAGCTTGAGCCAAATTTTGCTGTTCAATGGCAGCAAGCACCTTTTCACTATTTAGCATCTTCTTCACTGTCTCCTTCGCTGATAGGATTAATGTCATCCGGATATAAGCCGCTGACCGATTTGTACCAGTCAAAAATTTCTTTGACAACTACCTTGATGGAAGCATAAATTGGAATACCTAGGAAAACACCCCAGACACCGAACATTGAACCTGCTGTTAATAAAATAAACATAATGGTAATGGGATGAATGTTTAATTTGCTGCCAATAACCAGCGGCGTGACAAATCGCCCTTCGATTGTCTGCTCAACGACAAAAACCAACAGTGCTTTAATCAGCATTAAAGGGCCTTGAACCATTGCCATAATCACAACCGGAATCATAGCCAAAAAACTTCCTAAGTAAGGAATCATATTTAAAAAACCGGCAATTATCCCAAAAGTGACTGGATAGCGCAGGCCAACCAGACTAAACATCACAGAAAACATAAGACCGACAACAACAGCCACTGTAACCTGGCCCTGTACATAGCCTGACAGCTGTTTATTGATATCTCCCATAACACGGGAAATAGGCTGCCGCACTTTCGTCGGCAGAGCTTTCAGCACCCCTTCTTTCATCTTCTTACTGTCTCTAAGGAAATAAAAGAGAATAAAAGGAGAGATGATAATGGCTACCGTTACACGGGCAATGGTACTGGCAAAATTGCTGGCCCAGTTCAAAGCATTTCTTGAGAAACTTTCAGCATAATCAATTGCCTTACGGCTGATATTGCTCAGCATCTCCTCCAGCTCCCCCTGATAGCTGCGCAGCCAAGGACTTTCCAAAAGTTTATTGGCTTCTTTATTGACCGTTTCGACATAGTCGGGTAAATTCTTTACAAAAGACAGCAGCTGATCACGGACAGTCGGAAGAAACCCGGATATCCCCCAAGCGATGAGGGCTACAATAGCGGCAAACACTATAAAAATTGAACTCGTCCGGCCCAGTCCTCTGGCCTCCAAAAAATCAACCATCGGCTTGGTTAGATAGTAGAGAAGGGTTGAGATAACCACAGGCAGCAGTAAAATAGCGCCGAAGGATAAAACCGGAATAAAAAGGAAGGAAATCTTTGTAAAGACATAAAGAGTCAGAAAGACTAACAGGGTAATGAGTGTCACAATAACAGCCTGATTATTTAAAAACCATTTAAAAAACCAGCTGTCTGTAAACTTTTTAGGTTGTGAATGCTTCATTGAAACTCCTTAGCAAAAGAGGGTAATTGTTTCCCGTCTTTGAACTGCAAGACAGGCAAACCGGGAGAATTTGGCAGCTTAATAAAAAATCTGCTGCCTTGTTTTCTCTACATTATAACATTTTTACCAGCTTTGGACAGGCTGCAGACGATGGCTTAGCTAAAAAAACTATTTTTAGCAGCTAAAAACTACGACTGACCATAGGAAATCAGCAGCTCAAAAAGTTATTTGTCATAAAACGTAACAGACCGGTCAATTAATTCTTGCTTGTGATTATAAGTGAACTTGGCTGAAAAGAAGGGGACATCGTCTAAGATCCATTTAAAAAGCTCATAATCTCCCTCCCAAGTCGGTTTAGTCAAAACCTGATCATAAGGCACCCATTCCAATGTGCCTTCACGCGATTCTTCATCGGCAATCAGTTCTCCCGTAAAGTCAGTCACTTTAAAAACATAAGTATACCAGTCATGACCTGGGGTAAAATTTGGGAAGGTAACAATTCCTCTAAAGTCCATCTGCTTCACCAACAAATGTGTTTCCTCCAAAATTTCCCGCCGAGCACAGTCATCCGGAGTCTCCCCCCGTTCTAATTTCCCACCGACAGAAATCCATTTCCCCGCATGAACATCGTTCTCTTTTTTATTCCGATGAAGCAGCAAGAGTTCCCTGCCATTATCAATATAACAAATCGTTGCTAACTGTGTCATCCCCTTCTCCTAACACTAAGATACAAAGGCCGTGAAAAGCTCACAGCAAAAATAGGAAAACTGACGCAGAAACTTTAGTTTCTAGGAAGGTTTGTCTTTTTTGCAAAGAGCTTAGGCCGTGTTCAATTCACTAAGATACAAAGGCCGTTAAAAACGCAAAGAGAAAATAGGAGCCTGACCGCCGAGTCACTAAAGACTCAAGGAAAGGCTATCTTTTTCTCACAGCGTTTAGGCCTTTTGAGTTTTTTACTTTTCTTTTATTATAGCAAAATCTTATGTTATAATCTCTTTAAAGAAGGGGAGGCCTGCTATGAAAACAATTTACTTCGGCACTTATACCAAACGGCAGTCTCAAGGCATTTATGCTGCAGACTTTGAGACTGACAGCGGTCAGCTCAGCAATCTTCGTCTGCTGGCAAAAGAACCTAATCCTACCTATCTGACCTTTTCCGAAAATAACTGCTACAGTGTCGGCAGCTATAAAGGAAAGGGAGGTATTGCCAGTTTTAATCAGCACTTTCAGCTCATTAATCATGTTGTTGAAACAGGGGCACCGCTTTGTTATGTAGCAGCAGATAAGCAGCATCGACTAGTTTATGGTGCTAATTACCACAAAGGCGAGATTCTTATCTATAAACAAGGAAACAAGGGAGAATTGACTTTAGTTAATAAGCTTCTGCATCACGGGTCGGGGCCCCATCAAAATCAGGCAGGTCCTCATCCGCATTTCGCTGACCTGACACCTGACGGCTGTTTAATAACCTGTGATTTAGGGACTGATTCAGTTATTACTTATGACGTTTCTAATCGAGGGCAGACAAAAGAGCTGGGACACTATCATGCTGCTTCAGGTTCAGGCTGCCGGCATCTTGTCTTTCATCCTAAACAAAAAACGGTTTACCTCGTTTGCGAGCTCAATGCTACTGTAGAAGTTCTAGACTATTACGGCAAAGGACAGTTCAAAAAAAGGCAGACCATCACAACTCTGCCTGATAATTATCAAGGTTTTAATGCCTGCGGCGCTATCCGTATAACTAAAGACGGGCGCTTCCTCTACGTCTCTAACCGAGGCCATGATTCCATTGCTGTCTTTGCTGTTACAGAAAACGGAGAGCTTGAAAACCGGCAAATTATTCCAAGTGCCGGCCAGACCCCGCGGGATTTCACACTTTCACCTGCGGAAGACTTCCTTATCGCTGTCCATCAAGATTCAGACAATGCAGCTGTTTTTAAACGGGATTCAAAGACAGGACTGCTGACCGAGAAAAGCCGTAATTTTACTGTCCCAGAAGCTGTCTGCGTCCTCTTTAATGACTGAGAAAAGTAAAACGGCAGCCTTTGCTGGCTTCTGAACAAGCTATCTCAGAGAGGCGCAAAACTTTTTTGGCAGAGCCGTCAGGCCCTAAAATGCTTAAGAATAATCAGTATCATAACAGCGACCAGCCCCATAACAAACGGGCCTATCTGTAAGAATGGGACAGCACCTTTCATATGAGCCTGTGATGCAATTGTCAGGGTATCAAACAAACAGATAGCTAATACCAGTGAACAGATAAAAGCTGCGCACGTTTTGAGTCTTTTAGTTATCTCTCCTCTCAAAAATGTGACGGCTGCAATCAAAAAAACACATGCAAACAGAAGGGAACAACTCAAGCCGTTTTTTTGATAACCGTAGAATATAATATCCGGCAGATTCCCTGGCGGAATGCTTCCTCTGTAAATTCCTGACCAAGGCAGCAAACAGGACAGCATCCCAACTGCCGTAAGGACAATAAGAAACAAACAGCGCTTCTTCACGCACAGCACCTCCTTAACAGGATACAATGACTGCTAAATGCATAAAAACCGAGATAACTCGGTTTTTATATTATTTAATCACTTCCTGTGTTTTAGCATAATTTGCTTCAACAGCTTCCTTTTCAGCTGTCCACCACTCTTTATGGTCTGTATACCATTTGATGGTATCTTCCAAACCTTGCTCAAAATTAGTAAATTCCGGCTCCCAGCCGAGTTCTTCACGCAATTTAGTTGAATCAATAGCATAACGGAGGTCGTGGCCGGCACGATCAGTTACATGGTCATAAGCATCTTTTGGCTGACCCATCTTCTCAAGGATAAGTTCAAGAACTTCTTTGTTGTTCTTTTCACCATCAGCACCGATCAGGTAGGTTTCACCGATACGGCCTTTGGTCAGAATAGCCCAGACACCTGTTGAATGGTCATTGGTATGAATCCAGTCGCGGACATTTTTTCCCTCACCGTAAAGTTTAGGTTTGATACCTGACAGAATGTTAGTGATTTGGCGCGGAATAAATTTCTCAATATGCTGATAAGGACCGTAGTTGTTTGAACAGTTTGAGATAGTCGCTTTGACGCTAAATGAGCGTACCCATGCTTTTACAATAAGATCCGAAGCAGCCTTAGTTGAAGAGTAAGGCGATGACGGATTGTACTTTGTCTCAGCAGTAAATTTTTCACCCGGACCGTCACCGTGGCCCGGCAAATCCTCACGCAAAGGCAAATCGCCGTATACCTCATCAGTTGACACGTGGTGGAAACGAATGTCATATTTACGTGCAGCTTCTAAAAGTGTATAGGTCCCGATGAAGTTTGTGTGGATAAAGGGGGACGGATCATTAAGTGAATTGTCATTGTGACTTTCAGCCGCATAGTGAACGATAGCATCTGCCTGGGCAGCCAGCCGGTCCACCAGCTCAGCATCTGCGATATCGCCAACGACCAGCTCAATACGGTCACCAAGAATTTCCTCAATATTGGCACGGTTGCCAGCATAAGTGAGCTTGTCAAGAACAGTCACATGTACGTCTGGGTGGTTATTGTATACATAGTGAACAAAGTTTGAGCCGATAAAACCGGCCCCACCGGTTACGATAATATTTTTAAATTCTGACACGGTTATCTCCTGTAATTGTCTTTTTAAATAGTCGATTTTTACAAAATCTTTATGGTTATTTTTATCTGCCCGATAGGAATCCTGGGATGAAGCTTGGTAGATTTCCAAGTATTGCTCAAGTGTTGGTAAATAATAGCGGACACCTTGAGTCTCAATTTCTTCTAAATTTTCTAACTCCACCCCCGCAAATTCAGGGAGGGAATGGAGCCCACCAAATTCAACAGACAGGCCATCCTTTTGAAACTCATGTTCATGGCGGTCAACTAGCCGAAAACCCAGTCTTTCCATGATAGCATTGAGTTCATCAAAACGGTAAATTCGCTCCTCATCTGGAGCATCCCAACCTCTGGGGTCACTGGGAACGTGAATATCCAAGTCCCGTGCTAGCCAATCTCGCCCAGTTCGCCTTTCCAAACCAACTGAACCCATTAACAAGGGAGTGATTCCCAGCTTGTTTAACTGCTCTGCAATTTGTAAAAAAACAGCGAACATTAGAGGTCTTCTTTCCTCAAAGGTTTGACATCTTTCAAGAGCGGATGGTTCTTATCTGCTTCTGAAACTTCTGCTTCTGCCAAATTTTCCCATTTAATGCCGAGAGCTGGGTCAGCGTAGTTGACAAAGGCATACTTAGGCTTGAGCTCCAATGCCCAATAATCATTGACCAGATAACTGTAAGCAACCTTATCAGACAAAACCTGAAAGCCATTTGCTACACCACGGGGAACAAAGATTCCTTTTGAAGCATCGATGATTGTTTGATAGACATGACCAAAACTGCTGCCTTCGCGCAAATCAACCCAAGAACCGAGAACCCTGCCTTCATCAGCAACTGAGATGTATTTATCCCAAGGTTCAGCATGGAGACCACGCAATACATTTTTACGTGAGAAGGAAACATTGTTTTGGAGTTTGCCTTCTGCAAAGAAACTTTCCGGAAAACCGAGAGGCAGCATTTTTTCCTTTTGGAAGTTTTCTTTAAACCAGCCGCGATTGTCGCCGTGGACAGGGATATCAAACTCCAGCATACCTGGGATAGCTTCAATATGACGAACTGCCAGTTCCTTTTCAAAAAATTGTTCAGTCATTAATTATCTCCAATCAAACGGAGCAGATACTGCCCGTATTCATTTTTCTTAAGCGGCTGTGCTAATTTACGCACATCGTCAGCTGTTATATAACCCATGCGGTAGGCAATCTCTTCAAGATTGGCTACCTGTAAATTTTGCATCCGCTGAACGGTTTCAATATACTGCGCTGCTTCCAGCAGACTTTCATGGGTCCCCGTATCCAGCCAGGCAAATCCACGCTCCATCACCTCTACCGACAAATCGCCGCGATCAAGATAAGCTTTGTTAACATCAGTAATTTCAAGCTCGCCTCGAGGCGAAGGCTTAATATTCTTGGCAATTTTAACAACATCATTATCATAAAAATACAGACCGGTTACAGCAAAATTCGATTTTGGCACTGCCGGCTTCTCTTCGATAGAGATAGCATTCATACTGTCATCAAATTCAACGACACCAAAACGTTCCGGATCTTTAACCTGATAACCAAAAACAGTGGCTCCTTTTTCTTTGGCGGCCGCCTTTTGCAGCATTCTCGAAAGTCCGGGGCCATAATAAATATTGTCTCCTAAAATAAGAGCCACACGGTCTTCACCGATAAAATCTTCACCGATGATAAAAGCCTGCGCCAAGCCGTCCGGACTTGGCTGTTCAGCATAAGAAAGCTTAATGCCAAACTCAGAACCGTCCTGCAGGAGTTCCCGGAAACGCGGCAAATCCTGCGGAGTTGAAATAATCAGAATGTCCTTAATCCCGGCTAACATCAATGTAGACAGCGGATAATAAATCATGGGCTTGTCATAGATTGGCATAAGCTGTTTTGAGGCAGCGCGCGTCAGCGGATAAAGACGTGTTCCTGAACCGCCGGCAAGAATTATTCCTTTCATAAAGATTCCTCTCTTTGTCATTTCTGTCACTTTATTCTAACATAAATAAAAAAGGCTGTCACTTACTTCCTGACAGGCTTACACATTAAACAGATAAAAAACAGAAAACTGTCTGATTGTTTACAATGCCAGTTATTTTAAGTGATGCCTTATTTTTATAAACAGCCTGCTTACTGATACGTTTTAACAATATAATTTTCTACAGCATAATCTTCTAAGTTCAAAAGCGGTTCTCGGCCTTGGGCTAACTGCGCCAGCTGCCAGCCAAGCAGTGGCCCGGCTGTCAGTCCTGTTGATCCCAGCCCGCCTGCTGTATAAGTGTTTATTAAATCAGGAACGGGGCCAAAAAATGGCGAAAAATCACTCGTATAGCCACGGATCCCTACCCGCTCTTTAAAAGATGACGCATTTTTAAGATAAGGGAAATAATGTTGTGCCTGAATCTCAAAATCATTCAGCAAAGCAGTGTCGACTGACAGGTCAAACCCCTTATCATTTTCATGTGTCGCACCGATGCTGATTTGCCCGGAAGGAAAAGGAATAATATCTAATTCCCCTTCAGGCATGACCACAGGGTAGGTTGCAGTATCCAAATCAGAAAAATAGTAATCGCGGAGCTGACCTTTTTGAGGACGCAAATCCAATTGATAGCCCAAAGGCGCCAAAATTTGACCAAGCCAAGCTCCTGCAGCCAAAATAACAGTATCAAAATGCTGCCCATCAATGACATAATCCTTACCTTCCAGACTTAGAGACACTTTCTTCTTAATAATGTCAGCCCGGCTGGCTCTAAGCAGTGTTTTTACCAATAATGCTCCTTCGACACGAGCGCCGCCGGATGCATAAAGTAAAGTTTCAAACCCTTGTAAATCCGGAAAATCCTTTATAGCTTCGCTTTTTGACAGTAATTTCAGATCCCCAATCAGCGGCGCTTCATCTCGGCGCGAAAGGGCTAAATCATAAAGATCCTTCAGTTTGTCCTCATCTTTTTTGATAATATAGACACCTGTCTGCTGGTAAAAATCGGCTTGCTGCCCTTCTTGCTGTAAATCAGCAACTAAATCCTGATAAAAGTCCGCACCTAAGCGAACCAGATGATACCAAGACCGATTGCGCCGTTTAGAAAACCAAGGACTGATAATGCCAGCAGCAGCTTGAGTAGCCTGCCCCAGCCCCTCATCAAAAACAGTAATATTGATATGCCGGTTTTTAGCAAGATAATAAGCAGCCGTTGCTCCTACTGCTCCGGCACCTACTATAGCAACTCTCAAGACACTCTCCTTTTCATCAAGATACAAAGACCGTAAAAAAATCCGTAGGAAAATAGGGAAGGACAAGCGATGTCCTGCATCGCGCTGGACTTCATCTTTTTCACTAGGATTTTAGGCCGTGTTCAATTCATCAAGATACAAAGGCCGTGAAAAAATCCGTAGGAAAATAGGGAAGGATAAGCGATGTCCTGCATCACGACGGACTTCATCTTTTTCACTAGGATTTTAGGCCGTGTTCAGCTTTCTTTCTTATACTTATAATGAATATAATAGTCAGCTCATTTTGGCATACTTCTGCTTTTTCAGGAAGTTTTTTGTGATTGACAGTCGTTACAGGGGCCTGTCTCAATAAAAAGGCAGCCTCCCACTCAAACAGAGTTATAAATGGCTGAAGGGGTTTGTGCTGGCCTGACTGCCGATAACAGTAATGTCCCAATGATTTTCGTGCTGCCAAATTTGAAATTTTTCCGCCAGTTTCTCTACAAAGAGGACTTCAATATGGTGGCCGGGATCAATGGCCAGCAGCCCCTCAGTCAGCATTTCCTGAGCAGTATGATAGTATATATCTCCCGTTATATAGACATCAGCACCTTTTGCCAGTGCATCACGATAAAAACCAGCACCGCTTCCGCCGCATATTGCCACACGCTTGATAAGTTTCTCATTACAGCCATAGCTAATAAGGCGGACAGCATCCAGTTGAAAGACTTGTTTGACTTTGCGTGCAAAATCTGCTAATGTCTGAGCTTCTACAGTCCCAATGCGGCCAATACCGAAGCCGTTTTCAGTCGGTGAGAGAATCTCTGTGGAAGAGATATCGAGCTTATCGCAGAACCAGTCATTTAGACCGTCAGGAACCACATCAATATTGGTATGGCTGACATAGACGGCGATATCATGCTTGATTAAGTCCAGATAGATGTGGTTCTGCGGACTGGCAGTTAAATCTGTCAGCGGTTTAAAAATCGGAGCGTGTTTGACAATAATTAAATCAACTTTCTTAGCTATCGCCTCGGCAACCGTAGCTTCTCGAATATCCAGAGCCAGCATCAGTGTTTCAACATCCTTATCGGGACGACCGATCTGCCAACCTGAGATATCCCCTTCTAAGGAAAGTTCTCTGGGACAGTACGCTTCATAAAAAGCGATAATATCACTTGCTTTCATCAATAACCTCCTTGATAGCTTCAATCTTTTGATTCAATACCGGGCGGTCAGTATGATAATCCGGAAGCTGAGAAGAAATGACTTCTAATTTACCGAGTTCAGCCTGCCACTTGCTTTTAAAAACAGCTGACTGCTCCTGGCTAAGAAAAGGGCCGAAACGTAAATCCTTTGATGACAGAACCATGTGACCCGGTTCAGCAACCAAAATCTCATAGAATTTCTTATTCTCTCTGACAAGCTTCTCAGCCTTAAGGGCAAAACCATTCTCAGTCAGCCAGCTGCGCACAGTATCTTCACAATTATTAGGCTGTAAAATGAGACGGGAAATAGAATCTAATTTCTGCTTGCCTGCTTCCAAAATAGCAGCAATAAGCCGGCCGCCCATACCGCAAATAGTAAGAACAGAGATCCGGTCAGATGGGTCCAAAGCAGCTAAGCCGTCTGCCAGACGGACAGTTAGTTTACCTGTGAAGCCGTAGTCCGCAGCATTTTTCAGCGCAGACTGATAAGGGCCGTGTGCAGCCTCTCCGGCTGCCGCAAAATCAATCCGGCCTTTTTGCAGCAGAAAGAGCGGCAAATAGGCATGATCGCTCCCGATATCCAAAAGCCGGCTCCCTTGAGGAACAAATTCAGAAACAGCTTTTAAACGCTGCGATAACACTAACTCCATCCTTACTCCTTTTATCTTTTGTTTTTTCACGGTAATTCGTATAGATGCTTTTCATACTAGTAGAACCAGCTGCTTAAAAATGGGATCAACTCTGCTTTATTTTAAAATAAGAACAGCAGACAGAAGCGAAACAGCTGCTGGCCGTCTGACCATTTTTGCCTGCTCTCATAAAAAACAAAAGCAGCAAATAAATGAAAAGGAGCTGTCTGCTGCCGCTTCCCAAGCGTCAGAAAACACTCCTGTTAACAGTCCGCTTTGCCAACTGTCGGCTGGATTTACTGCTCACCCCAAAGATCCATAGCCTGCAGAAAATCATCAGAAACCGTCACATCTGCTGCCTGGCTTTCTTCACGCTGTCTGCGGTGCTCTTCAACCTGACGAAGAGTTGTCAGTCCTTCACGGCGCCAGTTGCGCAAAATAGCATTAATGTAATTCCAGTTGGTTTTTCCGTTAAAGACAGCTTCACGCAAAGCCGCCCGTACCAAATCCGGATCGGTCCTGTCCTCTTCAATGGTCTTTTGCAAATCTTCTAATTCAAAAGGACTGAGGAGCCGGCCCAACTCACGTTCAAAGTCTTGAACCAAAGCTTTAAGGGCATTGTCCGGCTTAGCATTGGTTTCTGGCATAGAGGCTTCCTGCAGCAGAGCATCTAATTTAGCGAAGGCGGGGCTGGCATCAAAAATAACCTCAATCTCTCCATCAAGCTCTATGGTCTTCATATCCAGCAGCTCCTGGGCAGTTAAATCAGAAATGGAACGATTGATTTCAGCAACCGTTTTTCCTAAAGCCGAAGCAATTTGACTCGGTGCTAAATCATCCAGCTTACTGGTATTTTGCAAATAAAAAAACTGCCATACTAAAAAATCATCTGCTTTAGGAAAAATATCTTTAAAATGAAACAGTAAGGCGCCCGGTAAGACTAAATTTCCTGATTGATAATATTCTGAAAAGCCCATAACTTCTCCTTCCTGCTTTAAGACAAAAAAAGCACAGCTGCCCTTAAGAGAGAAAAGCGGGAGATACCGTTCCTGAGCATCTCCTTTCTTTTTTCATTCCGGATACTTTTTATCCCTTTGAGCAGGTCATTTTTTTAGTTCTTCCAAACGATAAGGTGTTTCCTGATAAACTGCATAATTAATCCAGTTGCTGAAGAAAGTCGTTGCAGCCAGATTCCACGTCATCATCGGAGTTCTCTGAGGGTTGTCAGCTGGAAAATAATGTTCCGGAACAGAAACCGTTTTACCGGCTTTCCTGTCGCGCTGGTACTCTTTCAGCAATGTTTCTCTGTCATATTCCAAATGGCCGAAACTGTACACTTCACGTAAGTCTTTGCTGGCTAAAATCGATAAACCAACTTCACTGCCTGAAGCCAGAACGTCCAGTTCAGTCTTGGCCGCAATTTCTTCCGCCGGCACTTCTGTATAGCGCGAATGCGGTGCAGCAAATCGGTCATCAAATCCCCGCATAAGAGGACTCCGTTTTTCTTTCACCTGCTGCTGATAAATTCCGGACAGCTTCTTTTTCAGCAGAACTTTATTAAGACCGTATTTATAGTAAAGACCGGCCTGTGCTCCCCAGCATAGGTGCAAAGTAGAGTAAACATGCGTTTTTGACCAGGCAAAAACCTGACACAGTTCCTGCCAGTAGTCTACCTCTTCAAAAGGCAGTGTTTCTACAGGTGCACCGGTAATGATGAGACCGTCATAATAGTTATGCTCAATATCAGCAAACGTTTTATAAAAGTCCGTCAGATACTCTGCTCTTGTGTTTTTGGACTTATGGCTGGCCATGTGCAGAAAATCGACATTAATCTGTAAAGGGGTATTGGCCAGCAAACGCAGAAGCTGTGTTTCGGTCGCTTCTTTGGTGGGCATCAGGTTAACGATAACGACTTCTATCGGCCGGATATCCTGCTGGCGGGCCCTCTTATTATCCATGATAAAGACATTTTCAGAACGTAAAATAGCAAGCGCCGGCAGTTCTCTGTCAAGTTTAATCGGCATGAAAATATCTCCGTTTCTATAATCCTTTACTTAAGATTATAAAATATGCCGATATAGTTTTCAATTATGTTATTTTTGTAGTTAGATATAGTTACAAACTATAGGTCAACTAGGGAATTTCATCAGAACCTTGGTATCGTACCCAGCGATAGCATCGCGCCCGTTCAGACCATCCAGTTCGATCAGAAAAGCACAGCCTGCTACAATGCCGCCAAGCTTCTCAATCATTTCAATTGTCGCCTTTACGGTGCCGCCGGTAGCCAGCAAATCATCAACAATCAGAACCCGCTGACCCGGTTTAATCGCATCAGCATGCATCGTTAAGGTATCGAGACCATACTCTTTTTGATAATCCGCAGAGACAACCTCACGCGGCAGTTTGCCTGGTTTACGGACAGGGGCAAAACCAATACCTAATTCAAAAGCAACAGGACAGCCGACAATAAAACCACGCGCTTCAGGGCCGACCACCATGTCGATTTTCTTATCTGTAGCATACTGGACAATCTCACGGACAGCATAGCTGTAGGCATTGCCATCAGCCATCAGAGGGCTGATATCGCGGAAAAGCACGCCTTCCTGCGGATAATCCTTAATTGTTGCAATATAATTTTCTAAATCCATTCTTTTACTTTCTAGGGCATCTGCCAAAAAATCGTTTACTCTTTATTATAGCACGAAATCTTGTTTTAGACATCTTTAATCTAAAAGAAAGATGATTCCTCTGCCAATAAACCGGACATTGTCAGCCGCAGAACCTCCTGTTTAAAACTAGAAGCCTGATGCTCACTCATTCCCCTTTAAAAAATCATATATTTCCTGCGGCGTCCCTAAGGCCATAAGTTCCTGAAACTTAACAAGCTGCTTTAAATCTTGGTAAATCCGGCTGTCAGCAATCTCACGTTTTTCCGCCTTTTTATTAACAGTCATCACCCCGTCTGCAATCCTTACAAAATCCAGTTCATCAAAAATTTGAATCATTTTAACCAAGAGAATATCAGGGATTTTGAGGTAGGAAGCCAGTTCTTTCAGTTTATAGCGGACATCAAATTCCGGAAACTGATAAATCGTCCTGTAGAGTTTGGCAAATTGCTCACGCGTCCCATAGCCAGTCAGATAATATTGATGTTCTATCCGGTTTTTAAAATAAATGACATCAAAGACCTTGCCGGCAAAAAGGGCTTTTAAATCTTCCGGATTTTCAGGAACATTCAGCAGCACAACTTCTTTGCTCTGACTGTCTGCTGTCAAGACAGGGACATCAGCAGGAAGAGAACTCTTATTTGAACGGATATCCAACAGCTGAACACCTTCGACTCGAGCATCTTCCAGCATGAGCTGCAGTGCAGTCTGGCCATTCCAACGGTTGACCGACAGGGTTACCGCCAATTCCAGATTTTGCGCCTGCTGAAATTCCTGCAGCTGACTGCCCCGATTAAAAGCCACAAGGTCAAATACAGCCTCGCCCTGAGCAATTTTTAGTTTGAGATGCTTTCCCTGCTGTCCCATAGTTCTTGCCTGTTTCACTATAAAATCTGTTAAATGAAAAACAGGTTTCTTATTATCCATGCCAAAAGGAGCTAGCCTAGTAAGACTCGCCACCGTGTCGAGGCTCAGAGATGATAGATCAAGATTCGCGTCCATCTGCAAAACTCTTTTTTGGCTAAGATTGATGGCCTCAGCAGCGATATAATCGGATAAGGCCTGCGACAGATCAGGAAGTTTCTCTGCTGCCAGGGTCATCCCAGCAGCACCGCTGTGACCGCCGAAAGCTATAAAAAGGTCCCTGCGGTTGGTTAAAGCCTGAAAAATATCAAGCGCTGCCACACTTCTGGCACTGCCTTTGGCTATCCCGTCTTCAATATTAAGAACAATAACGGGCTGATTCAGCTCTTCTAATATCCGGCCGGCAACAATCCCCAAAACCCCGGGATGCCATCCGGACTTGGCTAAAATCTGGACAGGCTGGCTTGTGTCAACCAAGGTCATTGCTTCCTGAAAAATTGTCTCAACGATCTGTTTGCGCTCTTCATTTTTATCATAAATCATAAGAGCCAGCTCCTGCGCTTCCTCTTCATCAAAACCCGTTAAAAGATCAACTGCAGGGTTAGGATCAGCCAAACGCCCGAGGGCATTGAGCTGAGGAGCCAGTTTAAAAGCCACCGTTTCTTCGTTAAGCTGATCAGCATCAGCCTGAGACAGACGCAGCAATTCCTGCAGACCAAAACGTTCGCCTGTCTTTAAAACCTGCAGACCTAACTTGACCATAATACGGTTTTCATCGGTCAGACTGACCATGTCGGCAATAGTTCCTATAGCAACTAAATCAAGCAATTCTGCTGGAACAGACTCCAGCAGGGCACAAGCCAATTTAAAAGCGACACCGCAGCCCGCCAAATCCTTGAAAGGATAGGTGCTTTCAGGATGCTGGGGATGAACAATAGCATAGGCTTCAGGCAGTTCATCAGGAATACTGTGATGATCTGTCACAATAACATCCAGCCCCTGCTTATGCGCATAAGCGAGAGCTTCATGGCCAGCCACACCATTATCTACGGTAATAATGAGCGAAATGTCTTCCTGTTCCGCAAAATATTTGTAAACCGATTTATTGGGACCGTATCCGTCTGTAAATCGGTTAGGCAGATAAACGCGGGCCTCAGCTCCAAGCATTTCCAAAGCTTCTTTCATCACAGAGGCTGCTGTCATACCGTCAGCATCATAATCGCCGTAAATCAGAATACGCTCCCCATTTTCAATAGCCTGTCGGATACGGCTGACGCTCTTTTCCATATCATAAAGCAAATAAGGATCATGCAGATCCGACAGATCGGCCTGCAGAAAAGCGTGTAATTTCTCAGCAGTGTCGATACCGCGCCGATAAAGAATAGTCCCTGCCTCTTCAGTGAGCTTTTCTTTTTGAAGCAGTTTTAAAAAATCCGACTCAGGCTTTTGATCAGCTATCTTCCAGTTATATTTTGCTGAAATCATTTATAATTGAACACCTTTCTGGCTAAAAAATCTGACAGCCTGGGAAAAAGAACATAAACTTTATAGGTGAGGGCTAAAAACCAGGGTAAATTGAGCTCCCGTTTGTTTTTCCCGAGAATCTTAACAATTTTTTTGGCTACAGACGCAGCCGGCAGTGTATACCTTTCTACACTTTTTAAATAAGCACCTGATGGATCTGCCTGATCAAAAAATTTAGTTGCAACAGGACCCGGATTGACCGTTGTCACATAAACATTTTTATCAGCCAATTCCAAACGCAGGGCATTGGAAAAACCAATTACAGCAAACTTGGTTGCGGAATAGACAGTGGCTTTGCTGGTCGCAATGAGTCCGGCCATGCTGGCAATATTAATCAGATGTCCCTGGCCCCTCTCTGACATTCTCGCACCGACTAGGCGCGAAAATGTTATAGTCGCAAAGGTATTTACGGCAAACATGTCCCGAACATCTTCGCTTTTATAAGCCTTAAATGCTCTAAAATCGCCAAAACCAGCATTATTGATAAAAACATCAATCGGCCCAAACTGCTGGTAAATAGAAGCAACCATCTGTTCTACGGCCATATCATCGCTAATATCCAGTTCCAGACACGCCGTGTTTGTCCGTTCCTTATAAAGTGTTTCTAACCGTTTTTTGTTGCGCCCCAAAAGAATCAAGCGGTCTGCGTCGGGAAGCTGCCGAACAATTTCCTGAGCAAGACCGCCGCTAGCCCCTGTAATAACGATGGTTCTCATACCGTCACCTCTTCAAAATCTTTGACTAAATGCGTCTGCTCAAAAACGGTCTTCGCATCAGCTTCTAACTTGCGGCAATCGCGAGCAAGAAAGCGCGCACTGATATGATTCAGAAGCAAACGTTTAGCAAAAGCTTCTTTAGCAACTGCTGCTGCCTGCATATTCGTGGAATGCCCATGCGCCTTGGCAATTTTTTCATCGCCTTTCCCATAGGTTGATTCGTGGACAAGAACATCGGCACCCAGACCCAGACGAATACTGGCATCCGTTCTGCGTGTATCTCCCAAGATTGTAATGACCTTACCTTTTTTAGGAGCAGAGATATAGTCTTGAGCTGCAATATGGCGCCCATCTTCAAGAACAATGTCCTGACTCTGCTTAATCTTGCCAAAAAGCGGTCCAAAGGGCACTCCGGCTGCTTTTAATGCTTCTGCGTCCAAAGTTCCTTCTAAATCTTTTTGCATGACACGGTAACCGACACAAAAAATACTGTGATCCAGTTTTTCAGCGTAAACTGTAAATTTTTCCGTTTCCATGATTTTGCCCAACGATTTTTCATTCAGTTCATGAAAGCGGAGAGGATAAGGAAGACGGGTCTTTGCCGTTCTCAGACTGGCTGTTACATAATTTTTAATGCCGGCAGGCCCGTAAATGTCAATAGCCGTTTGCTCTTCATTGGCTTGAAAAGCCCTGCTCGACAAAAAACCCGGCAAGCCAAAAATATGATCGCCGTGCAGGTGGGTAATAAAAATCTTTTTTATTTTACGCGGTTTAATGGCTGTTGCCAAAATTTGCCGCTGAGTCCCTTCGCCGCAGTCAAACATCCAAATTTCATTAATTTCATCCAACAATTTAAGCACCAGACTGGACACATTGCGCATCTTAGCCGGCTGCCCTGCTCCTGTTCCTAAAAATTGTAATTCCATACGTTCTAAACTTTCTATTTTTTTATGTAAATAATGGCCTGACGCTGAACAAAACTATAGTATTTCTGCCCTGAAAAAGGAGCCGCCAGTTCCAAAACCTCTTCTTGGTTAAAGCCGCTAACCCTAACCGTCTTATCCGCCATTTCTGCCGCCTGACTGAGCTGACTGGATTGAGGAGTCAAATCTTTGCGGACAGTCTCTGAAAAGACAAGCGGAGCCATTTTGATCCTATTCTTATCAAGATAAATTTTATACTGCGGGAAAATCCTCGCTAAATCAAAAAGAAGGGAGTCTGTTATTTCTTCTGCCTTTTCTGCAAAAACATGCGCTTCTTCCTTTTGATTTTCGTAGACAAAACCGTAAGCTTTTCCCGATAAATTTAGGCGGACAAATGGTTTTTCTTCTTTAAAAGAAGGGGCTGCTGTCATCAAATGCAGTTCTTTTGATAAATCAAAATAATAGTCAGTAGCCGCTTTAGGCGACTGTTTTTGGTATATTTCCGCAAAATAAGCATTAATGACACTGGGAGGCGGTGTAATAAAGGTCAGCTTATCCTCTTCAGAAGAAAGATGCGACAGCACATGCTGCAGATAAGCTCGGTCCAGCTGTGTAAAACCGCCGTATTTCAGTCCTAAGGCAATATAATCAGTCATAAAATTCTTCTAGTCTCCATTTGTTTTCTGCCGCAATATGGCCTGTCACTGTTTGCAAGTCAGCAGAGGCATCTAAAAAAGCATATTTTTCCAGTTCATAAAGTCTGTACCGTTGGTCAGCAGGAAGCTGCAGTGAGAAAGCGGTGAAATGTTTCTTAATTTCAGCAATAAGAGACTGACGCAGGAGCTGTTTGCTCCTTTTTTGCCGTGCTGAAATAGAGATATGCGGAAAAATGGTTGCCCTAAAATCCTCCGCCAGGTCCTGCTTATTATAAACGGTTAAACGCGGAATCGAAAGCATATCCAAGTCCTTTAAAATGTTTAAGACAGCTTCTTCCTGCGCTACATGATCAGGATTGCTGGCATCAATGACATGCAGCAGCAAGTCAGCCTGCCGGCTTTCTTCCAGCGTTGACTTAAAAGCAGCAATCAGTTCGGTTGGCAAATCCTGAATAAAGCCGACCGTATCTGTTATAGCAGCCTGAAACCGCCCCTGCAGGTAAAGCTGCTTAGTAGATGAATCGAGGGTCGCAAATAAACTGTCTGCAGCATATTCGTCCCCTTTGGTTAAAAGGTTCATTATGGTTGACTTTCCGGCATTGGTATAGCCGACTAATCCGACTTTAAAGATTTCAGTTCCTGAACGCTGCTCGCGAAGGAGCTGACGTTTTTGGCTGATTTGCCTGAGTTCTTGTTCAATAGATACAATCTGACTGCGAATCGAACGGCGGCTGCGTTCCAATTGGCTTTCTCCCGGACCTCTGCTGCCAATTCCGCCAGCCTGCCGGCTTAGAAAGAGACCGTTCCCGGTAAGTCTGGGCAGCAGATAGTTCAGCTGAGCCAGCTGAACCTGAAGCTTCCCCTCATGACTGCGGGCGTGCAGAGCAAAAATATCTAAAATCAGCTGCATCCGATCAAGTACTTTCAGATTGAGAGCAGCCTCCAAATTATTGTGCTGTCTGGGACTAAGCCGGTTATTCATAATCAAGGTGTCAATCTGCTTTTCTTTGATAAGAGACTTCAAATCTGCCAATTTCCCAGAACCAAGCAAAAATCTGCTGTCATACTTGGTGCGCTTCTGACTGCCGCTTGCCACCACATAAGCGCCGGCTGTCTGTGCAAGTTTAGCTAATTCCTCCATGGAAAGCGAAAAATGAACAGCCTGCGGCAGCTCAACACCAAAGAGCAGCACACGTTCCTGTTTTGGTGCTGTTGCAAGCATGGCATCACCCCTTCCAAGCCTAATAGTGACAGCTTATATTATACCACAAAACAGACTGAAAAAGAGGTCTTCCGGTACCAAATTCCCAGATAAAAAAGACTGAAAAGGGGGAGCTATTTCAGTCTCTAGCTTTCTAAAAAATCTGTTACAATTTGGTTAATTTTGAATTTAATCTCTGAATCAGCAATATCAAAAAAAGGAACCTGCATCCTATTTCTGAACCAAGTCAGCTGTCGTTTGGCAAAACGGCGGCTGTTCTGCTTGAGCTTGCTGACTGCCTGCTCCAGGCTTTCCGTTCCTGCGAAATACGGGAAAAATTCTTTATAAGCAATGGCACGGCTAGCCTGAACATGCGGATAGTTATCATAAAGCCACTTGGCTTCTGTCAGCAAGCCCTGCTGAAGCATGCTGTCTACCCGCTGATCAATTCGCCGGTAGAGCTCTGTTCTTTCAGTATTCAAACCGATAAGCAGAGGACGGTAATCAACCTGATGGTTGCTGAGCTCTCCCTGACTAAATTGTGCTAATTCTAATGCACGGATAAGGCGCCTCCGGTTAGGCTGAGGGATGTCCGGCTTCAAGGCTGCTGCTTTTTCAAATAAAGCAGCGTCAGAAAGACTTTCCAATTCCTGCCGGTAAGCCAAAACGTCTTTTTGATTAAGCTGACCGCCTAAATGATAGCCCTCCAGAAAACTTTGGATATAAAGCCCCGTACCGCCGACAATAAGAGGAACTTTTCCGCGCTCCGCTATTTCTTTAACAGCGGTCTGTGCTTCCTGAACAAAGTCATAGGCTGAGTAGGTCTGTGTGATATCGCGGACATCAAGCAAATGATGAGGAACCAAAGCTTGCTCTTCTGGAGTCGCTTTGGCCGTTCCAATATCAAGCCTGCGGTAGACCTGCTGACTGTCACCGCTGATAATTTCACCTTTAAATTTTTGTGCCAGCTCAATGCCCAGAGCTGTTTTTCCCACTGCTGTCGGCCCGACTAAAACAAGCAGTTTTTGCACCATCTCTCAACTCTCCTCTTCATAGCAGCATAAAAAGCTTTTCACTTGCTATTTCAGTTTTTTTTCGCTACCATTATTATATCATAAGGAAGAGCTGAGAAAAACTCATCATCAGCCTAATATTTGCTATAAAAAATTAAAACAACTTGATGCGGGAAAGTAAGCGGCAGAGCAGTAAAACAGCTCCAGCTTTCTTTTTAGCTAATGAACGTATACAGATATCTAACGGCAAATGTACGGCTTCCAAAAAAGTTTGATTCAGCTCATCATAAATTAAAGGAGACATCATTATGGCTAAAAAATTTGCATTTGCTAAAGGTCTGGCAACTGGTGTACTGGCAACTGCGGCTACTGTTGCCGGAGCTGTTTTTGCAGTTAAGAAAACCATTATTGACCCGGAAGAGGAAAAAGCAGCTTTCATTGAAGAAAACCGTAAAAAAGCTGCCCGCAAGCGTGTCGCACACTAATATTAGCTATCTTTAAAACAGATAAGAGCTCCCAGAAAATCAGATTATTCTGACTTTCCGGGGGCTCTTATTTTAATTAACATTTCTCTGCCTTAGCTGTGCTTTTTACTGCTTCAAATGCGGTTCTTCACCACTTCTCCCACTCTGTTACGACCTTAACATGACCGTAATCAGCAGGAGAATACTTGCTGTCATAGATCGCGCACCAGTCAGTCAGCACTTTCTGGTTGATTATCTCATCATAGTAGCGGTCCAAGTCGGCTGCCCTAATGCCGTAGTCAGCTAAATATTTCTTGACTTGTGAAGCTTTATCAATATAATTGTCAGGGTCGCCTTGCTCGATAATTTGAACTTTTTTTTCAAATGTTTTTGACTTTGCGATATATTTACTAAAAACCCATATTTTTACACCTGTCCCTATCTCTCTTTTAAAAGAAATAGACATCGTACGGTATCGCCTTTCAAAATTAAGAACCTGTATTCACAAAAAAATGTTAAACTAAAGCTATGACAAGAAAAATCTACGATACCGATTTAACTGATCAAGAATGGGCTAAGCTTGAACCCTGTTTCTCTAACCACCGCACCTATAAATGGTCTAAACGAGAACGCGTTAATGCGACGCTGTACATCACCAAAACAGGCTGTCAATGGTGAACACCTAACAAATGATGTACCCGTTTCAGGATAGCGGGTTTTGAGAAGGAGTTCTCTTCTTTGCCTCCTCATAATAAATGAAGAAATCGTTTTCAGGATACAATATTTTGTGATATAATAGTCATATATTGATATTAGGAATAATTTAATGAAAGGTAAAATATAATCATTCTCTTTGAATTGGTAGATGGCACTGACTTAATAGAAAAATGGAGGTAATAGAATGAAGACTAGAGGTAAAGCCCGTCTTAAGCTGTCTCTAGCCTTGTTTCTATTGCTTCTTTTTTGGCTGGGTACCAGTCGTTCTTTCAATGATATGGCCTTCTTATGGATGGTGTTACTGGTTATTCTATCCACCCTTGTTATTGGAAGAAATGTTCGCAAACTAGATAAAAGAGACTGTTTGATTGGGCTAGTTCTAGGGTGTTTAGTGGCCTTATCGTCCCCTTTTTTGGCTGTGATAACTATCCTAACCTATTTAGCCTCCTGTCTATTGCTGAAGGATAAAGAAATTTTACAGGAACTGTTATGTCCTAATCATAAACAAAAGTTTTATCAAGATATGGTTTATGGACTTATCCCTGGCCTTCTTCTAGGGGGTGTGAACCTTTTTCTAGCTAAAATAGCCATGCCTGAAGTAAACATTGGTCTGCCAGCTTCTTTCAGTTTCCAACCAATTTTAAATGCTATTCGAGCAGGTGTTTTTGAAGAAACAGCTTTTACCCTTTTCTTCTTTGCGTTTGCAGTTGGTCTGACCAAGAAAGAAAAGTTTTCCAAAGGAGAAAATTTTCTAGTCTATCTGATAATGATTGTTCCTCATACCTTGGTGCATTTCACGAGGCAAGAGTTTGAACTAGGAAATGTTCTGGTTCTCAGTTTCCTTTTTGGGCTCCCATTTGCTTTCTTACTTCGGAAGCGCGGATTGGTTAGTGCGGTAATGGCGCATATCATAGTGGATTTCATACGATTTTTACTTTTGGGTCTTTAAAATAATAGGTTAGATTCCTAAACCAAGTTCCACCACTATTTTCAGTGGAAGTCAGTTTGAAAAAAGAGATACAACCAGTGAAAACTCGTGTTAGAGAAGTTCCACTGGTTCTTAAAATAGTTGATTTTAAGATCTTTTTATACTCGACAAAAATTAAATTCTGATTTGTAAGAACCTGTATTCACAAAAAATGTTAAACTAAAGCTATGACATGAAAAGCATATGATACCGATTTAACTGATCAAGAATGGGCTAAGCTTGAGCCCTATTTTTCTAACCACCACACCTATAAATGGTCTAAACGAGAACGCGTTAATGCGACCTTATACATCACCAAAACAGGCTGTCAATGGCGCATGCTTCCTCATGACTTCCCTCCATACCCAACCGTCTGAAGTTCCTTTCGTCGGGCTAAGGAGAGTGGTCTGTGGGATCCCCTTTTGACAGAGCTTGTTAAAAAAAGCGACTAAAGCGGGTAGAGCAGCCTCGCCAACCTATGCCATCAAGGATTTTCAAAGTATGAAAACAACAGATGCTGCAGAGGAACGTGGCATTGATGGTGGTAAAAAAGTCAAAGGAAAAAAGCGCCACATCGTTGTTGACACCATGGGGAATCTTCTTGTAGTTGTCGTTCATGCAGCTAATAGCCATAACACCACATCAGGGATTTTAGTGGCTCGTCAAGTATAGCACAGGAGTTTCAGTGTCCAGTAGACATTTCTGAGAAAATTAAGGGAAGCTAGCAAATCATCCCTAAGCGTTGGGTGGTAGAGAGGACCTTCTCTTGGCTGAACCACTCTCGAAGGTTAGCTAAAGATGTTGAGAAGTCGGTATTATCAGAGGTTGCTTTTGTGAAACTATCGCACATTAGTCGATTTTTAAAGGTGTTATGATGTTGTGAATACAGGTTCTAAAACCGACCCTTATCTCAGTATACTTATTTGGTAAACTTTTTTCATTGTATCTTCCAAAAGGAGTATATTTGGAAGATTCTCCATCACTCGGCCAAGAACCTCTGATATCGAAACCTTCAATATTCCCCAAAATATTATGACTGCGGTAAGTCTTTTTCGTTTCTTGATACATTTCGTCAAATATATTTTACGGCTGTCTCGCATAGTGATAGCAGAGTCCTGCTGAGAGAATCATCAAAACAAGAACTGTCATTAAGATTGCTTTTTTCATTTGTAGCCTCTTTGCGCTCTTAGACCACGTGTCGTCCGTTTATACAAGCACATTTACCACTTCTCCCACTCTGTTACGACCTTAACATGACCGTAATCGGCAGGAGAATACTTGCTGTCATAGATCGCGCACCAGTCAGTCAGCACTTTCTGGTTGATTATCTCATCATAGTAACGGTCCAAGTCGGCTGCCGTAATGCCGTAGTCAGCTAAATATTTCCTGACCTGTGAGGCTTTATCAATATATTTGTTAGAGTCCCCTTGTTTTAGAGCTATTTTAACAGATTTTTTTAATGTTCTGTCTTTATAAGTATATAATCCCCATATTCTTACTCTAATCTTAGAATTGATGTCCCTTTCAAAGGTAAGAGAAATAAGCTTCGTATCACTTTGAAAATTAAAACTGATAGCAATATCAGAATACCCATTAAACGTGGTTTCTTCACTATATGTTCCGAATGGTGCTTGCGCAATATTGGGATCATCAATCGGCCAAGAACCTCTAATATCGAAACCTTCAATATTTCCCAAAATATTATGACTGCGGTAAGTCTTTTTCGTTTCTTGATACATTTCGTCAAATATATTTTGCGGCTGTCTCGCATAGTGATAGTAGAGTCCTGCTGAGAGAATCATCAAAACAAGAACTGTCATTAAGATTGCTTTTTTCATTTGTAGCCTCTTTGCTATTTAGCGGCCGCTTCTAAACGATCCAAAAACTGTGAAACATCGCTGTAATGCTCGGCAATATAGGCCTTGCTTTCTGTCTCGCCTGCTGTCAGAATATCTGTCGGGACCAGACTGCTGTATATCGTTTGTTTGATCTCATTCCAGTCCTTATTTTGAAGAAATTCTTTTTCCCTGACAGTATCATCTTTTGCCACATCGCTATAGTAGGATGACATCGCTTTATCATAAGACTACCGAAACTGTTGACAGCAGTTTCGACAGTCACTTACTAATCAGGTCAGAGATACGGGAGTTATAGCTGTAATTGAGTATACTTTAAGAACGATTTTTCTTGTTTTCTTGTTTTAAGACTTGGATTTCTTTGTCTGCTGTGATAAGAATACGGTCACCGCGTTTTATATCGCCGTTAATCAGCATACTGGAAAGTTTATCTTCAACCAAGCGAGTAATACCGCGTTTCAGAGGTCTGGCTCCGTTGATAGGATCTGAGCAGGTCTGGGCAATAAAAGCAGCAGCCTTTTCATCAAAGCGAGCGTCAATTCCTTGGTCGGCAATGAGAGCCTGTTCTTCTTTTAAGAGGAGGCTGGCAATTTCAAAGAGCGCCTGCTCATCAAAAGGTTTGAAGGTGACAATCTCATCAATACGGTTTAAAAATTCAGGCCGGAAATAACTTTTTATGGCAGACTGAGCATTATTATTAATGTAGTCATAATCCAGCTGTGAAGCCAGCTGGCCAAAACCGATTCCTGAGGTCTGCTGACTGTCTCCCATGCCTAAATTAGAGGTCATCACAATAATGGTTTCTTTAAAATCAGTCGTCACTCCGTTGCCATCGGTTAAGATGCCGTCATCAAAGACTTGCAGCAGAATGTCAAAAATTTTGGGATGGGCTTTTTCAATTTCATCGAATAAAATCACCGAATAGGGCTCCTGACGGACTTTATTGGTCAGCTGTCCGCCGCCTTCAAAACCAACATAGCCGGGCGGTGCGCCAATCAGCTTAGATACTGTGTGCTCTTCCTGAAACTCCGACATGTCGATACGGATCATACGATTGTGCTGACCGAACATCTCTGACGCCAGTGTCTTAGCTGTTTCTGTTTTGCCAACACCGCTCGTTCCCAAAAACAGATAAACACCTACCGGACGATGAGGATTGCGAAAGCCGGTTTTTGAACGAATAACGGCCCTTGAAATGGCATCAATCGCTTCTGACTGGCCGATAATTTTTTGTGACAGCCGCTCCGGCAGCTGTTTCAGCCTTTCCAGCGAGTCTGCTCTGTCTGCTTCTCTTGTGGATACCTTGATATCTTTGAGAGGAATCCCTGTTTTTAAAGCAACCGCTTTTTTGACATCTTTAACACCGACACGCAGATTATTTTGAGGATTAGATGTCATTTTATTTCTCGATTTTTGGAAATCCGCCTGAAGGTCTGACATCTTTTGCCGTACCTTGTCAATCTGCTCCCTGTCAGGAAATTCTACCGCTTGAAGCTGTTTTAGCTTATTCTTTAATCTCTTTAGCTTAGCGTCATAAGCCTGATTAGCCTTTGAGACTGTCCCGCCCTCAATACTGACCAGAGCGCCGGCATTATCAATGACGGTAAAGGCGCTGTCAGGCAGCCTTTCCTGCAGCAAGTAGCGCTTAGCCAATTTGACAGCCCCGCTGATAGCTCCTTGATTATAATGCAGGTTATAGTGATTTTCGTAAACTGGAATCACTGCCTTGACTATTTTTTGAGTATCTTCGAGCGACGGTTCGGCAACCGTTATTTTTTCAAATCGCCGAACTAAGGCAGAATCACGCGCAATATAATCCTGCCACTCTCTGGGCGTGGTAGCGCCGATAATTCGGAAATCACTGCGGGCCATAACCGGTTTTAAGGAATCCGTCAGAGATTTTCCTTCCCACAGCATATGAATTTCGTCAATAAACAGGATGACATTTTTCTCCCGTGCCATCTCGTCAATAAATCTCAGAACGCCTCGGTTATATTCCCAGCGCAGAGCAGCATTTAAATCCTTGAGACTGAACTGCAGAATTTTTTTCCCTTTCAGCGAAGGGATTTCCTGATTGACAATCTTTATCGCTAAACCTTCAACAATGGCCGATTTACCAACACCGCCTTCACCTAAAAGGGCGACATTGTTTTTATCCCGCCGGACCAGAGCCACTTCAATACTTTTCAGTTCCTTTTCACGGCCGATAACTGGCTGCAGCAGGCCTTTTTCCGCTTTTTCTGTCAGATCCGTAGCAATATCCTCTAAGATAGAATAATCGGGATTATCCAGTTTGTGAGAGATCTGTTCTGACTCCGCCGCTTTTTTTTGCCGCTCTTCTTCAGCACGTCCGTCACGAAAATCACTCCAATGGTAATGCCCCTCACGAATCGAAAAACGGGACTGAATATCTTCCAGTGACAGCATCAGATGGGGGTCATATTTCAGCATTAATTTTTCGATAACCTGGCAGGCATTAGAGGCTTCATCCTGCACCATGCCTATCAGTATCCAGTAACTGTCAATACCGCCTTCCGGAACATTCTGAAAACGCATCTCTTCAGCGAACTCAAGGATGTTTTTAACATTCTCGCTCAGAAAAAGATCCTGGGCATACTTAACTCGCGTCTGCGTTGCCGCTTCCGGCAGAAATTCCACCGGATTGGCTTTCAGCCATCTTGCCCGGAGCTGCCGCCGACGCCGCTCTGGATTGCCTAAATAATTGTCACGCTCATCCAGAACGATTTCCATCCGTTCCTTTACTAGATCAGCTGCTTCAATTTCTTTGAGAATTTTGGTTTTTGTAATTGAATAGCGCCCCAAAGCATAATTAGCTCCTGAATCGACAGTCGAAGCCAAGGCAGACAGTAAATCCTGCGACATAATCAGCTCTCTCTTATCTGCTTTGACCAGTTCGGCAGCTGCTTCTAAGGCTTCTTTTGTCTGTTTAGTAAACTTGTATTCGATAATAAGGGAATCATTGGACTTTTTTTTATCGGACATCAGATTTCCTTTCCATACTGTGAGTTTTCGTTTTTTTCATTATAACAAAAAGGTGTTCTTTTCTCTTTATTTTACATTTTTATTGTTTTTAAAGCAAACTTAATATTGCGATTCTTTCCCCTCTTAAACATTAAAAATCTTTACTGACAGATAGATTGTTAGCGAATTGTAAAATTTTTAGCTTTTCTTTTATTTATCAGATTTTTTACACCAATAACAGAATGAAAATTTAGACTTTTTCTTGACTAGCCAAACGCTTTGTGGGAAAATATTAGCATAAAATGAAAGGGGTTGCACTTATGATTATTGGTATACCTAAAGAAATAAAAAACAATGAAAACCGTGTGGCTATCACTCCTGCTGGAGTTTTAGCTTTTAAGCAAAGCGGGCATGAAGTCTGGATTGAAACAAATGCCGGCAGCGGTTCGGGCTTTACTGATGAACAGTACAAAGAGCAGGGAGCCGTTATTAAAGATAAAGCACAGGATGTTTGGCAGGCTGACATGGTGTTAAAAGTTAAAGAACCTCTGGCAAGCGAGTACCCTTATTTCCGCCCCGGACTGCTGCTTTTCACTTATCTGCACTTAGCTCCAGCACCTGAGCTGACACAAGCCCTGATTGACGGCGGAGTTATTGCTGTCGGTTATGAAACGGTTGTCGATCACGGAACACTGCCGCTGCTCAACCCTATGAGTGAAGTAGCCGGCCGTATGGCAACACAGCTGGGAGCACAGTTTTTAACTAAAATTGAAGGCGGATCCGGTATTCTCCTCGGTGGGGTCCCCGGAGTGAAAAAAGGCCATGTTGTTATTATCGGCGGCGGTAATGTCGGTGTTAATGCCGCTCAAATGGCTGTCGGACTCGGAGCAGATGTCACTATTCTCGATGTCAATCCTCAGCGGCTGGCAGAATTAGACACACAGTTCGGCGGTAAAGTTCAAACCCTGATGTCCAATGCGCTCAACATTGCTGAAAGTGTAAAAGATGCAGATCTTCTGATCGGCGCGGTCCTCATTCCAGGAGCCAGAGCTCCAAAATTAGTCACAAAAGACATGGTTGCTCAAATGAAAACAGGATCAGTCGTCATTGATGTTGCAGTCGACCAAGGCGGTATCATCGAGACAGCTGACCGCGTGACAACACACGACCAGCCAACCTATGTCGTTGACGGAGTGGTTCACTATGCTGTAGCCAATATGCCCGGAGCGGTAGCGAGAACCTCTACCTTAGCTCTGACCAATGCTACACTGACCTATGCTTTAGAATTAGCCAATAAGGGAGCTGATAAAGCAGTCGCTGAAAGCAAAGCACTGCGTACAGGCCTAAATATCTACCGCGGCAAAGTCACCAATAAAGCTGTAGCTGAATCCTTGGGATTGGAATACACAGAAATGTAAAAATAAGGCACAAAGTCCGTTAAGAAAGCGACTGAAAAATAGGGACCCAACCGATGTGTTGCCAAACACGAAGGAGGGTCCTCTTTTTCCGAACTTTTAGGGTGTGAGCAGCTCATAAGATACAAAGGCCGTATAAAAAGCGACTGAAAAATAGGGGCCCAACCGATGTGTTGCCAAACACGAGGGAGGGACATCTTTTTTCCGAGCTTTTAGGCCGTGTTCAGTTCACAAGATACAAAGGCCGTATAAAAAGCGACTGAAAAATAGGGGCCCAATCGATGTGTTGCCAAACACGAAGGAGGGTCCTCTTTTTCCGAACTTTTGGGGTGTGAGCAGCTCATAAGATACAAAGGCTGTATAAAAAGCGACTGAAAAATAGGGGCCCAACCGATGTGTTGCCAAACACGAGGGAGGGACATCTTTTTTCCGAGCTTTTAGGCCGTGTTCAGTTCACAAGATACAAAGGCCGTTTAAAAATCCGTATGAAAAGGCGGTAAGTCCGAAATCTGTGATTTCGCAGACGCACCCCTGCCAGGACGACTAAAAGGGTGCAGTCGGCTGTTAAGACGATAAAGCCTTCAGACGTCTACGGCTGGCGGTAAGTCCGAAATTTGTGATTTCGCAGATGCACCCCTGTCAGAATAGCCGACTTTCGGCTATCGCAATACTGAACGTAGAAGCCTCTCATATCTTACTTGGTTTAAGAGTGCCGACATCAAAAAACGGCTAGCTTCAAGCATAAGCTAGCCGTTTTTGAGTGTCTGTAAAAATACCTTGATAAGCTCTGCCAGCTCTGATGGCTTTTGCCGGTTGAGCTCATGCCGGCCGCCTTTAATTATTTCCAGCTGCGCCCGGGGCAGCAGCGCAGCCATTTCTTTAGCTGCTCTTAAATTGGCCCTATCCTTATCACCGCAGACCACGAGGCAGGGGAGCCGGGAAGCGTTTAGGGCGTCGGTCAGATCAAACTGTTCAAGAGACTGATAAAAGCGAATCAAGTTCCCCTTATCGACCCCTTGCTTGATAAATAAAGCTTTTGGCATCAGTTTGAATAATTGCCGCTGTAATGCGTAGAGGCGATTTCCAGCTAATCTGTACTGGCCGGCCGAAGAGACAGCAGCTACCATGCTTTGCGGCGGTTTTTCCAAGAAGGACAGACTTACCACAGCACCTAAAGAAATACCGACCAAGACAAAATCCTCTTGAAGTTTATCCAATTCTTGTCTTACTTGCTTCTGCAGGACTTCAAAGGTATCTGGCAGTCTGCCGTCATCAAACAACTCTAAAGTTAAGCAATCGCAGTCAGGCAGGGCAGCCACCACCTCATTCCAAGACGAAGCATCTTGGCCCAAACCATGTAAAAAGATGACTTTCATCGCAGCAGCTGCTCCTCTCCAATCCCATAATCTGCTAAAAGTCCTCGAATACGGTCGAACTTCAATCTGAAATGTTCCAGCTTATGCCCATCTGAACCAATAGAGTATTTTGGACAGCCGAGTTCCTTAAGCAAGCGGAGTGCATAGATGTAAAGATGCTCATGGCCGTAAAGATACATGGATTTGCTGTTCAGTTCAAAAGCTAAACCGCAGTCAATCATCTTTTGGAAAATTCGTCGGAGCTGGATGTCATAACCCTTTAATTCTTCAACCGAGACATCAAACAGCCGAAAGCCGTAGTCAAAATGCGCCAGCACGTCTGCTTCTACGCGCCCGATAGCATATTCAAGTCTGTCTAAATAATCTTGAATAACAGCATGCTTATCCATGCCAGCCACCTCATCATCAAGATAGTCATTGATGCCATTATGATGTACCGAGAGAAGCTTTAAATCATAGTCTTTACCTGCCAAATAAGTCAGAATATCCGACTCCCGGGGAGCATAATAGCCAATCTCAATCCCTTTTTTCAGTCTGTTGCCATACTGCTCTTTTAACTCCCTAATTTTTTGGCTGTAGGCAGCATAATCAGGCACGTCATCTTGCTTACTGTAAGGATTAGATAAATCATAATGCTCAGTTGTCACAATTTCACCATCGTAGTATTCCAGATAATCGCGAAAATCGGCATCTGAATCGTAAGAAAAATAGGTATGTAAATGATTATCGCGCATATTTTTCTCCTTCCAACAAGATACAAAGGCCGTGAAGAAATCCGTATGAAAATAGGGAAGGACAGCGATAACCTGCATCGCGCTGGACTTCATCTTTTTCACTAGGATTTTAGGCCGTGTTCAATTCACAAGAGTAAAGGACCGCCATAAGAACCGTCCATTCTCAAAGCTGACAGGCTAAATCTCTTTTTTATTGTAACATATCTTGTGTTTAAAAAACTCTGCTGTTTCTAATTTTTTAGGGTATAGTTTAAAACTATACCTCCTAGCCAAATTTAACTATTTTTCAAACAAAGTTTCTTTCGTTAAAATGATAGCAACACTATAACAAAACAGAGGTAGTTGCTATGAGTCAATCTAAATTTCAACTTGTCGGGTCGCTCCTGCGTCCGGCTGAACTCCGTCAGTATAAGACAGCTATCGAAAATCGAGACGATATTGCTTATCCTTTTTACGATAATTTTGCCAATTATCAGGAGACCGAAAAAGCTGCCATTCAAAACGTTATTGCTCAGCAAAAGGAAAACGGTATTGATGTGCTGACAGATGGTGAATATTCCAAATCTATGTGGCATTTAGACTTTGTCTGGGGACTGAAAGGAATTGAACGCTATATTGCTGATCACGGCTATACTTTTCAGGACCATGACGGCGGTCAGTATGAAACACGAAAAGATATTGGAATCCGTATCACAGAGCCTCTTTCAGGTAAAAATCACCATTTTCTGGAAATCTATCGGTTACTCAAAGCAGAAGCTGGAGACACCGACACTAAACTGACTGTTTGGGGACCTGCTCACGCCTATACAGAATTAGCTATTTTTGATGGTTTGGCCGGGCCAGGCCAAGTTTATGAGACAAATGAAGAGCTCAAGGCAGGTTTAATCGGGGCCTATAAAGACTTCTTAACAGAATATAAAGCAGCAGGCGGTGAAATCATTCAATTTGATGACTGCCTCTGGGAGCTTTTCGATGAAAGCAATCCGTCCAGCTTTTTTGCCGATGGCAACAGTGCCTTAGCTGACTTAGCCGATGAATTTATCCAGATCAACAATGAGGTGGCTGATTTTGCCCATCAATTGGGACTGAAGGTCTGGACCCATAACTGCCGCGGTAATTATGAAAGCCGTTCTGCTTCAGGCGGCAGTTACGAAGCGATTGCAGAAAAATTTCTTCGCAACCAGCACTATGACCGCTTCTTCCTGGAATGGGACAGTGAAGTCTCCGGAGATTTGAAAGCTCTTGCAGCTCTTAAGGATTCTGATGCAGAGGTTGTTTTAGGTCTGCTTTCCAGTAAAACGACCGATTTAGATGATGAAGAACGGGCTCTACGGCTGCTTGAAGAAGCCAGCCAAATTTTGCCTAAAGAACGGCTTTTGCTCTCACATCAATGCGGTTTTGCCTCCTGCGATTCCGGAAATGAACTGGCTATCCCGCAGCAGTGGGCAAAAATCAGGCAGGGGCAAAAAATTGCAGAAAAGTTCTGGTCTTAAATGCAGCAACAGTCACACGACACTGCTGAACTCAGCTGCAATAGAATTATGCGGTATACCAAAACCCTTTTTCAGTCTGCTGTGCTGAAAAAGGGTTTTTGGCTGAACGGTTTCAGTTGTTATCTGAACACGGTAAGGTTTTAAAAAGTATGTTTAGAAGATACTTCTGTACATATCACTTATAAAAATTGATAATCACTGCTTTTTCGTGCTCGGTCAGATCATGGAGATGGCCTCTGCTTTTGAGCTCATATAATCCGCAATGAGGAATGACTGCCTTAGCCTGAGGGAGAATATATTTGCTGGGGAAAAAACAGTCTTTTTCCGCAGCAATTACCAAGGTTGGAGTCTGATAATCTCTCAGGCTGTCCGAACTGATGTTTGGGGGAATCCGCCCTTTGATTTTGACATGGTCAAATGTATCTTTTAGGGAAAACAAAAACTCCTGGCTTTTGGAAAAATGACCGTAAGTCATCACAGCAGCGACCTTTCGGAGATAGTTTTCTTTTTTGGTCAGCTGATAGAGCAGTAGGGGCAGAGCCATTTTAAAAAAAGCCCGCCCCAATTTATTATTGATGCCTGAAGGCACCTCTAAAACCGCTTTTTCTATTTTTTCAGGACAAAGTGACATCAGCTGCAGCAAGATGCCTGCTCCATAAGACAAACCGTGACAAGGCATCTTATCATAGCCTAATTGTTCTATCGCCTCAGCAGCCCACAGACCGTATTTTTGCAGATAGTGTTTATCCTGAAAATCATCGCTTTTTCCAGGCTGTCCGATAATATCAGCCGAAAAAATATGAAAATCTGAAAACAAATAGTTTTGCAGCAGAAGATTAAAGGCTGCTGACATATTGCCGCCATGGAAAAGCAAAAGCGGACGGCCGGAATCATTCCCTGTTTCAATCACATGGGTTCGGCCATAGTGCGTATGGATATAATAATCCTTTATTGGGCTATCCAATAGTGTCAGCTGATAATCATACAGTATATAAGAAGCTTTGCGGCACAGATCATTCTTAAAAATACTCATTATCTCTCCTCGATAATTTTCAAATTAAAGTCAGCAAACAGACTGCTGCCTAGATAAAACTAGGCAGCTCTTTTTATGGTTTTCCTTAGGCATCAAAAAACGGTTTGATGATCCTAAACAATGGTTTTATTTGGATATTAGACTTCAACAACTTCTAAAGATTCACCGCCCAGCAAAATCAAATATTTTTCGATATTGTCAATTCTGTAAGATCTTCTTAAAGCCTCGGCGTAGAGAGCCATCTGTCCTTGATAGCGCTCCTTAATAGTCTGCGGATCGGTGAAGCGGTCTGTTTTATAGTCAAATAAGACAAGACGGTCCGAAAAAAGAATGTAACCGTCAATAATCCCTCGAACAACAAAATTTTCCTTGCTGGCCGGATCTTCTCTCAGCATTGCAAAAGGAGCTTCTCGATGTACTCTGCGGACATTTTGCCGGATGAGCTGGCCAAGCGCTGTCTGCTCAAAGAAGGCCAAAATTTTATCAACCTGAATGCTGTCCTTAACGACCTGTTCAGCATTCAGCTCAGCCAGAGAATCAGTGATATCAGCTAAACTAATTGTTTCGGACAGCGGCAGGCGCTGCAAAAGTTCATGAACAGCAGAGCCAATCAAAGCGGCACTCGCTTTTTTCCGACGTGAAAAATCAGGCAGTTTAAATTGAGGTGACGACCGATACTTGCCGTCAGTTATCTCTACACCTTCTCTATCCAGAATCGGTTCATACAGTTTCTTAATTTGGCTTGGGGTACGGACTGTCGGCAAAGTGATGGCAGACTTATACTGCTGATTCAGCTGCTCTACATCTTCCAGCATGGTTAAGGCGTGTTTCAACTCTTTGAGCCGATTGCTGTCATCTCTGACTTCAAAAAATAGGTCTGAAGGTTGCTGGTTTAGAGTGCCAATATGTTCCTCTGTCAGCTCTTCATCTGTCACAAAGCGCATTTTAATATGCAGATTTTCCTGACTGTAAGCAGTCTGAACCGCAAGAACCCAGTCTTGAAAACTCTTGGCCTGCTCACGCTCGGCAACAGACAGCAGACTGCCTTCAGTCCTGCCAGCTGCAGAAAGTGCCCCTAATTTTTCCTGACTGCCTTTGCCGACCAAATAGAGTTTCCGCTCTGCCCGTGTCATCGCAACATAAAGCAGACGCATTTGTTCTGACAGTGTTGCCAGCTTCAGCTCTCTCTGATTAAGCTGATAAGGCAAGGTATCCATACGTACTCTGACAGCAGGCAAAGAATCTTCTTTTAACTCTTCCTTCATATCGGCGACATACTTGATACCAATTCCCTTTTGCCGGCTGAGTATAACCGGAGCATGAAAATCAGTCAGGCTGAATTTTTTATCCATGTTGAGCAGAAAAACATATTTAAATTCCAGCCCCTTACTCTTATGAATAGTCATTAGGCTGACAGCCTGCTTAGGAGCCGCTATTTCAACAGCTGCTAGATCGTTTTCCGTCTCCAAAATTTTATCAATCATACTGATAAAACGTGATAAGCCCTTAAAACCGTTCTTTTCAAATTGATCTGCACGCAGGGCTAAAGCATATAAATTAGCCTGTGCCTGCTTCCCTTGAGGTAAAGCGGCAACATAATCATAGTAAAAACAGTCATTATAAATTGTCCAAATTAAGTCGTAGAGCAGGTGCAATCTGGCAAAATCCCGCCAGCTGAGAAAAATTTTAAGAAAGGCTTCAGTCTTCATCTGCAGTTCAGAACTGATCAGCTCCATGTGCAGACCGCGTTTTTCAGAAACATTTTCGATTTTTTCATAGAAATTCTGCTGTCTGCCTGCCCTACTTATCTGCAGAGACAGACGAGCCAGCTCATCTTCATCAAAAGCGAACATCGGCGAACGCAAAAGAGCGACCAAAGCATAATCATTAAGCGGATTATCAATACTGCGCAGTGTATCAAGCATAACCATAACTTCAACGGACTTAAGGTAATTTTGCTCCCCACCGTCAGCGACTAAAGGAATCCCGTACTGATTAAAAGTCTGCACGATATCATCATTGCGTGTTCGGGCAGCAACCAGCAGTGTTATATCAGAAAAATCAACTGCTTCCTCCTTGTGCAGTCGGATAATTTCCTGCGCAACCAGCTTGATTTCGCCGGGAGCCAGCCGATCTTCTGACTGCTCTTTATCTGCCTGAGTCTGGCTGTCAGTATCGTAAAGCAAAAACTCGGTTTCATTTTGCGGGCGAGCTGTTTTTTGTGCTGCACTGCCGGCAACTAGCCTATGGTTTTCATCATAAAGAATCTCACCGACCTGCTCATCCATCAGGTGAGTGAAAAGACTGTTGACAGCTGATAAAACATCTGTATGGCTGCGGAAGTTTTCCTTCAGCACAATCAGACGGCCAGCCTCCGGATGTGCTTGAAAATCTTTAAATTTTTGATTAAAAATCTGAGGGTCTGCCTGCCTGAAACGGTAAATAGACTGCTTAATATCTCCCACCATAAAACGGTTGCGGCCATTGGACAACAGCTCCAGCAGCCGTTCCTGCATATGGTTGGTATCCTGATATTCATCTACCATGACTTCATAATATTTATCCTGATAGCTTTTGCGGATAGCCGCGTTTTCTTCTAAAATAGCAATCGCAAGGTGTGCAATATCCGTAAATTCAAAAACATTTTCCTGAATTTTAGCCTGCAGATACTGTTCGGAAAAATCCAAAACAAAAGACTGCAAAACTTTCAGCAAGGGCAGGCTCTCAGACTGATAGCTAAAAATAGTTTCCAAGTGCCGAAAGCCGCTCAAGCGGCTATGTAAATCCTTGAAAACAGGATACTTTTTACCGGCAACAGTGACGGCATCCCCTGCAGGAAGAAGCTCGGCAACCCCATCTACAAACCCAAGCAGATTTTCTCTGCCGCCATATTCGTTAAAATGCAGAGCCCGATCCAACAGCTTATCAATAATATGGAGATGTTTTTGATAGCTGGCCGTCAGTTTCCCCTTGGCCGTATGCTGCTTATAGTCTTCTAATTCGGTTAAATCCTTCAGGCTGTCTGCAGTATCCTGCATGGCTGAAAGCAAATCGCTGACAACTTGCTGAGGAATCGCTGCAACGCTGGTATAGGTTTGAGCTCCCTTTAAAAAAATTTCCTGCAGCCACTTGTGAGGATTGCTGGTTGACTGACTGAAAGTATGAATATGGTAAACAACCTGCTTAAAAGCTTTCAAGTCTTTGCGGTGACTGGTAAAATTTTTTACCAGCTTATGAAAAAGCACAGCCTGCGGACCTTGACTGTAGTCCCTGAACAAATCGCTAAAAACGTCATCTTTGAGAATATCCTGCTCGCTTTTATCCTGTATGATACGGTAATTAGGCGCAATTCCAAGAATGTAGCCGTAGCGGTTAAGGAGCTGCTGAGAAAAAGCATCCATAGTCCCGATATCAGCAGATGCAAGGCCTGAAAGCTGCTCGCTCAGATGCTGTTTGAGCTCTTTATCAGATGTTTCCTGAAGAGCTTCCCTCAGCTTCTTTTCCAAACGTTCTTTGAGTTCGCCGGCAGCTTTAACTGTAAATGTTGAAATAAACAGACGGTCAATCCCTATCCCGCATAGAATCTGATTGACAATCCGCTCCACCATAACAAATGTTTTGCCGGACCCCGCAGAGGCAGAGACCAAAATATTATTCCCTTGCGTATAAATAGCCTCTATCTGCTCAGCTGTGCGCTTCTGCTTTTGCTGAGAACCCGCTTCCTTGAGCTGCAGTTCTTTAATTTCCTTCTCTGTTAAAAATGACTTAAAGGACATCTTTCACCCCTACTACAAGATACAAAGGCCGTTAAGAACGCAAAGTAAAAATAGGAGCCTGACCGCCGAGTCACTAAAGACTCAAGGGAGGGCTATCTTTTTTACACAGTGTTTAGGCCGTGTTCGATTCCAACAAGATACAAAGGCCGTGAAAAGAGCAAAGCAAAAATGACGGTAAGTCCGAAATCTTCGATTTCGCAGACGCACCTCTGCCAAGACGACTAGAAAGCTGCGGTCGACTGTTAGGCGACAAAGCTTTCAGACGTCTACGGCTAGTTAACTTAAAATCAATTCTAAACTTAGCTGTCTTTTTTGCACAGCTCTTAGGCCGTGTTCGATTGGTTTTCTTCCCCTTCAGAGTAAGGGGAAGCTTGACTGTTCAAATATCTGAATCGTTCAGATGGACAAAATAGTTTTTCGGCTTCTTAGTCATTAAATCAATGAGGCACATCTGTCTCCATCTCAGTCAGTCCTTCCCGCATAAGTTTCAAGAAGCCTTGGCGTTTTTCCTTTTGCGGCAGTTTCAGCAGACGCCGGGCGTAGCCGAAATCCTGATCGGCGCTAAAACGTGTGATAGCTTTAAGCTGATCCCCCTGAACTGAGCGGCCATCCTCACTGTAAGGATTAATGAGAAATTTCCCTTTCCGGATGTGTGAGGCAGCCTGAAGATACAGCTGCTTATTGTAACGAAGCAAAAGTTCCAGTTCCGCCTGACTGTAAAGAGATTGGTGCAGATGGTAAAGATTTTTAGGCAGTTTATCGCTTTCATTCTCTAAAAACAGTCCTTTATAGGTCAGTTCTTTATGGAGATCGCTGACAATGGCGCCTCTGTTTTTCACCTTATTCAAATCGATTTGTGGTTCCTGCATCTGCAGATACATAGCACCAAAAACAGACTGACCTGCTGATAGCTGTTTATCTCCGTATAAAGCAGCCAAATAAGTGACCAGCTGCGGACTTAAACCATTATAGAATCGGCCGATATCAAAAGTATTTTTACTGGATTTATAATCAACAATACCGAGACTTCCGTCTGCCAAAGCGTCGATCCTGTCAATAATTCCCTGAACAGCAACCTGCCTGTCCAGCATAAGTGCAAAATTCTGCTCCTCACTTTGAACCCTTAACTGGCTGCCCTGCTCTAAAACGGTCGCCGTACTTCTGGCAATATCTTCCAATACAGTCAGAATATAACGGCTCTCTGCATTCTCCTCATAAATCTGCCGAAAGCGCTGATCCTGATTGACAGCCCTGAGTGCCCGCTCTAACTTCTGGTCAAAGGAACGGTTTGAACTATCCTGCATCAGTAACTCAAATACCTTATGCAGATAGGTTCCATGGTAACGTACATCAGGACGGATACTGTCCTGTTCCTGCAGCCCTAAAACATACTGTAAAAAATATTTGTACTGATTATTGTAAAAAACAGTTAATGCAGAGGCAGACAAATTAAGCGGCTGGTTTTCAGGAAAACGCAATTGCATCACTTCCGCTGCAACTGGTTTAGTGGTCAAATGATGCACCGGTTTTGGAAGTGTTAAATCATTTTGAACCACCTTTTCCTGTAAATAAGCAGCTGCTCTTGACCAAAACGAAGGTGTTTTTTCAAGAAGGTCCTGCTTTACCAGAATATTATCGAAACCAAGCAGGCTGGACAGCAACCTTTTATAATTGCCGATATCCGCTGGGGTGGCTGACTGACCGACCGGCCCCTTTTCCAAAACCGGAACCCCCATTTCCGCTAATTCAAGCAAATAAGGCGATAAGTCATCTGTATTTTCATTTAAAATCTGCGGCAGACTGAGCACCAGTTCCTGATGTGCCGCATTAAAGAGCGATAGAGCAAGAAAATGATTTTTCTTGATATTTTCCTGCCCGATAATCATAAAGTGCCGGTCAGACGGTACGGATGCATTGACTCTTTCTCTTTCTTCATCGGAAATAAGACTGCTGCTCCGGGATGCCTTGGGGAAATGTGTCCGTGTCATACCTAAAGCAAAAACAAAGGTATTGCTGTGCGGTTCAATCAAATCATAGGCCTTAACATGGACAACATCTAGTGTCGCAGGAACCAAACGGTATTCTGCCGCTAATATACCGTTTTTCAATAGACTCAAAAATTCGGCTAAGCTCATCTTTTCCTGACCAAAAATAGTCTGAAACTGTTCTAAAATAGCAGTAAAGGTCTGCCAAACCTGTTCATGCTGCTCAGCTTCCGCTTCCGGTAAATCTGCTGTTAATCTCCTTAAGCGATCAGTAAGATGAACATCATTGAGCAAAAGCAGAAATTTTTGCAGCAGAGAACGTCCCAGCTGTTTTTGACTTTTAAAAAAGGTCTGCAGAGGAGAGATGAGCTGTTGGCGAGTCGCGTTTAAAGCCGGTAAATCATATTTCTGCTGGACGTTGCTGGTGAAATCTCTTGTGAATTTGGTCTGTCCTTTAATATCAGCATAAAACAGATACTGGATGAATTTATCCATTTTTTGCTGGCTGACGGTGCCGAAAAGCCCAGACTGAAGGAGATTAATCATGTCTTCTGTCCGCCAGTTATAACGCTTAAGACGCTCGAGCGCTTCGATAAACCGCACAAGCGGATGGCTGCTCATGGACTCCGCCTTGCCAAAATAATAAGGAATATCATACTTATCAAAAATTTTTCCCAGCTGCAGTTCATAAGCTTCTGCATCTCCCAGAAGGACAGAAATATCTTTATAACGGTAGCCTTCAGCTAATTTTCGGCGAATAGCTCTGGCTAAATGTTCAATTTCTTCTTTTTGGTTAATAGCTTGCCAAATACTGATAGGCTGCTGACCGTCATTTAAAACGGGAAGGGTATTTTCTGTAAAATCATGTCTGGCTTCAAAAATTTTTGAAAGGTGGGCCAGACTTTCCAACCCTTTAACAGGCCCCTCTGTATAAATGGGCTTTGTTTGAAACTTCTCTGCTAAAGCTCTGAAAAAAGTGAGGCTGGCCTCATAGACATTGCCAGATACAAAGCTTGCTTTATAGGCTTTCTGACTGATATAAGTTCCAATGACAATATCGGCGCACTTACCGTGCAAGAGCTCAATCAAATGTTCTTCTTCTGCAGAAAAACGCGTAAAACCATCAATAATCAGCACTACATTCTGCAGACTGCCATCTATTACTCCGGAAGCGACTTTTTGAGCAAAATAAGCCAGCTGACTCTGATTATCATAGCCTCCAAGACGCAGAAGATCTTCAACCGCTGTAAAGATTTGCACTAAATCGTCCTGCTTTTCCGGTGAATCTAAGCCCTCCAAGTCTAAAACTGTAAGATTAGCTGTTTTCAGTTCCTTATACAGATCCACTAACTGCCGAATAAAACTGGGATCCTGCCGCAATCCCCCGTAAACCTTTAAATCCTTCGGTGAAAAAGCAGACAAAGCTCGGTAAAACAGCATGGATAAACCTATGTCATCCAGCGTCTGTGCAGGGTTGTAATCATTCAGGACAAAATAACGGGCCATCTGCACAAAACGGGTAACCGTAATTGCAAAAGAAGCCTGTTCAGGCAAAGTCGCTAAAACAGCCCGTTCCTTCTCAAAAGACAGAGAACTGGGGGCAATATAAAAAACACGCTTCCCTTTTCTAGAAAAAGCATAGGCTTTCTGAGCCAAAATATCGGTTATATTATACTGAATATCTGTATAAAGTAGCTGCATAACACTCCTTAATTCTTTTTTGCTTTCAAAATTAAATATGCTCTTTAACTGAATGGCACATTTACAGTCGAAAGGATATCTTTTACTGATTAAAAACCTAAAAAAAGGGTAAACCTTAATGATGATAACAGTTTAATGAAAGAGAAATCCTTGTTGCTCAAATGATATTCAAAGGCTTCTTCTGTTCTTTTATTATAGCAAAAAGACTGTTCAAGTGCTTTGATTTTACTGTTCAATTAAATATTGTCAATCTATTCTTAGACATTGACCGGCAATAGATGACAAGCTGCAAAATGCATAGACAGATTCACACACGACTAAAAGATCTTCGCCCTGTCTACAGCACAGAACGAAGGGCTTTAACAAATGTTTTATTCAGCCTTTTGAAAGCAATGCCGAGGCGCCAACCTCCTTTGAACAATAATAGTGTGAATCCAGTTAAGCCTTTCTCATCTCAGAAACAGTGGTATTTTTTAACAATTCCAAGACAGATTTTGGTATTTTCATTATCCGTAAATATTTGAGACCCTGCATTCTGTTAAGAGTTGACTTAAGGATGAGGCCTGATTGAGATACCATTGAACCATTGTCTTCAATAGATTTTGGCTTCTTTTGGGCATAAAAATATTCCCTCTATAGTTTCCAGTGAATTTTTGTCTTTTTCACTATCCACTCACAGGGGGAATATATCAAATCAGAGTGCTTTTTAATTACATTCTCATCTATTATTCTAACACAGCACACTTCAATTGCTGTCTTTTCAATTTTGCTTTTCAGCTTCTGCACATATGCGAAAAACGAAGCTGCCGATATTTACATTTATCAGGGCTGTGTATTCCTGCATTCAAAACAACAGATGCTGACCGTTTCTGCAATTGAATCCGCCTCAGCGAATTTCTGCTCCGGTAGCTTTAATAAGAGCCTCTGTAATTTTTTCCATATATTTGGCCACTTCATCATCTGTCAAATTAGCAGCCGGATTTTGGAAACTCAGACTGTAGGCCATAGATTTTTTGCCACTTTCAATGTGAGCGCCCTCATAAACATCAAACAGTCTCACTGCAGACAGATATTTAACCTTAGCCGCCTGAATCGCTTCAAGGACTTCCTGATGGCTGACAGTTTTATCCAGCAACAGAGCAATGTCCCTTGAAACGCTCGGGAATTTGACAATATCTTGAAAGACTTTAGCTGGCTGAACTGCAGCTTCAACAGCACTTAAGTCTAATTCAGCGACATAAGTCTCAGGAATGTCATAGCGTTTTGCTGTACGAGGGTGCACCTGCCCTAAGTACCCGATAGTCTCCCCATTCAGCAAAATCAAGGCTGTGCGTCCGGGGTGCATGCTGCTCAGTTCTTTGTAAGCAACAAAATCAAAACTGAGATCCAGCTTAGCAGCCAGCGTTTCGATAATGCCTTTCATGTAAAAGAAGTCGACCGGAAATGCTTGAGTTTGAAAATCTTTTGGCGCTATCAAACCAGAAATAGCTACAGCAAAACTGTCCCTCTCTTCTGGCAGTCCTTCTTTCGGACTGCCTTTTTGTTCAAAAATTTTACCGATTTCATAGATGGCTATATCGGTATTTTTTCGGGCTGCATTATAAGCCACTGTATCCAGCATACCTGCAATCATATTTTGCCGCAAAGCAGAACGTTCCATGCTCATCGGCCACATCAGCTCTGTCAGCCGGCTGGGCTGAACAGTGAATTCAACAGCTTTATCCGGTTTTGTCAGAGCATAAGAAATAATTTCTGATAAGCCAGACCCTTCAGCAATATTTCTTATCTTCCGGCGCAGTTTCTGCGCTTTCGTCAACTCCCCAACTGTCCCAGCTGTTTCCGGCAGACTTGTCGGCAGTTTGTCATAACCGTAAATCCGGGCAATCTCTTCTACTAAGTCAGCTTGAATTCTAATATCCCAGCGCCGTCTCGGTACCGCTACAGTAAATTCCTCAGCATCACCGCTTACTGCAAAACCAAGTTTGGCAAAAATAGATAGGACATCAGCATAACTTAGCTCTGTCCCTAAACGGACATTGACATAATCAAGGCTGCTTGAAACATCAACAGCATCTGTCGGAACAGAACCAGCTTCTGCACGGCCGGACAGCACCGTACCGCCTGCTATTTCCGCTATCATAGCGGCTGCAAAATCAAGAGCTTCCCCGACAGTAGCATAGTTAATTCCTTTTTCAAAACGAGCAGAAGATTCCGAACGCAGATTCAGCCGGCTGCTTGTTCTTCGGACAGCTCCTGCATCAAAAACAGCTGCCTCCAGAAGAACATTGCATGACTGACTGTCAATTTCGGTATCCATTCCACCCATAACACCGCCAAGAGCAACCGGACGATCGCCAGCTGCAATAACAACATCATCAGAAATCAGGCTGCGCTCCTGTCCATCCAAGGTGATCAATGACTCCCCAGCATGAGCATCACGCGCAACAATGTCTTTACTGCCCAATTTATCTATATCGAAAGCGTGCATAGGCTGACCAAAATAAAGCAGAATATAGTTAGTAATATCAACAATATTATTGATAGGGCGGATACCAGCATTCATCAGCAGATTCTGCAGCCACTGCGGACTGGGAGCAACCGTTACATTTTCAACTACCCGTGCCTTATACGTTAAAACCTTATCAGAGGCAACAGAAACTGCAACCACCTCTTCTGTTCTCTTTTGCGTTTCAGACAGTATTTTTGAAGGAAAATGCACTTCTTTATCATAAATGGCTGCCGTTTCATAGGCAACACCGCGCATAGACAAAGCATCAGCCCGATTGGGAGTGATAGCCAACTCAACAATCTGGTCATCTAAATCCAAATAAGGGAAAACACTGCCGCCAGGAACAGCTTCTTCCGGTAAATAATAGATACCATCAGCATATTCCTTAGGAACGACAGAAGCCGGGATACCTAATTCCTGAAGGGAACAGATCATGCCTAATGACTCCAAACCGCGAATCTTACCCTTTTTAATCTTATAATTATCAGCGATGCGTGCTCCAGGAAGAGCCACAATGACCTTGATTCCTGCTTTGATATTGGGAGCACCGCAGACAATTTGCCGCAGTTCTTCCTCACCGACATCAACTTGGCAGCGGTAAAGATGAGTTTCCGGAACCGCTTCACAGCTGACAACCTCTCCAACAACAATCTTTTTAAGACCTTCTGCCGGACTTGTAACTCCCTCTACTTCAATACCTGTTACCGACATTTTCTCTGCCAGCTCAAAAGCTGTCACATCAAGGTCAACAAGGTCCTGCAACCATTTATAGCTAACTAACATAATTACCTGACTTTCTTTTTTATTTTAAGGCTTTCTTTAATAACCAATCTCTATCCAGCTTGTCTCCTACCGCAAACAAATGTTCAGAAAATTTGACAAAACCGTATTTAGCATATAAGGCCTGAGCCTTCAGATTTCTTTCCCATACACCTAACCAGGCCCAGTCACAGCCCGAAGCAAAAGCAAGATCAAGCGCAAACTCAAAAAGGCGTTTCCCCAGCCCCTGACCTTGAAATGTCTGCAGGATATAGAGCCGCTGAATTTCAAAAGCAGAGGGCAGGAGCTGTTCTGTCTGAGCCATCCCCCAATTGACTTTTAAAAAACCGGCCTCCTGACCTTCATACAAGATAAAATAGGTATCAGATTCACAGTCTTCAAGCTCTTCCTGCAAAACAGACAGATCGTAAGCCTGGCTGAAAAAATCCTGAAGCTGTTCTTCGCTGTTATCAAAAGCGAAAGTTTCACAGAAGGTTTCAATAGCTATTTTCTGCAAAAGCGGCAGTTTTTCCGAACTGACTTTTTGGATTTCAATCATCATATACCTCCAGAAGCTCTTCGTACTTTGACTCAAAAAGAGCTGCCTTTTGCCTCTTAAATCAAGAAAAAAATCTCTGGATTGACACCTGAATCTTTGAGACTGAGTGTTAAAGCTTCAGCATTTACTTAAACTGCTGGATAAAACGGATATCCCCTTGATAGAAGTCGCGGATATCATTGATGCCGTAACGCAGCATAGCTATCCGCTCTTGGCCCAGACCGAAGGCAAAGCCTGAATATTTTTCAGCATCAACACCGCTCATCTCCAGCACAGCTGGATGGACCATACCGGCGCCAATAATTTCAATCCAGCCTGTTTTTTTACAAACATTACAGCCTTCTCCGCCACATTTAAAACAGGAAACATCAACTTCAACCGATGGTTCAGTAAAAGGGAAATAAGAAGGGCGCAGCCGAATACGGCGGTCTTGCCCAAACATTTTTTGGAGGATTAACTCTAAGGTGCCCTTTAAATCTCCCATTGAAATTTGCTCACCAACCACTAAACCTTCAATTTGATGAAATTGGTGAGAATGTGTCGCATCATCAGTATCTCTGCGAAATACCCGCCCGGGTGAAATCATTTTCAACGGTCCCTTAGAAAAATCATGTTTATCCAGCGTCCGTGCCTGAACAGGACTCGTGTGGGTCCGCAAAAGAATATCCTGACTAATGTAGAAAGTATCCTGCATATCACGGGCCGGATGGTCTTTAGGCAGATTCATGCGTTCAAAATTATAATAATCTTCTTCAACTTCAAGGCCATCCACAACCTGATAGCCCATGCCTAAGAAGATATCCTCTATTTCCTCACTAATCTGACTGAGAATATGGCGATTACCCAATTTAATCTGCCGTCCCGGCAGGGTAACATCCAGACTTTCAGACTCTAACTGCGCCTGAATTCGGGCAGCTTCAATAATCTTTGCCTGCTCTTCAAAAGCTTTTGTCAGCACATCGCGAACTTCATTGACTTGCTTCCCCACGATAGGACGGGCTTCGCTAGACAGTTCTTTCAGCCCTTGCAAGAGTTCCGTCAACGAGCCCTTTTTCCCTAAAATCTGAACGCGCAGTTCCTGCAGCTCTTTCGCATTGTCACCGCGCATTTTTGCCAGTTTGGCCTGTGTTGAATTTTTCAGTTCTTCCAGTCGTTCTTGTAAATCCATTGCTTTTCCTTCCTCTATATCAAATATGATAATTCCGGTCTGCCTACCGCTTAGCTGTTATTCTGCAGCTGGTTAAAGAAGCACTTCAGCCAATTAAAACTCCTAAAAAAGCCGCTTTTTTAATAAAAAAAGTGCCAGCACTCCTGAATCATGCGGAGCGTTGACACGCGGTACCATCCGTTTTCTGCCAGATAATATATCAAGCCTTAATTATTAAAGTCTTCGCCTGAGTGAATTCGCCCAATTTCCATTTAGGAGGTTCCCAGTTGCTGCCTCCACTCCCTGTTAAACTTCCATAAGGTTACTAGTCTCAGTGACTTTGAATCATATTTAATTACTATTTATTCTAACAAAATTTAAAACAGTTGACAAGGTTAATTCACGATGACTTCTCCCGAGTAATAATCAACAGTCAGGCCGCTTTGCACATTGGGGACAAAAACATTAAATTCCAAACTGCCGTCTGCTGATTTTGCTTCAAGCTGGGTTCCGCTGGCCAAAATATTATTGCCATCGTAAATCAAGGTCACACGGTAACGAACACGTTTGTTACTGTCCAAAGCCTTTCTGACAAGGGTCTCATAATAATTTTGACCAGTTGAATCTGCCGAAGCGGCTTGATTGGCCCAGGCAAGCTGAGTGGCAATATTATCAGGATTGCTTGTTGAAGCATCAAATCCACGCAGACCGCCAACCAAGGAGTAAGCCAGCAAATGGCCGCGGTCAACAGCGTGATCGTAAGGGCCTGACAAATTTTGAATCTGGTGCCAGCCCGGCGGTGTCCAAGAACCAGACTGACTGCCGGTCTCCTGTCGGCTTTTATACTGTCTGGTAGATTTTGCCAGCAAAGCATTGGCTACAGTCGGGACTTTTTGGCCTTGAACCGTCTTTGTCTTATTATTGGCATAGGGGGCACTTGACACCTTAGCATTTAAGTCGGTCTTATTGCCATTGATAATATAAGCACCGGAGCCATTCCATTCAATAGCAGAACCAAGCTGCTGTTTGACATTCTCGGTTAAGACGGTTTCAGCCAGTGCTTGATTCGGCCGTTTAGCCTGCAGGCTCGAACCGTTGGACTGAAGCGAAGAAGACGGTCCTGTAATAAGCTCTGTAATCTGCCTGAATAGCTGCTGTTTAGAAAAGGAACTGTCCCCAGTCAGAAAGCTTCCGCCTAAAAGGAGCAAGAAAAGTATGAGAGAAATAGACGTCTTTTGCATTCTCTTATTTTTCAATTTTATCCCTCCAAAGAAAAAGCAGGACCAGCCTACTTTCCAGTAAATTTACTAATAAGAGACTGCCACTTATCAGGCGACAGTATAGAAAGGGGGTTCTCCCCGTCTCCCATAAAACTGTAGCCGATCATCAGACCGACTGCAAAACAAAGAAGACATAAAACAGCCATCAGCAAGATAAGCGTTAACTGTTTAAGAACATATTTCCAACCGCTGTTCATAATATTACCCTGTCACACGTTGAATTTTAGCACCTAACTGGGCTAATTTTTGATGAAAATGATAATAACCGCGATCCAAATGTGTTAATTTGCCGACAGTTGTTACACCATTAGCAACCATTCCTGTCAGTATCAAAGCGGCACTGGCCCGAAGATCTGTTGACATCACAGGAGCACCCTGCAGCTCTTCACCGCCATGGATCATAGCTGTATCACGTAAAATTTCTGAATGCAGCCGCATCCGGCGCATCTCTTCTAAATGCTGAAAACGATTTTCAAAAACAGTCTCAATCATTGTTGATTCACCCTTGACAACAGCCATCAAAGCGGTGAACTGAGCCTGCATATCTGTCGGGAAGCCGGGGTGAGGCATGGTTTTTACAGTTACAGGTCTCAGTTTGCTGACATCAGACTTCACCCGAATCCCATCTTCCTCATCGCTGACTTCAACCCCCATTTCCCGGAGTTTTGAAATTAAAGGACGATTATGTTCCCAGACAGCATCTTTGATCAAAACATCGCCTGATGTCATTGCTGCAGCTACCATGAAGGTTCCTGCCTCAATCCGATCCTGAACGACATCATGATCTGCACCGTGAAGACGATCCACACCCTCGATAACCAAGGTTTCTGTACCGGCTCCCTTAACCTTTGCCCCCATTTTATTAAGCAGCAATGCTAAATCAACGATTTCTGGCTCCCGTGCAGCATTTTCAATAATCGTCACTCCTTCTGCTAAGGTTGCTGCCATCATCAGATTCTGCGTTGCACCGACCGAAGGAAAATCCATATAAATCGTTGTCCCATGCAGCTTAGAAGCGGTCGCAGTGATATCTCCGCCCGACTGGCGTATCTGCGCTCCCATCGCTTCCAGTCCTTTCAGATGCAGGTCAATCGGCCGGCTGCCAATGGTACAGCCGCCGGGCATGGAAACTTTTGCATGGCCGTTGCGCGCTAAGATCGGGCCCAGTACCACAATAGACGCCCGCATTTGGCTGACGTACTCATAAGGTGCCACATCTAAAATATCTCCGGAAGCATCAACTGTAACCATATTCTGGTCTTCATCAAAATCAACAGAAATATTCAGTCCTCTGACAACATTATTCATGGTAAAAACATCTGAGAGAATAGGAACATTTGTCAATCTTGTCTTTCCTTCTGTCGGCAGGATAGTTGCAGCCAGCAAAGGAAGGACAGCATTTTTAGCTCCTTCAATGACAACTTCACCTTCTAAGCGGGTATCCCCGCCTTCAATTATAATTTTATCCACCTTTTTCTCCATTTCTTAAGACCTAATAGTTAAAATTATATCATAGTTTAAAAAATTCTGCCTTTATCGCAGTACGAAAAAAAGATTTTGACAGACTTCAATCACTTCCAGTATAAAGTGACTGACCAGATAACCTAATACAGCGCTCAGCAAAATAACAAAAAGCCGCAAACGCCTAATATTTTCAGGTGTCCGTTTAATGACTTTATGCCAGTCAAAAACGCTGGTCAGGAGCTGAAAAAAAAGAATTGTAAAGAAAAGATGCGACGCTAAAGCGATAATATTATTAATGATTTCCATAAGAATTATTATAGCAAAAAGTCACGCTCACTGCAGCAGCGTGACTTCATGAAGATTCAAATCTTATCATAATCCTCTAAATGATCGGACAGGACGGTCTCAATGGCCTTGCGGCCTGCTCCCTTTATCGCCTTGTCCAGCTGACCGCCTAATGCCTCTATCTCACTCTTGGCCTGCAGCGCCCGCGCATCTATCTTCTCATCATAATCGCTAACCAAACTGCGCCGTTCCGCCTTTAAAGACGGTGCCAGCAAAGACTTAACCGCCTCCCATTCTAAAGACTTGCGAATGGCCTTAATCTCCTCTTCGCTCTTGCCTGTCAAGGCACTCGTTACTGCATTGACAATATCCATCGCCTAACTCTCCTCCTCTTCTTCACGGTACAAAGCGTTTTTCTGAGCATAAAGGGACTCGATCTTATCCTCCTGCTTGCGGTGCTCCTTTTGATAGGTTTCGATCAAATCAGCCTCTTCATCCCCTAAAATCTGCCGCCGGTAAAGGAATTCATGGTCTGTAACACCGGCATATTCCTCAAGCAGGCGGCGAAATTCTTGAACCCCCTCACCGTCCGGATAGGACGGACTGTAGGCTAAGCCTCCAAACTCCTCATACAAGGTCCGTAATTTAAAGTGCCGTTCCTCTAAATCATTAATCCGCTCATCCATTGCAGCCTGATCTTTCTTGTGCTGGCGCTCCATATCCAGTAAAGCGTTATCCTCTTTCAAAAGCTCTGCCTGCAGAGCTGCCGCTTTGGCGTCTATTTCTTTTTGTTTGTTCTTATCTATTTTTGCCATGATGCTATCGCTCCTGCTAAACTGCTGTCTGCCTCCAGTGCTGCTTCTGTTCCGGCCTGAACATCAGCCTCCAAATCGCTAAAAACTGTTTCTGCCGTCTCCATATTTTTGACCTTCTTGTCAAAATGCCTCTCGGTCTTGCCGACCATCGACTCATAAGTCACCCCAGCCTCCGCATAGGCCGCCTGAACCTCATCAGCTGTCAGCTCTGTCACAAACCAGGGAATTTCCTTGACTTTCTGATAAAGCGCCTCGGCCTTAGAAAAGGCCTCATTCCGGTAGGCTTTGACATCTTCTGCTGCCAGACTGGCAGCCTGACGGATCCCTGAGGCGATAATCATGGACTGCTCACTGTCCAAAAAGAAGGTTTCCTGACTGTCCAGACCGCCGCCGCTGGCCGACAGACGCCCTTTCAGCTCGTAATAACCCGTCATCAGCTGGTCAACCTGAACAAGCACCATGGCTTGATCGGCATTCAGAGTTTTTATTGCTCCGTCTTCTGTCAGCTCATAGCCGTAAGTCATGTGCTGAGCAGCCATCCCCTCTGCCTTGCGGCTGTCTACATAAAAGACCTGGCCAACTGCCTCGGCACTGCCCTTGTCTATCTGGCGGCCCACCATACTGATCCAGTCTCTGGGGTCGACATAATTCTGAATTCGGCCCTTGATCTGATCCACATTGTTTTTCTGCCGATTGGTCATCAAACCGTAGATATTGGGCGCATTATAAAGATAGGCTCCCTCAATCCGGCTGAGATTGGCTGCCGGCAAATCCGCTATCGCATACTGACCCTGCATAGAACCCAGTGAATGCGCATAAAGCTTGAATTGGGCATTGGGATAGAGCGCCATCAGCTCCTTTAAATCCTTGGCGGCTGTTTGAAGCTGGGCGGTGGCATGATCATAGTCTTCCGAATAATTGGGATGGTTTTGGCTCCAGATACGCAAGCCAATCGGAACATCGTTTTCGATCCAGTCATTCCAGACATCAGCTCCCTGCGTGAAAAGCTTATCCGGAGAAGTGGAACCGCGAAAGAGCACCGTCACCTCTTCAACCGCTTCCGGATCGCCGGTCACCTCTGCCTTGGTCGGCACCACCGCATAAATCTGCTCTCCCGCACCAGTTTCATTGTCATAGATTTTGGAGACAAAGCCGACAGTGTCTTTGTATTGTGTACGCACTCTACCTCCAACAACCATATCTTCATTGTATTCTGTCATTGCTACCTGAAGATTTTTTTCATTAATGTATTTTTTAACCATTTATTGTTCCTCTGCCTTATCTACTAAGCTGGGAGAATCAACATAATAAGCTGAATGATAAGTCCCATCTTCATTATCTATTAGATTAAAATTGATAAACAAATCTTCATCATCGTTAATAACAACTTTTACCATTAATCCACCCATTGGATTGTATTGTAGACTTTCTTCACTAATCTGATAAGAACGAATAAAACTTTTAGCTGTTAAAGCCTCTTCATCTAAATATTTCAGATAATCCACATAAACCTTTCTCGCTTCCTTACTGGTCGCTATCTCAATCATTTTTTGTTTTTCGTGGTGCTGGTACACAGCGAAACCTCCTAATCCTATACTAATAAGGGCAGCGATACTGAACAATATGCGCTTAACTTTCTTTTTCCTAGGCATCTATCTGCCTCCTTTAACAAAGATACAAAGGCCGTGTTAAATCCGTATAAATCAAGGAAGGACGGGCAATGACCAGCATCGCAGCGGACTTCACCATGTTTACTAGGATTTTAGACCGTGTTCACTTTACGCTATCAGGTAAAGCAACTCCAATTATTACCTTACATTATAGCATAAATTATTTTGTTTTAAAACACTGTGCCTGCTCTCCCGCACCAGTTTCATTATCATAGATTTTGGAGACGAAGCCGACAGTGTCACCATACTGAGTCTCAACGACTCGGCCAACCTCTAACCCTTTATTATATTCCGTCATCGCTGTTTGAAGATTTTTCTCATTAACGTATTTCTTTTCTGCCATTAATTATTTTCCTCTAATAACTCATTAAGCTCGGGGGAATAAGTGTAGAATGTTGAATGGTAGCTTCCATCCCCATTATCTATTAAATTAAAATCAATATTTAAGCTCTGTTCTTCATTTAAAATAATTCTTACCATTAATCCACCCATAGGATTGTATTCTAAACTACTCTTATCAACCTCGTAAGATTGTATTATTCCTTTAGAAGTAAAAGCAGCTTGGTCTTTATTTTTTAGATATTCTTCATAAACCTTTCTCGCTTCCTTACTGGTCGCTATTTCAATCATTTTTTGCTTTTCGTGGTGCTGGTACACAGCGAAACCTCCTAATCCTATACTAATAAGGGCAACAATACTGAGCAGTATGCGCTTAACTTTCTTTTTCCTAGGCATCTATCTGCCTCCTTTAACAAAGATACAAAGGCCGTGTCAAATCCGTATAAATCAAGGAAGGACGGGCAATGACCAGCATCGCAGCGGACTTCACCATGTTTACTAGGATTTTAGACCGTGTTCACTTTACGCTATTAGGTAAAGCAACTCCAATTATTGCCTTACATTATAACAAAAAGATTGAAGAAAAACAGCCTCTAATAGAGTTGTTTTTCTTCAATCCAGCTATTATTTATTTCCGACACTGATGCGATTGAGAGCCCGGCGTAAAGCAACTTGAGCTCGGCGGACTTCATCAATATTAGCTCTGCTTTCTGCTTCTTCAATTTGACGTTCTGCCCGCTGCTTAGCACGCTCGGCCCGGCTAATATCAATATCGCGAGCACGCTCGGCCGAATCAGCTACAATGGTGACCAAGTTATTCTTAACTTCAATAATACCGCCGTTAACTGCAACCCAATCGACATGATTTTCGTCATCAATTCGGCGAATCTTCATTTCATGAACATCAAGTGGTGCAATCAGATTGATATGATCAGGTAAAATACCTGTTTCTCCATCCAATGTTTTTACAGAAATAAAACTTGCACGGTGATCATATCTGAGACCGTCTGGTGTCACAACCTGAACCGTCATATATTTCATGGAAACACCTCATCAAAAGCCCATTTTCTTTGCTTTTTCAACAACATCTTCAATCGGTCCGACACTTCGGAAAGCATCTTCGGGAAGATCATCATATTTGCCTTCCAGAATCTCCTTAAAACCGCGTACTGTTTCCGCAACAGGAACATAAGATCCCGGCTGACCGGTAAATTGTTCGGCAACATTGAAGTTTTGCGAAAGGAAGAACTGGATACGGCGAGCTCGGCTAACCAGTGTTTTCTCTTCATCAGACAGCTCATCCATTCCGAGAATAGCAATAATATCCTGCAGTTCACGATAGCGCTGCAGAATACGCTGAACTTCCGTTGCCACTTCATAATGTTCTTGGCCAACAATTTCCGGAGCCAGAGCACGGGAACTTGAAGCCAAAGGATCAACAGCAGGATAAATCCCCATTTGAGTCAGCCGACGTTCAAGGTTAGTTGTTGAATCCAAGTGCGCAAAAGCTGTTGCCGGTGCAGGGTCGGTATAGTCATCCGCAGGTACATAGATAGCCTGAATGGATGTAACTGAACCTTTTTTAGTGGAGGTAATCCGTTCCTGAAGCTGACCCATTTCTGTCGCCAAGGTAGGCTGGTAGCCAACTGCGGAAGGCATACGGCCAAGTAAGGCTGAAACCTCAGAACCCGCCTGCGTGAAACGGAAAATATTATCAATGAAAAGAAGCACATCCTGACCTTCTACATCGCGGAAATACTCAGCGATAGTCAGGCCTGTAAGAGCAACACGCATACGAGCTCCAGGCGGTTCATTCATTTGACCGAAAACCATAGCCGTTTTTTCGATAACACCGGATTCCTTCATTTCCCAGTAAAGGTCATTCCCTTCACGAGTCCGTTCGCCAACGCCAGTAAAAACAGAAATACCGCCGTGCTCCTGTGCAATATTATGAATCAGCTCTTGGATCAAAACAGTCTTACCAACACCAGCGCCGCCAAAAAGACCGACCTTTCCCCCTTTTAAATAAGGAGCCAGTAAATCAATGACCTTAATCCCTGTTTCAAGGATTTCTGAAGCGGTGGATAACTCATCAAAAGCCGGCGCTTCTTTATGAATAGGCTGGCGCTCTGCAGTTTCTGCAAACGGTTCAGCTAAATCTATGGTATCACCGAGTACATTAAAAACACGGCCTAACGTTTCTTTGCCAACAGGAACACTGATTGCACGGCCAGTATCAAAAACTTCCAGACCGCGTGTCAGTCCGTCAGTTGACTCCATTGCAATGGTACGGACTAAGCCTTCCCCAAGCTCAAGAGCCACTTCAAGAACAATTTTTTGTGCTTTATCATTATTTTTGTAAACAACCAATGCATTATTAATCTCAGGTAATTTGTCATCCGTTGCAAATGCAACATCAACAACCGGACCAACAACCTGAGCGATTATGCCAGAACTCATGTCTTTCTCCTTAGTTAAGATACAAAGGCCGTATAAAACGCAAAAGGAAAATAGGGGACTGGCTGACAAATCGTCAGATTCTAAGTCAGGCCATCTTTTTCCCGCAGCGTTTAGGCCGTGTTCAATTTATTAAGATACAAAGGCCGTTAAGAACGCAAAGAGAAAATAGGAGTCTGACCGCCGAGTCACTAAAGACTCAAGGGAAGGCTATACTCACAGAGCAGCCACACTCGTAAGTCGCTAACGCTTCCAACGATTGCGTCTCTTTTTCTCACAGCGTTTAGGCCGTGTTCAATTTATTAAGATACAAAGGCCAGCATTTTCAACTCAAGCCTTGTATACCATCAATAGTTTAAAATTCTTTAAGTTTAATCCTCAATTAATGAACTGTCTTAAACATTTTTTATGATTCAGATTCTCCTCACTAAAAGTGAAGAACAGCAAAATTTTTACTAACCGGCCTTCTGTGCTATTCCAGAGCATTGGCACCGGCGACAATTTCAGTAATCTCCTGTGTGATTTCTGCCTGACGGGCGCGATTATATTGAATAGTTAAATCATCAATTAAATTTTTCGCATTATCAGTTGCTGTCTGCATCGCTGTCATGCCAGCAGCATGTTCAGCTGTTTTAGCATCAACAATAGCACCGTAAATCAGACTTTCTGTATACTGAGGCAAGAGCTGTTCCAAAATGGTGTTGCGATCAGGTTCTAATTCAAAATCTCTCACACCTTCTTCAGCTGCTTCATCAGCATCTAACTCTGTAATCGGCAGCATCTGCTGCACACGGACCTGACTGGTTAAACTGTTAACATGATGATTATAGCAGACATACAGTTCATCAAACAGTTCATTTGTATACATTTCAACCGACTGAGAAATAATGCGGCCGACTTGGTCAAAACTAGGCTGATCCTCCAAACCGCGCAATTCAAAGGCAATATTCATCTTCCTGGCTTTAAAAAAGTCAGAGCCGACACTGCCAATCGAAATAATGGCATAGTCCTCCGTATCTGCATGGTACTCATTAATAATATCCATAACAGCTTTTAAAATTTTAGAATTATAGCCGCCCACAAGTCCCTTATCGGAAGTAATGACAATATAACCAGTTTTTCTCACCGGCCTGGCCTGAAGCATCGGATTGTTGCTGCCCCGTGTCAATTCTGCCTTCAGCAAATCTGTTGTAATCTGACGGATTTTAGCAGCGTAAATCTGGAAATCTTTGGCAGCCTGTTCTGATTTAACAAGCTTAGCTGAAGAAACCATCCGCATAGCGCTGGTAATTTTACTGGTCTTCTCGGTAGAAACAATTTTGTTTTTAATTTCACTAAGAGAGCCTGCCATACTAGAACCCCCCTATTTTATTTAAATTTTGACTGGTCTTTGAAGGCCTGAATAGCTTTGTCTAAATCAGCTTCTTCCGGTAAATCCTTAGTGGTACGGATTGTATCAAAAATAGCCTCATAGTGCAGATCAAAATAATCATAAAGCGCTTCTTCAAAGTCTAAAATATCGTCTACCGGTACATCATCCAAGAAACCATGCGTTAGGGCATAGAGTATGAGAACCTGCTTTTCAACCGGAAGCGGCTTATGCAAAGGCTGTTTTAATACCTCAATGGTTCTCCGTCCGCGGTTTAACTTAGCCTGAGTAGCTGCGTCCAAATCGCTTCCAAACTGAGTGAAAGCTTCAAGCTCCCGATAAGAGGCCAGATCCAAACGCAAAGTTCCGGCTACTTTCTTCATAGCCTTAATTTGGGCAGAACCGCCGACACGCGATACAGAGGAACCGGCATCAATAGCCGGACGGATACCGGAATTAAAGAGATTTTCCTGTAAAAAAATCTGGCCGTCAGTAATTGAAATCACATTCGTAGCGATATAAGCTGAGATATCTCCAGCCTGAGTTTCAATGAAAGGCAAGGCTGTAATAGAACCGCCGCCAAGGTCATCAGATACCTTAGCAGAGCGCTCCAACAGGCGGCTGTGAAGGTAGAAGACATCTCCCGGATAAGCCTCGCGGCCTGGCGGACGGCGCAGCAGAAGAGAGAGTTCGCGATAGGCCACTGCTTGTTTAGATAAATCATCATAAACAATTAAAACATGTTTGCCATTATACATAAACTCTTCTGCCATTGCTACTCCAGCATAAGGTGCAATATAGAGCAGAGGAGACGGCTGTGAAGCTGAAGCCGTTACCACAATAGTATAATCGAGAGCTCCATATTGGCGCAAAGTTTCTACTTGAGTACGGACAGTAGATTCTTTCTGGCCGATAGCCACGTAGATACAAATCATATCTTGCCCTTTTTGATTCAGGATGGCATCGATCGCTACAGATGTTTTTCCGGTCTGCCTGTCTCCGATAATCAGTTCACGCTGACCGCGGCCGATTGGGACAAGAGCATCAATGGCTTTAAGACCGGTCTGCAGCGGTTCAGAAACAGATTGGCGCTGCATCACACCTGGTGCAGGAAACTCAACCGGTCGGCTTGACTGAGTCTGAATGGCACCCAAACCATCCACCGGCTGACCCAAAGGATTGACAACACGGCCGATCAGCGCTTCGCCAACCGGTACTTCCATAATTTTACCGGTACGCTTGACCTCATCTCCTTCACGAATAGCAGAGAAATCCCCGAGAATAATAATCCCTACATCATCTGACTCAAGATTCTGCGCCATTCCAAAACTCCCATCTGAAAATTCAAGGAGTTCCCCGCTCATAGCGTTATCCAGACCGCGAGCGCGGGCAATCCCATCACCAATGTAAGTGACTACACCCGTTTCTGTGACATCAAAGCTTGGCTGAAAATTTTCAATTTGCTTTTTTATCAAAGCGCTAATTTCTTGTGCATTAATTGCCAAAAGTCACACCACTTTCTATTTTAAATTCATTTTAAATTCCTGTAATTGGCGGCGAATACTCATATCAATGACTTGATTGTTGGCATTGATTATCAGCCCGCCCACGACAGATTGATCGATTTTTTCAACAAGCCTGCCTTTACTGATGGCTAATCTTTCAGCGGCAATTTTTAAGACACGTTCTCTCTGCCTCTCTGTTAAAGGAACAGCGGACGTGACAACAATAGCATGGCTGTTGGTGGCAGCTGTCAGCTTCTTTGAAGTCAGCTTAAGAATATCGTAAAGATAAGCTTCCCTCTCATTATGCAGAATCACTTCCAGAAAGTTACTAAGATAAAATGAAGAAGATTTCTGCAAGGTTCGGATAAGGTCTGCCTTAGCTGAGCGGCTGATTCCATCATGGCTCAGGCTGGCAGCCAATTCAGTTTCAGCGAAGACTTTCAAAAGAAAGTCGATTTCTTCGGCTGCCGATTCCGCCTGCTGCTGCTCTAAAGCGACAGCAACAAAACTTTTTGCATACTGTTCAAGCAGCGCCTGTGTTTTTTTATTCATCAGACTTCTCCTAGCTCATCAAGATAACTGTCAATGAGATGACTTTGTGCCTCTTTATCCAAATTAGCTGTCATGATTTTTTCAGCCAAAAGAACAGTCAAATCAGCAACCTCACCCTTGACATCCGATAAGGCCTCAGCCTTATTCTGAGCAATATCCTGATTCGCCTTCACTTTCAGCCGGCCGGCCTCTTCCTCTGCCGCAGCAATAATCTGGTTACCTTTTGCTGTGCTGAGTTCTTTGGCATCGTCAATAATCTGACTGGCTTCCCCTTTAGCCTGAACCAATTCATGTTCGCGTTTATCAGCTAAATCTTCTGCTTTTTGCCGTGCTGCTTCTGCACTGTCAATGTCATTGGCAATTTTTTCTTCACGAGTTTTAAATATGCCCGTCAATTGTCCCCAAACATATTTTCTGATAAGAACAAGCAAAAGAAGCACTGAACCCGTAATAATGATGATATTACCAATCGTCGTACTGTTAATCAGTATCTCCATCTCTTTTTACTCCTCTTTTATTCTTCTTTGCTGCTGTTAACTTTGTCTCCGATATAGGTGGATGACAAAATGGTAAAGACATAAGCCTGAATAGTTGAAATAAACATTGAAAAAGCCGTCCAAGCCAAATTGATACCAAAAGCAACCGGAGCCATAAAAATATTCCAGTTAGCCAGCTGAACCAAAAGCGTCATGACCACTTCACCAGCATAGATATTGCCGAAAAGCCGCAGCGCTAATGAAGCCACATTCGTCAGCTCACTTAAAATATTCATAGGCAGCATAGCCGGGTGAGGAGACAGATAACCTTTCAGATAATCCTTAACCCCATTTTTTCGAATGCCTTCAACATGAACAACACAGGCTATCATCAAAGACAGAGCCAGATCAACTGAAAAGTTGGCTGTTGGTGATGTCCAAAGATTATAGTCACCAACTTCAAGTTTAGTAACTAATCCAATATTATTAGCAATCAGAATGAAGAAAAAGAAAGTAAATAGAAGTAGACTGTAATTTTGTGTATAATCCCCCAAATTGGGCTTAATGGTATTAATGACAAATTCATACAGATACTCTAACACATTTTGTTTGCCTTTAGGTTTCAAAGTCATACGGCGGCTGGCCCAGAAAAGAAAAGAAAAGACAGCAAGCACAGTCAAGAGAGACATCGCAAGAATCGTCAAATCAAACTCAATGCCTAAGAATTGCACTGTTGGATTTTCTAAAGTTTCCAACTTTATCCCTCCTTCTTAGTCTAGTCGGTTTACCGTAGAAACCGGCTGCTTAATTAACAAAGAAGGTCGCCGCAAGAAGAACGAAAAAGGTTCCCTCAATAAAGGCCACACCAACAAACATCAGCGTCTGTAATTTGCTGTACATCTCTGGCTGCCGTGCTGCAGATTTGGCAATATTAGAAACCAAAAAACCTTCTGCCAGGCTGACACCTAAAACAGCGATACCAAGTGCTAAGATTTTTAAATTCAACATAAGAATTCTCCTTAAAAAATTTTTACCTTGTTATTTTAGTCTTATTTTCAGAGATTGTCAATCAAATACTTACTTTTCCGACCGCTTTCTTAAACCTTTCTTAACCATTATTTTTTCCTGTTTTCAGTCTATTTTCAAAAAAGTTTTTATTTTTTAAGAATAGTTAAGTTTTTTTGATAGCAGGCGGAAACTGTCACCATTGTTCCTCAGCTTCTATGCAAAATCATTTACCTAAACAAAGGCTAAAGCTTTGAGCGAGAACAAAGATTTCGGACTTACCGTCAGCCGTAGACGTCTGAAGGCTTTGTCGTCTTTGCAGCCGACCGCACCCTTCTAGTCGTCCTGGCAGAGGTGCGCAGACGAAATCAGAGATTTCTGGCTTACCGTCATTTTCCTTTTGCGTTCTTAACGGCCTTTGTATCTTAATAAATTGAACACGGCCTAAACGCTGCGGGAAAAAGATGGCCTGACTTAGAATCTGACGATTCGTCAGCCAGTCCCCTATTTTCCTTTTGCGTTCTTAACGGCCTTTGTATCTTAAAAAGGGCTGGGACAAAGTCCCAGCCTCGCTGTAAAAACAGATAGCTTTTTAGTCAATAACAAAAGTATGGACGGTTTATTTTCGCAAATTCCAAATGTCTTCAGCGTATTCCGTAATGGTATCATCTGATGTGAATTTATCAGAATTGGCAATGTTAAGAAGGCTCATTTTAGCCCACTGTTCCTTATCCCGGTAAAGCTTATCAATATGCTCTTGAGCTGCCACGTAGGCAGGGAAATCTTCTAACAAGAAGTACTCATCATTGTAAGCAATAAGAGATTCATAAATCTCACTTCCTTCACTTTGAGCATTTGGGATGGTGCCATTGACAAAGGTATCTACTACACGCTTAATAACCGGATTATTTTCATAAATTCCGCGCGAATAATAATCATGGGCTTCATAATGCCGGTAAACAGCATCTTTATCCATACCGAAGATAACAATATTGTCGTCTCCAACTTCATCCTTGATTTCGATATTAGCTCCGTCAAGTGTAGCCAGCGTAATTGCACCCGTCATCATAAACTTCATATTTGAAGTTCCGGAAGCTTCTTTAGAAGCAAGCGAAATCTGTTCAGAAACATCGGCTGCTGGGATAATCAGTTCAGCCAGACTGACATTATAGTTTTCCAAGAAAACAACTTTCAGCTTGCCCTGAAGACCAGCATCATTATTAACTAAGTTGGCTAATTCATTAATCAGCTTGATAACAGACTTAGCAAAATGGTATCCCGGTGCAGCTTTTGCCCCAAAAATAAAGACACGCGGAACCATATCCTTATCCGGATTATCTTTTAAATCCCAATAAAGCTTAATAATATGCAGCACATTAAGGAGCTGACGCTTGTATGCGTGAAGCCGTTTAACCTGTACATCAAAGATAGCATCTGTAGACACCTCTACCCCTGTTGCTTCTAAGATGTAGGCAGCTAATTTTGCTTTTGCATCTTTTTTCACTTGATAGAAACTGTCAAGAACAGCCTTATCATCTGTGAAATCTTTTAATTTTTGCAGTTCATGGATATTCTTGCGCCATCCCGTGCCAATAACATCATCGATGGCCCCTGATAACTCCGGAGCAGCGATTTGAGTCCAGCGGCGCTGAACAATGCCATTGGTTTTATTATTAAATTTATCCGGATAGAGGGTATAAAAATCGTGCAGAGTATCTTCTTTAAGCAGCTCTGTATGAAGCTTAGCAACCCCATTGACCGAATGTCCGCCGATAATAGCAAGGTTGGCCATATGAATCTGATCATCTTTGACAATCCGTGTGTTTTCGATAACATGAGGCGCTACATCATTCTGCGCCATTTCGGCAACAAAGCGGCTGTCAATTTCAAGGACAATCTGATAAACCCGAGGCAGGACATTTTTAAATAAATTAGCATCCCATTTTTCAAGTGCTTCGGCCAAAATTGTGTGGTTGGTATAGCTCATGGTTTTCACAGTTGCTTCCCAAGCCTTATCCCACGGCAATCCATACTCATCGACCAAAAGACGCATGAACTCAGCCGGTGCAACAGCAGGGTGAGTATCATTGATATGGACAGAGACCTTTTCATAAATTTTCTCCAGCGGAAGACCTAATTTAAGATAAGATTTGATAATGGTCTGCAGTCCAGCACTGGTCATGAAGTATTCCTGAATAAGACGCAGTTCCTTACCTTCATAGCTGGAATCATCAGGGTAAAGCACAGCAGTAATATCCTGAACCCGACGGCGGTCAGCAATATTTGGGTAATTCAGCTCATATTCTTCAGGAATTTCGACATCCCATAAACGCAGATTGTTGATGACATCATTTTCAAAACCGATTTGCGGCACATCATAAGGAACAGCCCGCAGCACCTGTGCATTCTTATAGACTGGGACAATCCGTCCCTCCTCATTAGCCTGCAGATAGACATCGCCAAATAATTTGACATCAACGACATCATGATCCTTACGAATCTCCCAGACATTGCCTGTTGAACCGAACCAAGAATCCGGAAGCTCCACCTGATAACCGTCAACGATACGCTGTTTAAACAAACCGTACTTGTAACGGAGCCCATTACCAAAACCAGGATAGCCTGTAGTAGCCAAAGAGTCCATGAAAGCTGCGGCTAAACGACCGAGACCGCCATTTCCTAAAGCCATATCATGCTCAGCATTTTTGACAGCTGTAAAATCAACATCCAGCTCTGCAAAGGCTTCTTTTACTAAATCAAGAATCCCTAAGTTAAGGAGATTGGTTTCCAGCATACGGCCGGGTAAAAACTCGATAGAGAAATAATAGGCAATTTTTTCCTTGTTTTCAGAAAGTTTGCGATTGCGTTCAATCCAAGTATCAGTATAGTATTTACGGACCAGCTTAGCCAAAGTGGCAAATATTTCAGTCGGCGTTGCTGCCGGGACCTTAATCAGCTGTTCTTCGTGAAGCGTATCTTTAAAATCACGAATGAATTGTTCTTTTGTGAGTTGCATTTTTTTCCTTTCAAATGGCATTTTTAAAGCTCTTTATAGAGACTTTCATAAACGAGACTGGCAGTATCCCAAGAAAAATCCTGACTCATGGCATTATGCTGGATTGCCCGCCAATCTTCCTTGTGATTATAATACACATCAAGAGCAAAGGCAAGTGTATTGTTCAGCCAATAGCCGGAAAAATTATTAAAACCGAAGCCAGTCCCTGATTTTTCCACCGGATTATAAGGAATAACGGTATCCCTCAATCCTCCGACTTCATGGACAAGCGGCAGCGTTCCATAGCGCATAGCCATCATCTGTGAAAGGCCGCACGGCTCAAAAGCGCTCGGCATCAAAAACAGGTCGCATGCTCCGTAAATCTGCTGAGCCAGTTCTAAGTCAAAGGTAATATTAGCTGATATTTTATCAGGATAGTGCAGGCCAAACCAAGAAAAGGCGTTCTCAAAATCAGCGTAGCCGGTTCCCAGAACAACGAGCTGCAAATCGTACTGCAGCATAGCATTCAATTCGTTAACAACCAGATCGAACCCTTTCTGATCCGTCAAACGCGAAACGATACCGATTAAAGGTACATCTGGACGGACCGATAGGCCGACGCGTTTTTGCAGCGCCTCTTTATTCTTAGCTTTGCCAGATAAGTCATCAACCGAAAAATGTGCTTCTAAATAAGGATCTGTTTCCGGATTCAAGAGTTCTGTATCAATACCGTTAACGATTCCTGATAATTTTCCAGACTCCATCCGCATAATTTGGTCGAGTCCTTTGCCAAATTCCGGAGTTTGAATTTCTTCCGCATAAGAGGGAGAAACGGTTGTTACGCGATCGGCATAAAGCACTCCAGCCTTCATCCAATTCAGGGCATCATTCCAGCGCAGTGTCCCGTCAGCATAACGCTCATCACCCACTCCAAATAGATTCCCCAGCATACCAGGATCAAACTGCCCTTGAAATTCAATATTGTGAATGGTAAAGACTGTCTTAATATCCTGATAGGCCTGAATCCAATGATACTTTTCTTTGACCAAAAAAGGAATCATAGCTGTATGGTAGTCATGGACATGCAGGACATCCGGAATAAATTCAATTTTTTCCATCAATTCCAAAGCAGCCAGCTGGAAGAAAGCAAAGCGTTCACCGTCATCCCAGTCTCCGTAAACATGCCCGCGGAAAAAATAATCATGATTGTCAACAAAGTAGAAAGCAACCTGATCACGGACGATTTTCTTAACTCCCACATATTGGCGGCGCCAGCCCACATTGACATAAAAGTACAGGACATCTTCAATTTGATCGCCGAATTTAGCGTCAATAGTATCATAATAGGGCAAAACAACAGCTACTTCATTTCCGTTTTTTACCAGCGATTTAGGCAAGGCGCCGATAACGTCGCCTAACCCGCCGGTTTTAGCAAAAGGAGCGCCTTCTGCTGCTACAAACATTATTTTCATTGAATAACATCCTCAACAATTTCAACTGACTTAGCTATAACAACCGGTTTTTCCTGAGTTCCCCGAATAGTTACTCCGTCTGCAATCTGAACATTCTTACCGACAATAGCATTTTCAATAACGACACCTTTGCCGATTTTTACTTTAGGGAAAAGAATACTGTTAATAATCTGTGAGTTTTCAGCAATATAGCAATTACGGGAAACAATAGAATGCTCAACATCGCCTCTTACAATACTGCCAGATGCAAACTGAGCATTTTTGACAACAGAATCTGCTGCATAGTAAGTCGATTCTTCGTTTTTAACTTTTGTATAAACTCTTTGATTAGAGTAAAGCAGCGAATAAAATTTCTGACTGTCCAGCATATCCATATTGGCATCAAAATATGATTTAACAGAGGAAATGTTAGCAAGGTAGCCTGTATATTCAAAAGCCAAAGCTTGTTCACTGACCGTTAGGTCTCTGAGCAAGAAACGCAGTTTTTGAGGTTTGTCTTTCTGAGCTTCCTTTTCCATCTGTTCAATCAGCCAAGGTGTGTCAATGATATAAATCCCTGCTGACATCTTATCGGTCGTACTGCTGTCTTCGAAACGATCACGGCGGCCGGTAACAATATCAGCTTCATCAATTTCTAAGATATCATTAGCCTGCGAAATAAACTCTTTCGGCATTTTTTTATACACCACTGTGATATTGCGCTTATTAGCATTGTGCAGATGAATTACCTGCTGCAAGTCAATATTGCAAAGAATATCGCAGGACATATAAACAGTTTGGTCTGAACCTGAACGCTTGAGGTAAGTCAGTATTTGATCATAATAGTCATGGTCAGCCACGGTACTGTCTTCACTGGTATTGTAAAAACCGAGGAAATAGTGGCTGAGAAGGGTGTTCAGTCCCCATTCACGGCCGCTTCGGATATGATCAAAAACCGAACGGATATTTTGACCGCGGAAAATACCGTAAACACTGCGAATACCTGCATTGGCCAAATTAGACAGTTGAAAGTCAATTAAACGGTATTTGCCATCAAAGGGCAGGCTGGCTAATGGGCGCACAGCTGTCAGCCCTTCCATTTCTGGAAAGCCGATGGCATTTCCGAGAATTGCAGAATATTTATCAATCTTCATTTGGTACCCCCACTACTTCATTGTAACCAACAACTTGCACTTCTTCCGTGCCATCAATTTCCACGCCTTCACCAATAATAGCACCTTCGCCAACGATAGCCCGTGTGATCTTCGCACCCTCGCTGATAACAGCGCCGCTCATAATAAAGGAATCCTTAATTTCAGCTCCTTCTTTAACCTGAACATTTGTGGAAAGGATCGAATGCTCAACCTTTCCTGAAACAAAACAGCCGTCAACGACAAGTGAATCTTTAACACTGGCTTCTTCAGTAATAAAGTTAGGCGGCGCAATCAGATTTCTGGAATAAATTTTCCAAGAACGGTCGCGGCTGTGCAGCTCATTGTCTTCACCGATGTATTCCATATTAGCTTCCCAAAGAGATTCAATAGTCCCAACATCTTTCCAGTAGCCTTGGAAATTATAGGTATACACCCGTTCACCGGATTCAAGGTATGCCGGAATAACATTTTTGCCAAAATCAGACATTTCAACATTGTTTTTCTCTGCATCAACCAGCATTTCGCGCAGACGCTTCCAGTCAAAGATATAAATTCCCATAGAAGCCTTAGTTGATTTAGGATTTTCTGGTTTTTCTTCAAACTCAACGATCCGGTTATTAGAATCAGTGTTCATAATACCAAAGCGGCTGGCTTCTTTAAGCGGGACATCAATAACGGCTACTGTCAGGCTGGCCAGATTGTCCTTATGTGTCTGCAGCATATCGTCATAATCCATTTTATAAATATGATCGCCTGACAAAATCAGCACATATTCTGGATTGATTGAGTCAATGTAATCAATATTTTGGTAAATCGCATGACTGGTCCCCTGAAACCAGCGGTTTCCTTCGGTTGCTGAGTAGGGCTGAAGAATCGTAGCCCCTGAATTAATGCCATCAAGTCCCCAGCTTGAACCATTCCCGATATGGCTGTTAAGAGCCAGCGGCTGATACTGTGTAATGACACCAACATTATTAATTCCTGAATTTGCACAGTTTGACAGTGCAAAATCAATAATCCGGTAACGGCCGCCGAACTGTACTGCCGGTTTAGCAATACTTTGTGTCAATTTTCCAAGACGTGTCCCTTGTCCTCCAGCGAGGATAAGAGCTAACATTTCATTCTTCATTTAGTTTTCCTTTCGTAACTTGTTAAAAGCAACCGTATTCTTTCACTAAACAGCTTTTAAACATTACTTAGTGAATCAGCCAAAAGTCTTGTACCGGCTGTCTGTTGAAGATAAACAAACCCTTCCTGCCAAACAGCCGGCAGAGCTATAATGATAAAAGTTAATAAGATAAATAGATAATGCCCGTCTAAAAAGAAAGTTTAAATCAGTCTTTTAGGAGACATTTTCCCCTTTCAGCTTTTATTTTTTAAACGGCGTTTAATTTTCCAGATGCTTGCACCTAAAGCCGGGAGCGTAAAGGTCAGTGTATTCTGATAGTCTTTCCATAGACCTGACTGAGTCCGTGTCTGTGGGTTGTTTTCCTTCCAAACACCGCCGTATTCTTCCATTTCAGTATTAAGGATTTCTTCATAAATACCTGCCAGCGGTACCCCGATAGTAAATTCTTTGCGTTCAACCGGTGTCATATTAAAGACGCAGACTAACATATCTCCTTTATCGTTTTTACGGATAAAAGTAAGGACACTTTGAGCAGTATTATCCGCATCAATGATTTCCAAACCTTCGTAGGAATCGTCCAGCAGCCAGAGGGCCTTATTATCTTTGTAAAACTGATTAAGATGGCTGGTAAACTGCTGCATTTTTAGATTTAGGCCATCAGCTTCATCCAGATTGCCCCACTCCAGACCATGATCGTACTTCCATTCAAGGAACTGACCGAATTCACTGCCCATAAAAAGCAGTTTTTTCCCAGGATGGCACATCTGGTAAGTATAAAGGTTGCGCAAGCCGGCAAACTGATTATAGCGGTCTCCCCACATTTTATGCATCATGCTCTTTTTGCCATGAACGACTTCATCGTGTGAGAAAGGCAGGATAAAGTTTTCATCAAATGCATACATAAAACTGAAAGTCACTAAATTAAAATCGTATTGGCGATAAATAGGATCTTCCTCGTAGAACTTGAGGATATCGTTCATCCATCCCATGTTCCACTTATAATCAAAGCCCAGGCCGTCCTGATCAATCGCTCTAGTAATCGGCGTAGAGGCTGTCGATTCTTCTGCAACCATCATCACATCTGGATGACGGTATTTGATAATGCCGTTTAATCTGCGCAAGAAATTATAGCCTTCAATATTGCGATTACCGCCAAACTGATTGGGAGCCCATGGACCATCATCATAGTCCAGATAAAGCATATTGCTGACTGCATCCACTCGAATTCCGTCAATATGGTACTGCTCAATCCAGAACAAGGCACTAGAAATCAGAAAAGACTGCACCTGATTCTTCCCTAAATCAAAATTAAGGGCACCCCAGCGATAATTATGAGCCCGATGGTGGTCTTGATATTCATAAGTAGGTGTACCGTCAAAATAGGCAAGCGCATCATCATTTTGAGTAAAATGCCCCGGTACCCAGTCTACGATAACCCCGATATTATTAAGGTGACAGGCTTCAACAAAATCCTGAAATTCCTCAGGGGTGCCGTAGCTGTGTTCAAAAGCAAAATATCCCATCAGCTGATAGCCCCAGCTCATCCCAAGCGGATGTGCCATAATCGGCATAAATTCTACATGAGTATAATTCATTTTTACCAGATAAGGAATGAGCTCTTCCTTAAGCTGAGCAAACCCGTAAGGCCGACCCGAAGCGTCATGCTTCCAAGAACCTGCATGGACTTCATAAATATTAACCGGCCGCTGTTTGAAACCAAAGCGTTTGCGGCGTCCCATCCAAAGGGAATCTTTCCATTTTCTCTCTGCAAAAGTTTTGACAACAGCTCCTGTCCCAGGCCTTTCTTCCAAATAAAGGGCAACTGGATCCATCTTTTCAACCAGCTGTCCTCCGCTTCGTTTGACAAGGTACTTGTACAGTTCTCCTTCTGCCGGAAGACTGGTAAACACTTCCCAAACCCCTGCCTCATTTTGGGCCATTTCAACGGGGTTCTCCTTCCAAGAAGTAAAATCGCCTATAACATACAGAGCCTCGGCATTAGGAGCCCAAACGCGGAAAACGTAACCCTCTTTACCGTCTCGCTCTTCTTTGTGAACGCCAAAGTAGTGCTGAATATGAAAATTCTCTCCGGTTCCAAAGGTGAAAAGCGCTTCTTTTGTGTCCATAGCACCATCCTTTCCATTTTTTCTGAAACACTGACAAAATAATAATCCGGCTGTAAAAAACAAAAATAACCTGAGAAATTCTCAGGTTATTTCGTAATATCAAGGACCATCGCTGTCAAATTTTCAATGTCTAAACCATTTTGTTGATAGCTTTTATTTGTCTCTACTATTATATCATTCACCCGAAGGTTTTGCAAGCGTTTTCCAAATATACAGAAAACCACTTTTAGCGTTATCAGGTCATCAATTTCAAAACTGACAAAACCGCTGCCACTGCCAGCTTCAGTCACATAAACATGACTGCGGATTTCTTCGAAGGTTTCGTAAGAAAAGAACGGTGTTTCAGTTTTTAAAGCGATGATTTTCTTTATAAAGGCAATAGTCGGTTTATAATAAGTGACATGGCGCCAATTGACCTGATTGACCTGATCCGGAGCATTGTAGGAATTCATCGCTCTTTCTTTGTCAGCCCATGTTAATTCACCATCCTTGCCGGTCGGATAAAGTTTAGTCCGTAAAAATTCCTGACCGATTTGCATAAAGGACATCCCCTGAGTCAGGAGCCCCATAGCTGTCGCCAACTCAACTCGCTTAATATGGGTAATCTTATCATCATCAGGATGCAATTCCAGAAGCAAGTCATTCAGATTATAATTATCATGGGCCTCAACATAATTTAAGACCTGAGAAGGTGTGATATAACCGACAAACTCATCACTGCCTAAAACAGTCTTAGCTACCTTATCTTCTTTAGGAGCACCGGATACAAAACCTTTTTCAAAAGAGCCGTAAACTTCTGCTCCTTTTACGGCATTGCGCCCATCATCATTAAAAAAACCGATACGGGGCATTTGATAAGCATTCTCTTTCTTGGCCTTCTGTTCCGGCAGCAGACCTGTTCCCATATCCCAGCCTTCACCGTACATCAGAATACGGCGGTCAATTTTATCCAGTTCGGCCCGAATAAGATTCATGGTATCAATATCATGAATCCCCATTAAATCAAAACGGAAACCATCAATGTTGTATTCTTTGACCCAGTACAAGATAGAATCCAACATGTATTTCCGAAACATTTCCTTTTCGCTGGCTGTCTCATTGCCGCAGCCTGTCCCATCCTGGAAAGAACCATCTGCATTCATCCGGTAGAAGTAATCCGGGACAGACAGCTGAAAAGCTGAATTCTGTGAGGAATAAGTATGATTGTAAACAACATCCATAATAACATTAATACCGGCATCATGGTAGGCCTGAATCAGCTGCTTCAGTTCCAAAATCCGAGTAGCCGGTTCATGCGGATTGCTGGTGAAACTCGCTTCGGGAACATTGTAATTTTCAGGATCATAGCCCCAATTATAAGCGTAGCCCCCTTTGTCATCAAAAGTCTGATGATGATCAAAAACCGGCTGCAGCTGAATATGAGTCACACCAAGTTCTTTTACATAGTCAAAACCCGTTTTATCACCAAACTGATTCTGGGTTCCTTCTTCATAGACTCCTTTAAACTTTCCGCGATTTTCCGCGCGAACCCCAGATGTTTCAGAAATAGAAAAATCTCGGACATGCATCTCATAAATAACGGCCTGATTAGGGTTGTCCAAGCGCCAGAATGCTTCCTGCCCCTGCTTAACTGTGAATCCTTCCGGACGCAGATATTCCGGCGCAATAACAATAGACCGCCTGCCGTCTGCTGTTGTCGCCAGGGAATAAGGATCCCTTGTATCATTAAAGGTCCGCCTGCGGTAGTATACCCGGTAACGGTAAGCACAGTAGTTTAGATCATCGGAAACTGTGACAGACCAAACACCTTGTGTATTTTTCTGATGATCTTCCGGATAGTCCCCTGTTCCCCGTTCCATAGGGATAACCTGGTCAACACTGGCCTTTTCATCCGTTGAGCTGTAGAGAATTAATTCCACATGCTCAGCAGTCGGCGCCCACAGACGAAAAGCGGTTTGTTCTTTCTGATACCGGAAGCCCAGCCAGCCGCTAAATCCCCATTTCAAGTCAAAAGCCTGACTGTTTGTCGCCATATCAAAAGCACGGGGCTGGCGGCGGCTGTAGGCGTGGCTGGCAACCGCAGCCTGTCTGGAATAGTACAGGGTATCATCGCCATCAACAATCCACACTTCTGTTTTAGGAATGCCGCTGTTGCGATTAATACGAAAATCTGCTGTTTTATAAGTCCAGTGCGGACTTTTAACACTGACATAAACATGACTGAGAAAATATGGGGCAGGGTAGCTTAAGTTAGCAACCGCACCAAAGCTGTCAAAACGGGAAAAATGAGCATCTGTCCCCCACTGACCATCCCGCCACTTCCATAAGCTTAATTCAAAGTAGTTGCCGCGCCGGCTGTGATAGTGCACAATGACCGTATTCTTCATTTCCAATCACTCTCCTGCTTTGTTTTCCAAATCATCTACTTCGTGTGTAAATTTCTGAGCAATAGCCTCTAAAGCCAGTTTTTCCTGATCCAAAACAAGAGCATCATCGGAAATCTCATCGGTGTCCGCATAAAAAGTAATATGATTATTCAAATTTTGCAGGGTGATTGGGGCGTCTCCCCCATATTCCCCATCCAGATTAATCATCATGCGTTTATCAGACAAAGGCTGAATTTCCAAATAACTCGTTTTGATATACTCCACCCGTTTATCATAAATATGTTTGCCGCCGTCTAAAACTTTTCGGATTAGGTGCAGTATTTCGATCAAATTAGCAGTCTTAATCAGAATTAAGGTGAAATTTCCATCATCCAATTTAGCATCGGGCGCAATCCTCTCAAAACCGCCGACCGAATTAGTTAGAGCAACAAAAATCATTGATACTTCGCCTTCAAACACCCCGCTGTCGTGATTGATACGGACAGGGACTGTACGGACACCGGGCAGAAGCTCTACCCCCTTTGCCAGGTAGGCCAGATAACCAAAAGTGGTTTTTAATTGGCTGGGGACGCTGTAGGTCAATTCAGTGAACGAACCGGCAGCAGCAATATTGATAAAATATGAATTTTCATAGGCTTTTCCGATATCCATCTGAATAGTCTGATTCTTGCCTATTAGCTGAGCCGCTTTAATAGGATTGCCGCGCGGAATTTTAAGTGCACGGGCAAAGTCATTTGTTGTTCCGGTCGGGATAACAGCTATTTGCGGACGTTTTTCTAAAGGTGCAATCCCGCTGACAACCTCATTGATTGTCCCATCTCCTCCAGCAGCAACAATAAGATCAAAACCCGCTTCGGCCACCCGCTGTGCTTCTTTTTTGGCCGAATCTTTTCCGGCAGTTGTTTGAAAAGCTGAAGTTTCGTAGCCAAATCCTTCTAAAATATTTAAGACTTCAGCAACATTTTTTTTCATTATTTCCTGACCAGATGTCGGATTGTAAATCAAACGGGCTTTTTTTTGTTTAGTCATTTCTTTTCCTCACCTACAAACCAAGCAGCCACTCTTCATCTTTGACAGTAATACCTAAATTCTGTGCCTTTGTTAATTTGGAACCAGCATCGCTCCCCGCCACGACAATATCGGTTTTCTTTGAAACACTGCCTGTAACATGGGCACCGAGCGTCTGCAGTTTTTCTGCAGCCTGACTGCGGGTCATCTCAGTTAATTTCCCGGTTAAAACAACAGTCATCCCTGACAGAGGGGCGTCCAGAACTCGTTTTGGTCCCAGATAAGACAGATTAACGCCGTTCCCCTTCAGTTCTTCAAGCAGCCGTTTGGCTTCTTCTTTAGCAAAGTAAGTCTCCAGCGAGCGGGCAATCACCTCGCCGAGACCCGCAATGGACGAAATAGCAGCGAAATCTGCCCCTGCCAGCGTTTCTATATCACCAAAATACTCTAAAAGCTGGCGGCTGACTTTTGCGCCGACATGACGGATTCCTAAACCGAACAAAAGTCTCTCGGCAGAATTGGATTTCGAAGCCTGAACAGCCTGAGAAAGTTTAGCCGCTGACTTTTCCTTAATGCCCTCTAAACACATAAACTGCTCTGTGTTAAGTTTATAGATATCAGCAACATCACTGACCAGCTCTGCCTGAAAAAGTTTTTCCACAACAGCCGGACCTAGTCCGCTGATATTCATGGCATCTCTGCTGGCAAAATGGACCAGTTTTTCTTTAATCTGACTCGGACAAAGGGGATTGATACAGCGCAGAGCAACTTCATCTTCAAAATGGAGCAGATCGCTTCCGCAAGACGGGCAGTGCTCTGGAATCGGCAGCGGTTCCTGCTGATTCCGGCCGCTGTCTGCAACCCGTAAAACAGCAGGAATGATATCACCCGCTTTATAGACAACAACAGTATCACCGATACGAATATCTTTTTCGGCAATATAATCCACATTATGCAGTGTCGCCCGGCTTACTCTGGTACCTGCCAGCTGAACTGGAGTTAAATTTGCTGTTGGTGTAACAACTCCAGTCCTTCCCACAGTCCAGTCTACTGACAAGAGTGTCGCTTCTTTCTCCTCAGCTGGAAATTTATAAGCAATAGCCCAGCGAGGCGCCTTGACAGTAAAGCCCAGCTCTTCCTGCATAGCCAGGCTGTTGACCTTGATAACAACACCATCTATTTCATAAGGAAGATGATCGCGTTCTTTAGTCATTTCCTCAATAAAGTTCCAAATCTCATCCATTGATGAGCTTAAGAAATAATGGGAATTGACTGAAAAACCAAGCTGACCCAGTCCCTTTAAAACAGCGTCCTGACTGCCTGCTTCTGTTGGACTGGCCTCTTGATACAAAAAAGTTGCTAAATGACGTTTAGCCACTACAGCCGTGTCCAGCTGACGCAAAGTCCCAGCAGCAGCATTTCTTGGATTGGCAAACTCTGTTTCACCATTTTCCTGACGCTCCTGATTTATTTTAGCAAAAGAGGCTTTAGGCAGATAACACTCGCCGCGCACTGTTATATCTAAATTGTGTTCCAGCTGCAAAGGAATATCTTTTACTCTTTTTAGATTTTCGGTAATATTTTCGCCAATACGCCCGTCTCCGCGCGTTGCGCCTACCTGCAGGCGTCCGTCAGTATACGTCAGGGAAACAGACAGACCGTCAATTTTTAATTCAGCCAAATACTCGGCATCGGGAAACTCAGCTTTAATGCGGCGGTCAAATTCCAATAATTCTGCATGCGAAAAAGCATCCTGCAAAGAAAAGAGCGGATACTCATGTTCGTATTTTTCAAATCCGTCTAAAACAACTCCCCCCACCCGATGTGTGGGGCTGTTTGCCTGGATGAGCTCCGGATAATCCTTTTCCAGCGCTTGTAACTCACGGTAGAGTTTGTCATAGTCACTGTCAGAAATACTGGGATTATCCTCAGTATAATATTCTTTCGCATATTGATTGAGCTGTTCAACCAGTTTCTTCATTCGATTTTTCATATAATCTATTTTACCATAATTTCGTCTTAGAGGAGACAGGGAAATCTCTTTTATAATTTTTCTATATAGGACATGACTGAAAATTCTTTGTGATCGGCAATAATCTGATCAGCCAGTCTCTTAATCTCCTTCCTGGCATTTTTAGGGGCAACCGCACAGCCAGCATAAGCCAGCATTTCATAATCATTAAGGTTGTCGCCAAAAGCCAGAACATCTTGCGATGAAACACCAAGTCTTTCGCATAATTTTTGAACAGCTGTTCCTTTATTGATATTTTTCGTAATAATGTCTATCGCTCCAAAGCCAGTGGTTACCGCTGTTAAATCCTGCAGCTGCTGATTAATCAATTGTTCACTGATATCCGTATGTTCCGGCGGAAATTTTGTATCAATTTTTAAGATACTGTCATTAATCTCTTCAAAATCAGCAACCCGTCTAAGATTCCCGTAGTAATAAGACATATAATCAAAAAAGGCAGAATCCGCCTGAGCAAGGATATAGGCTCCCTGCCGTCCCGACAAGATGACATTCTTAGGATTAAAATGCGGAACTTGCCGCAAATCAGCCAAAGCCTGCAGATAATGTGCTTTAGGTATAGCTGCTTCAAATATGACAGCTGATTCATAACTGACCAAAGTTCCATTTTCCGCAATAAAGGCCATATCATTTTTGACTTCAGCAAAAGTCGTTTCCAAATTGCTTAAACTCCTCCCAGATGCAGCTGCAAACAGAATCCCTTTGCGCTTGAAATTCTCAATAACAGCTTTCAGGCGCTCCATGCTGAACTCGCCCTGATGATTGAGGAATGTTCCGTCCATATCAGTTACAACTAATTTGAAAGCTCTTGCCATTTATCCTAACCTCCTCTATTATTTTATTATAAGATAAAATAATAGCAATGAAAACCAAAAGAAGCAAAATATCTCTGCCGCATTAAAACAAGCTGCAAAACCGCCAACGTTTCTCAATACTAATCCCTGTCCATTCCGAAGCAGTCAACCAGCATCAGTCTTCACACTGCTATCTAAAATCAATATGGCAAACGGCAGGATTACATTTTTATGATGACAGCCTTATAAAATAAAAAGAGAGTGAGACAGAGCCCAAAACTAAGGCTCCCCTCACTCTCCAATTTGCTGTTCGGGATGATCGTTCTACTGGATAAGGCCACTCTCAGACCCGCACAGTTTGTTAGGGTGACTGGCAATATTTTTTGTGCAGCCGTAAAAACAACCTAGGGAACCATTTAAAACGGACGATAAAATGTTAAGATGCATCCAGATAACGTCTTCCAATCACCAAAAATTATTTCTGTAAAATAAACTAAGCTGGGACACTTGTGCCCCAGCCGCTTGCGTAAGACTTAATATTAAAGACTTTATTTATCTGCTCAAATCAATATGCTGTCCTACTTTATCTATGATGACAGAACCGACTAAGAGCGAAACCAACTCGCCGACAGCTGTTGTCAACCAGCTCAACCAAAAAGGGGCACCAAAAAAGGTTAACTCAACAGCAATAGTAATCATTGAAGCCGCAAAAAAGAAAGAAAAATAGAAGAAAGCTTTATTAAACACCCCTCCAAGCACATATTCTTTTTTATAGCGGTCAAAAAGAACAACTCCCAAAGTAACAAAGACAAGGGTTGAACCGCCTCCAACAGCAACATCAACAAGAGTGAAACTGTATAAATTGGCCAGCATACAGCCTAAGGTTAAGCTGATGATGTATTTAGGATTATAAAATGCAAGGAAATTCATCATTTCCGAGACACGGAACTGATACATTCCGTAAGAAAGCGCATTGAGCGGCGGTGTAATCGTTAAAACGATATAAAGCGCAGCGACAAGAGCAATGTGGGCATAATCGCGTACAGATAATATTTTCATAAATTTTTCTCCTTTAACGTCACACATAGAAATCATTTTGTCAGATAACAGATAAAGTACAGACAAAGAGAAACAGACCTACAGCAGAATCCTGTTCTGTCTTATCAGAAACTGAATCTTAATAAGGAAATAGTCGCACCATTCCCGCAGACCAAATAACTTCTATTTTACGTTTCTAATATGCTTGGCGAAAGAAGCTAAGCGCCAAGGGTTGCAATAAACAACTCGCTTATTGTACCATACTTTATGCGATTAGCCAAGTCCGATAAAAAGTGACGGCTAAAAGAAAGACAGTTTTCCCAGTCTAACTCAAAGCCGCCCTGAACCATAAGCCTTCCCTCACTCTTCAGTTTTTTTGGTTCAAACTGAAGTCAGCTGCTGGATAAATTCCCTCTTCATCCCGCACAGCTGGATATAGCCGCTGTAACTTTTGGAGTAGTTAGACAAGTCCATTAGGCCGTTTAAAGTGGGGGTCCGAAAAATTAAAGTGCGGCCAGATAAAGCTGCCCATCAAACAAAAAATTATTCCAAAAAAGTACGCTAAATTGAGATGCTTTTATACGCAGTCTTACAGACAGCACCGTTCTGGGGATGCCTGCCAAGCAAGCATGCCCCGGCAGGCTCAAGCTCTTTTAGGCTCATTGTCAACTGTAGTGGGTGACTTATAGCTAAGCACGAGAGAGAATCAGAGAGGTTCTCTCTTTTTGAATGTTCAAAGCGATTAGAATTTTAGTTTTAAAGTTTTTGAAGTTCCTAAAACCAAAGGCATTTCGCTTAATGTCTTTGATAATCTTATTGGTAGCTTCGAGTTTGGCGTTGGAGTAGGGGAATTCAAGGGCGTTGGTAATCTCTTTTTTGTATTTCTTGAAGGTCTTAAAGGTCGTTTGAAGCACTGAGTTGACCGTGCCCATGTGTTCTTCGATCAGTTCGAAAAAGTACTTGGAATTCTTCTGCTGAAAATGGAATAAGAGCAGCTGATAAAGATCATAGTAATAGCAAAGTTCGTCTGAGAGATTTAGTGTTTTCTCAATGATTTCACGAGGTGTTAAAGTCTGTCTGAAAGTTCGTGAATAGAAGGGTTTGTCAGAGAGCTTCCGACTCTCTTTTTGGAAGAGTCGCCAGTGATTTTTTAAGGCACGATAAGGTAATGAGCCTTTATCAAAGGTTTTCATGATGGCAATTCTGGTAGCCAACATAGCACGTCCTAGGTGCTGCACAATGTGGAAACGGTCCAACACAATCTTGGCGTTTGGAAATAATCTTTTGATTAGGGGGATATAGCTTCCAGACATGTCTGCGGTCACGACCTTAACCTGCTCACGACCCTTTCGAGAGTACTTCAAAAAGTGGTTCTTGATAGTTGTTTGCTGGTTGTTGTCTAAAATGGCCATAATCTTTTTGGTTTGAAAATCTTGAGCGATAAAAGCGAGTCTTCCCTTGTGACATGAAAATTCATCCCAAGATAAGATCTCAGGAAGTCTTGAAAAGTCCTCTTTGAAAGTCAATTGTTCTAACTGTCGTTGGACGGCAGAAACGGAGATATGAAGGGCTTTAGCGATGTCTGTATTGGTCCGTTTTTCGGTATGAAGCTGGGTGATTTTCTGCCAGACAGGATGCGAGATTTGGTGATTCTTCTTAAGCAAACTTGTTTGAGCGACCCTGACTTTACGGCAGGACTTGCATTGGAAGCGTCTTTTTTTGAGTTTAAGGAGGGTTGGCATGCCTTAGATATCTAAGATTGGAATGGTTGATGGCTTTTGGAAATCATATTTAATCATGTGGTGATTACAGAGAGGACAATGTTTTGGTGGATAATCCAGCATAGCGTTGATGACAATATGACTATCGTATTTAACAGCACTCCCTATGATGATATTTGGGTCTTTCATTCCGATTAATTCTGTGGTATGCTTAAGATGTTCCATATGAGCCTTTCTAATGAGTTGTTTGAACGCTTTTCATTATAAGTCATATGGGACTTTTTTTCTACAGTCAAAAAGCTCCATAATCTCCAGAGTGGAGTTACCCACTACAGAAATTATAGAGCCCTCTTTTATCCCATTTTATTTTTATATCAATCAAACAGCTTTGATAAAACGAAACGAGGCAGGGAGCTGTTCAAAGCCCCTGCCTCATTTTACTTTTTAAACAGATGAGTTTGGCGCAGCCGTTAATCGGACGTTTTCATCCCTTGTTGCGCAAGGAACACAGCCAGTCTTATTCGGTTTTTTCATCCTTTGGCGGCTGGCTGTCTTTCTCAGAATGTCCCTGAATCAGCGACACCAAAGTCCCACGCCGTCCTTCCAATTCACCGTAACGCAGTTCCTGAAAGGTTGCATTGAAAATAGCTCCTAAAATCAGAATGCGTGCCAGAAAAATAAACCAAAGCATTAAAATAAAGATAACGACTGAACCAAAGGTCTTTAAGTCAACCATCCGCTCAAAGGTATTTAAAATATAGTTACTGACCATGCTGCTTAAAAAGCCCATCACAAAGGTTGTAAAAACAGTTCCCGGAAGAATGTAGCGAATTTTGGTAATGCGAACATTGGGCAACAAAAAGTACAGCAGCATCAGTCCGACAAAAATAGTCACAATCGTTACCGGCTGAGATAAATTTAAAACCAAGCTGTAAAAAGTATCATTCAAGTCATAACGATTATCTACAGCCTGCAGGACCCCTTTACTGAACGTTGAAAAAATCAGGACAAAAGTCAAGAGGAAAAGGATTAAGAGGCTAGCCAAAATTCCGATAAGGTGGCCAATGACAAAATCTCTGTGAGGAGAGGCACCGTAAGCTTTATTAATAGCTTTTTGCAGAGAAGTCAGACTTCTTGACATGGTCCACAGTCCTGTCAGTGTTGCCACTCCCAGAATACTTCCGGAAGGTTTCGAAAAGATATTAATCGTAATTGCTGAAGCTGAAGCATAGATATCCTTTGGCAGATTATCCTTCATCAGCCGCAGTAAATCAGAAATATCAATATTGAAATAAGGAAAAATGTTAGCTGCAATGACAATAAGCGGGAAGGCCGTCAAAAGCAAATAATAAGCTACTGCAATTGAAGACAGATCCACTTCAGCACTGCGGTAATGGCGCAAAAAAGCTTGAAAAGGCTCATATTCCAATTTTGAAAGAAGGTTATCTACAAAATTTTTCTTCTTCATTTAGTAAGTTCTCTCTTCACCTTGACTGGTCAAAATCTGCGGACCGTCCTTGGTAATAACAAATTGATGTTCATACTGGCAGGACAGACCGCCATCAAGTGTCTTATGAGCCCAGCCTGTTTCGGGGTCCGTATCAATCTCCCAAGTTCCGGTATTAATCATGGGCTCGATGGTCAAAACCATTCCTTCGCGCAGACGAAGACCGCGTCCGGCAGTTCCGTAATGAGGGACCATTGGTTCCTCGTGCATTGTCGGTCCAACACCATGGCCTACTAAATCTCTAACGACGCCATAGCCATGGCTCTCAGCATAGTTCTGAATAGCTGCACCGATATCGCCAATGCGATTGCCGATAACAGCCTGCTCGATGCCCAGGTACAGTGCTTCTTTGGTAACCGCCATAAGCTTTGCTGCTTCTTCTGAAACATTGCCAACGGCATAAGCCCAGCAAGAATCAGCTAAACCGCCGGTATAGTTTTCAGTATATTTCTTCATTTCAGCAACATTATTAAAATTCAGTTTGCCCACATCGACAGCGGATTTGTCCAGCGGTTCGCTCAAAACCATGTCAACTTTCAGCAAATCACCTTCTTTTAAAATATAATGTCTGGGGAAAGCATGGGCTACTTCATCATTTAAGCCGCAGCAAGTTGCGTAGGGATAATCCATAACAGAACCGTCGACGCCGATCTGCAAAGGTAGGACATTCCCTTCCTTACAGCGCCTGCGGACATATTCTTCTACCGCCCACATATCTGCTCCAGGCTTAATCAGCTCACGCAAACCTTTATGGATACTGGCTAAAAAGCTCCCAGCCTTATCCATCGCTTCTATTTCACGTGCCGATTTTAATGTAATCATTGTATACCATACTCCTTAAATATTAATTTATTTTTGTCGTTATAATGGCTTTGGCAACCATCTGGCTGTTGAGGTAGACGGCTATATCCAGCAGCAGACTGCGTCTGTTTTCACTGATAATTTGCGGATGAATCGTCAATTTATCATCAATCTGCACCGCCTGTAAAAAGTATAACATCATTTGTTCAATAATGATATTTTTCCGCTTTTTCTGTGTCAAAACACGAACTGCAATTTCTTTAAGCAGTTCTGCCAAAACGCCCTGCGCTAAATTGCCCGAATAATCAATCATAGCCGGTTCAACGATAAACTGATAATTGCCTTGAACCATAGACAGATTGGCAATCATCTGATCGCTGTAAGTATAAAGGTTGTTTTGCCTGAGATTATCCGGGAGGTTCTCCATAACCTGACGACGGGTAATCACGCCCAGCAAAGTCTGCTCAGCAGAAACAACAGGCAGCATATTAAGATCTTCAAAAATCATTTTCTGGCTGATACTGGCTAAACTTGTATTGGGTTTTGCCACAATAGGGTTTTCGGTCATAACCTCCGTTAAATTGAGGCAGCTATCCTTTCCTAATACATCCCGCATGCTTATCACGCCGATCACCTGATTATCGGCATCTACGACCGGAAAACGAACATGTGTGGTTTGTTTAATGAGAGCATGATAAGCTTTAATAGTTTCATCAGCTGTCAAATAACCGTAATTCGCCGCTGACTGGTAGACTTGACCGACTGTTTTTAAATCCGTCTTGATGCGAACGTTAGAAAGAGCATGGTTAATCATCGTAGCCACTGTAAAGGTATCATAATGTGTAACCATCACCGGAATCCCCTGATTATCTGCCAAAGAGATAACCCGTTCTGAAACAGAGAAACCGCCAGTTACCAAAATAGCATTATGATTCTCCAGAGCCAGAAGCTGGATATTTTCCCGATCGCCGACAATAAGAAGTCCCCCTTTGACTAAATAACGGCCGATATTCTGGCGAGTCATGGCACCAATAGAAAACTTGCTGAATTCATGGCCGAGGCCGGCCTCCCCAGCCAAAACTTCTGAATCACTGATACGGGCAATTTCAGCATAAGTTAAACGTTCAATACGAACATCGGGTTTCTGCTCAACCCGGACAGTCCCGCTTCGCGGACGGGTTTCCACAAGTCCGCGCCTTTCTCCTTCTTTAATTGCCCGGTAAGCTGTTCCCTCGCTGACTTTTAAATGATTGGCAATGCTGCGGACGCTCACCCGCTTACCAACCGCTAGGTTTTCCAGATACTCTAATATTTCCTGATGCTTACTCATAATGATAATCACCCTTAAGGATCTGATATTCGGCATAGCTCCGCATTTTATGCGAATAACGATCGCTTCCTTTAAATTCTCTCGTTAGACGAAAGCCGCTTTTTTGAGCAACCCGATGACTGGCTGCATTTTCTTGATGGATAATCACTTTTAAAGCCTTTAAGTCCATTGCTGTAAAACTCAAGTAAACTAAAGTCTGCAGGCATTCAGTCATGTAGCCTTGGTTCCAAAAATCCCGATGCAGAAAATAGCCGATTTCCGTTATTTGAGACAGGGAATTCAATTTTTCAAAACGAATAGCTCCAATCATTTTGCCTGTCTCTTTATCTTCAATAGCCCAAATGCCCAAAGGAGCTTTCATGAAATAGTGCACCAGCAGGTAATCACTTTCATATCTGCTTGCTTGAGCAGGAAAAATAAAATTGAGATTTTGCGGATTGGAACAAATAGCCCAAAAATCGTCTCTGTCAGAAAAAGCAAAGGGACGCATAATTAACCGTTCTGTAGTCCAAAAAGCATAGCGCCCCAGTTCTGTCCAAATATCCATAGTTTTATTATACCATAAGAGACAGCGTAAAAGAGAAAGGGCTTGCCGGAAATTGTTTAACTGCCATTATTGAACACAGCCTAAACGTTGCGGGAAAAAGAGACACAATCGTAGGAAGTCTCAAGCTGACGTACGAGTGTGGCTGCTCTGTGAGTACAAACCGTCTAAGGTCTAGCGACCTAGCGCCGGTTTCCTATTTCCCCTTTACGTTTTTAACCGCCTTTGTATCTTGGTGGAATTGAACACGGCCTAAGAGCTGTGCAAAAAAGACATAGCTAAGTTTAGAATTGATTTCAAGTTAATAGCCGTAGACGTCTGAAGGCTTTGTCATCTTATCAGCCGACCGCACCCTTCTAGTCGTCCTGACAGGGGGCGTCTGCGAAATCACAGATTTCTGGCTTACCGCCTATTTTCCCTTTGCATTTTTCACAGCCTTTGTAGCTTATATAAAAGAGAGTGGGACAAAAGTCGGTAAATTGTCATAAAGTGACGATTTCGATTTTTTGTCCCCACCGTACAGTTGATTAGGGGAGGTCGCTGTCTCTTTCGCAACAAGGGATAAGAACTTCCAATCGACTACTACGCCAAACGCATCTGTTTAAAAAAGTAAAACGAGGCAGGACTTTTGTTCCTGCCTCGTCAGAGCTTGAAAATAGCGGAGCGGATCACAGCGTCCTGTTCTATAATTTAGCATGATCTGGATAGCCACGCATTCCCAAGTTCACTTCAATCTGTTACAAGATGAATATCGGCGCCAAGTGCGGACAGCTTTTCAATAATATTCGAATAGCCGCGAAGAATAAATTCAACATTGCTGATTTCTGTCTGACCTGAAGCCATCAGCCCCGCAATAACCAGAGCAGCACCTGCACGCAAATCAGTCGCCTTGACCGCTGCTCCAGTCAAGTGATTCGGCCCCTGATAAGCAATGCCTCTTTCATCAACTGATATCGCTCCTCCCATCTTTACTAGCTCAGGAACATGATTGGTTCGTTTTTCATAAATTGTATCAACAATGGTTCCTTGCCCCTCAGCACTCAGTAAGAGAGGGGTCAGAGGCTGCTGAAGGTCAGTGGCAAAACCCGGATAAGGTGATGTTTTAACTGAAACAGCTCTAAGGCTTCCTTGTTTTTCCACATAGACGGCATCTTCTTCGACAGTCATACGGACACCCATTTCCTCTAATTTAGCGAGATAGCTTTCAAGATGTTCATAGAGGACATTTTTGATACGGATTCCCTCACCCGCTGCTGCTGCCAAAGCGATATAGGTCCCTGCTTCGATCCGGTCAGGGATAACTTGATGGCGTGTCCCATGAAGTTTTTCAACACCGTCAATGGTAATCACATCTGTCCCAGCACCGCGAATCTGCGCTCCCATATTATTTAGCAAAGTGGCCACATCAATAATTTCAGGCTCACGCGCTGCATTTTCAATCACCGTCCGTCCGTCTGCCTTAACAGCAGCAATCATCGTATTAATTGTTGCGCCGACACTGACTGTATCCATATAGATATGTGCTCCGTGAAGTGACTGATGAGGCGTGGTTAGGTGCATAGAATCGCCTTCATAAGAGACGGTTACTCCCATAGCAGCAAAAGCTTTCAAATGCTGGTCTATCGGCCGCGGGCCTAAATCACAGCCTCCCGGCAAACCGACAATCGCTTGGCCAAAACGTCCTAAAAGGCTCCCATAAAAATAATAAGAAGCGCGCAGACGGTTAATTTTACCGTAGGGCATAGGGATATTCTCAACGCCGCAAGGATTAATTTCAAGCGTTTCTCCTGTACGTGTAACACTTGCTCCCATTGTTTCCATAATATCAACCAAACTGTCAACATCAGAAATGTTAGGAACACCATCCAATGTGACGGTATCATCTGTCAGAATAACAGCCGGTATCAGCGCAACAACACTGTTTTTCGCCCCTGAAATCGACACTTCCCCCTGCAGCGGTTTCCCGCCGTTAATGATAATCTTTTTCATACTCCCAAAACTTTCTTAGCTAAAACTTAACTTTTGCATTTTACCATATTTTAGGCTTTTTGACAAATTGAATCAGAGAAGATATCAATGAGTGAAATCAGAGAAAAGACGCTTTTAAGATGGCTTCCAGTGATAAGATGTTCGCACTTTTTGAAAATTATGATGATACAAAAACTCTTGGGACTTAACATGAACAGACAGCTAAGTTCCAAGAGTTTTATTTTTACAATATTGTTAAACTATAATATCTCAAGCCCACTTCCTTTTTATTAAACAGGTACTGTCTCACGAAGTTTCACAGTAAAAGCGTAATGAAATAAGCTTCCAAATAAGAACCAACTTACAAATGTTAACGACAATTTCAGCAAAACATTACCATCACCCCAAGGGCTGTTCCATAAAATATGCAGGACAAAAGGAGAAAACAGCCACACATATGCTAAGTAGGTTTTAGGCTTGAATTTCTGCACAAATAAAATATAACAAGCTCCAGTCAGCATAGCAGTCAATAGCCAATGGGAAGCAAAAGCGGTTTCCAAGCGTAGAAAAGCTTGCCATACAGGATTCACTGTTCCTTCAACGAATGATCCAGCGACATAAGTATAATCTTCTGACAACTGAAAGCCAAGCCCTACTCCAAGACCAATTAAGATGAAAGCAGAGAGCTTTTCAGCCCCGACTAGATAAGCAACGATTAAAGCCAAAATCAGTTTTAAACTTTCCTCCGCAAATGGCGGAACAAGGCTAGGTGCCCAGCTATTAAGAAAATCTTGGTTGGTAACAACTGTTTTTAGCAGATCTGTCAGCCAATAGTTTAAAAGTCCTGCTAATGAACCAATCACGGTTGCTCCTGCAAAGACAGATAGCCAAAAATAAGACAAACTGCACTTTTCTTTTTTTAGCAGATAGCAAGATAAAACGGATAAAGGAATAAAATAAGTCAAAGCAAAAATCAGCATGGCCGCAGCAAAAGTCTGCCATTGCTTTATAGATAAATTCAGATTAAACAAGATAAAGCAGTCCCACACAAAACCTGCCACAGAAAGAAGCCCTACTAAAAATATCAACAGCTTACGCATTATATTCTACCTCCTCTATTAAGATACAAAGGCCGTTAAGAAATCCGTATGAAAATGGCGGTAAGTCCGAAATCTGTGATTTCGCAGACGCGCCCCTGCCAAGATGACTAGAAGGGTGCGGGCGTCTGTTAAGACGGCAAAGCCTTCAGTCAGCTACGGCTAGGGTCGTTTAACAAGATGCTTGCATCACGTTGGCAGGCATACTCACAGAGCAGCCACACTCGTACGTCAGCTTGCGCTTCCTACGATTGCGTCTCTTTTTCACTAGGATTTTAGGCCGTGTTCAGTTCCAATAAGATACAAAGGCCGTATAAAAACTTGAGCTGAGGCTGGGACAAAAGACCTGCCTCGTTTTACTTTTTTAAACAGATGCGTTTGGCGCAATGGTTGATTGAGGCAGGATCACAAAACCGAAATCGTTATGTTATGGCAATTTACCGATTTTTTGTCCCATAATCAACTGTATTTTTATTCTACCACAAGGCAAAAAGGTTTATCTAAAGCCTATCTAACATGTATCTCATTTTTATCTATTTTTTCTTTTCACTTGTTGACAGATCAGTAAAAACTATGGAAAATAAAAACAGAAATAAAAACAAGGAGGCTATAATGATTAGCAACACTATTAAAAAAACCGATGGTAAAAAATTATTGTTACAAGGATTGATTATTTTTTTCATCTTTTTTGGAGTTTCTCTATTATCTAAGGGGCTGCCATTCAGTAAGGACAGTTCAGCTTTTCTTCCCAATCTTTTGAATTTTATTTTCAGTATCAGTTTAGCTGCCTGTTGTTACCGCTTCATTAAAAGCGATAAAATCTTTGTTGAAAAACTGCAGTTTTCCAGAGTTAGCAAGATTCTATTTGCTGTTTTGCTTGGAATTTTTATAGTGCTTTTTTTAATTGTTTTCCGAGTACCTTATAATATACAAACAGTATTAAGAAAGGGTATCGTTCCAGCACTGTCAATTCTTTTGGCTGCTGCCGCTGCTGGTGTTTTTGAAGAATTTCTTGTCCGAGGAGTATTCTTTGCCGGGTTTTTACAAGTATTCCAAAACAAAAACCGCATGCGGTCAGTGTTTTGGGCTTCATGTGCTTCCGCTGTCTTATTTGGTCTGCTCCATCTCACCAATTTAACCAGCAGTTCTTTTACAGCTGTTATACAGCAAGTTTTTTATGCTGCAGCTTTTGGTTTGATATTTGCTGCTCTTCGTATAAAGTACAACAATTTATGGATTCCAACTATTATCCATACACTGATTGACTTTCAGCCTGCTGTAGCTTCAAATGGTGCCCCATCAGGACATTCTTGGATCGGTTTAATCGTTATTTTTCTACCTTTAGCATTTCTCGGACTTACAGTTTTATTTCATTTTGACCGAGATTGCAACCGATCTGAAAAAGCTGCAGAGATGAAGACTGTTCAAAACACCTGAAAATCGCTTTAAACTCAGCGTAGCACAAAAGTTGGCAGCACCGCAGCCGTTTTTATCACGACTACCATTTTGAATAGTCCCTGCTATTAATAAAAAGCCCTGCCATAATCAGACAAAAGCTGATTATTGCAGGTTTTTTTAGATAAGACTGTTAAACCAAAAGTTCATCCCTTTAGCACTTTATCGCAGGGCAGCTAACAGATCTTCGGTACGGTCCGTCTTTTCCCACGGCAGGTCAATATCTGTCCGTCCCATATGGCCGTAAGCCGCGGTTTGACGGTAAATAGGACGTTTCAAATCCAGCATTTTAATGATACCGGCCGGACGCAGGTCAAAGACCTGCCGTACAGCTTCTTCAAGTCTGCTCTCTGCCGCCTTGCCCGTACCAAAGGTATCTATCTGTACCGATACCGGCTGAGCAACACCAATAGCATAGGCCAGCTGTACCTCTGCTTTTGAAGCAAGGCCTGCTGCGACAATATTTTTAGCGATATAGCGGGCCGCATAAGAAGCTGAACGGTCAACTTTTGTGGCATCTTTACCTGAAAAAGCACCGCCTCCATGGCGGGCGTAACCGCCGTAAGTATCTACAATAATTTTCCGGCCTGTCAAACCGGAATCTCCTTGCGGTCCCCCGATGACGAAACGGCCTGTCGGATTGATGAAAAACTTTGTCTGTTCATCTAAATACTCTGCCGGAATAACCGCTTTAATAACCTGATTGATGACATCATCATGGATGTGCTGGCTGGAAACATCCGGATCATGCTGAGTGGAAATAACGACTGTATCTACACGGACAGGTCGGTCATCAGCATCATATTCAACTGTTACCTGTGATTTGGCATCAGGTCTGAGGTAAGTTATCTCCCCGCTTTTGCGTAAATCAGCCAATTTTTTGACTAATTTATGAGACAGGGAGATTGGCAGAGGCATCAGTTCCGGTGTCTCATCAATAGCAAAACCGAACATCATGCCCTGATCTCCTGCACCAATTAAATCTAAAGGATCGCTGGCTGTATTTCCGCGGACCTCTAGGGCTTCATTGACACCTTGAGCAATATCGGCCGACTGTTCAACTAAGGATGGGTGAACCCCTACCACTTCTGCTGCAAAACCATAGTCGGTATTGCTGTAGCCGATTTCTGCAATCGTATCCCTTACCACTTGATTAATATCTATATAGGCCGTTGTGGAAATTTCTCCAAAAACATGGACCGATCCAGTATAAACAGCTGTTTCTGCCGCTACATGTGCTTCTGGGTCCTGTTCCAAAACAGCATCTAAAATCGCATCTGAAATTTGGTCGGCAATCTTATCCGGATGGCCCTCCGATACAGATTCAGACGTAAAAAGCTTGCGTTCTGACATAGAATGTCCCCCTTTTAATAAATCATTGATCTGACTAAATACAGCTCTTGTTTTAAGCAAATAAAACCAGAGAAGGCTGTCTCATTTAGCGAGTTAAAAAGTTACAAAGCACTGGCTGAAAAGACAAAGCTAAAACAAAGTAAAACTGCTGCAAGCGAAAAGAGATTAGGACAAAAGTACCCCTGATACTTTATTTGCGGTTGACAGTTCTTGTCTGGATGCGACTTATCCACCTTAAACGGCCCGCTGGACTATTTAACAATTCCGCAAGTCGCAGCAGCCATCCTAACCAACTATGCTGAGGCGAAGATGCCATACGGCAGCCCTAACCAAGAAGTTGAAGAGGCAGGGAAAGTCTTATGGTTTTTGTTCCATACTCTGCTTGTTCAGCCACCTTTTCGGGACTTATTAACCCTTTTATTGTATCATGTTTTCCGGTATTTTGTTATACAAATCCTCGCGGGAAGTAAGAAAACGGAAATGATTTAAAAATAACTGTAGCAACGCTAATTATGCTATAATTTGGTTATGAAAACATACGAACAAATCTATCAGTCATTGCAGGAAAAAAAGGGACAGTTTGTTACAGGCCAGGAACTGTCAAAGCAGCTGGGCCTCTCACGTACAGCTGTCTGGAAAGCTGTCAAAAATCTGGAGCATCAAGGTCTGGCTATCGAAGCTGTTAAAAACAGAGGCTATCGTCTTTGCAGCGGTGATCTGCTGCTGCCAGAAAGAATTGCCCATGAACTGGGGATTGCGGTCAGCCTTAACGATAAAAGCCTTTCGACACAGCTGGATGCAAAAAAAGGGTTAAATGCCGCTGTTCAGACGCCCCATCTCTACTTAGCTCCTCAGCAGGGCAGAGCCAAGGGGCGCTTCGAAAGACCTTTTTTTACAGCTAAACAAGGGGGGATATATATGTCGCTCCTTCTTAAACCTCAGCAATCCTTTGCTCAGACTAAACCCTACACTTTGATGGTAGCTGCCAGTATTGTCAAAGCTATTTCCAGACTGACTGCCATTGAGACTGAAATCAAATGGGTTAACGATATTTACTTAGAAGGAAAAAAAGTCGGAGGCATTCTCACTGAAGCCATTGCATCTGTAGAAACAGGGCTAATTACCGATATCGTTATCGGTGTCGGCCTGAATTTCGCTGTTAAAAGCTTTCCGAAAGAACTGTCTGCTAAAGCAGCGTCGCTGTTTACAGCAGAAGAACCAGATATCACCCGCAATCAGCTGATTACTGAAATTTGGAGACTCTTTTTCAACACTCCTGAAAAAGAGTTGCTCAAAGTTTACAAAGAAAAATCTCTTGTTTTAAACAAAGAGATTACTTTTAAGGAAAATAATACTGTTTACACAGGCACTGCTTATGATATTACCGATCGGGGGGAGCTTCTTGTCCAGCTTGAAAATGGTCAAAAAAAGACACTGACCAGCGGAGAAATCAGTCTTTCTTCTTGGTAGTGTCTAAAACTGTTTTAGTAAATTGGGTTATCAAATAAGCTCGCTGCAGGTTGCGCAGCAGCAAAATTCCCCAAAAAATGGCAAAAAAGTAGTCCTTGTTAAAAACAGCATCATTAAAAAATAGGTTTCAAAGGCACATACCACTGCCAATAATGAAAATTGTCCTTTAGTCATGCTTTTATTATAGCACATCTTTAACTATTCTAAAAAAGAAAGGCTGACTAATTCCATACTTTGGCCATCATTGCAGATAAGTCGTTGCAGGTCTGTCACGGCTTTTTTATAATGTCTGCTGCATCTCTGCCTAAACGGACTTGCAGCAGAGGTGCACAAGACGGTAAGCTAAATGATGCAGCCAGTATAATTTGATATTTTGCTGCAGTTTTCAGACTAATCAGCTATAGTTTCAATCTTACCAGACAAAAAGGCGAAGTCCTGCGGGATAAGTTCCTCCTTATCGTCCGCTTGCTCAGCTTCTTCCTGCTTTTGATTTTTAAACCTTTGCGCAAATTCTGTACGAATCTGATCAAAATCAGAACGCGGAACAGCTAAGATATTGGGCGAGAAACCTGCCGCCTGATCCATGATATTGCCAAATACCGCATTGAGATCACTTCTTTTCATCGCTTGTTCGGCATTAAAGGCAGCGTTGAAAGCCAGAATTGCGGTCTCACTGTTAGCAAGAACAGGTTCTGCCCCCAGCAAAAGGGCACGGTCTTGAGCTTTAATGCTGTCTAAAATTTCATTCCAAGCTCCTTTTAAAGCATCAAGATAAGCGCGTGACTGCTGGCTGTCAGCAACTGTTTCCTGCATAATTGTTAAAATCTTTTCTTTATCAACCTTGTATTTAAATGCTTTTTTGGTGTTGGCCGCGGATTGCTGACTGTCTGTCTTGGCTGCAGATTGACCCGAGCGAAAGGCTGACAGCTCTTCTTTCAGCCTGTTCACTTCCTGTCTCAGCTCTTCAATTTCATTAGATTCCAAAGACTTTGGCGCCGTTTCTGAAGGCAGTTCTGCCAGCTGAATCGTCATCATTTCAGCATAGATTTTGGGATGAGTCCCCTGTTTAATTTCCTGCAGGCTTTTGGTTATCAGGTCAATCATTTTGAAAAGCGTTTCCTGCTCAAAGGCGAGGTTGGCCTGAAAAACAGCTCCTCTGTCTGCCGCCTCTCCGCCGGCCTGAACCACCAGTAAATCACGCAGATAATTCAGCAAATCGGCCGCAAAGCGGCTCATGCTTTTGCCGCTGTCAAAAATAAGCCCCAGATGTTCAAGAGCTGACAGGGTTTCGTGATGCAGGAGATCAGCCACATAGTCATCCAAGGCAGCTAGTGAGATAGAACCAGTGATTTCTTCAGCAATGGATAAAGTAATCTGTCTGTCTGCTGTCAAACTAAGTGCCTGATCTAAGATAGACAGGGCATCCCGCATTCCGCCTTCCGCCCGACGGGCAATAAGAGACAGGGCTGCCGGTTCATAGCTGACTGCTTCCTGATCCAGCACAGCAGCTAAATGCTCCTGAATAGCCGCTGACTTAATCGTCTTAAATTCAAAGCGCTGTACACGAGAAAGAATCGTCGCCGGTATTTTATGCAGCTCAGTTGTCGCCAAAATAAAAACCACATTTTCGGTTGGCTCCTCCAGCGTCTTTAGAAGCGCATTAAAAGCCCCTGTCGAGAGCATATGAACCTCATCAATGATATAAACCTTGTAAGTCGCTCTGCTGGGAGCATATGTAGATTTATCACGTATTTCCCTAATTTCATCAACACCATTGTTTGAGGCAGCATCGATCTCCATGACATCTTCTAAGCTTCCCCTAGTGATATCACAGCAGATATCACATTGATTGCAGGGCTCACCGTCAGCTTGATGAGGACAGTTCATCGCTTTAGCAAAAATTTTGGCTGCACTGGTCTTTCCGGTACCGCGCGGTCCGGAAAAAAGATAGGCATGACTGATCTTACCACTGGCTACTGCTTGCTTTAAGGTCGTTGAAATAACGGTCTGACCGACCATCTCTGCAAAAGTCTGACTGCGGTACTTACGATAAAGTGCTTGATACATTATTTGTCAACTCCAAACATCTTAAAATCCCAATCGGTCCTTTCCAGAAGAAGCGAAACAAATGTTTCCAGATAACTCTGATCCACAGCATCATAATCATCGATCAGAGCCGAGTCCAAATCTAGAACCCCTACCAGCTTACCTTTTTCAACCATAGGCAAAACAATCTCACTCTTAGCCGCCGCATCGCAGGAAATATAGTTAGCATAAGAGGCTACATCTCCGACAATGATGGTCTGCTCTTTCTGAGCAGCTTCACCGCATACTCCTTTGCCAAGCTCAATACGTACGCAAGATACGCCTCCCTGAAAGGGGCCTAATATTAATTGCTGACCGTCAAAAAGATAAAAGCCGGCGAACACAGAGTTAGGCAGTGCCGCTTTTAGCAGAGCGCTGGCATTAGACAGATTGGCCAGCGCATTATTTTCATCAGCGAAAAGTGCTTTGGTCTGAGCCAATAGAAGCTGATAGTTTTCGGTTTTCTTTTCCTTACTCATAATTACTATTATAGCAAAAAACACTTATATTAAAAGCAGAAAAAACAAACCAAATTAAGATCAGAAAGCCATCTTACTTATCTGAACTGACAGCAAGAATCGGCTGTACCGAAACGGTTCCAGCAAATCAGTTATAGTACTGACTCGGAAATTTAGCTGCCGGCTGAAAAACAGGTTAAATAGGCTGACTTTATCAAAGATGTTATAAAAACTTAATATCCATCTTATTTACTTAGTGCTATACTTGGTTTGTTATTATAAAATGAGAGCCGCATTCTGCAGGCGAACTGTAAATTTTTGATTGAATGGCAGAATCAGATTTTTTATATAAATTAGTTAGATTTTTTTACTGTAGAGCAGGCTCTTATGTTATTAATGGAACACGGCCTAAACGCTGTGAGAATACACAGGCAGTCCGAACTTGAAAATGGGGGAGTGAGGGAACCTAAAATTTGGGGTTCTGTACAAGGCTTAGCCAGCCGTAGATGACTGAAGGCTTTGCCGTCTTTGCAGCCGACCGTACCCTTCTAGTCATCCTGGCAGGGGTGCGTCTGCGAAATCACAGATTTCGGACTTACCGCCTATTTTCTCTTTGCGTTCTTAACGGCCTTTGTATCTTGGTGAAACTGAACACGGCCTAAAATCCTAATGAAAAAGAGACGCAATCGTAGGAAGCGCAAGCTGACGTACGAGTGTGGCTGCGCTGTGAGTATGCCTGTCAGCGTGATGCAAGCATCTTGTTAAACGACCCTAGCCGTAGCTGACTGAAGGCTTTGCCGTCTTAACAGACGCCCGCACCCTTCTAGTCATCTTGGCAGGGGCGCGTCTGCGAAATCACAGATTTCGGACTTACCGCCATTTTCATACGGATTTCTTAACGGCCTTGGTATCTTGGTGAAGGAGAGTTTTTATGATAAAAGAAAAGCGTAATAAAGGTTTTGTTGCTAATTTAGTTTTAGGTATTATTTTTTTACTGATTGCGGTAGGCTATATGATCTTTAATTATTACAGCACTGATATTAAAAGACTTGAAAGCAACAACGCTGTTTATAATGGTCAGTCCACTGTAGCTGAAAATGGCAGCAATCTTGTTATTGATATTTACGGTATTTACGATGAACCGATTGCCGATATTGATGGCCACAACACCGTACTTTGGCTTGTCACTTTCCGGGATGGCTACGCAGCTCTGGAAGCTAAAGAAAATGATAAAACAATTGCTCAGCTTATCAAAAAAGGGGACAGTCTGGCCGACAGTCCGGAGTCATTAACTGTTACATATTATAATGCCAATTACAACAACCAAGAACAGATTGAAAACTATTCTGCTTCACTTGCTGAGATTATCGATTCTTCATCAGAGATTGGCCAATACTTTGTTTACGGCAACTATGTGTCACTTTCCCAGCTGCAAAATGACCGGCGGTCTTCTTATATCGTAGGGATTATTTTCTGCGGTCTTGCTGCTTTCTTCATTGTAGCGGCTTTCTTCACAAAAAAACGTGTCAATCAAGCTTATGATGAACTTTATCAAGAATATCCTGAATTAAACGGTTCTTTTGATTCTCTTGTTTCTGAAGCAGCTTTTCACGATGAAAAGCTGAAAATCATTATTTATAAACACCATTTAATCAGCGATTATCGAGGGCTGAGTGTCATGAATCTCAATGAAATTGTTCAGCTCTATCATTACATCCTGACAGTGAGACGGTCCCTCATCGCAGTCAGCAGGCAGTCATCTCTAATTGGCTTAAAAAATAATGATAAGAAAAAATATAGTGTCCCGATTAAAAATATCGGCAAAAAAACAGACGATCAGTTACAGGATACTTTTGAGTATCTGAGCCAGCATTTCCCTCATATTCAGCTTGGAAAATAACTATTCTTAAAAGAGAGCAGGCTTGTTCAGGTATCTACGCCGGTCTAATGCTGAATTGTCCGAAGAAAGGAGCCCTCAATGACTTTATTATTTTTAACATCATCTTTTGCGGAAACACAGGATTTATTTTTAAGGGTGCTGGATAAATATAAGATAAAACAGGACATGCTGTTTATTACGACAGCAGCTCAAGTTGAAGAATACAAACAATTTATCGAGCAGGTCTACACTGGCTTTGAGAAGTTAGGTTTAGCTGTGACCGCTCTGGATATTGCGGAACTGTCAGAAAGTGAGTCGGCCAAAGCAATAGAGTCTTGTTCAATCTTAGCTGTTTCAGGGGGCAATACGTTTTATCTTTTGCAGGAATTAAAAAAGAAAAACTTACTGCCTGTCATTCGCCGGCGCATATCAGAAGGGATGCTTTATGCCGGTGAGTCAGCCGGCGCTATTATCGCAGCTGCTGATATCAGCTATGCTGGGATCATGGACAGCCCTGGTTTGGCCGCGGAACTAACAGATACAGAAGCGCTTGCTTTAATAGATTTTTCTGTTTTACCGCATTTCGGAGAAGAGCCTTTTGCAGCGGCTTGCCAGCAAACATTGGATCGCTATCAGGATAAACTTCAGCTACTTCCTATCAACAATCATCAGGCTGTTTTGGTCACTGAAGATGACTGTACTGTGCTGGAATCATAGCCAATTGAACTAAAACATGACACGACTGTATCTAAAAAAGAGCGGAGTAGAATCGATTTCTCGCGAAATACGGATTCTGCTTCTGCTCTTTTCTCATTTTAATAATATTCGCCCTGGCGATAATCCCAAGAGTTAAAATGATCCGAAAGGTGCATCATAATTTTATCAATATCAAGCCCTTTGCGAATAACAACTGGGCAAGGGGAAACGGAACGGCTGCCGGCCCCCTGTTCAGGAATGAGTTGGCCATCAGCATCTACCATTGATACCATAACGCCCTGTTCATAACGTGTATCCACTGTTTTATCAGGCTGGATGGAGGCAACATAATCATCCGCCTCGATCACAAGGTCAACATAAGATTCAATACGCTCACCAATGCCTTCTACCTTACCACGATTGCCTTTTCCTGATGGGTTGGCCGATGATGCATAGACCATTCGGCCTTCTTTCTCCCACATTTCTTTGGCAATTTGCTCACCTGCTACACCAAATTTGATAACAAAGCAGGAAGTGCCGCGGCTGTCTGTCATCAGTTCTTCACGGCCGTCACCATAAGCTTTTAATTTGTCATAAGCCTCTTTTTTCCAAGGGAGAATACAGCCAAGAAGAATATCTTCATCCCAGTGTTTTTGGTAAAAAGCATCGATTTCAGGTGTCAGCTGAGCAAGAGCACGCAGTTCTTCCATACTGCCGCAGAGCACTACTCCCGGTTTGTTGCGCTTGCGTTCCTTAGCGGCGAACTTGCGCTCAAGCCCCTCTTTATCGGCTGTCATAATGATGTAACCTACTTTAGTCGGACAGACAATAACGCCTCCCTGTCCTTTTACAATGTCAAGCCCTTCTTGCGACAGCTCGCCATTCCAATGGATGTGTTTAGTCATAACAGATTATTCTCCATCTAATTTTTAATCATACCTTATTAGTTTATCATGCTCACTGTGAAAAAGCAATAAATTTTCTGAATTTTCCAAACTGACAGACCTGAACCAGCAGCATAACCAAGTCTAGCTGCTGCGGCTGTCACTGCCAGTATCGGGGGCGTCTCTTCTCATAATCAGCAATCAGTTCTTCATACTGCAGAGTAATCCCGATATCATCAAGCCCCTTAAGCAGTTTATTTTTCCATTCTCCGTCGATATCGAAATGAAACTCTCCGACAGGTGAGATAATCTTTTGCTCATGAAGATTGACGGTCACCTCATCATCAGGATCTAAAGAAGCCAGTTTTTGCCTTACTTCTAAAGGCTGAACAATCGGCAAAACGCCATTGTTCAGGTCATTATTATAATGAATATCGCCAAAAGAACCTGCAATAATCACTTTGAAGCCATAATCCGCTAAGGCCCAGGCTGCATGTTCCCGCGATGAGCCTGCACCAAAATTATCACCGGTCACCAAAATCGTTGCCTTGCGATAAGCAGGCTGATTGAAAATAAAGTCCGGATCTTCGGTATATTTATCGTCCAGGTAGCGCCACTCATACATTAGATATTTCCCAAAACCTTTTTTATCAATTAATTTCAAAAATTGTTTTGGCAATATCTGGTCGGTATCAATATTATCATTCATCAAGGGAACTGTTGTTCCCGTATAAACTGTAAATTTGTCCATCACATTCTCCAAGCAGTTGGATTTTAAGCTGCTGTTTGTTCAAATGAGCCATTTCCCTGTTGAGTCCAAGAAGCAAGCTCACAAACGTTAATCGGCATTTACGCTAGATCAGTTTGCCTCCGGCAGCCGGCGAACATCGATAAAGTGGCCCGCTATAGCTGCTGCTGCTGCCATAGCAGGACTGCATAAGTGTGTTTTTGCCCCTTGCCCCTGCCGATCTTCAAAATTTCGATTGCTGGTTGATGCACAGTGCATTCCTTCGGGAACCTTATCAGGATTCATGCCCAAACACATGGAGCACCCAGGTTCGCGCCACTCAAAACCGGCGTCTGTAAATATTTTATCAAGGCCGATTTTTTCAGCTGCACGTTTAACTGGCCGGCTTCCTGGAACAACAATAGCTGTCAGATTGGCCGCAATATGCTTTCCCTTAACAAATTTTGCCGCTTCCTTAAGGTCGCTTAGGCGGGCGTTGGTGCATGAGCCTAAAAAAACATAACCTAACTCAATATCTTCTGCTGTCTGTCCAGGCTTCAGCTCCATATAGCTGTATGCACGCTCATCATTCATATCACGAATTTCTGGGAAAGGCCGACCGAATTCTACCCCCATAGAAGGGTTGGTCCCCCATGTCACCATAGGAGCTAAGTCAGATACATCCAATTCAATAACTTTATCATACTCAGCATCTGGATCGGATACTAAGGTTTGCCAGTCTGCCACTGCTGCGGCAAAATCCTTAGGAGCATGTTCTTTATCCTTAAGATAGTCAAAAGTTTTTTGATCCGGATTCATAATCCCCATTTTAGAACCGAATTCAATGGACATATTGCAGATAGTCATCCGTTCTTCCATTGTCAGTGCATCGATGGCTTCGCCCACATATTCAACAACATGGCCTACCCCTACGGCAACACCGTAACGGGCAATTAAGGCTAAAACATAATCTTTAGAATAAACCCCTTTTTGCGGTTTGCCAATAAACCTGACTAAAAGTTTTTTCGGTTTAACCTGCCAAATGGTCTGGGTTGCAAAAACATGCTCAACCTCCGTTGTGCCTATTCCAAAACCAATAGCCCCAAAGGCGCCGTGGGTAGCGGTATGGCTGTCTCCGCAGACAATGAACTTTCCAGGCTGAGTGCGCCCTGTTTCCGGACCGACCATATGAACAATTCCTTGATGTTCAGAACCGTGGCTGGCATGTGGAATACCGAACTCATTGACATTACGGGCCAGCGCATCCATCTGAGCTTTGGAAATCACATCACGGATATCATAGATATTAACGGTAGGCACATTATGGTCAAAGGTCCCAAATGTCAAATCCGGACGGCGCACCTGCCGTCCTGCTTCCCTTAGCCCATCAAAAGCCTGAGGGCTGGTCACTTCATGAATATAATGCTGATCAACATACATGAGCTGAGGCTCGCCTTCTTTGCCGGTTATGGTATGCCTGTCCCATAATTTATCAAAAATCGATTTTCCGCTCATCTTATCTCTCCCAACTAAATAGGTTTTCATAAAAAGCTGAAACATGATCGGATTCAGCTGAAAGCCTCCTGCTATAGTGTGTCCCATGGGATCTCTCATCTCAGGATTTGGCTAAAAATGTTTAGTTCAGATTATTTACAACAGCTGCGGTTACTTGGGCTGTGCTGGCAGTCCCCCCTAAATCTCTGGTCAGAATGCCTTGGTTCAGACTTTCGGCCACAGCCTTTTCAATCATTTCAGCACCGGCTGCTTCAGCAAAGGAATCGCGCAGCATCATGGCAACCGATAAAATCATTGAAATAGGATTAGCAATTCCTTGCCCTGCAATATCCGGAGCAGAGCCGTGAATAGGTTCATAAAGACTGGGACCATCTTCAGCATGGCTGGCTGACGGCATAACCCCTAATGTTCCCGGCAACACAGAGGCTTCATCGGATAAGATATCGCCAAAAAGATTTTCGGTCACGATGACATCAAAGCGGGAAGGGTCAGTAATGATTAGCATAGCAGCACTGTCAACCAGCTGGTGTTCAAGCGTTACATCCGGGAATTCGGCTGCTACTTGGTCGGCCAGTTGATGCCACAGCTTAGAGGTTGCCAGCACATTTTCCTTATCAATGCTGGTTACTTTCTTACGGCGCTGCCGGGCGATAGTAAATGCTTTGCGCAGAATACGGCGAATTTCCTCAGCCGAATAGGCATTAACGTCATACGCTTTTTCGCTTTCAAGCCGATGTTCTCCAAAATAGATGCCCCCAGTCAGTTCCCGAACAAGCACAAAATCTACACTATCAATCTGCTTTTCCTTGAGAGGTGACAAGTGCCGGAGAGCCGGAAAAATCTGAACCGGTCGGATATTGGCAAACAATTTAAGCTCCTTACGCAAGGCAAGCAGTCCTTGTTCAGGACGCATCGGAGCCTGATTATACTCAGGACTGCCGATTGCTGCCAATAAAACAGCATCAGCTCCTTTAGCAGCCTGCAGTGTATCATCCGGAAGCGGCGTTCCGCAGGCAGCGATAGCTGCACCGCCAAAAGGCTTTTCAATAATCTTGTACTTAAAACCAATTTTTTCAGCTGCTGCAGCTAATACTTCAAGCCCTGCGGCCATAATTTCCGGCCCGATACCATCGCCGGCTAAACTTACAATATTTATCATCTCATCTCCTTACACAAGATACAAAGGCCGTGAAAAACGCAAAGAGAAAATAGGCGGTAAGTCCGAAATCTTCGATTTCGCAGACGCACCCCTGCCAGGATGACTAGAAGGGTACGGTCGGCTGCAAAGACGGCAAAGCCTTCAGTCATCTACGGCTGGCTAAGCCTTGTACAGAACCCCAAATTTTAGGTTCCCTCACTCCCCCATTTTCAAGTTCGGACTGCCTGTGTATTCTCACAGCGTTTAGGCCGTGTTCAGTTCCACAAGATACAAAGGCCGTTAAGAAATCCGTATGAAAATAGGGAAGGACGAGCGGTGGCCTACACCGCGACAGACTTCATCTTTTTCATTAGGATTTTAGGCCGTGTTCAATTCCACAAGATACAAAGGCTACCTCAAACTTGGAAAAAGACAAGCAATCTGCAGTCTTTTCCCAAATTTCCATCTTCTTGAACAGGCAAAGCCAAAACTGACAGCTAACTTCCCTCTGGTTCTGAACTGGTTTCTATGGTTACTTAATTCGGGTAGTCATGTTCTGACAACTGACGGCCAATCTCACCGGCATTTTCCTTTTGAACCAGTGTATTGGCATTGATATAGGCAATGGCACTGGCTTTTAAGACATCAAAATCAAGACCTGAAGCATTAAAAATTGTATCCGTATCAATATTTTCAACAGAAACCAGTACACGCGCCTGCGCATCAATACCGTCAGTAACAGCCTCGATATTGTAACTGTCTAATCTAACCGTTTGATTAAAGAACTTGTCAACAGCGTTAAAGATAGCTTCAACCGATCCTTGGCCGTTAGCCAATACTTCAACCACTTCATTATCAGCATTAACCATGGATACCGCGGCTGTTAAGGTTTCATCAGCATTTGAAGTCACCTTAAGATTGCTGAAGCGGAAACCTTCTGGATTTTCAACTTCTCTCCCGATAACCAAAGCCTGAATATCCGCATCAGTAATATCGTGTTTCTTGTCAGCCAGTTGTTTAAATTTAGCAAAGAAATCAGCAATTTCCGATTCTGAAAAATCAAAACCAAGAGCCTTTAATTTTTCAACAAAGGCATGGCGGCCGGAAAGTTTGCCCAAAGGCAGTGAATTCTGCTTTACTCCGACCAGTTCAGGAGTAATGATTTCATAGGTCAATGGATTTTTCAGAACCCCGTCTTGATGAATGCCTGATTCATGTGAGAAAGCATTGCCGCCGACAACAGCCTTATTTTTTGGAATCGGAATACCTGAATAACGCGACACCATTTCCGAAGTATTGATGGTTTCATTGAGTACAATATCAGAAGTCACTTGGAAATAATCTTGACGGATATTAAGAGCTACTGCCACTTCTTCAAGCGCTACATTGCCGGCCCGCTCACCAATACCATTAATTGTGCCTTCAATGCGGCCGGCACCGTTATTGATAGCTGACAAAGTATTGGCGGTCGCCATACCGAGATCATCATGGCAGTGCGGGCTGAAAATAATCTCATGCTCTGTTTTAACATTTTTCAGCAGATAGTCAAAGATAGCGCCATATTCTTTCGGAGTTGTGAAACCAACTGTATCCGGGATATTAATATACCTTGCCCCAGCATCTACCGCTGTCTGTACCACCTGAAGAAGATAATCTAATTCGGTGCGTGTCGCATCTTCGGGGGAGAATTCTACTACATCAAATTTTGTCCGTGCATAGCTGACATGCTCTTTGATGATATCAAGGATTTCCTCTTTCGATTTTTTTAGTTTGAATTCACGGTGAATAGGGCTGGTCGCTATAAAAACATGACACTGGGGGTATTTAGCATCTTTAATTGCCTCATAGCAGGCATCAATATCTGATTTGACCGAACGCGCCAAGGCAGACACAGCTGTCCTCGTCATTGCGGCAGCAATCTGTCTGGCTGCCTCAAAAGAATCCGGACTAGCAGCCGGAAAACCTGCTTCAATGGCAGAAATGCCCCATTTTTCCAACTGTTTAGCAATAGCAACCTTTTCCTTAACTGAAAAATTCACTCCCGGTGTCTGCTCCCCATCGCGAAGGGTTGTATCAAGAAACTCAATTTTACGCATATAAAACCACCTTCTAAAATCCTGATTAGCACTGAGACAGCACAGAATGACAGCCTGTCTCTTCCTCTGCCTGCAGCAAATCATTAACAAAAAACATCCCGCAAGGTTAATTCCAAGCGAGATGTTTCTTTACTCCCGCTTGGTAAGCCAAACAGGACTAATGCTTTTGCATTAGCCCACATCCCGCAATAGTAAAACAACTTTCACTGTGAATGGCATTTGACTTATTCCCTTCCTTATAACTTGTTAACATGATATAATTTTCTGACTATTTTGTCAATAGCCAAATTTTGAAAAAAGCGGAAATATGACGGCAGTCTACTTTCATGTATCTATCCGAATCAATGAACTGACCGCCTTATTACGGTAAGTAACATCATCACGGCTGCTAAATCCCATGTTTTCCCAGAAGGCATTTGCTGCTTGATTTTTACTAAAAACAAGCAGAGCAACTTTATGAATCCCTTCTTTTTGTAAAGCTTCTAAGCTGTGTTCCGTCAGCCTGCTTGCTATTTTTTGCCGGCGATGATCCGGATGGACAGCAGTATGATAAATATAGCCCCGCCGTCCGTCATGTCCAGCCATAATAGCCCCAAGCAAAGTGCCTTTGTCTTCTGCAACAAAACAGGTATGGGGGTTGCGCTTTAAAAATACAGCAACACCTTCCCTTGAATCATCCAGATTATTTAAACCCATTCCCTGACAGGACAGCCAAAGCTGGTAAAGTGTATCATAATCTTCAAGTCGCATAGTCCGAATAAACATCTGTTTCTCCCCCTTCTGTACAGAAAACTACAAAAGTTAGACTAATCTTTTAGGACTGGCTGCAGAAACAGCATAAAACTTTTTGAGGAGTCATTTCTTATTTTTGGTTTAAAATGCTGGCAACCTTAGTATTAATCAAATCAATCGCTACAGTATTTGAAACGCCTTCAGGAATCACGATATCAGCATAGCGTTTAGTTGGCTCAATAAACTGATGGTACATCGGTTTGACAACAGTTATATACTGCTCAATAATACTATCCAGGCTGCGCCCTCTCTCTTCCATATCCCTCTTGATGCGGCGAATAATCCGGATATCATCATCTGTATCCACAAAAAGCTTAATATCCATCAAATCCCGTAAACGCTGATCCTCAAGAACCAAGATACCTTCAACAATAAACACATCCTGAGGTTCCTGACGGTAGCTCTGCTTGCTCCGAGTATGGCGAGTATAATCATAGATTGGAATATCGACCGGCCGGCCGGCGATCAATTCATTGATGTGCTCAATCATAAAAGCTGTATCAAAAGCCAAAGGATGATCATAATTTGTTGTTACACGTTCATCAAAAGTTAAGTGGCTCTGATCCTTATAGTAAGAATCATGTTCAATCATAGCGATTCTGGCATCTGGAAAATGTGACAGAATAGCGCGGGAAACACTGGTTTTTCCGCTACCAGAACCGCCGGTTACACCTATAATAATCGGTTTTTTAGGCATTTCTTGCTCCAAATCTCATAAATACTGGAAACCAAAAGAGGCAAAAGCAGGCTGCATACCGCAAGCGACAGCCGTATGCACATGAGTAATCTAATCTTGCATCATTTTGAATTCAAAGGGTATAAATCAGTCTTTTTACTTATTTTACCCTAATTCATGCTATAATAAAAGCAGTAAATCAATTTTAGAATAGGAAAAGTAATGATTTCAGCATTCCCTCACGTATGGCAAAAAAAATTAGAACAGAACCATTTTACAGAACTGACCCCCATCCAAAAAGAAGTGTTTAAGGCTATTTCTCAGGATAAACATGTCCTAGGTATCAGTCCAACTGGGACAGGCAAGACGCTGGCCTACCTTTTTCCCAGTCTGCTCAGGCTAAAGAAAGGTCAAGCACAGCAGCTGCTGATTCTGGCACCCAATACCGAATTGGCCGCCCAAATTTTCAAGGTGGCTAAGGACTGGGCAGAACCGCTTCATTTGATTGCTCAGCTCTTTATCTCAGGTGCCAGCCAAAAACGGCAGATCGATCGGCTGAAGAAAGGACCTGAAATACTTATTGGAACACCGGGACGTGTCTTTGAGCTGGTTAAACTCAAAAAAATTAAGATGATGGCTGTTAACACCATTATTCTGGACGAATTTGATGAGCTTCTGAAAGGAACACAGTATTCTTTCGCTGAAAATATTATCAAGCGTGTTGCACGCAGGCAGCAGATCGTCTATATGGGAGCCACTCAAAAAATAGACAAAGACCGTTTAGAAGACGGCACCATAGTGGTGGATTTATCTGAACAGAAACTCGACCGAATCGCTCACTATTACATTCAGACGGATAAACGCAGCCGCATAGAACTGCTCAGAAAATTTGCCAACATCCCCGATTTTCGGGCTCTTGTTTTCTTTAATAGTCTTTCTGATTTAGGAGCCTGCGAGGAACGCCTGCAGTACAGACAGCTCTCCGTAGCTTCTATTGCCAGTGATGTTGGCAAAAAACAGCGCAAGGAAACACTTGAACACTTCAAAGACCATGAATTGTCCCTCCTTCTGGCTACCGATTTAGCCGCCAGAGGAATTGATATTGAAGGGCTCGAATACGTTATTAATTTCGAACCCCCTCACGACAGGGATACCTACACTCACCGGTCCGGCAGAACAGGCAGAATGGGGCAGACCGGCACAGTTATTACTTTCATCAGTCATAAAGAAGAGCTCAAAAAACTCAAAAAATACGCTCCTGTCTCAGAAATTTTCCTCAAAAACCAAGAGCTCCGCAGCAAAGGACAATAATTTTCAAAAAGCACCAGCCTATAAAATATGGTCAGCAAAACGAAAAAATAAACGAGGCAGGACTTTAATATACTCCCCTTATAGTGGACAGTGAAAAAACAAAAAGTCACTAGAAACTATAGGAGGAGTTTTCGTATGTCTAAAAAAAGTCCAAAATCAGTAGAGGAAAAGCTAGCGATTATTCAATGAGCTCTTGATCATGAAAAATCAGTTGAACAGTTAAGTCGATACTATCAAGTTGATTCCTCAACGATTAATAGATGGCTAACTCGTTATCAAAAATATGGTGTGACAGCTCTAAAAGACAGGCGAACATGGAAAAACTATTCTTATGTCCTAAAATATCAAGCCGTTCAAGATGACCTTTCTGGTAAAGGCTCTCTAAGGGATATTTGTTTAAGGTATGCTATTTCCAGTAATGAGGTTCTCAGAAAGTGGGTAAAGCGTTATACTAGTGGTGAAACCTTAACAACTACTAGTAAAGGATACAGTCATATGAGACAAGGACGTCAAACGACTTTTGAAGAACGTGTTGACATTGTCAACTTCACCATTGCCCACGAGAAAGATTATCAAGCTGCCATAGAGAAATACGGTATTTCTTACCAACAGGTCTATTCTTGGGTACGGAAATTTGAGCAAGAAGGTCGTCAAGGACTGTTGGATAGACGAGGAAAGGGATTAGAAACAAAGCCTAACTTAAGCCCAGAAGAAAAACGCCAACTAAAAATCAAACAATTGGAAGAACGGAATCGATACTTAGAAATGGAGCTTGGTCTGCTAAAAAAGTTAGACGGCATCACTCGCAGAAAGCAACGATAAGACAGGGAAAATACTTAAGCCGATTTCAAGCGATTAAAGACTATCATGATGAAAGACCAGATATGTCTATCCAGTCTCTCTGCCGACTATCACAGGTATCACGGTCAGGTTATTACAAATGGCTCAATCACCAAGAAACAGCGTCTGAGAAGATTAATAAGAGACTTATGACAAAAATAAGGGAATGTCACAAGCGGTACAATGGTATCTTAGGCTATCGCCGCATGACAGCCTTCATCAATCGTCAGCTGGGAACAGCCTATAATAACAAGCGGATAAGACGCTTAATGGCTATTTTAGGAATCTGTTCCGTTATTCGGCGTACTCGTCATTCTTGTACGCTAGCAGGCGATAAAGACTATGGAGAGAATCTCCTTAATCGTGGCCAGTGCCCCTAATCAGAAATGGTGTACAGATGTGACCTACTTACAGTATGGTTTAGGATTTAGGAAAGAAAGCTTATTTAAGTGTGATCAAAGACCTTTATGATGGCTCAATCATTGCCTATGAAATCAGTCAGCATAATGACAATCCACTGGTGATAAAGACCATTAAGAAAGCTTTAGTGCTAAATCCTGATGCAACACCTTTACTGCATAGTGACCGTGGCAGTCAATATACCTCAAAGGAGTATCGTTATATTGTTAGACAGGCTGGTCTAACACTATCCATGTCACGGGTTGGAAAATGTATTGATAACGCTCCTATGGAAAGTTTTTGGGGACATTTCAAAACGGAGTCTTATGACTTGAAGACGTTCAAAACTTATGAGGAGTTAGTGACTGATGTCAAACGCTATATCCACTTTTACAATACCCAACGTTATCAGGCAAAATGAAATAACCTGACTCCCTTAGAATTCAGGAATCAGGTTGCTTAACTATTTTTATTATTTTACTGTCTACTTGACAGGGAGCTGTTCAAAGTCCTGCCTCGTTTTCCTTTTTTAACAGATGAGTTTAGCGCAGCGGTTGGTTGGAAGTTCTTATTCCTTGCTGCACAAGGGACAGCAGCCTGCCTAATCAACTGTGCGGAGGCGAGGCGGCAAAATCGAAAGCGTCATGTTATGACAATTTACCGATTGTTGTCCCGCTCTCATTTTTAAGAAGCTCAATTAAAGATGCCGAAGTCAACAGAATTCCGTCTTAGGATAAACTTTCAATAACATCCTCTAAACGTGAGATAGAATTCACAGGCAAAGCGGTTTTAGGATAGTTTTGGTTAAAGGACAGCAGGAAGTTCAAGCGGACCTGCATTCTTTCCCGAATCAGCTGCTTATAATTTTCATCAAAACGTGAAATAGGATAACCATCCAGCTCCAGATACTCAAAATGATTTAAAGGTCCAAAAGGCTTGAAAGTGCCCTTGTTTTCAACAATTTGCTCAATAATATTCAGACTGGTATTTTTAGGGATGCTTTTGCCCATATAAAGGCCGGTATTAATAATATAGCAGTCAACTCCAGCCTTGAACAGGGCCAGAAACTTACGATAATCTTCAACCAGAGGATAGACTCTGAAAGGATTAGCAAAAGGCTCAATAACAAGGCTTTGACTGGCTCCCGAAATATTTTCGGCATTAGAGCGTTTGGTCATTAATGTACATCCCATAGTAGTGGCCACTACCGGATCATTAATTTTAATCAAAGGCGGCAGCGAATCATCTTTCATAATCCAAAAAATCGCGTTAATGGGTTCATTAATCCGATCCACCCGATTAGGAGTGGCAAATCGAGATTTAACGGTCCGGCCGTTACCGTTGCGAATATCTTCAGTAACTAATTTTTTACGGCGGCTTTCATCCAAAGTCACACCGCAGTTCTGGACGGTGACAAAATAATCCTGTTCCGGATGACCGGTCGGATAATCATTAGTTTTATCAAAATAAGCAGGTTCTAAAGCAACAGAGGAACCATCTTTAATAGAGATAATAAAAGCATCATCGTGCAAAACTTTGATATCATACTTATTGTCATGTTTGGCATGCGTTAAGGTTGACTTTCCTGATCCGGACAAACCGAAAAAGGAAGCGACGTAATTTTTGTTATCTTTTTTGCCTTGTTTTTGCTTAAAAATCTTAAGACCGCCGTGACAGGCTACATAACCGTTCCGTGCCGCAGTACCCCAAGCCAAGGTCAGTGTCGCTTTCTTTAATTCTCCAAAATAATTTAGACCAAGAATAATGACACAATTATGCCTCGTATCAAAATAAGCTAAACCATCCGGATAGTCAGGATGGGACCATTTCGGATCAAAGAAAACAAAAATATCATCTTCTTCGTATTGTTTTGATACTTTCAAGCGATTTTTGAATTCTTCATCCAAAATTTGAAAGTTCAGCAGCCAAGAATAAAGATTATTAATTTCTTCTTCCGGTACCATCAGATGTGCTCTGGCCATAAAAGTCTCATCAAGTCCGACAATAGCATCGGCTTTATAAAATTTTCTTTTATGGGACTGATAGACAGCACTTCTGGCAATTGTCAGCAGACGTTCATCTTCTTCACTGTCTCTGCCGTAAATTCTTCTTGCTTTAGCCGTTCTGCCTACAATCGCTCCGGAATTTGTCAGCAAAACTCGGGCATAGGAAGGCAGCCCCAGCTCTTTTGTATGAATCACAGGCATGTCCAAAACAACAGTTCCTGCTGCCACCGAAGCCAGCTGATAAGCTTCTTCCAAAGTTTTTATCGGAATAACCTGGTTTTCATAAAAAGCTGTCTCAACAATCGTTTTCAAAGGTGAAAAATAGGAACTGTCCTTACTCATCTCTTCTGGTGAAAATTGTTTCCGTGTAACCATTAAATTCCTCCTAGATTGTATTAGGTTATCCCTATTATACCACAAATAAAAGAAAGCGTTATCATTTTTTAGCAAACAATCGTTCTCAACTCAAACTCCTTCTCGTAAAATTCAGCTTTTCCCAAATGATTTGTGCTGCCGGAGACCGCACCTATCTGCGCTGATTTTTTTGGCATTTGTTCCAGCACATTGGTTTACCGGTCATTAAAAAGTCTGGCTGATAAGACAAAAAAAAAACCGCCTTTCTAACAGCAAATGCACAAGCAAACATACTGTTAGAAAAAACGGGTTTTAGTTTATTTTATTTGATATCAAAGACAACTGATTTAATTCTGGTCATAGCTTCAATGGAGTATTTGACTCCCTGTGTATTGACACCTGATTTTTTAGCACCTAAGAATGGGAAGTTATCTGTACCGCGCTGTGTTTTATTATTGATATGCACAGTGCCGACCTCAAGCTGCTCTGCAACCTTAAAGGCCAAAGGATAGTCATTGGTGAATACAGCACTCTGCAGGCCAAATTCAGACTGATTAGCGATATGAATAGCCTCTTCAACTGAATGAACACGGATAATCGGCAGCACCGGACCAAACGGCTCTTCCCAAGCCAAACGCATATCGGTCGTCACATTGTCAAAGACTGTCGGATAAATTGTATTTCCTTCACGTTTAATTGCTGTAAGGGCAGTCGCACCCTGTTCTTTGGCATCCGCGATAAGACCTTCTACATAATCAGCCGCTTTGGTATCAATCAGCGGTGTAATATCTGTATTATCTTCAGGCATACCTACAGTTAAGTTAGCGACACGCTCAACAATAAGTTCAGCTAATTTATCTGCCACACTGTCCATGACAAGCACACGCTTAACAGCTGTACAACGCTGACCGGAATAGCCAAACGCCCCATCGACAATCTGTTTAGCTGTCAGTTCAAGATCTGCATCCTCAAGAACAATAGCTGCATCTTTACCGCCTAGTTCCAGCATAATCGGACGCATACCAGCTAAACGGCCGATATTTTCACCGACTGGTGTGGAACCGGTAAAGTTGATAAAATCAACAGCTTTATGCTCAACAATGTAATCGCCGATAACAGAACCCCGCCCGGTAATGGTATTGAAAACACCAGCCGGCAGTCCGGCTTCGGCAAAGGCTTCTGCTAAAAGAAGACCGGAAATTGAGCCTTGTGTCGGTGGCTTAAAGGCTACCACATTTCCTGTAATCAGAGCCGGTGCAATTTTCGATCCAGCCAGATTGACCGGATAGTTAAAAGGTGAAATGGCTAAAACAAGTCCAACCGGTTCACGGCGTACCATAGCGACTTTTCTCTTGCTGGCAGCCTCAAAACTGCCACCTTCAAGCACCTCACCTTGCGTCCGAACACCTTCTGCAGCTGCAAACTCCATAATTTCTACTGTACGTGTCACTTCACCGACAGAGGATTTGAGGCCTTTGGCAATTTCTTTAGAAAGAACCGAACCGATGGCTTCCGCTTTGCTGTGCAAGATATCAGCGGCCTTGCGTATATAGTTTGCCCGTTCAACATAGGAAAGCGCGCGCCAGGCTGGGAAAGCTGTCTTAGCAGAGGCATAGACATAATCCACTTCATCTGTGCTCATAGCAGGAACGGAGCCTAACTCTTCACCTGAAGCTGGAGCATAGATTTTAATTTCATCCTGTGAGAGTTTCCACTCACCATTGACATAATTTTTGTATTGCTTAGCCAATATAAGTCTCCTTACAAATATGATAACTTCATTTTATCATTTTTTTAACTTTTTTCAATTATTTGCTACAAGAAAAATTCAGAAAATTTTGACATCATTATAAATTTAAACATTATTGGCATTTCTTTTTTTTAAAATTTTCCCTGCTTTAATCGTTTTTATCTTATGAATTTTCTGCCGACAGTCATATTTCAACTCTGGAAGAAGCAAAAAACCCTTGAAATTTAGGGTTTCCAAGGGTTCTTTATGGTTAGTCAAAATCAACGTATTCTTTTTCAAGTTCAAGAACTTCATCCAGTGTTGCACATTCTGTCAAAGCCCGCTGAGCCAGTTCCTGCATCTTAGCAGTATCCAGTTTTTTCATTAGGCTACGTGTGCGAAGCACTGAGGTTGCTGACATAGAGAACTCGTCAAGACCCATGCCGACAAGAAGCGGTACAGCTGTCTGGTCACCGGCCATTTCACCGCACATACCAGCCCATTTCCCTTCTGCATGAGCAGCCTTGATAACGTTGTTAATCAAGCGAAGGATAGATGGGTTATATGGCTGGTAAAGATATGATACTTGCTCATTCATACGGTCAGCAGCCATAGTGTATTGGATAAGGTCATTAGTTCCAATTGAGAAGAAGTCCACTTCTTTAGCAAATTGGTCAGCCAGCATTGCCGCTGCAGGAATTTCAATCATGATACCAACTTGAATATCATCTGAAACAGCAACACCTTCAGCTTTTAGATTTGCCTTTTCCTCATCGAAGACCGCTTTAGCCGCACGGAATTCTTTGAGCAGTGCAACCATTGGGAACATGATGCGGAGCTGTCCATGGACAGAAGCCCGCAGAAGCGCACGGATCTGTGTGCGGAACATCTGATCCCCAGTTTCTGAAATAGAGATACGCAGGGCACGGAAACCAAGGAACGGGTTCATCTCTTTCGGCAAATCAAAATACGGAAGTTCCTTATCACCGCCGATATCCATTGTCCGAACAACAACCGGTTTTCCATTCATTCCTTCAAGAACTGCCTTGTAGGCTTCATACTGTTCATCTTCAGTCGGAAAATCTTGGGAATCCATATAGAGGAATTCAGTACGGTAAAGACCGACTGCTTCCGCGCCGTTATCATTAACTCCGTCGACATCTTTAGGCGTTCCGATATTAGCTGCCAGTTCAAAATGTTTACCGTCAGCCGTAACAGTTTGAGCGTCCTTGAGCAGAGCCCACTCAGCTTTTTGCTTAGCATAAGCTTCACCGGCTGCTTTAAATTCAGCAATTTGCTCGTCAGTCGGGTTAATGATGACTTCTCCCGTTATACCGTTAGCAGCGACGATATCACCGTCTTTGACACGGCTGGTGATGTCATTGGTCCCGAGTACGGCAGCAATCTCAAGCGTCCGAGCCATAATAGCCGAATGGCTGGTGCGTCCTCCGATATTCGTTACAAACGCCTTAACAAATTGTTTATTTAACTGTGCAGTATCAGAAGGTGTCAAGTCATGAGCAATGACCACAGATTCTTCAGCAATAGCGGCAGGATTTGGAAGCTTAACACCAAGAAGATGTGCCAAAACACGCTTAGAAACATCGCGAATATCAGCGGCACGTTCTTGCATATAAGGATTGTCTTCCATACCTTCAAAGATTGTGATAAACATATCAGTTACTTCTTTGAGGCTGCTTTCTGCATTAGTCTGCTTTGTCCGAATCGTGTCTTTAATCTGTGTAATCATTTCCGGGTCAGCAAGGACCATCAAATGAGCATCAAACACAGCAGCTGCTTCTTCACCAAGCGTTTCTACGGCTTGTTCGCGGATAACAGAAAGCTCGTTCTGCGATGCCTCCAGCGCTGCATCTAAACGAGCCTCTTCTGCATTTGTATCTTCGACTGTTACAGTCTCAAATGACAAATCCGGTTGAACGAGTAGATATGCTTTGGCAACAGCAACACCGTCAGAGGCTGCAATTCCTTTAAGCATTTCTGTCATAATTATGCCAATCCTTCTTTAGTCATCGTTTCTTCGATTGCTGCAAGGGCATCATCAGCATCAGCGCCTTCTGCAGAGATCGTCACATCAGCGCCTTGACCAACACCAAGGCTCATAACTCCCATAATAGACTTAAGGTTTACTGCTTTCCCTTTGTAGTCCAAAGTGATATCTGAGGCAAATTTACTAGCTGTTTGCACAAGTAAAGTAGCCGGACGTGCATGAATTCCTGTTTCTGCAACAATGTGAAAATCTTTTGAAGCCATAGTATGGTTCTCCTTCTCATTTTGTGTATTTTTGAATTATCCTATGATAACCCTTACATCTTAGTATTATACCAAATTTTATTTTTTTTTCAATTGCTAGACTGCTTTTTTTCTGAAAATTATCCATGAAATTAAACCTGCTAAATCAAACATAAATTGTGCTCATTCTTATACACATTGACTTTATTCTCAAGCTAAAATCAAGTATAATATATAGTGAAGAAGTACATGTCACACTTTGCTCATTATCTAAGTAAAAGGGTGTTAATATGAATCCATATATCGAAGTTGTTAAGAAAAACTTTCAGCAGAGTTCTCGGAAGACTTTAAAAGAATCTCTGTACGATGCTTTTCGAAAAACAATTATCCTCAGGGAAATTCCTGCCGGCGAACGCATCAATGAAAAAGAATATGCCGAATTGCTCAATATCAGCCGGACACCTATCCGATATGCTCTTCAGGAGCTGACCAAGGAAGGGCTTGTGGAACACATCCCAAAAATCGGAACAGTTGTTAAGGGAATCAGCATATCTGATGCTTATGAGATTTTCGATATTCGCAAAGCTCTTGACATCTTGGCTACAACAAAAGCTGCTCAGTTAATGACAGCTGAGGACTTTGATGATTTAAAAGAACTTTTGAAGCATGGCGACTATCTCGATCGCACAGATCAGGTTGATCTTCTCCTTAAAAATTTTACTGACTTCAACCAGTTTATCTATGACAAGAGCCAGATGCCGCGCATGAAAAATATCGCCGAAACGCTGAGAGAATATTTGCTGTATTTTAGGGATGTCTCCATTCGGGCAGCTGAACGCCGCCATATTGCCCTGAAAGAACATTGGCAACTCTACGAGGCAATGAAAAAGCGGGACGAGGAAACCATCAGAAGAGTAACTTCAGAACACCTTGGCCATTCCTTAACATTTATCATTCAGGAAATGGAGAAACGCCAAATTGACTGAACCTTTATCCCGCACAATAGCAGCTCTGGCCTCTACTGCTCTTCTTTACGAACTTAGTCTGACGCCTAAACCAGGGTTAGTCGATCGGTTTAATAACGGCTCTCATGATGATATGGACTTTCCTCTCTTTATTAAAAGCAGTATGGCTCTATTTCCTTTTTTCAAGGATTATGTCGAAGCAGGGCTGAATCACTCAGGTTCTCTGCAAGCCCTATTCGAACAGGTTAGATCGATTGGCATTGAAGCTGAAAAAGCGATGTTTGAGGCAACAAAAGGTATCAACACTCACAAAGGAGCCAATTTTTCCTTTGCTCTGATTCTCAGTGCTGCAGGCTACTTTTTAAAAGGCCATCCCAAATCTTTTCCACTATCATCGGAAGACAGCTCCGCCATTTTGAAGCTTATACCTGCTATCTGCAGTCAGTCTATGGAGAAAGATTTTCAGCAGATTGAAACGCAAAATAGGGAGACTCTTTCCTATGGTGAAAAACTTTACTTAGAGTACGGACTTAAAGGAATCAGAGGGGAGGCGGCCGGCGGCTATCCGACTCTGCAGCTCTTACTCCCCATGCTGAGATACAGCTTGGAGCATGGCTCCGCCGAGGAAGCCTTTCACAAGGCGACCATATTCCTTATGGCACATGTTGAGGATGGAAATCTCATCCACAGAGGCGGGATAGCAGTCTGGCAGAACGTAAAAAGACAAAGCCGAAACGCTCTCAGTCAAAACTTATCATCAGAGCAGACCCGCCAATGGCTCTCTGACTATGATCGCTTTCTTATCCAAAAACACCTCAGTCCTGGAGGTACTGCTGATTTTTTGGCACTCAGCTACTTCTTTATTCAGTTAGAAGGATTCCTTTAAGCTCGCAGCGAAGAATACCGGCTTTTCCCTTATTCCTAAATGATGCCTAAACCCAAAACGAATCCCTTTCAGCTCCATACTATGGAATTCACCGAAAAGGATTCGTTTTTGCTATATCAGCTGTTTGGATTTATGTATAAAACTGACTTTTTCGGCCGTTTTCTTTTCTCAGCTTTTCATAAATTTGTATATTGGAAACAGTGGTCATTTTAAAAAGTCTATTTCACTTTTTTAAAACAGATAATGGATCAAAATCAGTCAGACAAAAGACTAATTTAAAGACGGCAAGCCTATATCACGGCATATACTGCTGATACAAGCTTGCTATCTCAGCTTGCATCTCTTCAACAGAATGCCGCCTGCTGCGTCCGCACTCTTTAGCAGGCCTGTCGCAAATCAAACAGCTTCTCTGGGGGTAACCTAATTCCTGACGCGACAGACTGACAGGACTCGAATAATCAGACTTCCTGTACAAAATATCACTGTCGTACAGCCTAGCCAGGGGAGTAGACTCTTCAAAGGCAATCATCAAACGTTTTAAGGGCTCAGGAGCTGAATCAAGCACTAAAAAAGCTTCCAGTCCGGCTTTAGTATTCCTCTGTTGCCGATAAAGAATCGAAATGCTGTGCTCGTCCAATAGGTGAACAATTTCTTCCAAACCATGCCGAAATAGGCGCTCAATGTCGGTATTATTCTTGATTGGTCCAGGAATATTGCACTTAAAATCAAGAAGGACTTTATCCCTATATAACTCTAGCAGGTGCCCTTGAGTTTCTAAACGCAGTTCTCTGTCGGCTAAGACCTCCTGCAGCGATACCGATGAACCAGATGAAAACATATCTACTCCTTCACTAAGATACAAAGGCCGTTAAGAAATCCGTATGAAAATAGGGACTGACAAGTGATGCTTGCATCACGCTGGCAGGCATCTTTTTCATTAGGATTTTAGGCCGTGTTCAGTTCCACTAAGATACAAAGGCCGTTAAAAACGCAAAGAGAAAATAGGAGACTGGACGAAGAGCCGCAAGGCTCTAGGACAGGCTGTCTTTTTCTCACAGCGTTTAGGCCGTGTTCAGTTCCACTAAGAAGAAAGTGGGACAAAAATCGGTAAATGTCATAAAATGACGAATTCGATTTTATTATTCCACCCCACACAGTTACAGTTGATTAGGGATATTGCCATTCCCTGTGCAACAAGGGATAAGAACTTCCAATCAGCCACTGCGCCAAACACATATGTTAAAAAAGTAAAACGAGGCAGGACTTTTGTGTCCCAGCCTCTTATACATTTTACAGATTACAAGAACATACCGAAGACGATACTTCCGATAACCAATACAATGCCGCCGCCTAGACGTGAAGACAGCTGTGCATAGGAAATCAAGTCCATCCGCTCAGAAGCACCGAGAACGGCTAAGTCTCCGGAACCGCCGCGATTAGCCATACATAGACCAGCTGTGACAGCTGAATCGATCGGATAAAATCCTACTAAGTAGCCAATAATAGCTGAACCTAAAATTGCTCCTATAATAATCATTAAGGCCATCATGACATTTGAGAAGGTGATAGCTGAGGCCAACTCTCCGAGATCCGTATCGATTCCTACCCCAACCATGATAATCAAAATCATATTTTTCGTAAAGAAACTCTGGAGAACAGTAGCAGCCTTGCGAACGTAAGTAGGAATAACACCCAAGGCATTTGCTATTACCACAAAGATAATCATGTAAGCAAAAGTATGGATTTGAACGCCAAAGATTGTTGGCAGCAGAGCTTCACTAAAGAGACAGCCTAAAGCATAGAAGGTCAAGGCCAGCAGGAAAGCACCGCCGTAGTCAATCATAGAGAGTTTGACATCATCTTTTTCTGCAGCAATCTCTTCTGAATTCCTCATCAAGGTTTTGCCATCACCAGTCAAATTAGTGGCTCTTTTGCCGATACCGTTAAGAAGACCTGCGGCAACAATAGCAAAAATATTTGCAATGGTCAAAATCGTAATCGCAAAGCTGTAATAACTGGATGCCGGCAGCCCTGTCGTTTTTTCATAAATTTGGCTGAGCGGCACCGCACCGGCACCATTACCGCCGCCCATAACTGGAAGAACATATCTGATGACCACATCGGCTGGATTGATACCAAATAAAAGTCCTGTGATAATCCCCAATAAAGCTGCACCAACGACACCGCCTAAAATTGCCGGAATATAACCAGCCATTGACCTGAGCAAAAGTTTCCGCTCAAGTCCTAAGATAGAGCCTGTGATTAAGATGACGATGAACAGTGTCAAAAAATCGGCATCTTCTGTAGCCCAATTCATGGCTTCAACATAGGTTTTCGGGATGAAATTAAAATAAACTAAAGCTGAGCTGCCGAGAAAGGCCAGTACCAAACCGCCGCCGATGTAGATATTCCAAATGGGAATACGTTTTCCAATTTCATTGAAGACGACACCGATTGAAAGCATAATAGCAAAGGCTCCGCCCAAATCAGTCGGCAAGGCACCCATGTACATGGTTATCAGACAGATAACAATTAATACCGCCGCCAGATAAGGCGGCAGACCTAGAAATTTCACGTTTTTCATGAAATATTCCTCCTCTTATATTAATGTAAAATATTTTTAACCGTGTCAATCAGAGTTCCGTCTCGGTATTCAATGAGGGCTACAACCTTATCTCCATATTGGATAGGATCTGGATGCCCAACAATTTCATAAGCCTTTTCCTGCAGCTCTTTAATAGTAAATTGAGGGACTTTCAGTTCTTTGAAATGTTCCACCAAATCTGGACGGTTTGGATTGATGGCAATTCCAATTTCGGTAACCACAACATCAACACTGGTTCCCGGCGTAATAACCGTATTCACTTTTTCAACAAAAGTTGGAATCCGTCCCCGAACTAATGGTGAGATAACCAAGCTCATTTTAGCAGCAAAGGCTGTGTCACTGTGGCCGCCTGAGGCGCCGCGGATAACACCATCTGACCCTGTCATAACATTCACATTAAAATCTGTATCAACTTCCAGTGCCGAAAGGATACAAGTATCCAGCTGGTTAATGGCAGAACCTTTGCTCAGGGGCGAAGCATACATATTAGCATCAATTTCGTAGTGTTTCCCAGCATTGCGGTCCAAAGACAGAGCTGACGGATGATCGAAATCCTGAACGTCGATGATTTTTTCAACCAATCCCTCTTCAAGCAATTCAACCATAGCATTTGTAATACCGCCAAGCGCAAAATTCGCTTTTATTCCATCTTTTATCATCTGTTCGCGTATAAAACGCGTCACTGCAAGTGAAGCACCGCCTGTCCCTGTTTGGAAAGAGAAACCTTCCTTATAGTAGGGAGAATTGGTAATCACTTTAGAGGCATACTCTGCTATGAGCAATTCCTTTGGATTCTTAGTGAAGCGGGTTGCACCTTTGGCAATACCGTTTGGATCGCCGATAGCATCAACTACAACAACATAATCAACATCGGTCTGAGGAATGCTGACAGGGGTATTCGGATAAGGGACCAAGGTATCCGTAATAATGACAACCTGATCCGCATACTTAGCATCAACCATGGCATACCCTAAAGAACCGCAGGTTGCTTTTCCCTTTGTTCCATTGGCATTCCCGTACGCATCTGAACTTGGAGCCCCTAAGAAAGCCACATCAATATGAATATCTCCTCTGGCGACAGCACGCGCACGGCCGCCATGAGAACGGATAACAACAGGATTTTCCATAATCCCTTCGGAAATAGCGGCTCCTAGCTTGTCACGCAATCCGCTGGAAGTAATGTTAGAAACCACACCGTTTTTGATATGTTCAATCAAAGGGGCGTGGACATTGGCAATAGAACTTGGAGCAATGGATAGGTTTTTGATGCCCATCTTGGCGATTTCGTCCATAACCAAATTCATGACATAATCTCCCTCACGGAAATGGTGGTGAAAGGAGATAGTCATACCATCTTTGAGACCTGTTCTCTCAATTGCTTCACGAATAGATGAGAGTAATTTTTGATCACGAGGTTTGACCGGCTGGATGTGACGGCTGGATTCCTGATAATCATTAATGGCTGCAAGTTCTCCTGAAAAAACGCCATATTGTTCAGCATACTCTGCCGGAATATCTCGTCCTAATGTATTTAAAACCATATTACCACTCTGCCTCCTCTATAACTCCTGCAGCCTGTGCCAAAGCTAATGCGCGCTGCGCACGTTCTACAATCGGTTTATCAATCATCTTGCCGTTTAAAGAAACCACACCGGATCCCTTGGCCTCAGCTTCTGCTATGGCTGCCATAACTTGCTGAGCATGACTGATTTCTTTTTCCGTAGGAGTAAAGACATCGTTAACCACCGGAATCTGACGGGGATTGATGACTGATTTGCCATCAAAACCGAGCTGCTTAATACGTTCCACTTCACGTCTGAAATTATCCATATCATTGACATCTGAGAAAACAGTATCAACTGCCGCGATACCTGCTGCACGTGCCGCATGGACAATCATAGAACGTGCAAAGAAGAGTTCTTCCCCATCCTTTTCTGGGTAGCGTTTTGTTTTCATAGCTGTGACATAATCTTCTGCTCCTAAAGCAATACCCACAACCCGTTCACTGGCTGTCGCTATGGCCAAGGCATTAAACACACCGATTGGCCCTTCAATAGCACAGAACATCTTTGTTGACCCTACTGGCCGGCCGATTTGTTCCTCAACCTCGGTAATAACCTCGTCAACGTCAGTAACGTCCTGAGCTGTTTCAGTTTTCGGAAGCCTAATACAGTCAATACCGGCACGCACCATAGCCTCAATGTCATCACGTCCGCCTGCAGCTAAATCATTAATCCGAACGATCGTTTCTGTATCCCCGAAATCAAATGTTTTAACCGCCTGATAGAGCAGAAACCGTGCGCTGTCTTTTTCTTTAAGTGATACGGAATCTTCAAGATCAAACATAATAGAATCCGCACCATAAAGATTGGCATCTCTCAGCATAGCCGGATTGCTAGCTGGAACAAACATCATAGTTCTTCTTAATCGTTCCATTGTTCAATCTCCTCCCAGTTGATGGATTCTGTCTGACCGCTGGCACGATGGACAGCTGCAATCAAACGCGCTCTGATGGTGCAATCCAAAGCACCTTGATCTTTGACAACCAGTTTAGCATCCTGAACCCCCATAGAAGACAAAGTCTCTTGAATAACTTTGCGAATTTGGGCCCCAAACTGCTTTTCAACCGAACTGGTCAGTTCCAATTCAATACCATTTCCAGAATTTTGATCAATTAAAATCTGGACATCTGATGATTCTAAGGTGCCGGCGGTACCCTGCTGCCTTAATTCAAAATGATTCATAAAGCTTTGAGTCCTTTCTATTTTTTGTTTAATATACTGATAGGTAGACGGTGGAACCAAAGGTTTGATTTGGGCAAGTTCACCTTTCCGCCACAATTCACGGACACGGGAAGCACTGATGGCCTCACCGGCCTGTTTCCTTCTCTCAATGACAACAAGATCAACAGTGGGTGACAAAACCCTATTTAATTCTTGATTATAGATAGCTGTAACCGGGGAGTTGGGTTCTGTTCCTAAAAAGCGGTGGGTCAATCCCAGAGCCGGAACGATATGCTTTTTAAACAGCTGAGCATCCAAATGAGCTTGAATTCTTGCTACGTTTTCTTCTTCAGGTAAAAAGTAGGATGGGAAAGTAGCTGTCGATACCATGTAAGGACCCGTCTCAAGGACTTTCACCTGATCCAGATGCGAGACACCGGCTCTAACTAAAGCAAGGCGGTCCTCAAAACTGACATAAGAACGATCTTGAGAAACGACAAAGAGATACAGGACATCCACCTTTTTCACTGCTTGTTCTACAAGATAGAGGTGGCCCTTCGTAAAGGGATTAGCATTCATAACAATGGCTCCCTTTGTAGAACCTTGCACTCTATTCATTTTTAAAGCATCAAGGTAAGCGGGAAGGCCTTTGACCGCTTTTTCCATAAAAACCAGCTTATCTGGTACTCGAGCCAATTCCTTAAAACCTAAATATTCAAAAGACAAGCTTGCATCTGGTTTCGTATAAAGGTAGCAGCTGTCAAAGCTTTCAAAAATCAAGGACTCTAAGTGGGTTATTAAGGTACTGATGACCGTTCCGCCTGTATAACGGCCGTCAACTGCGACACACTTAATCACATTATCAAAAATGCTGCCTGTAGCTATCAGTTCCTCTCCGTCATAAATCCCATAAACTGCTTCTATACTGTCTTCATCACGAATCCCATTTGTTTTTAAGAGAGCTAGCCAAGCCTTTTTTACGCTGGGCTGCTGCTGAATCCACAAACGTTCGACAAGCATTCTGTCCCCCATTCTAAAATGTAGCATTTCAGACAAATCAACTGCCTCAATATTATCCGAAGTACTGCAATAATACTCCTGCTGCCACGGCTGAACCAATGACTCCCGCTACATTAGGACCCATAGCATGCATGAGCAAGAAATTTGAAGGATCTTCCTCAACACCTATTCCCTGTACAACACGGGCTGCCATCGGAACAGCTGATATCCCCGCTGCACCAATCATCGGATTGATTTTTCCTTTAGTCAAATGATACATCAGACGCCCCATGAGAACACCTGCTGCAGTACCAGCAGCAAAAGCAATCAGGCCCAGTACAATAATTTTTATCGTATCAGGCGACAGCAAGATATCCGCTTCTGCTTTGGCACCGACACTGACTCCCAGTAAAATCGTAATAATGTACATCAGTGAGTTGGAGAGGGTTTCTGTAATCTTAGGAACCTGACCGGATTCTTTAATCAGATTGCCTAACATTAACATGCCAATAAGAGGAGCTGAAGATGGCAAAAGCAAGACCGTAAAAATAGTAACAACAATCGGGAAAAGGATTTTTTCTTTTTTGGAAACAGGCCGCAGCTGCTGCATTTTGACCTTGCGCTGTTCCTTAGTCGTCAAAGCTCTGATAATAGGCGGCTGAATAATAGGAACCAAGGCCATATAAGAATAAGCGGCCAGTGCAATTGTTGATAATAAATGCGGTGCTAACTGACTGGAAGTATAAATAGCTGTCGGACCGTCCGCGCCGCCAATAATACCTACAGAAGCGGCCTCCGGTCCTGTCATACCGAGCATAATAGAGCCAAGCAAGGCTACAAAAATCCCCACTTGGGCCGCACCTCCTAACAACAAGGTCTTAGGATTTGAAATTAAAGGCCCAAAATCCGTTGTCGCGCCTAGGCAAAGGAAAATAAGCGGAGGATAAATACCCTTATCCACTCCCTGATAAAGATAATAAATCAAACCTCCGCTCGCTCCGTCAGCAGGAGGATCCATCAAACCACCCAGCGGCAGATTAACCAGTAACATGCCGAAAGCAATCGGGATTAAAAGGTAGGGTTCATACCCTTTTACAATCGCTAAATAAAGAAACAGACAGGCGATTCCAAGCACAATGATTGTCTTTAAGTCAAGAGCCATTAATCCCGAGGAATCAAACATTTCAATTAGAGCGTTTAACATAAGTCCCTCTCCCTCTCTATAATGTCATCAGGACTGTCCCTGCTTCAACTTGTGTCCCTTTATCGACGAAAATCTGATTCACAACACCATCCGCCGAAGCTACTACAGCACTTTCCATCTTCATCGCTTCCAAGATACAAAGGGTATCCCCTGCTTTGACACTTGTTCCTACCTGAACATTGAGGGAAATAATTGTTCCCGGCATAGGGGCGGTAACCTCTATTCCCTCGCTGCTATTCGGAGCAGAGGCTTGAGTGTCCGATGAATCTGATTCAGACTGATGGGCTTGGTTTAACTCCTGTTCCGAAATTTCTTCTAAAGTCACATCATAAGTCTGACCATTGACTGTAATCTGATATTTTTTCATGCTAAACTCCCTTAAACTAAGATACAAAGCCCGTAAAGAAATCCGTATGAAAATGACGGTAAGTCCGAAATCTGTGATTTCGCAGACGCACCTCTGCCAAGACGGCTAGAAGGGTGCGGTCAGCTGTTAAGACGGCAAAGCCTTCAGACGTCTACGGCTAAGGTTGTTTAGCAATCTGCTTACATCACGAAGACAGCCATCTTTTTCACTAGGATTTTAGGGCGTGTTCAGTTCACTAAGATACAAAGGCCGTTAAAAACGCAAAGAGAAAATAGGAGACTGGATGAAGAGCCGCAAGGCTCTAGGACAGGCTGTCTTTTTCTCACAGCGTTTAGGCCGTGTTCAGTTCCACTAAGATACAAAGGCCGTTAAAAACGCAAAGAGAAAATAGGAGACTGGATGAAGAGCCGCAAGGCTCTAGGACAGGCTGTCTTTTTCTCACAGCGTTTAGGCCGTGTTCAGTTACCTAATCCGTTTAATTGCTGTAATACGGTATTTTTTGTCTTGTTTATTGTCACTTGCAACAGCTAGGGCTGTCAGAGCGGCTACTAATTTTAGCTCTTCATTGTCGGCCAGAACCTTACCTTCTTCCCGAGAAGCTGGCTGCTCCGGCGAAACACTGTCAGCGGTTTGCGATGCGTTTCCGATAAATCTAAACCCTTCTATCAGGAACATCAAACCGACCAGAACAGTCATGACAACAGTTATTGCAACGACTGAGAGGCTTAGAGCTTCCATGATATCAATGTGTTCCATTTCTCCTCCTGGTAAGTTGTATAGTGACAGCAGTCATATCACTCGGGCAAACACGAGGATTGACTTTTGCTGTTAAGAATTTCGCTGTTTATGTTCTCTTTGCCTCAGACTGAGTCTTGATAAATACTTAGCTTATCTATAAGTTATTTACATAACAGCCTGAATCCTAATAACTTCATCTTCTTTCGGTTCCTGTTTGTCTTTAGGCTGATACTTCTGCTTCAAAAAGTCTTTTCCTAATTGCGGGAACATCGCATAGATCAGCACATCTTCCTCAGAACGCGCCAATCCTTCCAACTCCTGCTTCATCTTGTCTAATTCCGGTTCAAGCAAGTCAGCAGGACGAACATCAATCACTGAATCATCCTCAATAATTTTTTGTTTAATATTATCTTTAATCGGAGCCGGGGATTTTCCATATTTACCGCAGACATAATCTTTTATTTCATTTGGAACCATCTTATAGCGTTCGTTGGTTAAGACATTAAAGACCGCCTGAGTTCCAACCATTTGGCTGAGAGGCGTTACAAGAGGAGGATAGCCAAGATCTTCCCGTACCCGCGGAACCTCTTTAAGAACTTCCTCATAAAGATGCTCAGATTTAGCTTGTTTGAGCTGAGAATAGAGATTGGACAGCATTCCTCCAGGCACTTGGTAAATGAGAGTTTGGGGTTCCAATCCCAGCATTTTTGGAGCCAAAATACCTTCAGCGATATATTTTTCCTTAATCGGTTTAAAATAATCACTGATAGCCACCAGAGCTTCATCATCTAAATCCACCTTAAATCCTAACTCTTTTAAGACGGTACTAAGACTTTCAGTCGCCGGCTGACTGGTTCCTCCTGCAAGAGGAGAAATAGCTGTATCAATAATATCTGCGCCAGCCTCAGCAGCTGCTAAATAGGTCATTTCCGAAGTCCCGCTGGTTGAATGGGTATGCACTTCTATAGGGAGCTCTGTCACTCCTTTCAGAGCAGGAATTAAGGATCTTGCTGCAGCTGGTGTTAAAATCCCTGCCATATCTTTCACACATATAGAATCAGCTCCTAAATCTGCCATCTCTTTAGTCAGCTGTTTATAGTACTCAATGGTGTGGACGGGACTTGTTGTGTAACAAATTGTCAGCTGGGCATGCTTGCCATTTTTCTTGACAGCTTTAACACTGGCCTCTAAATTACGCACATCATTCAAAGCATCAAAGATACGAAAAATATCTATACCGTTTTGTGCAGCAGAGGTAATGAACTGCTCGACGATGTCATCAGCGTAGTGGCGATAGCCAAGGAGATTTTGTCCACGTAATAACATTTGCAATTTCGTATTTTGCGCTCTCTCTTTAATCGATCGCAATCGTTCCCAAGGATCCTCATTCAGATATCGAACACAGGAATCAAATGTGGCTCCTCCCCAGCATTCCAGAGCATGATAGCCAGCCTTATCGAGCTGCTCCATAATCGGCAGCATTTCATCAGTCCGTAAACGAGTGGCCATCAGACTTTGATGAGCATCGCGCAATACTGTCTCTGTAAACATGATATGTTTCACAAAGTTATCCTCCTTTACGATGATATTGATATGACCCTTTAATTTTGGTGGGGCTTACAAGCTTATCTCACTTGCTTTGGTAGGGCTTACAAACTATTATACAACTTAAAAATTCAAAAAAAAGCAGAAAGACACCAAAAAAACACGAAAAACACTTGAAAAACATCTAAGAAAAAATGTCCATGATTTACTTATAATTATAAAACAACAGTCTGACTTCCCTATCGCCTTACAGTACAAAAAAAGCGAAAGAAAATTCAGCCCATTTGAATTTTCTCTCACTCTAACACAAGATACAAAGGCCGTTAAAAACGCAAAGAGAAAATAGGAGACTGGACGAAGAGCCGCAAGGCTCTAGGACAGGCTGTCTTTTTCTCACAGCGTTTAGGCCGTGTTCAATTCACAAGATACAAAGACTCTGGAAAGCTCACAGTAAGAACAGCAAGACTGAACTGTCCCTGCAGTCGCCTGAGCAACATATAAGAAATGATTAAGAAAAACCGATTTTTCTGCATATTTTCAGCGTCAGCAGCCCCTCTTTGTGTTCAAGAGTGGCATAGTCAATTGCTTTTCCCAATAAGCTGTAGTCATGATCTGTACCATGCCCTCCCAGCAGAGCATTATAATACTCATCAATTTCCACTTCGCGTTCCGTATTGAGATCACTCAGCAGACGGTTAAAATGCTCCGGAATATCCGGAGAAGGTGTTGTGATGGTCAGTTCAAATTTTTCTCGGTCAAGCTGAAAAGAAACATCAAATTGATAGTATTGATGTTCTAAAAAATACCCAATCAACTCTTTCATAATACGAGTTGCTTTGTTTTTTTCACTAATCATAATTATCAGCCCTTGCCTTTGCATTTTATTCTGCTGAGCCTTTACGACGAGGCAGACTTTCTAATATCGGAACCAAAAAGGCCGCTACAAAACCGCTAGAAAAGCCATTGTTATAAAGACATAGCCCCAGATGAAGGTCAATAACACTCTGTGTGATATTAAATTGGAAAAATCCTGCTATCATCCCTACTATTATACCATAATAACCGGCCAGCGGAGCCAGCGAAGTGCCAAATAAAAGTGATAAAGAAAAACCAATGGTTCCGAATGGTTCGTCAGCGAAACAAGCTGCGATGATTACCCCAAATGCAACTGGCAATGTATTGCGCAGATGTTTTCCGAAACCGGCAAAACCAATGATGGACATAAGACCGCCTGCAATAGGGCCATTCAAGCGAATCCCCAGAACCAATAACAGACTCAGGTAAACCAGCCCTAAGAGCCCCATATTAAAAAAGGCTGTTTTGCGGCCATATTTAATGACAAAATCATCCGGCAGACGCCCGACTCGATGGCTCAGCTTAATAAATTTAACCCTGAAATCCTGAAAATCCAGCCGAATCAAAGCTTGCCCAAGCATCAGCAGACAAATTGAAAAAATATAAACTAAAATATAATCATGGGCTTCTGTACTCAACAGCTGAGTCTCTGGAATTTCAAATCGAAAATAACGTAAACAAGCATAGACAAAGAGACCGATAATCCCAGACGTAAAACCAATATTATACAAGGTATAGCCCTGATGGAATTTCAAAAATGCTTCGGCAAGGGGCGGTGTGACAAAGCCTAGGGCCAGTCCCAAAAGAAAGCCTCCTAATACTGAAAAAAGTGATACCCCATGTGAAAACATGACATAAGAGACCGCCGGTGCTGTACAAGTTGTAAATAAGCTAATGGAGGTATAAATTTTAAAGGATTGGTGCGACAGTTTCGCGTACAGGATAACGCCCAAAATAATGGGCAGAATATTCACTAGGTGTGTTCCAAAAAAAGAGTGTCCCACAAAAATGCCTATCGCAGCCATCTGAAAACCGGTCAGACGGGTCAATTGGTTACGAATATTTAAATAATAAGCGATGGCAAGATGCAGAGCGACATTCACAAAGGTTGCAGCTATACCTGCCACAGCAAAAAAGTCATGAATCAAATAGGTTTGCTGAGTTAATAAATGTCCATAATCGCTCCACCAATTCGTCTTGGCGGGTGTCAGCAAGCCAAAAATAAAGGTTCCAACAGCCAATAAAAGCAGGTTATCTTTTTCCCAATTTAATTGCCGCAGATGGCTCATTAGCATCTTTTCAGTCCTCCTTTGCTAAACTCTCTTATTACTAAAGTAACCTAACTGACGATAAACAGCAAGGTTTTTTAGTGTGTTTTTTAAGCGCTTACAAGCTGCAGCTGTCTGTTTCCTGCTTCTAACCACCTGATTTTTCTCCGTATTCCTTGAATTCAATTGCTGCTGCACTTCTGCGTGTTCTTTAATAGCTGTACAGGATAAAATGCAGAAATAATATGCCGTTTGCTTATCTAGAAAGGACTGGATAACTGAGTCTTGAACCTGCAAACCGAATCGGTTTTAAGACGCTCTGTTTCCTTAGAAACAAGCCAGACAGACTGTCATCTAAATTGGCTTCCCGTCCGAAATCCGTAGCACCCCTGTCAAAGCCGATCTGATACTATATTTCGTGTCCAAAAAAATAACAAAACACAATATCTTGTGTTTTTCGAGAAAAATTCCTTGCTTTTTTTTTCTATTTTGTATATCCTAGATACATAATGACTTTTCCGGAAAAGGAAAATTTTAGGAGGACCTATTTATGTCACAAATCACACTGTTTTCGAAGAATAACTGTATGCAGTGCAAAATGACCAAAAAATTCTTAGAACAGCACCAAGCCAGTTTTGAAGAAATTAATATTGATGAACATCCAGAAAAGATAGATTATGTCAAAAGCCTCGGCTTCACCGCAGCTCCGGTTATTGAAGCTGGTGATCTTGTGTTTTCAGGCTTTCAGCCTAACAAACTAAAAGAAATTATTTAATTTTTAAGGCTTCATCTCAGCAAATAAATGAAATGAAGCCTTATTATATGATATAAAAGGATATAAAGGAATTTTTTAGAATGAGTCTCAAAAATCTCGGCGATGTTTCTTATTTTCGCCTTAATAATGAAATTAACCGTCCCGTTAACGGGCAAATTCCGCTTCATAAAGATAAAGAAGCCTTACGCGCTTTTTTTGCGGAGAATGTTGAACCCAATACGATGGTTTTTGCCAATATCACAGATAAAGTCAACTACCTGATTGATAACGATTATATTGAAGCAGCCTTTATCCGCAAATATTCACCGGCTTTCATTGAAAAACTGGCAGCGGATATTCAGGCTCAAGGTTTTCGGTTCAAATCGTTTATGGCAGCCTATAAATTTTATCAGCAGTACGCTTTAAAAACTGATGATGGTGCATTTTATCTGGAAAGCATGGAAGATCGGGTGATGTTTAATGCGCTCTATTTCGCAGACGGTAACGAGACCTTGGCTCATGACTTGGCTGTTGAAATGATCAACCAACGCTACCAGCCTGCGACACCATCCTTTTTAAATGCTGGGCGCAGCCGCCGCGGTGAATTGGTCTCTTGTTTTCTGATTCAGGTTACAGACGACATGAACTCGATCGGCCGTTCCATCAATTCAGCCTTGCAGCTGTCACGGATTGGAGGCGGGGTCGGTATTTCTCTGTCTAATTTGCGTGAAGCCGGGGCGCCTATTAAAGGGTTTGCCGGAGCTGCTTCAGGAGTGGTCCCTGTCATGAAACTTTTTGAAGACAGCTTTTCTTACTCCAATCAGCTCGGTCAGCGCCAGGGAGCCGGAGTGGTTTATCTCAATGTTTTTCATCCTGATATTATCGCTTTTCTTTCAACCAAGAAAGAAAATGCTGATGAGAAAGTCAGGGTCAAAACTCTGTCTCTGGGTGTTGTGGTTCCCGATAAGTTTTACCAATTAGCCCGCCAAAACGAAGAGATGTACCTCTTTAGCCCCTACAGTGTTGAAAAAGAATACGGTGTCCCTTTCAACTACATTGATATCACCGAAAAATATGATGAGCTGGTATCTAATCCAAATATTATCAAGACTAAAATCAAGGCTCGGGATTTGGAAACCGAAATCTCCAAATTACAGCAGGAATCCGGATACCCTTATATTATCAATGTTGATACGGCCAACCGGAGCAATCCGATTGAAGGAAAAATCGTAATGAGCAATCTTTGCTCGGAAATCCTGCAGGTACAAAGACCAAGCCTGCTAAACGATGCACAAGAATTTGTTGAAATGGGAACGGATATTTCCTGCAATCTCGGTTCTACCAATGTGGTCAACATGATGACCTCACCTGACTTCGGCCGTTCCATCAAGGCTATGACCCGAGCTTTAACCTTCGTCACGGATTCATCGCATATTGATGCTGTCCCGACAGTTAAACACGGCAACAGCCAAGCTCATACTTTCGGACTGGGAGCTATGGGACTGCACTCTTTCTTAGCTCAAAATCATATCGCTTACGGCAGCCAAGAATCACTTGAATTCACAGATATTTATTTCATGTTGCTGAACTACTGGACTCTGGTGGAATCTAACAATATTGCCCGTGAGCGCCAGGAAAGCTTTGTCGGCTTTGAACAGTCACAATACGCTGACGGGACTTACTTTGATAAATATGTAACCGGTCAGTTTGTTCCAAAATCCAAGCGTGTTCAGAAACTTTTTGCCGGACATTTTATTCCGCAGGCAGAGGATTGGGAAGAACTCCGTCAAGCTGTTATGAAGGATGGGCTGTATCACCAAAACCGCCTTGCAGTAGCACCAAACGGTTCCATTTCTTATATCAATGACGTATCTGCATCTATCCATCCGATTACACAGCGTATCGAAGAGCGTCAGGAAAAGAAAATCGGTAAAATTTATTACCCTGCTGCCGGTCTTTCGACAGACACTATTCCTTTTTATACCTCGGCTTACGATATGGATATGCGAAAAGTCATCGATGTTTATGCAGCAGCAACAGAACATGTCGATCAGGGCCTGTCCTTGACATTATTTATGCGCAGCGATATTCCTCAGGGGCTTTACGAATGGAAGACAGAGAGCAAGCAAACGACCCGTGATTTATCTATTTTACGCAATTACGCCTTCAACAAGGGAATTAAATCTATCTATTATGTCCGTACCTTTACGGATGATGGTGAGGAAGTTGGATCTAATCAATGTGAATCCTGTGTGATTTAATCCATTGATAGCAGCTGAATCTTTGCCTGAAACAATACCGTTTAATATCAAACAGAAAGGAAAAACTATCTGTCAGCCTTGACTAAAAATCAAAAATAAAAACAGCCCGAATTGTATTCATCAAGATGGACAGCTGTTTCTGCTTTTGATTTTTTTAAGCGCGAGAGAATAGTTTGATAAAAATGAAGGCCGGCAGCACACAAATGCACTGTCCGGCCTTGGGTGATAACTATGACTACTTATTACGAAGCGATTAACTGGAATGAAATTGAAGATATTATTGATAAGTCAACTTGGGAGAAGCTGACTGAGCAATTTTGGCTTGATACACGTATTCCTCTGTCCAATGACCTCGATGACTGGCGAAAACTTTCAAGCGCCGAAAAAGACTTAGTCGGCAAAGTTTTCGGCGGTCTGACCCTGCTCGATACCATGCAGTCTGAATCTGGAGTGGAGGCTATTCGCGGGGATGTTCGTACACCGCATGAAGAGGCTGTTCTCAACAATATTCAGTTTATGGAATCCGTTCATGCTAAATCCTATTCTTCTATTTTCTCCACTCTGAATACCAAATCTGAAATTGAAGAGATTTTTGAGTGGACGAACAACAATGAATATTTGCAGAAAAAGGCTAAAATCATTAATGACATTTACAAAAACGGCAGCGCTCTGCAAAAAAAGGTGGCCTCTACTTATCTTGAAACCTTTCTGTTTTATTCTGGCTTCTTCACTCCCCTTTACTATCTTGGCAATAATAAGCTGGCCAATGTGGCTGAAATTATCAAACTGATTATCCGTGATGAATCCGTTCACGGCACCTACATCGGCTACAAGTTCCAACTAGGTTTTAATGAACTGTCCGAAGACGAACAGAATGATTTTCGCGACTGGATGTATGACCTTCTCTATCAGCTTTATGAAAATGAAGAGCGCTATACGCAGTCGCTGTATGGTACTGTCGGATGGACCGAAGAAGTCATGACTTTCCTGCGTTACAATGCCAATAAGGCTTTAATGAATTTGGGGCAGGATCCGCTTTTCCCGGATACAGCTAATGATGTCAATCCAATTGTCATGAATGGTATTTCGACAGGGACTTCTAACCATGACTTCTTCAGCCAAGTCGGGAACGGTTACCTTCTGGGCAGTGTTGAAGCGATGCAGGATGATGACTATAATTACGGGGTATCGTAAACATATCTTTCCGATTAAAAAGTGCGGGAAACGCACTGGGAATGTCGAAGACAGTCGGTTTCCCCTCCTTATCCCATCTCTAGGGTCAATCGGACTGAAAATATCCAGTCATTTTGCATGGAGCTGATCTCTAAAAATTGCTGCTCCTTTAATTGATTTTTAAACCAAAAGAATCCAGAACTTCGAATCAACACTATGAAGTTAAGAAAAAATCTACTATATCAATTGATATGGTAGATTTTTTTATATTAAAAGTGGGGAAATATTCATAATAAAGGCAGAAACCATATTGATACTGTTTTCGTCAAACTCATAGGTATTCCAATGCTGTTGGCCTTATCGTGATAAGCGGCATGCAGGGCTACTTATCCTCATCTAAAATCTGGCGGAGATACTTATCTTTTTTAGCTATCGATTTATTGGTAATACTCCCCTTGAATTTAAAACTGTGAACCTTATTATCAATTATAAAAAAGTAGACCTTTTTTACACCTAAGTTCTTTCCACTATATTCATAACATCCTTCAAAATCCTTATAACTGTATTTTGGGGATGTACTGTTTGACTCCAATGTTTCCCAATAATCAGTGTTGTCTTCTAGCATGAAGTTAACACCGCCTTCAAAATTATTCCAATAATGATATAATTTCTTTGCCTTATTAGCATTATCATATTTATCTGGTTTACCAAACATACTTTTTAACTCTTCAACGGTGGTCTTATCTCTTATAATTTTATCATGAATTGCTGTCACCGTTAGATTATCCGATTTCTCTATGCTTGTACACGCTACAAGAAAAAGAAATGTAACTGAAACTACACAAAAAAGCTTTTTCCATCGATGTCTCATCTATTTTTCCTTTAATTTTGTATTTGCTCTACTTTCCGAACCCTTTATATCAAAGTAATCCTTATCAACATCATCTAAACTTGGATTCTTCCACTCTTTACCCACTTTTTTTCTAACTTCGGGGTCATATTTAGAAACTGGGTCGGAATCCATCTTGGTATGGGAGCCTCCGTCTTTCTCCGCATAATTGACGCTGTTGCCGTCCACTCTCCACAATATACAAGAAAAGCGCTCTGCAGATAAACAACAGAGCTACTTATCCTAATCTAAAATTTGGCGGAGGTATTTATCTTTTTTAGCGACGGATTCATCTGTAATACTGCCATTAAATTTTATATCATATACCTTACTATCAATTACAAAGAAATAAACGCTTTTTACGCTTAGATTGTCTCCACTGTATTCATAGCAACCATCGAACTCTTTATAGCTAAAAGTATCTGCTTTTTTATCAAATCTAAGTGTTTCCCAATAATCAGTATTATCTTCAAGCATATAATTAAGACCACCCTCGGAATTATTCCAATAGCGATATATTTCCTGAGCTTCATTAGACTCAATATACTTAGTCTCTTTACCAAACATATCTTTTAGATCACCTACTGTTGTCTTTCCAAAAATAACTCTATCGTGAATCATACTTACTGTCAGTTTATCTGAACTTTTAAAACCAGAACATGCAAAAAGAAATATTAGTGAGATAGCACATAAACTAATCCATTTTTTCCAATTAAGTTTCATAGCTTACTCTCCTAATCTTTTATTTGCCCTATTTTCTGAACCTTTTACATCAAAATAATCTTTTGATTTCGAGTTGGTACTCGGATTATTCCACTCTTTCCCAACTTCCTTTCTGACTTTAGGATCATATTCAGATACTGGATCAGCATCAACCTTATCATGATAAGTACCATCCGAATTCTCCGCATAATTGACGCTGTTGCCGTCCACTCTCCACAATATACAAGAAAAGCGCTCTGCAGATAAACAACAGAGCCACTTATCCTAATCTAAAATTTGGCGGAGATACCTATCTTTTTTGGCGATGGATTCATCGGTAATTGGTCCGTATTCAACATCATAGACTACCCTGTCAGCAATATAAAATCTGACATATTTTAAACCTGAACGACGACTGCTATATTGATAATAACTGTCAAAAGGATTATCTTCAGTATCATCAAATTGCTTATTATAGTCGTTCATATCTATTTTAGAAGCTTCAATATATATGTTTAATTGATTCAACTTATCTGTAACTTCGCCGCTGGAAATAAGAAAATAGGTATCATTTACTTTTTCAGAATTTTTCACTACCTTTTGAGGAGCGCCGAATATTTCTTCAAGTTCTGTTGTTGTCGTTTTAGCAAAGTAAATTTTTTTTACAATATTGGAAACCGTAAGTTCACTGCGTTTTTCGTCATTTGTACATGCTATCATAAAAATACTTAGAACTCCTAATAAGGTAAATTTTAAAAAACTCTTACTCATGCATTATCCTTTTAATTCCTTATTTGCTTTCTCTTCTGAATCAGCAGTATCAAAATAATCTGGTGCTTTCTTATTCCTTTGACCAGTTACAGGATTCTTCCACTCTTTACCCACTTTCTTTCTAACTTCGGGGTCATATTTAGAAACTGAGTTGGAATCCATCTTGGTATGGGAGCCTCCGTCTTTCTCCGCATAATTGACGCTGTTGCCGTCCACTATATCCACAGTATATACAAGAAAAGCACCCTGCAGGTGAACAACAGAGCCACTTATCCTAATCTAAAATTTGGCGGAGATACTTATCTTTTTTAGCGACGGATTCATCAGTGATATCGCCGTAAAACCAATAGGAACGTACCGTATCTTTAATAATAAAAAAGTAAACTCTCATTCCAGCTAAACCTTTACCACGATACTCATAATATCCTTCAAAATCAAGCCCTTTTATAGGTGAAGAGTAATCAACCTTTAGCGTATCCCAGTAGTCCGTATTGTCCTCCAACACTGTATTGATACTTCCTTCATCGTTATTAATCTCATTAAATAAATCGATAGCTTTTTGTGAGTCTGTTTCAATTTTATAAGGTTCCCCATATAATTCCTTTAACTTTTTGACTGACGTTTTTCTTGCAATCACTGTATCGTGAATACTAGTAACTGTCAAATTTGAAGTGGTTCTTCTCAGATTTTCTTCTGTAGAGCAGGCAATCAATAAGATAAAAACTAGACAAGTCGATACTGACACGATAAATTTCCGATTTCCAAACATATAACCTACCCTTTCAATCTTTCATTAGCTTTTTTCTCCGACTCCTCTGTATCAAAATAATTAGGATTATCTGTATAGTTATATCCTGTCACTGGATTCTTCCAATACTTCCCAACTTCCTTTCTGACTTTAGAATCATATTCAGATACTGGATCAGCATCAACCTTATCATGATAAGTACCATCCGAATTCTCCGCATAATTGACGCTGTTGCCGTCCACTAACTGTAATTGTTCTTCCTTAGTGTAAACCTTATTGGGGTCGGAATTGACAATCCCATTCTCGTCAAACTCATAGGCATTCCATTGACTGACTAGGCTGCCCTTCTTATCGATGATAAACTCTGTATGGAAACCGCTGCCTGAACTGACATACTTGTAATTCTCGCCGTATTGGTCAATATGCGTGGGATAATCCTCAGGATTCCCCTGGTATTTATTATGATAGCGGGCCTTCTCTCCCACAAAGCTGTTATAGGAGTGCTCGGCATTGAATCGCTTGATTCGCTCCAAGTCGTTGGCCTCATCGGGATAAGTGGCACGCAGAGCATCGTTGTTTTTCTTGTCCAGATAGTAACGGAACTGGTGGGTCTGCTGCGCTTTGACATAGTCGGCACTCCCTGCTTTAGCCTTGCTGGGCAGCCCTTGGGGGTAAGCCCCCTGAACGAGGCTGGAAAACTTGTCATCAAAGACTAAAGCCTCATCCATCGCTTTTGTGAACCTATAGCTCCCTGTTTGATCCGTATCGGTCAGCTTCATATTGGTCAGCTGCAGGAAGCCATTGGCATCCACCTCAGCGCCCAGAACCTTGTAAAGCATGTCTAAGGTCTTTTCCTGCCCTTTCTGGTCCTTTCTGTAAGCAGCTGTCAGCATACGGTTGAAAAGGCTGGAGCCAACAATATGCGCCTCTTCATAAAAAGCAGCCAGCTGCTGGCTCAGCGGAATGTCCTGCCTGCTGTCATAGCCCACAGCAACGGCAGATAGATAGCTTTTCCGTACGGCCTCCTGCGTCCACCCGTCTGCCTCAAAGGCCTTGGCCTGTTCATGCAAGGTGCGCAGGTAAACCTGATAATCCTGATCGGACATCCCCTCCGGACGGCTCACCTGATAAACCTTGGCAAACTTCAGATCGTCTATGGTTCTGGCCCAGCCGAGATCGCTGGGAATCACAAAGGTCTGACTGTCTGCCTGCCAGGCACCCTTTGTCTGAGAGCGACCTGTTGCCAGAGCCTGTTCCAACTCCGCTAATCCGTCAAAAATCTGCGGTGACCGTGCATTAAAAGCCAATAGTTTATCCAGCTTGTCCTGCAGCTCCTGTCTGGCACCTTGGACAAGAGACAGACTGTCTTTCATAGCAGAAATCCGCTGTTCATGTTTCTGCCCTACAGGATGGGCCTGCATATCAGCCAGCAGTTCCTGTCCTGTTTTTATGACGGCATCACACTGAGCTATCTGGTCTTCCAGGTCTGACTGCCTCAGATCTTCCGGACCGACCTCTTCCTGATAGGCTTCAGGAAAGCGGCTGACACTGTCCCTGACCGCCTCCAAGTAAAGACGGGTCCCCTCTTTCAAGGGCTGGATAACCGCCTGAACGTAGGCTCGGGCGGAATCATAAGTCTGGCCTTTCAGCTCAGAACCGCTGTCTAAAAAACCGCTGACGGCACTGTCCAGCTGATCCAAGCCAGCCATGGCTTGCTCAACGGTGGCCTCTGTGCTTGCGGCCTGCATCTGTGAAGACCCTAAATACATGTCAATACTCATTTAAACCTCCCCGGTCCTCAGGATACGGCGGCGTTCTTTCTTAACAGCTTCCAGGGCTTCCTCTGCTTGCGTCCTCTCTTTCAGCAGGCGCTCTCTGTCCTCTTCAAAGGCATCTCTTAAGCGCCTCTTCTGGCCGCTCCAGTCCTCTGTCAGACCGTAAGAAAAAACGGCATGGCTCCCCTCCAGCTCTGCTGTCAGGAGAGTCAGCTGTCTGCTGTAATCTTCAAACCAGTCGTCTTGGCTTTCTAGCGCTGTCTTTTGGCGCTGAATGGCCATTTCCTGATTCTCAAGCGTGCTCTCTTCTTTTTTCAGTTCAGCCAGGCGCTCCTGACAAGCTAACTGCTTTTGCGCTCGGGTCAGCGGGGCTTTTTCCTGGTCACTAGACTGGGAAGAGGCCTGTTTTTCTTCTTTTGGGGAAGTTTGGTTGTAATTGTGTTCCCTTATCCGCTTACCCAGAGCTGCCAGCTCCCTGTCCATCATCTCATTCCAGCGCTTAAGCTCGGCAGCGCTGGGGCGTTTGGTGGTGTCTTTCTTAGGTGTGAGGTAGGGACTTTGAGTGTGAAGGGGAAACATCAGCTTATCCTTTCTTACTGATCATTTGGGCGGCGGCCTGATCGGCCGCTTCAAACTCTGCGGCGGCACTGTTGATATTGGCTGACAGATCTGCCATAACAGTGCTGAGATCAAGGGCTGCCGTCAAGATTTTGTCAATAGCTTGGTGGGCAAGGCTGTTGCCTGTAACAGTGGTCTGCTCATCCTTGCTGGACTGCTGCAGTGACCCCAGCGAGCTGGTGGCATTTTGGAAGGCTGTGGCATGCACTTGGGCGCTGTCAGAACTGCTTTTAATGGCTGTGCTCATGAAAACCTCATTTAAGATAAATTTAAGTTTACTTTAGCATAAGTTTGTTTTAAAATCAAGAGCAAACCTATCTTCCACGCCAAATGCGTGAGGGGTTCTTCCATGCTTTCTCTGTGTCTCGCCCTTTGTTGACTAGATTAATTTTTTCAAGTACTGGTCAAAAGCCATACAGAGAGCATATTTCTTGCGCTTAAGGTTCTTTTTTTGCCAACATCAAGCTTCTTCAAAACAGCTAAACAGAATTTATCCATACATTAAAAAATAATGAGAATCATCGGGTTCTTTATTAATGATCGAGAGACAGCATCTAGCCGCTTACGTTCACTCTGCTAATGACTGCGGAATAAACACTCAATTCCCTAGTAATGGTTTGGCAGCTCAAAATAAATAATAAATAACTTTGTTTGTCTTGTCTGCCTTTCCTTACCGATGATTAATCTTTCCAATTCACTATACTTACCCGCAAGGCAGGGGCGCCAGCTGCTGACATGAATGGCTTCATAGTGCTTTTTTCATTCTGACCGGAGATCTCTGCAGCGGTTTTATGACCATAGTCTGTACTAGCCTTTCTACCTTATACTGTTTAATGTTCTTTATAATCTGGCCATAAAGAAACTGCATCCCAATCGATAGATTTGCTGTCTAACTTTTGGGATGCAGTTGCATTTCCTGACCACTTTTTCTTATAGGTCCAAACCTTTGCTAGGTCGCAGACTGTTCTTCGAATACTGCCTGCAGAACCGCTATAGCTCGGTCTCCCTCCTCTTCGGTCAGAGTCAGAGGCGGTAAGAGACGCAAAACATTGCGGCCAGCAGTTAAAATAATAAGGCCTTTGGCACGCGCAGCCGAAACCAGTCCAGACAAATCGCTTTCAGTTTCAATACCAATCATATAGCCCATACCGCGGATTTCTGTTACCAGAGGCTGATTAGCAAGAGCTTGGGCAAGTTTCTGCTTAAAAGAAGCCGCTTTTGAAAGAACAGTATCCAAAAATCCCTCTTCTTTCAGTATGTCCAATACTGCTGAACTTGCAGCCATAGCTAATTTATTGCCGCCAAAGGTCGATCCGTGGCTGCCGTAAGAAAAGGCCTCTCCCAAAGAAGCTTTCCCAAGCATAGCACCTACAGGGAAGCCATTCCCCAGCCCTTTAGCAAGAGTAAAGATATCCGGTTCAATCCCATAATGTTCAAAGGCAAAAAGTTTTCCGGTGCGTCCCATACCTGTCTGCACCTCATCAATTATCAGCAGTATTCCTGTCTGCCGGCAAAAATCAGCTAAGTTTCTAACAAAATCCTTATGAGCCACATGAATTCCAGATTCGCCCTGCACCAATTCCAGCATAACAGCTGCGGTATCATCGGTTACCAAGTCCTTAACACTGTCTAAGTCATTCAGAGAGGCATAGTAAAAATGCGGCACACCGTCACCAAACCCTTGTTTTATAGCATCCTGACCGCTGGCTGAGAGCGAGCCGAAAGTCCGTCCGTGAAAACTATTTTTAAAGCTGATGATTTCCTGTCTGCCGGTGCTCTTTCTGGCCAGTTTAATTGCCGCTTCATTAGCTTCTGCTCCGCTGTTGCAAAAATATGCTAAATAGTCTCTGAAACCGATCAATTTATCGGCTACTTCTTCCTGCAGGCTGTTTTGATAAAGGTTTGGGGTATGCCAGATTTGCTCAGCCTGCTTTTTCAGCACCGTTTTAACTGCCGGATGAAATCCCAGATTCGTCACCCCGATACCGCTGGAAAAATCAAGATAGGCCTTCCCTTCCTGGTCAAATAAATAATTTCCTTCTGCTCTAATAAATTCGATATCTACTCTTTGATAATTGTTAAAAAGTTTTCCCATAGTTAGCCTTTCTTGATAACTGTCCCCTGATTTAAAGAATTTCCAATCAAAACCTCCCCTACGCCTGCAAGCACTGTTTGGGCTGCACTTTCAACCTTGGGAATCATACCGCCTGTAATTGTAGCATCAGCTATTTTTTCCTGAACAGAACTGACTGGCAGACTGGCAAGCACCGAGCCATTCTCTAAAATACCCGGAACATCGGTCATTAAAATGAGTTTCTCTGCTGACATAGCCTGAGCTACTGCTCTAGCCAAATAATCCGCATTGATATTGAGCAGCTCACCTTCTTTACTGTAGCCTAAAGAAGGCAAAAGCGGTACTAAACCCTTTGTTAAAAGGTTTCGCAACGGTTCTTCAACCACTTCTTTTACCTGTCCGACGTAGCCGTAGAGCTCCTGCTGCAAAAAATCTGCCTTGACGATATTTGGCAAGTCTGCATTAACTGTTACGGCCGGCAAACCGGCACGATTTAAGTGCTGGGCCAGAGGAGGACCAACCTGTTCTGTTAGTGCTTTTTTGACCAAAAGCATGTCAGCCTTATCCGTTACACGCAGACCGTTTACTTTTTTAACAGACCTGTGATTCTCCTCCATCAGCCGATCGATTGCGAACCCTCCGCCATGGACGATAAGAAGAGCTTTTCCAGCCTCTTTCCAGATATTAAGCTGACCCAGAAAATCTGCTGTCAGCGACTGCGCCGCCGCACCGCCGATTTTGATTACAATGACATGTTTCATACGTTTTCTGATTCTCCTTCAAGCAGAGGACTGCTTTTTCTTTGGGCAGACCGATGGTACAGACTAAGTTCGGTAAAGAGCATTGATTTTAACATAATCATAGGATAAATCACAGCCCCAGGCTGTCCCATGGCTGCTGCCATCATGCAGATCAACAGTAATGTTCAGCTCATCTTCCTGCATAATATCCTGCATTTCTTCGTCGTCAAACGCTGCCGGGTTTGAATCGACCAGCACCGGAATATGACCTAAACTGATAGTGACCTTGTCTACTGCAGCATCTGCCCCGGCATAGCCGACAGCCGCTAGTATCCGTCCCCAATTGGGATCTTCACCAAAAACAGCTGTTTTTACCAGACTGGAACCCACAACGCTCTTGGCCAGCATACGGGCAGTTTGGCTGTCCGGAGCATTTCTTACCTGAACCTCAATCAATTTAGTTGCCCCTTCGCCGTCTTTAGCAATTTTTTTAGCCAAGTCAGTCATAACAGCAGACAGCATGTCCGAAAATTGGTCAAAAGCAGTTGTCCCCGGTAAAATCTCCTGACTGCCGCTGCAGCCGTTAGCAAGCACAAGAACCATATCATTAGTTGACGTATCACCGTCTATGGTAATTTGGTTGAAAGTGGTTTCCACATTTTGACTCAGCGCCAGCTGCAGCGTTTGACTGGAAATATTGGCATCGCAGGTAATAAAGGCCAGCATGGTAGCCATATTAGGATGGATCATGCCCGAACCTTTAGCGACACCAGCCATTGTCACCTCATCAGAACCAAACATGTCCTTTACTGCTACTGTCTTGGTTACTGTATCAGTTGTTAAAATAGCTTTGGCAAAATCATCAGCATTCCCATTGACAACCAGTTTCTCTAAACCCTTCTCCAGTTTGTCCATAGGCAGCAAATCACCAATGACACCTGTAGAAGCTATCCCCACCAGATGCGGTGCAATCTTTAATTTTTCAGCTGTCTGTTTCTGCATGCGGTAAGCATCTGCCATTCCCTGACTGCCTGTACAGGAATTAGCAACGCCGGAATTAACAACTACTGCCTGCATTTCCCTATGTGTTTCAATCGCTGACCGAGTCACAATCAAAGGCGGTGCAACTACCTTGTTAGTGGTATAAACGCCTGCAACGCTGGCAGGAACCTCCGATACCACCCAGCCAAAATCCATTTTTCTCTTTTTAAATCCGGCATGCAGTCCATCAGCCGAAAACCCCAGCGGGCTGGCAATATTCCCTTGAAAAAATTCCATAATGCTTCCTTTTCTTTCTATAAATAGCTCGGCACAGTGAGCAGACCGGCTGTTTCGTCAAAACCGAACATGAGATTAAAGTTTTGAACAGCCTGACCGGCAGCCCCTTTTAACAGATTATCAATGACAGATACCACCGTCAGAACATTGGTCAGCGGGTTATAAGCAAAACCGATATCTGTAAAATTAGAACCAATCACACTATGAAGTTCCGGCAGTTCTTTTTGAATACGGACAAAAAACTTATCTGCATAGCAGCTTTGATAAAGGTCTCTAATGGCATCTTGTGATAAAGGCTGCCTTAGCCTCACATAGCAGGTCGCCATAATTCCCCGGTTTACCGGCAGCAGAGATGTTGAGAACTGAATATGTTTCAGTCCGCTGTCAAATAATTGCAGTTCCTGTACAATTTCCGGGATATGCTGATGCCGATTGAGTTTATAAGTCACATAATTATCATGAACATTAACAAAATGGCTGGAAGCCGAGAGAGCTTTCCCTGCTCCGGTCAGTCCGCTTTTAGCATCTACAATGACTGAATCCAAATCAATGGCTTTTGCTTTTAATAACGGAATAAGGGCTAATTCCACCGCAGTCGCATAGCAGCCTGGATTCGCAATAAACTTTTTGCCTTTAACATCAGTATATTCGCTTAAAGCGTAGGTAAACTGAGCTAAAGTTTCTTTTGCAGGAGCTGTTTTTTGGTACCATTTTTCATAAAGAGAAGCTGGCAGACGGTGGTCACCTGAAAGATCAATAACGGGGAACCCTGCTTCAACAAAGTCCTCGGCTAAATTTTTAGCCACTCCGCTCGGTGCTGCCAAAAAAACAAGATCAGCTTTTTGCATAATTTGCTGGCTGTCAAAAGCAGAAATTTCTAAATCACAAATCCCCTTTAAATAAGGGTAAATCTCAGAAAGAGCGCTGCCGATGTCTTTACTGGCATGGACAGAAACGATTTCTGCATTTTTATGATTATTCAGCAGCCGAACCAGTTCTAGTCCGCTATATCCTGTAACACCAACGATTGATACCTTCATGCTCTATCTCCTTTTTAAGATATTATTCATTTTAACGTATAATTATACATAAGTCAAGGAAAATCCAAAGCTTTTCAAAAGAAATTTTTTCTACAATTAGCAAGCCCTGTATACAAAGCTGCTCACACCCGGAATCTCAGAATTTGCAGTAACATCCTCCAAAAACGAAATCTCTTGTATCTAAAAAAGCGGCTGAGACAAAGGAGATCACTGAAAAAGTCTGCGAAAGAAAAATCAAACCGATAAAAAAAACGAACGTTTTATACTAGTCAAACGGGACTAAGTTTATATCGTTCGTTTTTTAATTTTTTTATTGATTTTCTATCAGTTTGTTTGCTGATATTTTCATTGAGATGACCTTTTCAGTGGTCTTGGAAAACGGTTTCGGCTTTTGGTCTGCTTCTGCCTTTTGTCGCAGGCTTAAAAGCGCATGAAGAACAAAAAGATGGCTGAAGGAAGGTTATTTAAAATATGAACCAAAATAGAGTCTCTTATATTTCCCCGGCGCTGATAGGCTAAGTATAAAAGTGCTCCGATACCGGCGTAAGTAAAAAATTCAATAATATTGGTCGAGTGCGGCAAAGCAAAAACAATGGTGGTCACAAAACCAGCAAGCAGCCTGCTTCGCCCCTTAAACAGAAGGTGTTCAGGAAAAGCCCGGTAAGCTAATTCTTCAATAATCGGCGCGATAATACCAATCAGAAAAACATATAAAAAAGTATAGAGGAAGAAGCCGTCTGCGAAAAAAGAGGTCAGGCTTTGCAGAGCAGCATCATTAGCAGTGGTCTCCTGTCCGGAATACAATTGGTTGGCAACTGTGCCGACAACAGCTATAATCCGCATCCCCAGCCAAAACAGCAAGGCAATCCCTAGGTCTGCTCCCCTTATTGTCTGCTGTTTTATCGCATCACTTTCATGTTTCTTGTGAAATGTCCATAAAGCGTAAAGTACACAGGCAATAAAAACGATGTAAAGCAGCCCCAGCAGCCACTGCACGGGCTGTGAAAAGCTATCCTGCCTGCTTAGTAAAAATATTGGCGCCATATTGCAGATTAAGGACAGAAAAATAAGACCGAGCACCTTTAAGCTGTTTAAAAATATTTTCATTATAAATCCTCATAATCATATATTTTTTATCAGTTTATCATATTTTAGCCATAAAAACCAGCTTGATTCAAAAACAGTCTGAAGCTTAGTTTAATGATAAAGCTCCGGGCGTCTGTCAGCAAAAACGGGAATTTGGCTGCGAACTAGGTCGCTTTGGGAAAAATCAACCGCAGCGCTATACACGCCCGAACTGCTGTCCGGTGCCTGCAAGACAGTCTGACCGAGTGGATCAATAATCAGGGAGCGCCCAGCAAAATGATAGTCAGGATCTTGTCCGACACGGTTAACTCCTACTACAAAGGCCTGGTTTTCAACTGCACGCGCTCTCAGCAATATCTCCCACTGCTGAATGCGCTCCTGCGGCCATTGGGCGGCAACAAACAAGATTTGGCTGCCTTTGGCCATCATCGTACGTATCCATTCAGGAAAGCGCAAGTCATAGCAAACAGCGACGGAAGCTCTTATCCCGTCAATACTAAAAGAACTCTCCTGATTTCCTGGCTGCAAATAAATATCTTCGGCCATAGGAGCAAATAAATGCGCTTTGGCATAACGGCTGATCACCTCACCTCGGCGGTTGAAAACATAGGACATGTTATAAAAACCCGTGTTTTTCTCAACTGCCACTGACCCTGCAACAATATTAACGGCATAATTTTTAGCAAAACTTCCTAAAAGCTCTATTGTTTGTTCGCCTTCTTTATCTGCCATACGATCTAAATCTGCCAGAGCATAGCCTGTATTCCACATTTCCGGCAGCACTATAACATCTGCTTTATCTGCTGCTGCCTGTTCCAGCAGCTCTGAAACAGCCGCAAAGTTACTTTTTGTATCTTTATAAAAAATATCCATCTGTACTAAAGCTATCCGCATTTTCTACCTCACGATCCAAGCAAGCTGTAAAAATATCTAAGATACCTTCTGTAAAAAGCTTAAACATTCTGCTTTACAAGAAACCCCTAAAAACTATCAGTCAGCAACTGTTTTTAGATATTTTAAATGTACATAAAGCACTATGGGAGATACCGCCAATTTTTACCGCTTAAGAAAACCGGCTGCGGCTGTTCCGAAAAATAACAGCCGCGTAGGTATTGCTAAAATTAAAAGACATTACAGTTTTTCAGCTACGGCTGCCAGCAAAGCAGAGATTGCTGAAGGATCGCTGCCGCCTGCCATAGCCATAGCCGGTTTGCCGCCGCCTCGGCCTGCTACAATAGGGGCCAGCTGTTTAATCAGATTGCCGGCATGAACAGCCTGAGTCTTGCTGGCTGCGAGAACACTGACTTTTTCTCCGATAGTCGCTGCTAAAACAAGAACATCCGAGTAATCCTGCTGCTTCCAATTATCAGCAAAGGACCGCAAAGCAGCGGCATCAGCTGCCTGAACTTGAGCAGCGATATAGGAGATACCGTTTGTCTCCTTGACATCTGCGAAAACAGCAGCAGCCTGTTCAGCAGCGGCTTTTTCTTTCAGCTCAGCATTCTCTTTTTGCAGCTGACGGAGCTGTTCCTGCAGACTAACTACTCTGTTTGTCACGTCTTTCAGCTGAGGAGATTTAACCGCTGCGGCAATGTTTTTAAGGGTATCTTCAGTTTCACGGTAGGCCGAAAAAGCTTCCCTGCCGGTCACTGCCAGAATACGACGGGTTCCTGAACCGATTCCTTCTTCCTTAATAATTTTGAAAATCCCAATTTCTGCAGTATTTTTAAGATGAGTGCCGCCGCAGAGTTCAACAGAATAGTCGCCAATCGTGACAACACGCACTTTTTTACCGTACTTTTCACCAAAAAGCGCTAATGCTCCCATTGACTTAGCCGTGTCAAGGTCTGTTTCAATCGTCTTCACCTCAAGGGCCTGCCAAATCTGCTGATTAACTTCTTCTTCTATCTGTCGGAGCTGTTCTGCTGTCACCGCTTCAAAATGCGTGAAATCAAAGCGGAGAAATTCCATTTCATTAAGCGAACCAGCCTGTCTCGCATGATCGCCCAAAACATTATGTAGGGCAGCATGCAGCAAGTGTGTTGCTGTATGATTGGTCATTACGCGGTAGCGGCGCTCATGGTCAATTTCCAGCCTGTAAGTTTGGCCGACCGAAAGCTCAGAAAAAACGTCAGCAGTATGCAAAGGCTGACCGTTAGGCGCTCTTTGAACATCTGTCACCCGTGCCAGTATTTCTCCCTGCTCGTTTTTAATGACACCTCTGTCAGCAACCTGACCGCCCATTTCAGCATAAAAAGGTGTCCTGTCAAACACAAGAACAGCCTGTACCTCTCCTGTAGACGCTGCCCGTTCATTTCCAACAAGAAGCACAGACAGACTGGCACTTAACTGCTCTTTATCATAATCAAAGACAGAAGGTTCCACAATACCTGCTAAGGTTTCGTTCTGCATGCCCATTGAACCGCCCTTGACAGCGCCTGCCCGAGCACGCTCCTGCTGTTCTTTCATTGCTGCCTGAAAACCTTTATGGTCAATTGTAAAGCCTTGGTCTTCCGCCAGCTCTTCTGTTAATTCAACTGGGAAACCGTAAGTATCATAAAGTTTAAAAATAGCCTGACCGTCAAGCCTGTTCTCCCCAGCATTTTTTAACTGAGACAGTACCTGCTCTAAATGAACAGTTCCAGCATCAATAGTGCGTGCAAATGTTTCTTCCTCACGTTTGACAATCTTTTCAATAAACGCATGTTTTTCAAGAATTTCCGGATAATAGGATGTCATAATTCGGCCGACAATCGGAACCAGACGGTAAAGAAAGGGCTCTTTGATCCCCAAACGGCGCCCGTGCATAACCGCCCGGCGCAGCAGGCGGCGCAAAACATAGCCACGGCCTTCATTACCCGGCAGAGCGCCATCACAAACAGCAAAAGTCAGAGAACGGATATGATCGGCAATCACCTTGAAGCTCATATTATCACCATTAGGATCATAACTTTTACCTGAAATGTTTTCCACTTCCCGAATCAAAGGCAGAAAGAGGTCTGTTTCAAAATTTGTCTTTGCGCCCTGGAGAATCGCTACCATGCGTTCCAGCCCCATGCCGGTATCGATATTTTTATTGGGAAGCTCCTGATATTCTGAACGCGGCAGATCTGGGTCTGCATTATACTGAGACAAAACAATATTCCAAATTTCAATATAACGGTCATTTTCAATATCTTCTTCCAGCAGACGGATGCCCATATTGTCCGGATCAAAGTCTGCTCCTCTGTCAAAAAAGATTTCCGTATCGGGACCGGAAGGACCTGCGCCGATTTCCCAGAAGTTTTCTTCTAGCGGAATCAGATGACTGGGGTCAACTCCGCAAGCCAGCCAGCAATTGTAGGATTCCTTATCATCCGGATAATAGGTCATATAAAGTTTATCTTTAGGCAGGTCAAACCACTGAGGACTTGTCAGCAGTTCAAAAGCCCACTTAATAGCTTGTTCGCGGAAGTAATCACCGATTGAAAAATTTCCCAGCATTTCAAACATGGTATGATGCCGTGCTGTTTTCCCGACATTTTCAATATCATTGGTACGAATTGCTTTCTGGGCATTGGCAATGCGGGGATTTTCCGGAATGACGGAGCCGTCAAAATATTTTTTTAAGGTAGCAACTCCCGAATTTATCCATAATAATGTTGGATCGTTTACTGGAATCAAATTAGCTGAAGGCTCAATAGCATGAGCTTTTGTCTGCCAAAAATCCAGCCACATCTGGCGCACTTGAGCGCTTGTCATTTCTTTCATATCTTACCTTCCTTTTACCTTTAATCAGAGTTTGCAGGCAGCAGGTCAATCTTACACAGACAGCAGCCAAAACCGGAACCGGCCGTTAAATCGGCTGGCAAAAACTGCTGCAGAAAAAACGCTTCCGAAACTGTTCCGGCAGTGCTGCTTAGAATTGCTGTGACTGCACTGCCGCTACTTTTCTAAGTCTTGTCCGCTTTTGATTTCCCACGGCACTGTCAAGGGCTCGGAGCTTTTATCCGATATCAAAATGTCAGCCTGCTTTCTCTAAAAAAACAAGCCCAAAGCACGAAGGGCGAAAACCGCGGTACCACCTTCATTCAATGAGCTTGTCATTCTCTTTGTTTTTTTAGTTGTTTCTATTGAGCAGCAAGATAGATCAGCCTACGATAGTTCTCACCCCCACTACCTCTCTGTAGTAAACTGCAGTATCCATCCATTCTCAATTAGTTTTATTATACTGATTTTTACTGCCGCAGTCAACTGGCCTATTCCGATTCAGCTTCTGTTGTCGTATCAGCCGCTGTTGTTGAATCTGCTGCAGTAGTTGAATCCGCTGAACTGCTTGAAGAACTGCTTGCATATTCTGATAAGATATCCGCAAAAGCATCGTCCTTAATCTTAACATTAGCCTTTTCAAGAGCAGCTGCAATCACTTGATTCTGGAAGTTTGTATCATTTTCATACTGCGCCATAATGATTTTCTTCAGTGATTTTTTATACGTTTTCCAGTCAGAATCCTTCTCAGTTTTCTTGGTCGTTTTTACAATATAGTAGTTTGTTGAGTAAGTTGAAGGATCTACAACAGAGATAACTTCTGATATGCCACCTTCGTCCAGTTCAAACGCTGCATTCATAACATCTGTCGGTAAAGTAGTATCTGCAGAATCAAATGTATATTCGTATTTGCTGTCAGCTTCTGTTGTTTTTTCTTTAGCGATAGCCGCAAAATCTGCTCCATCTGCCTTAACTTCCGAAAGCGTTGAATTAGCAGCTTCTTCGTCATCTAATTTGATAACCTGAGCCGTTGTTTCCGGATGATAGTTTTCATAAGCTGACTTGTAATTTTCATCTGTCAGCTCTTTTTTAGCGGCCTGTTCCACCGCATACTCAACCAGCATAGTCGTACGGATTTGCTGCTTATAGGATTCTTCCGTCAAACCTGCAGCCGCAAGAGCGCTGGAGAAAGAAGAACCGTAGCTTGATGCTGTTTTATTGTAACTTTCTGTTACTTTATCATCTGAAACTTTGTCGCCGTACTGATCTTCAAAAACTCTGGTCAAAACAAGTGACAGCATAGACTGCTTGGCAGAACTTGTATTTTTGATTTCATTGTAAAAATCCGAAACAGTGATAGTATCACCTTTCATTGTAATCAGATCCGTATCTTTATTTGTTGAAGAACAAGCGGCAAGTGTAACAGCTGAAAACAGCGTCACTAGGCCGGTAATAATTTTTCCGCGTCTTTTCATGAATAGTAAACTCCTTTTTATATTTGGACTAATAGCTTTTTAAAATGAATTTTCTCAATAAGCAAGCACTTCATTATTAACTAATGGTCGCACCAGCCCAGTATCAGTCACTAACCAAACCATTATAACATACTTTCTTAAATTTTACTTAATCAAAGGGAGGCGGATATCCTCACTGTTCTTTCGGATGAGCAAAAGACCGTCGCTGAGAGGAAGCAGACTGACCGTCAGATCCGGATGCCGGAGAACCGCAGCTAACAGGCGCTGCAGACCGCGATAAATGGCACGCTGCCCTCTGGCAATTTCTTCTATCGGCTTAACAGTATCACCTCCCTGAAAAATATCGTCAATAACAATAACGCCTCCTACTTCAAGCCGTTTAAGAACTGCCGGCAAAAGCTCGATATATTTGGATTTAGCTGAATCCATAAAAACAAAATCGAACATTTCCTCTAAAGCCGGCAAAGCCGTTCCGGCTTCCCCCTCTATAAGGGTAATCTGCTCCCTATCATCATAAGCTGCTATGTTTTTCTGCGCAAGGGCCAGCATCGCTGCATTGCGTTCAATACTGACAATCTGCGCATCCGGAGCATTTGCTGCCATCAATAAAGCAGAGTAGCCGATGGCTGTTCCTATTTCAAGGATTTTTTTCGGTTTTAGGGTCTGCAGGAGAAAGCGGAAATAAGCCGATACTTCCGGCTGAATAATCGGAATATTCTCTTTGTGAGCAAAATCCTCTAAATCAGCCAGATAGCCTGTGTTCGGCTTTTGCTGTGTCCGCAGATAATTGACAATCTCTTCTTTAACAATAGGCCGCCGCATATTGCGATTGGCCTTCTCACTATATAATTTAGCCATACTTCATTATAACAAAAAACGACTAAGAATCAGCTTTTTGAATCAATTTTTCCAATTCATCCAGACGGTCTGCAAAAACACCAAAAGCAGTATCAAGATAAGCTTCATTAGTCATGTCAAGACCGGCTTTTTGAATAACCTTAAGCGCATAATCAGAGTTTCCGGCTTTTAGGTAGGCAAGATAGCGGTCTTTATCTTCCGGCTGCCCGTACATTATTTTGTCTGCCAAATAACCGGCAGCGGCAAAACCTGTCGCATACTGATAAACATAGTAATTGTAGTAAAAATGCGGAATCCGGGCCCATTCGTACCGTATCAGATGATTGTCCTCTTTGGCTAGGCCATAGTATTTTTCATTCAGATCAGCGTAAAGATTGCTGAGAAAATCACTGGTCAGTACTTCACCGTTTTGGTCAGCCTCATGAATTAACTGCTCAAATTCCGCAAACTGAGCCTGGCGGAAAACAGTGCCTTTAAAAGCATCTAAGTAATGGTTAAGAATAGCAAAGCGCTGACTGTCATCAGTCACTTCCTGCAAGAGCGTTTCGGTCAGGATATTTTCATTGGTGGTAGAAGCGATTTCGGCCAGAAAAATACTGTAGTCACCGTATACATAAGGCTGATTTTCTCTGGTAAATGTCGAATGCATACTGTGGCCAGTCTCGTGTACAAGTGTAAATAAGTTATCCAGTGTGTCCTGCCAGTTGAGCAGCATAAAAGCGTTTGTATCATAAGAACCGCCAGAGTAAGCTCCTGAACGCTTGCCCTTATTTTCATAAACATCAATCCAACCATCATTAAAGGCGCGGTGAACACGCTCAGAATATTCCGACCCCAGAATAGAAAGCACTTTTTCTGCTTTGCCGCGTGCTTCTTGATAGGTAAAAGGAAGCTCTGTCTGCGATAAGGGGGCATAGAGATCGTACATTTTTAAGTCATCAAGTTCAAGAACTCTTTCACGCAGTTTAATATAACGGTGAAGCAGCGGCAAGTGCTTATTAACAGCCTTAATCAAGGTATCATAAACCTTCTCGGGAATAAAATTAGCTGACAGAGCCGCTTCACGTGCACTGCTGTATTTACGGACTCGTGCCTGATAATTATGCCCTTTGACTGTTGTCTGCAGTGTTTTGGCATAGGTGTGCTGATACTGCTCATAAACACTGTACATCGCTTCGTAAGCCTGCTTACGGATCTTTCTGTCTTTTGCTTCCATCAGGCTGATAAAGTTGCCGTGAGTCAGCTGAATCTCTTGTCCGGCCTCATTTGTTACAACTGGCAGGACAATATCGGCATTATCAAGGACTTCAAAAGTTTCACCAGCTGCCCCTAAAATTTCCTGAGCACCTGCCAGCAGCTCTTCTTCAGCCTGTGACAAAACATGTGACTGCTGTTTAAAAAGTTTATCAAAAAAATGACTGTAGGCAGATAAAGCCGGTGTTTCAGCCAGAAAAACAGCAAAATCTTCCTGTGACAGAGACAGCAGCTCCGGCTCATAAAAAGCGAAAGCCTCACTGAACTGAGCATAAAGCGCTGTCGCCTTAGACTGAAATTCCTGATATTTAGCCACCGTCGTATCCTGATCATTCCTCATTGAAGCATAGACATAGACTTTTTCCAGACGACGGGACAGAGCCAGCTGCATCTCAGTAATTTCCAGCAGCTTGTCCCCCGAATCTAGCAGATGTCCGGCGTACCTGCCTGCTGTTGCAATTTCAGCAGACAAATTCTCTGCCTCAGCTTCCCATGCTTCATCTGTCGCAAAAACAGTTGTCAAATCCCACTGATACTCTTTAGCCATCTGGCTGCGATTATCTGACATAAAAAACTCCCTACCAAGATATAAGACCGTTAAGAGCGCAAAGAGAAAATAGGCGGTAAGTCCGAAATCTTTGATTTCGCAGACGCACCCCTGCCAGGATGACAAGAAGGGTGCGGTCGGCTGACAAGACGACAAAGCCTTCAGTCATCTACGGCTGGCTAAGCCTTGTGACAGAACCTCAAATGACAGGTTCACTCACTCTCCCATTTTCAAGTTCGGGCAGCCTGTGCACTCCCGCAGCTCTTAGGGCGTGTTCAGTTCCAACAAGATACAAAGCCCGTTAAAAACGCAAAAGGAAAATAGGAGACTGACCGCTGAGTCATTAAAGACTCAAGGAAAGTCTATCTTTTTCCCACAGCGTTTAGGGCGTGTTCAATTCCAACAAAATAAACAGATTTCTCAGTTTTTGCATGTCTGCTTTATTTAAAAAATGGGAAACCATTATTTGTATCTCAAAATGTTACTGCTTTATTTTACCATAAAACAGTTGACTTGGTTTTATCAAAATGGTCGTCAAACTAAAAAACTGTTTCAAACTTCTAAAACAGTGCAATGGTATTGAAAATGATGGACAGCGCTTCACCGCATTTTACAGCAGAAAATTAAAACACTTAAAAAACCTCAGAAACTGCTTCACTGAGGCTTTTATGATATTCCTGACCGGCCTGTCAGCTTCCCTAAATTATTACCGCAGAAATGATGAAAATGATGCACGCTTCTGCAGTCGCACCTCTAAATCAAGTCTTTCACACAGAACAGAAGACCATCCAGAAGCTCTTCTGAAGTCTCTTTGAGATAGCTTTTAAACTCTTGTATTAAAAGCAAGGACAGTCAGCTGTCGGCGACACCTTAACAGTCATTTCGGTATTTGCTGCTGTTAACAGCCCTCTGGTTTACTCATATTCACTGAATTTTTGATAATAGACCGGAGGAAAAAGTCTCTGCTCTCTGTCAGCCCCCCGCCTGCGGTAATAGGCAAAAAAAGCCTGCTGAAAATCTGACAGTGCCTGCTGAATCTGGCAAAAATTTTGGCTGTCAGCAAAAGGACGGACTTGAGGGTAAAAATCATCCAGTTTTTTTGTCAGTAAATTAGATCCTTGTTTATATTCTTTTTCCTGCCATTTTCGCCACTTTGGATGGCCGTAATAAAGCTGTTTCTGAATATAAAGCAAAAGCCGGCTGTCCATTTTTACCTTATAAGAAATGAGCGGCTGAGCTTTGAACGGCAGCCGCAGAAATTCTAATAGGTCATCAGTAAATGCACAAGTCTTTGTCAAATAATGGAGCTTCCCGTGTAAATCCTCATAAATCAAATACTTCAACCGGAGTTCTTGTTTTTCCTGATTCAGCTCCCAGCAATGAAAACCCATATTTTGCGAAAAGTAAAGAAAATGCTTTTGCAGCCCAGTAATGGACTGTTTCAGCCATAAACGCCTGCCTAACAGCCACAGAACTTTATAGCCTGCATCAGAATAAGCCTGTGTCCGCCTGTTCAGGCGTTTAGAAGGCAAAGGGCTGCACTGTACTTCTAAAGCCAGCCGGTTATTAATCATAATATCGGCAATCTGACCGCATTCTGGCAAAAACTGCTCTACAGTAACCTTATCTGTTCGAGAAAGGCTCTGATAAAGTCCTGCCTTTAAACGCAAATGCTCTGCTGATTCATTTTCATTATAAAAATGACAGGCTTTACGGCTGATATGAGCGAAATAAGGCCGGACAATCCGGCCTGAACGCAGACACAGAGCAGATTTACAGGCCGGACAGAAGAATTTTTGCCCTTCCTTTTTAGGAAGGCTGGTTAGCAGATTTATCAATTTGCCTTCATCATCAAGCGCTACGAACATAAACATCCTCCACCTTATTATTCGAAAAACTATTGTTCTTTATTTTAGAGAATGCAGAATAACTCTCTTTTCTTTACTCCAAAAAAGAATGAGGCTGGGACAAAAAGTCCTGCCTCATTTTACTTTTTTAAACAGATGAGCTTGGCGCAGCAGCTGATTGGAAGTTCTTATCCCATGTTGCACAAGTGATAGCGGCCTCTCTAATCAACTGTGCGGAGGCGGGATGGCAAAATCGAAAGTATCATGCTATGACAATTTACCAATTTTTATCCCACTCTCTGTTTCCAGCTAATTTACAATAAGGAAGCTGCCACCTCATCCAAAATCACAAAGGCATCTGCATGCCTTTGTAAAATGCTGGCTGGAAGCTCTTCGGTTACTGGGCCGTTAATCATCTTCGCAGCCGCCTCTGCCTTTTGCTGACCGTAGGCCATCAGTACAAGTGTTTTGGCAGACATAATAGAAGCAATACCCATGGAGAGAGCCTGGTGCGGAACTTCCGACTGGTCAGCAAAAAAACGGGCATTGGCCTGAATGGTTTCTTGTGTTAAATCAACCAAATGCGTCTGCGAATCAAAGGATGTTCCGGGCTCATTAAAGCCGATATGACCGTTCTGACCCAGACCTAAGATTTGAAAATCGATAGGATACTGTTCAAGAAGGCGGTTGTAACGACTGATTTCTGCATCAATGTCTTCTGCTCTGCCATCGGGCAGAAAACTTTCCTTGAAAGGTTTATGGATAAACACATTTTTTTCCATAAAATAATGGTAAGACTGAGGATTGTCTGCTGCTAATCCGAGGTATTCATCCAGATTGATGCTTCTCATCTCTGAAAAATCAAGATCGCTGTCAGCTATTTTTTGATAGAAAGCCAGCGGTGTGCTGCCAGTCGCTAAGCCTAACGTTTTAGCGCCGGCTGCTATCTTTTCTTTTAAAAGGGTGAAAGCCATCTGGGCGCCTTCTTCTTGATTCTTTACTCTGATCACTTTCATAATCTGTCCTCCTATTGGTCTATACCAAGTGCTGTCTTTAGTATATGGTATAGACCAATATTTGTCAAGAAAAAAACCTCTTATCCTTAAAGAAAAATATTATACCAGTCTGCCCAAAAACTGGCCGACATAGTAGGCAAAGAGAGCAGCAGCTAAACCAACAGATAGCGTACGAAGAATCTCTTTCATCCGGCTTTCTTCAGTAATGACAGCTTTAACCAAACCAAGCAGAACCAGAGCTACTGATACTAAAAGACAGGCCAAAGCAAATGTTCTATCCTGCAGAACCGGCCATTGGTTGAGCAGCAAGTAGGATAGCAGAGGGATAAGTCCGAACAGATTAAAAGATAAGAAAGTAGCCAAAGCGTTTTTAAGGGCATGTTTGCTGCTGGTGTTTTTTTCAGTGGTCGAACTGAGATAATCCCCTACGGCCATCGAAAAGCCATCTGCAAAAAGATTAGAGAAGCCCAAGACAATAATAGCGGCCAAGCCTAAGTTCCCGCCTACAGATCCGGCCACAACTGCAAATGTTGTGATAATACCGTCCATGCCGCCATAAACAATTGATTTCGCATAATTCTTGACAAACATGAGACCACCCTCTCTTATTTACTAACTTTATTATAACACTTATTTAGAATCATTACAAATAAACTTATAAATGTCAGCAGTCAATCAGCTTTTCCCACAATCGCTTTTCTTCATGGTATAATAGAAAGGCTGATATTAAGAGAAACAGGAGAAAAAATGAAAACAGACAGCTTTGACTTTAACCTGCCGGAAGAATTGATTGCGCAGACTCCCTTAGAAAAGCGGGATTCTTCCAAACTTCTGGTTATTGACCGCAACACACACAAGATGCTTGACAGTCATTTTGACCATATTATAGATGAACTGAATCCGGGAGATGCTCTTGTCATGAATGATACAAGAGTTCTGCCGGCCCGTCTTCACGGAGAGAAAAAGGAAACACACGGCCATGTAGAGCTGCTGCTGCTTAAAAATATTCAGGGCGATCAATGGGAAGTCTTAGCTAAACCGGCTAAACGTCTGAAAACAGGCAGTCAGATTAGTTTTGGAGATGGACGTCTCACAGCTATAGTGGTCAAAGAGCTGCCGGAAGGCGGACGTCTTGTAGAATTCAGCTATAAAGGAATTTTTTTAGAAGTTTTGGAAAGTCTTGGGGAGATGCCGTTGCCGCCCTATATTCATGAAAAATTGGCAGACCGAGATCGCTATCAGACCGTTTACGCTAAAGAAAACGGCTCCGCCGCCGCTCCGACAGCCGGGCTGCATTTTACACCTGAACTGCTGCAGAAAATTAAGGATAAGGGTGTCAAACTGGTTTATCTGACCCTTCATGTAGGACTGGGAACCTTCCGTCCGGTTGCAGCCGACGACATTAAAGAACATAAAATGCATTCTGAATTTTACACGCTTTCCGAAACTGCCGCTCAGACTCTGCGGGACGTTAAGACTGAGGGCGGACGTATTGTTGCTGTCGGAACCACCTCTATCCGTACATTGGAAACAATCGGCCGGAAATTTCAAGGACAGATTCAGGCTGACTCCGGCTGGACAGATATTTTTATCAAACCAGGCTATCACTTTCAAATAGTGGATGCTTTCTCAACCAATTTTCACCTGCCCAAGTCCACCCTCATTATGCTAGTCTCAGCCTTCGCCGGACAGGAATTTGTCCTAGAGGCTTACCAGCATGCTATTGAAGAAAATTACCGTTTCTTCAGCTTTGGTGACGCCATGTTTGTCAAATAATAGGAATAAGGTATTGATTAAAAAAAGTCCTTAGAAAAATATCACTTTCTGAGGACTTTTTTTAAGCCGCCCTTTTTGTAAAAATCAATCATAATAGGTCATTTGTTTGAAAAAGTACAGCTTTTGATCATCTTTTTCGGAAGTCATAAAAAATGAAGGGACAGCTAATATAGAGACGCTGGTTTATTTTCTGAGGAAAATCTTATGAATGCAAAAAGACCTCACAGAGAGGCCGCAGCAATGATTATTCTTGCTTATTCTTAGATTTCTTCCATTCTATAAATTCCTGAAATTCTTGGTAATCTTTTTGTACTAAGGGTTCTGCTTCTTCACCTGTTGGCGGTGAAATAAAATCAGCTACCTTTTCAGCTATAGGATTTTTAATCTTCATTTTTCGCTTCCGAAACTGTCTTCCAGATTTAACAGCTGCATTTGCGTTGATTTTATTATTTAAAACATTGCCTGCTATAGCCCCCAAACCGAGCCATTTAGCGATATTAGCAATATTAGAAAATACAGAGGCTACTGTCACTAGACCAATAATAAAGATAAAGAAAAACATCATTAAAATAAATTCCCAACTCATCGCATCCCCCTTTTATGTTTACTGTAAAGCAATCGCCATTTGGTCAGTATAAGATTTTAGTTCATCGCGGTATTCTTTTAGAAATTCAACTAAGTCAGCTTTACCAATAATCTTTGCGTTTCCCATGGGCCCATACTCTGCTTTTTGCTGCTCAATACTTGAAGTTACTGAGTCTCTCATGGATTGATAAGAAGCTGCATCACCTAAGCCATATTGTGATACTACCGTTTCATAATTTGTGATGTATTCATTGACAATTGTTTCATACATTTTTAAATAATCATTATAGGTCACAATGCTTTCAATTGTTGTGTCTGCTGTATCGGTCGGTGCAAAACCACTATTTACCGTCTCTGTTGAAGCATCTGTACTTTTTGAGGAAGAGATGGCATTATTAGAAACTGCAGATGATGCTGAAGAAGCACTATCATTACTATTATCTGATTCTCCAAAGAAAAACAGCAACCCACATACACCAGCAACAACAATAATACCAATAATACCAAAACAGCCAAAGCACCCTTTTCCTACTTTTTTCATTCTTTAATCTCCATTCCTTAATTTTTTCTTAAAACTATTATATATATTGTCAAGTCTGCAATGACAGCATTTATAAGGAAATGACAGCATCACACTTCCTGATTTTACTTTTTATTTATCATATCAACCACATGTCCTTATTATTTTTTTGACATTCGCTATCTGAGACTGTTTTTATAACAGCCAGTTTGTTTCTAAAAAGATGGGGTTAAAATGCAGAATGATGCTGTTTTATAAGAATTGATAACGCTTACATTTTATGGTATAATATAAGTGATACTTAGTCAGTAAAGGAGGGTGCCATGAATCAAAAAGCTATTGAAAAAAAGTCTTTGATGGTGTCAACTTTCGGCAACGGTTTCATGGGCGCAGCCGGGGTGGCTGTCTATGTGATTACGGATTTGAACGCTCTCCTGCTGGATGCTGTTTTTTCAGTGATTACTTTTATCTCCTCAGTAATGGCCTTTTATATTTCCAAAAACAGTAAAAAGCGGACCGCTTCTTTCCCGAATGGCATGTATTTTTTGGAGCCTCTCTATGCTTTTATCAAGTCTGTAGCAACGCTGATGCTGCTGGTTATTGCTTTTTTGGAATCCGCTGCTAATGCCTATGCTTATTTTGTTGATCATGTCGGCCTTCCCATGAATTCGGGCCCAGTAGTGCCCTACACTTCTCTTATGGTTCTTATCAGTTTTTCTTTGGCTGCATACAACCGCAGACAAAATAAAAAAATCAGCAATATCAGCACCATTTTAACAGCTGAAGCAAAGGGCAATTTTGCAGACGGCCTGATTTCTGCCGGAGTAGGCTTGGCTTTTTTGCTTTTATATTTTGTGCCTATTGAAGGTTCTTTAGGTTTTCTTCATTACACTGGAGATTTTTTTGTCACTGCGGTTTTGGTCGCCATTTCTATTAAAGAACCTGTTCAGACTTTGATTGTCTCCTTTAAAGAATTTGCCCATTCAACAACACAGGATCATTATGTCATCGAACGTGTACATCATATTTTTGCTAAGCACTTAGCCGATGAAAAGGAAAATCTTAATATCCTGATTTTTAAACAGGGTATGAATATTAGTATCAAGGTTTATGTCTTGGCGGCGGAAGAACCGGAGTTTATTGACCGACTGCTGCAAAACAAGGATGATGTCAGTCAGGATTTGGAGCAGACTTTCGAACATTTCAGTTTAGAGTACTCTTTTTAAACTTATCAGAAAAATCACACTGCTGTTCTGATTTTATTTCTTAAAAAAGCAAACTGAAGCTGAGACAAAAATATCTCAGCTTCAGTTTTTAGGAGATTTATGAAAAAGATGCAGCCACTGTTTGAGCAAAACAGCAGTGCACACAGTCTGACCTGCTGACTGTGAAAGTTTTAGGAGATAAGTTTAGTATAACGTCAGATGCTTAAAGGAAGCTTAAGAGAGGTCGATTTACTAAAAATAATTCACAGTCTGACCTTCTGCATAAAATAGGAAGTCAGCCGCTTTTTTATTGCCAGTCTCATCAGCTCTATTTCAAAAATACAGATTAGGGTTTGTAGTAAGAATTTCCGGCCTTTGTATCTTGTTGAATTGAACACAGCCTAAAATCCTAGTGAAAAAGAGACGCAATCGTAGGAAGCGCAAGCTGACGTACGAGTGTGGCTACTCTGTGAGTATGCCTGACATCGTGATGCAAGCATCACTTGTCAGACCCTATTTTCATACGGATTTCTTAACGGCCTTTGTATCTTGTGTTAGAAGTCTTTCCAGTCAAACTGTTTTATATCAAGGGCTGTTCTGCCAGAATCAAAAGTTGGTACCGGATTGCCTTCACTTATTTTAAATTCCTGTTCTATCAATACATCATAGCCGCTATTATCAGCTCGCAGCTGATAAAGATAGGCAGTCCCCTCTCCATTTAGGGAATGCCACTGAGCATAAGCTACCGTACCATCGTCATAAATAACTGCACTTTCGCGGCTGCCGCCTGCTGAGGGAACATAGGACTGAGCCAGATAAGCCGGAACTCCGTTTTGCAAGTAGTAAATGGCCGCTAAGGAAACTGTCCCTCCAGAAGAATAACCGGTAATCAGTTCATTAGTACCGTTATGATCGATGTCATAGAATGCATAATAATCAGCAACAGTATCAGACTGATCTGCTGCTACTTTTTGCAGTGTTTCAGCGTATAATTCTTCGTCAGATAAGCCCGCTTCTGCCTCAGTACTCTCTGAAGAAGTGCTTGGGTTTGAACTCGACTGACTGTTGGCTACTGTTTCTTCTGTCGCGGCCTGGCTGAAGCTCCCTTCGGGTGGCGCTGCTTTTTCCTGACAGGCAGTTAAGAGAAGAGTTGCTGATAGAAACAGTAAGACAGTGAAAGCATGGTTTTTCATAGTCAATTCCTTTCATTTTAATGTAGACTGGTTTTATTCCTATTATATTCTTAAAAACGAGCTTACTATAGTTTATAGTAATAAGAACAGATATTTTCAATTGGCCGTCTTTCATTCGAAAACCGTCCGGAATTGTTCCTAACTGAATAAAACCTAACTTTTCGTACAAACGGCGGGCAGAAATATTGCTTTCTACGACAGCATTAAATTGCAGAATCCGAAAATCCAAATCTTTGACTGCAGTCAGACAGTGTTAAACCAGCGCTTCTCCCACCTGGAACCCTCGGGCAGCGGAAGAAACAGCATAACTGGCATTGCAAATGTGACCGCAGCGTCTAATATTATTAGGATGCAAAATATATAATCCCACTATTTTTCCACCCATTTCGGCCACAGCCGTATAACCTTGCTCAGCAAAGAACTCCTCTGCTGCTTTTGTTAAAACCTCTTCCTGTGGATTCGAAAAGATTCTGTTCTTTGCGACTGTTTAGGTTCCCATTGCTATGACTATTATAGCAAAAAACTTTTAAGTTAAGATGAAATTTCTTCATTATAATAATTTTCAGACTGTTCTCAATGTATGAACATATTCAGTCTTTTCCTATCTGCCAATTAACAGCAAAAGCAAAAAAGCAGTACAGCCAATCACCTTGCTGTACTGCTGCTTGAATCAAAACGGAAACGCCTCTTTAGTCCAAACAGGCCGACCTGTATAAGTTTTTACCTCTTCCTGTCCTGCCAAAACTCGGCTGACGCCATTGGCCATTGCCTGCATTTCAAATTCTCCCGGATAAGCGTAAACAGGGGCTATCCACTGACAATAGTCAGTGATTTGACTCACTAAGTCCGCATTATTAACCAAACCGCCGCTTAGCAATATAGCTTGAATATCGCCTTTTAGAACAGCAGCCATTTGCCCGATTGTTTTAGCGATTTGATAAATCATGCTATCCCAAGCCAGCTGTTCGGCCTCAGCTCCTCTTTGTGCAGCCGCAAAAATGGCTTTAGCATCTGCACTTCCTAAAAGACTGATAAAACCACCGTTTTTTGTACACAGTTTTCTGAGGTCAGAAGCAGAAGCACCCTCATTGAGAAGCTCTGCTACTCCCGTTAAAGGCAGGCTGCCAGCACGTGTCGGTGCCATCGGTCCTTCGCCTCCGACAATATCTGTACCATCAATCATCTGACCTCTACGATGAGCAGAAATCGAAATTCCCCCGCCAATATGACAGACGATATAATTAACTTTTTGATAGACTTCTTTTTGTTGCCCAGCATGGTGCAAGGCTGTTTCCTTAAGATTCAAGGCATGGAGATGACAGGTGCGGTAAACGCCTTTAACTCCTGTCATCCGAGCCAGATCCTGATATTCATCCGTATCAGGAGGATTAACCACAAAAGCCGAACAAGAAGCCTTGCGGGCAAAATAGCGTGCCAACTGAGGACCAAGATTGGCCGGATGCTCTACCCCATTAGCCCCATTCTTAGCATCCCTGTACAACTGATCATTGACCTCGTAAACACCGCCTGCCAGCGGCATCAGACCTCCACCTCGTCCAACAACAGCATCCAAATCACTCAGTGTCATCGAACTGTCTGCGAGACATTTTTCAATCAAGGTTTTGCGGTAATCTAATTGCTGTGAAAGTCTGTCAAATTGTGCTAATTCACTGCTGTCATGAGCAACATTTTCTGTAAAAACAGCTTTCTTGCCCTCAAAATAAGCAATCTTAGTCGATGTTGAACCAGGGTTAATCGTTAAAATCTTATATTCAGCCATCTATCCTCCCTTCCAACAAGATACAAAGGCCGTTAAGAACGCAAAGAGAAAATAGGAGCCTGACCGAAGAGTCATTAAAGACTCAAGGAAAGGCTGTACTCACAGAGCAGTCACACTCGTACGCCAGCTTGCGCTTCCTACGATTGCGTCGCTTTTTCTCACAGCGTTTAGGCCGTGTTCAATTCAACAAGATACAAAGGCCGTATAGAAAGCAGCAGAAAATCAGCGACCCGACTGATGTGGTATAAACATGAGTGAGGCGTCTTTTCTGGACTTTCAGACCATGTTCAGTTTTAATACATGGCTCGTACGGCAGTTAGAGCGATGTTGCCCACCAGCTCAGAAACTGGGGCACTGCGTGAACAGTCGCTAATCACCTTATTCATACCGGTAATCATGGGGCCGTAAGCATCAGCCTGAGCAAATTGCTGAACCAGTTTCACTCCAATATTGCCCGCATTTAAATCCGGAAAAATGATAACATTCGCCCGTCCGGCAACTTCAGAAGACTGCGACACTTTCTTAGCTGCAGATGATGGATTGATGGCAGTGTCAAGCTGAAACTCACCTTCAATTGCTAAATCCGGCCGCTGTTCATTAGCTATTCTGACTGCTTCAACGACCTTGTCTGCCAATTCACCGCTGCCGCTGCCCAAACTGGAGTAAGAAAGCAAGGCACAGCGCGGTTCCCAATCTAAGAGCGAATGCACTGTTTCACAAGTGGCTATAGCAATACTGGCAAGTTCTGATGCATCAGGATTTTGGCACACTGCCGCATCGCCAAAAGCAAGCAAATCACCTTCAGAACCCTTGAAACCAGGGATTTGCATAACTCCGCAGCTTGAAACTGTGCTTATCCCTTTTTTTAGACCTACAATACTTTGTCCGGCTAAAATAATATCGCCTGTTGGTTGAGAGATTCCGGCGAAAGCTGCGTCAGCCTTATCCAGGGCGGTTAAAACCAAAGCATAATATAAGGGATCAGCCAGCCGGCGTTTCAGGGATTTTCCCTTAAAAATAGCATAAGGATAATTAGCGTAGGCACTCAGTAAGGTCTCTTTTAACTCATCATCCTCTACATCATAAATCGTAAACACCTGGCTGTCTAGCTGCAGATCTTGACACAGTGCTTTAATCTTTTGTGGATAGCCCACCAAAACAGGCTTAATATAACCTTTCTTTCCAGCCTGATAAGCCGCCTGCAATATTTTCTCATCATAGGCTTCAGGAAAAACCATACGGGCAGGCTGTTTCTGAGCTTTCTGATAAACTCTTTCCAATATATCCATAGCAGTACCTACACTTCTGCGGCTACAGCTGCAGTCAAGTCAGCGACTGTTTTAAACTTAGCAGCCTCAGAAATAGGAATCATAACATCCAGTTCTTCTTCAATGTTAGCAATCAGACTCACCATGACAAGCGAGGAAGCGGCTAAATCATCTTTAAAGGCTGTGTCTAAACCTATTTCAGCAACATCTTTATTAAAAGCCTGTGCAACCAATTCCAAAACATTTTTCTCTAATTCAGTCATTACAAAACTCCTTTACACTAAGATACAAAGGGCGTATAAAAATCCGTATGAAAATGACGGTAAGCCAGAAATCTCCGATTTCGTCTGCGCACCCCTGCCAAGATGACTAGAAGGGTGTGATCGTCTGTCAAGACGGCAAAGCCTTCAGTCAGCTACGGCTAGGGTTGTTTAACAAGATACTTGCATCACGATGACAGCCATCTTTTTCACTAGGATTTTAGCCCGTGTTCAGTTCATCAAGATACAAAGCCCGTTTAACGCTCACAGCAAAAATGACGGTAAGTCAGAAATCTCCGATTTCGTCTGCGCACCCTTGCCAAGACGACTAGAAAGCTGCAGTCGACTGTTAAGACGGCAAAGCTTTCAGACGTCTACGGCTAGTTAATTTGAAATCAGTTCTAAACTTAGCTATGTCTTTTTGCAAAGAACTTAAGGCGTGTTCAGTTGATTTTACGGTGCCTTTTCCAGAAACTCTTCATCAACAGCAAAGACAACCATTTTATAGCCGTCCCTAGGAACAATAACAGCATGGACGGGGACATCCGGGAGATGCGCCTCCATAAAATCACGGTTTTTCTTTTTGACGCCTTTTATAATACAGTTAAAATAAGCTCCTTCAGTGATTTCAACCGATCCGTAGGCATAAGGCTTCAGATCGTCATTTACTGGCTGATGGGTCATCATACCCGGCAGAAAGAAGTCAACCATTCTGCCTTTTCCGGAGATTTCAACCCAGTTCATATCATGTAATTCCCCGCAAGCGTTGCAGGTTAAAACGGGAGGAAATTCCACTGCACCGCAGCCCGAACATTGGCGTCCCAGCAGCTGACCCTCATCTAAAGCATCATAATACTTTTTTACAATTTTTTCCATAGCTATCCCTTTCTCAAAATCGTCGCTGATACATTTTGACTGCCGCCAAAACCGCGCAGCATAGCTGTTTTTGGCAGTTTTTTAACTTGACGCTCACCGCATTCACCGCGCATCTGTTTAACAGCCTCATAAATATCAGCTAAACCAGAAGCTGCATGGGCATGACCAAAAGAAGTCCGGCCGCCATTGGTGTTTATTGGCTTGTCTCCATCAAAGCGGGTCCGGCCATCTAAGACATACTGATAACCATTTTCTTGCGGGAGATAGCCAGCTATCTCAGCAGCATCTAAGTGTGAAGTGATAACAAAGTCATTGGCGTAGAAAAGGTCTATCTCTTCTGGTTTGATGCCGGTTATGCCATAAACTTGCTGGCAGGCCTCGCGTGTTGCCCGGCGTTCTAGGTGCGGATTAGAAGCCTCAAGAGCGGACGAACCGGTACCTAAAACAACAATCGGCTGATCTGTATATTGATAGGCCATTTCTGTCGGGCAGACGATAACTGCCGCTGCGCCTTCACTGCGTTCTTCCAGTCCGCTTACGCGCATATAATCTCCAATTTTGGGATTAAAAGGTGACTGCATGAATTCCATAGCGGTGGAGAAGCCTTTTTCTTTAGCCGCTTCATCATAAGTCTGCCGTAGCTTTGCTAAGGGATCTTTGGAAGCATTATAGCGATTATTGACAGCCATTGCGCAAAGAACTCTGTCCATTGTCTCGGCGTCTAATTTATGATCTCTGGCATAAAGGGCTGCCAAATCATCGAAAATGGTATACATGCCGGCCTGCATTCCTCTGGTGTAGGCTCGGTCGTAGATATATTTTAAAGACGTGTTAAATTCTTCTAAACTAAAACTGCGACGTTTATGAGCTGGCTGCCCTTCAACCGGAAGACTGGCACCCATATCTGCTGACCCTGACAGAACAATATCATATTTCCCGGAAGCTACTGCCATAACAGCAATTTCTAGAGCCAAATAGCCTGTGCAGCAAGCTTCCGAATGATGCATTGAACCTTTACCTTTCATGCCAAACCAATTAGCGACCTGCATGTTAGGTGTGATATACTCGGAAACAAAGTTAGGGTTGGCCTGCCCATGAAAATAATAGTCAATATCTTTAGGCTCTACTCCTGCATCCTTCATTGCTTCAAGCGCTGCATAACCAAAAAGTTCCCCTTCTGTCAGGCCCTCTGTCTCGGGGCTCCCTAAAATTTCCATAAAAGGCGTGCAGCCAACTCCTATAATGGAGACGCTGCGGCTGTAAGACCTTAGCTGCGTGTGATTCATTACGCCTTGGTGTTCCATAAATGATACCTCTCTTACTTCTTAAGAATTCTTTTGTCTGCATTAAGATTTGCCCTTCAGATAGACTTTAGCTACTAAGCTAGAGACTGTCACTGCTGTTAAGTAAAAAACCGGAAGTGTTTTTGCCCAAAGCTGAAGCTGGCCGACTGTCAGCGGCTGCTGCTGAAAAGTCAGAATAAAAGTGATGCAGGTCACGTTGACAAAAGCCGTTAAAATCAAGGTACCCGTCATCTGAGGAAGGCTTACTTTTTTAGCAGCCGACCGCCCCCAGCGTTCTAAGGGAAAAACAGTTGTTAAAAACATAGCAATAACAAATCCTTCCGCAGTTGGGAGAATAAAATTAGACCAGTCAGGCCCCTGCTTCAGCAAAAGCAAAGTTACACAGCTCAAAGCCAGTGATACTGCCGCATTCATCACACCGTTAAATTTCAATTTTCCCATTTCAACCCCTTCCAAATAAGATACAAAAGCCGTGAAGAACACAGAAGGAAAATAGGCGGTAAGTCCGAAATCTTCGATTTCGCAGACGCACCCCTGCTAGGACAACTAGAAAGGTGCGGGAAGCTGTCAAGACGACAAAGCCTTCAGACGGCTATGGCTGGCAAGCAGCAAGACAAAACCCCAACGCATAAGCTTCCCTCACTTTCCCATTTCTAAGTTCGGGCTGGCATCATCCGATGGATGATGTCACTCCACAGCTCTATGCCTTCTCCTTTCTGTTCTTATTTTCTAAATTGATTATATCCCTTCTTTAGTGTCTTTATTTCGTAAGCCCTTACAAAAAACAGCTGAAAGATGGTATAATTCTTGTGACAGATTACAACTGAGCACAGCCTTTGTATTTTAATATTTGTATCTTAATAAAGGAGGTTAAAATGCGCTTAGATAATATTATCAATGCTTTAGTCAAAGAAAAGATACACATTATTCAGTTTGGCAATCTGCAGCTCAATATCAGTGATATGCTCGAAACAACTTGGACTGACTTAGCTCAAGATGCACGGCCTGGCATATTGTACAGCTTAAAAGGAGACTTCACCAAAATTCTAAAGGAGAATCCGGCAGAATTAACCTTACTTTGTCCGTTAAATAAGGAAGAAGCTTTAACAGAATTGTGCCAATCTTTCCCTGCTGCAACCATTATCATTGCCGAAGATGAAAAGCACAGACAGCAGATTCAAAAAATTATTGAACAAGAGCTGCATACTAACTATGTTGCCTTGGAACGGTTAGAAGAAGCTTATCATGCTACCTTTGCCGGAGCTGATTTCCCAAAATTGGCGGAAATCGGTTCACGAATTTTTGACAATCCTGTTTTTATTTTAGATAATCTGGGGAACTACATTGCTTTCCCGCCTGCAGAAGCAAATGAAGCGACTATTTTAAAGGAAGAGCGGCAACACGGCCGAATTTCTCAAGAAAATCTGAGCGTGCTCAAAAAATTAAAGGTCGATAAAATCCTTCAAAAAAGCGGTAAACCCTATCTTTTTGACAATCCTATCCTAAATTGCAAAACCTTAGTTGATTTTATCCGGCTGAACGGTACAGTCTTAGGCCGTCTGATGATATATGAAAAGAACCGTCCGATATCTCAGGGGGACAGGATTGTGTTCATGCATTTTGCACACCTTGTTGCTCTGGCTTTCACCCACGATCGCAATTATCTTATGAATAAGGAAGCGGCTTATTCTTACTTTTTACAAGCCTTGGTTGATAAAGATAAGGGTTCAGCTTCCATCAGCAATCCGCAAATTGAAGATATGAAACTGAACGTTCTTTACTATAAACGCGTTCTGGTCGTTTCCTTTATAAAACCAGTTGCTTCTGAAAACAATCGGCTGGTTCTGGCTAAACAGCTGCAGCAGCTTCTAGGAAGTGCGCTTTTCATGTTTTATGAAAACAAAATGGTCTTCCTCGTTTCCGGAAGCCAAAAAAATTTTATGCAGACCCGCACAAAAGATCTGCTTGATTTTTGTCAGACTGCCCAGCTCCGTTTATCCGCCAGTCATATTTTTTACGATTTTAAAGAGTTCCGCCCTATGTTCCAGCAGGCAAGCCAAGTTGATCAGATGATTGTAAAATATCATCTGCAGGGCCATCTCTTTTCTTATCGTTATCTTGCCAGCCTCATCACCTTAGATTTACATCGTTCCGGCCGCCCAATTTTTATCCATCCGGACATCATCCAGCTTTTAAAAACGGACCAAGAAAAAAAGAGCTATTTACTACTGACTTTAGCTTATTATATTTTATTTAACCAAAATACCAATGCCATTGCCAACCAGCTGTGGATCCATGCCAATACACTGCGTTACCGTATTAAACAAATCAAAAAAATCTTAGCCAATGACCTTGACGATTGGCTGCTCTTAAAGACCTACTATGATTCTTTAGTTCAGCTCTTTCAAATCGGTGATATCAGCGATCAAAATTTAATTTTAAAAAATGATTTACATTTTCTTTAAATATTTTTCTATCATAATAAGGCAGTCAGGCGACATACAATCCTGACTGCTTTATTCATACTTTATTTTTTTAGTAAGCTGGCCAAGGCCAGACCCACCATACGGCCGGAGTTGAGAGCAAAGCCCATAGAATTTCCGGGCAGAGTAAAATTATAACTATCGCCATAAATCGTATTAGCGTCAGAACCAGCACTGTAAAGACCAGGAATAATGCGGTTTTCCACATCCAGTACCTGACAGTGCCTATTGATTCGGACGCCTCCCATTGTACCGTAGGCACCAACATAGTATTTACCGACTAAATAGCCTCCCGCACCTGTAATTGGGTGTAAGTAGGCCTTTTTTTTGAAAAATGCCTCATCATAGCCCTGAGCACAATAGCTATTGTACTCGTCAATGGTTGCCTGTAGTTTTTCTCGAGAAATTTGGAGCTTCTGACTTAATTCTGCGATAGAATCTGCTGTCATGATTGCATCATAACCATTCTCTTCAGCCTTTTTAATATCCTCCTCAAGCAGCTGAAAGCCCTCAGTCGGATGTACTAAATCGACAATGTCCGGTCCCTGTTCCTGATAATGTTTCAGAATTTCCCGATCCATAATACAGTACGCATAATGACCTGGCTGAAGAGCAATAGCATTTCCGGCAAAAGTGGTATTGCCCATATCACCTTCATTCATGAAACGTTCACCGCGCTGATTTATCAGCAGATTTGGCTGGCGCAGCACACCATCAGCAATCATATACTGCAGATTATGCGGCAGAACAAAAATACTTTCTGTTGCTAAGCCAAACTTCTGCGCTCCCGCCTTCCACATCATTTGCAGACCGTCGCCTGTGATTCCGGGAACATTAAAGGTAAAGAAATCTTGATTTAAGTGATAGCCAAACTCCTCAGCAAGCATCTTAGCATTAGAACCAAAACCACCCGTACAGACTACTACAGCTTGAGCCTGCACCTTGATAATACGGCCGGTCTTGCTTTTAGCCAGCAGGCCGGTAACTTTGCCATCAGACGTGATAAGATCGTCCACTGGAGTATTCAAATAAAAACTGACACCTAAATCCTTAGCTCGTTTTGTCAGCGCTTTATTCATAGGCGCTGCGGCACCAGGTCCAATTTTGCCATCATTATCGACAATATGCCAAGTTGCTTCTGATTCTTTGAAATAGCGAAAAGCTCCAGCGAATTTGACCCCCATATCTTCCAGCCACTCAATAGTCGCGCTTGAAAGCTTGAAATAGGTTTGAACCAAATCACTGTCAACACGGTAATGAGTATATTCCATTTGCTTACTTAACGCTTCTTCGACTGAAATATTATTAAATAAAGCTCTCTGAATTTTAGTGTCAATACCCAAAGGACCCATCCCCATATTAGCAGTCCCACCTGTAATAGCCTGTTTCTCAAAAACAGCCACCGACAATCCCGCTTCTGCTGCAGTTACAGCTGCTGCCAATCCGGCTGGCCCTGCCGCAACAATAGCAACATCAACTGTCAGCTCCTGATTTGTTAAATCTTCTTCTTCCTCCAAGCCAGCCTTCAGCAGAGCATCTCTGACGGCTTCCATAATTGCATGTGAAGAAACGCTGGCTCCGCTGACTGCATCAACTGTTGTTGATTGAGCAGCTAAAATCCGTTCAGGAATTTCTGTCACTGCCGTATCAGGATAAGCAGGTGAACCATGTTCTCCTAGTACCTTAACACTTTTAATGGCACTCTCAGAAACCTCAACTTCAACATCATAATCCCCATGCTGCCCCTGTCCTTTTCCAAAATACGTTCCAGCTTTAAGTTTCATAATAACCCCCTCCAACAAGATACAAAGGCCGTGAAGAACGCAAAAGGAAAATAGGAGACTGACCGCTGAGTCATTAAAGACTCAAGGGAAGTCTATCTTTTTCCAGCAGCGTTTAGGCCGTGTTCAATTCCAATAATATACAAAGGCCGTTAAGAAATCCGTATGAAAATGACGGTAAACCAGAAATCTCCGATTTCGTAGGCGCACCTCTGCCAAGATGACTAGAAGGGTGCGGTCGTCTGTCAAGACGACAAAGCCTTCAGTCAGCTACGGCTAGGGTTGTTTAACAAGATGCTTGCATCACGCTGGCAGGCATACTCACAGAGCAGCCACACTCGTACGTCAGCTTGCGCTTCCTACGATTGCGTCTCTTTTTCACTAGGATTTTAGTTTAGGCCGTGTTCAATTCTACCAAGATACAAAGGCCAAGAGAGCATCTTTCTCCTAAGCTCTCGAGTCAGACCTAATTTTTCTGGTTCCGATTACTGTCATCATATCACAGAAAAAGCTCTATTGTATTGTAAATTAAAACAATTGTCCCCTTAAATGGGGGCAAATCCTGTCAAAATAATACAAAGGAGTCCGTGCAACAAGAATAAAACTGGATACCCCCCCTGGAAAAATCATCACAATCCGGCTATCATTTGAACTGATGAATTTTTAATCATTTTTTATTTAGGATTTCCTTAAGCCTTTCTGTATAGACTATATGGCTAGTAAGAAAGAAATGAGGTTACTCAATGAGTAAAAAAGTTTTATTTAACCGCTCTGCATTTTCGCAGGCAAAAGGACATGGTGTCAAACGTAAAACCAAACAAGGTTTAATCACAGGACTTGTTCTGGCGGCTGCTTTTACGATTACAGGTACAGGGCAAAACGTTTTTGCTGATGATAGCAGCACTGCAGGTGCTGCCGAAACAGCTGCAGCAGCCGATGACACAGTATCTGAAACAGATACAGAAACGCTCACCGCAGATACAGTCAGTCAAGATAAGCTGACTGCCGAAACAGACACAACTGATACAGACGATTTTCAAGAAAATAGCTTATCGGCCTCTGCCTCTGAAATCGCTGAACGTTCGGAAACTGTTACAGAAGGAAACAGCGATACAGAATTCCGCAATACTAATGCTGAAATTAGGGATGCCCAAATGGAAACTGCTGCAGAGGACAGTGAGGTTAATCTAAGCGAAGCAGAAGCAAGCTCAGATGAAAATACAGCCACTATTTCTATCTCCACCGAAGGTGTTTCTGCTAACTCTGATAGCGTGACGGTTTCAGAAAATAATATTACCATCACCCAAGCCGGCAGCTATAGTATTACAGGAGCAGGAGACGGCTACTCTATTACAGTTGATTCATCCGTTACTGAAGCGGTGACGCTCAATTTTGACAATCTTAAATTAACAAACTCCAGCGTCTATACAAGCGGCGATCTCTATATTTTTATATTGTCTGACAGCTCTGTTTCCTCAGCTTTAGCCAATACTATTGAAGCAGAGGGAGCCCTTTATGTGACTTCCAAGGATAAAAGCAGTCTGACCGTCAGCAGCAGTGTCAAACATGCCCTCAAAGCAGCAAGTGTGACCATTGACGGTGCAGTACTCAACCTAGTCTCTGCGTCCAAAGACGGTATCCATGCAACGACCGATGTCAAGTTTATCAACTCGACAGTCTTTATCACTGCAGGTGACGATGGGATTCAGATTGAAGATGATACCGATGTCAATTCTGCCGACTTGACCATCACTGATTCAACAGTTACCATAAATGCTGCTGATAAAGGGATTACTGCTGGCGATGAAGTGACAGTTGAAGGAAACTCTGAGGTTACCATCACGGCTGGTGATGAAGGGATTGAGGGACGCTCTATCAATCTCACAGGTGGGACTATTACCATCAATGCTGGGGACGACGGCATTAATGCAACGGAATGGACAAGCAAGGACAGTGCAGATTTGTCTCAACTGGTTAATTCAGCTGACGACATTGAAAATGAAATCGCCATTACCATTGCTGGTGCAACTGTTTATGTGACTGCCGCTGCTGATGCTTTGGACTCTAACGGCAATTTGACAATATCGAGCGGCAATGTCTATCTCGCCCAAACATCCATGGATAATTCCGCCCTTGATTACGACGGAACGGGAACCATCACTGGCGGGACAGTCTGGGCTATCGGCAGCAGCGGTATGGCACAGGCCTTTATGACAGGATCAAGCCAAGCCTATATTATGGTCAATGTCTCAGGCAGTCAAGGGGATATGATTACAATCACCGACAGCGATGGAAATGTAACCGCATCAACAACTGCTGAGACCGACTTTTCAAATGTCATCTTCTCCAGCGAACATGTAAACTCAGGATCAGCCTATACTGTTACAGTTTCAAGCGGCGCTTCTGCCGCTGCAGCAGCCACTGCCGAAACTACAGCTAATGGATTTGGAATGGGGGCTCCTGGTATTATGGGTGATAATGCCATGCCCGCAGGCAATCCACCAAGTTTTGATGAAGGCATAACAGCAGCTGATGGGTCTGTCATCTTTCCTGACTTTTCTCAAATAGACGGAAGTGAAGAGACGACTGCAGTTCCTAGTGATACTGCTGCTCCTCTCTTGCCCAAAGAGACGGATATCTCTGGAAGAAACAGCAGTTCAGCAGGCGACTCTACAGAAGCTCCTCTTCCTTCTGAACAAGCAGCCTTTGACAGTGACGCAGATTCAGAAACAATTACTCCTTCTGCCAGCAGCAGCCAGTCTCAGACAGAAGAGGAAGATGACTCAGAGAAAAACACTGCTGAGCAAACAGACAAAGCTGAAACACAAAAAAATACAGAGGCTGCAAACGACAGTGATGCTGACTTAAATTTAGAAACGAAGGCCAAGCAGATAAAAGAACAAACAGAGGCTAAAACAAACTTTTTAGAGGCAAAACATACAAATCAGCCTGAAACAGCTCCTGCACCCTATTCAAATACCGGAAATGTCTATAGGACTAACAGTGAAAATTTACATCCCAGCGGCAAATTCTCGGCATTTACAGCAGGAAACTACAGGGAATACTTATCAGCAAACTCAGTTCCTTATCCTGCTTTTGCTTATTCTGACCTCAGTTCAAACAGATACAGCCTGACAAACAAACAGCACGGCCCTTTCCGTGCTGCAGCACAAACACAGCCTGCTGTCAGTCAGAAGCTTGCCGTAAGGTTTAAAACTAAAACCTGGAATAAGTCCGGACAGTATATATAAAAGGCAAAAAAACAAAATCCCTCCTCACTGTGTGTGAGAAGGGATTAGTGCGATTCTATCCTTTTAAAAATCCATTTACAGGAAGCGTTTGATACCTGACATCAGTCTATCAATAATATTAGCTACAGGCTCAATCTGGTGAATCAGTGAGATTCCCAGACCAAACGAGGCAAAACCTTTACTTAAATCTCCAAAAAGCATACCATCTCGCATGCCATCATAGGCGTGCTGAGCTTGGTAAATCTCTTCTTCAGATTTTCCCGCCTTACTCAGTTCAACCAGCTGATTAGGCAATTCACCTGGCAATGACCGATAAAAGGCTGGAACCGTCCGATACATAACTAAATCGCTGGCGGTAGCCGCAAGAGCCATCTCTTTAATATTTTGCGCTAATACAGACTCTTCTGCCATCATAAAAGCAGTACCGACAAACAGCCCTTCTGCTCCGAGGACAAAGGCTGCTTCGGCTGTCCGCTCATCCGCTATACCTCCAGCAGCCATGACGGGAACACGTCCCTTAGCCGCATCTACAATCATAGGAATGATCGAAAACGTACCAATCACTTTTTCCGGCACAGTACCACCCTCATCGAATCCTGTCGCAACAATGATATCTGCTCCGCCCTCAATAGCTTCTTCAGTATTTTCAACGGTAGGTGTTGCCGCACGAAAAACGACCTTTATCCCTTTTGCATGAAAGCGTTCTGTCCAGTAAGCCGAAAAATCGCCAACCATAACCGCAGTACCGATACCTTCTTCAACCATTAAATCCATCATAGGCTGTGTAAACACATCAGTCGTTGGATGACCGGGAGCAATATTCATGCCCATCGGTTTAGCCGTTATTTCCTTAGCTATCTTGATTTCACGCCTCATATTGGCTACTGTTTCTTCAACAGTAAACACAGCTTCTTTTTGACCGGCATTAAAGCCAAAAACACCTAATCCACCTGCTTTGCTGACTGCTGCCACATATTTCCCGTCAGTCAGCCAATTTAAAGGCCCTTGAATAATAGGTTTTTCAATTCCTAAAATGTCTGTGACACGATTTTGCATTTCTTCACCCTCTATCCTTTCTACTATCATTATAACGTTTTCATCTGCAGAAACAATAGACATTTCCTGCTCAACTGTCGCTTAATTAACAGTTATATGATAGAATGTCCTATAAGAGGTACATCGATGAATAAAAATGACTTACGCTATCAAAAAACCGAAGATAATTTAAAAGCTGCCTACCTGTCTTTAATCAATGAAAAAGAATGCTATACCATCACTGTTAAAGAGATTTGCCAACGGGCACGGTGCAGCCGGAACACCTTCTATCTTCATTATGACACCAAAGACGAGCTCTATCATGAAGTCATCACAACGATTTTGGATAGTCTGGCTGCTGCCTTTGAACCCAAAGCAGCCACACTCAGCCAAATCAGCCAGTCTCACAACAGATTATATACAGATGCAATCATTGACAGCATAGCCAAACATAAAAAAGCAATAACCGCTCTTACCAGCAAAGACAAGGGGCTTTTTCTCAAACTGTGCACCGACACCATTTTTGAAAAATGCCTTACAGGCAGCCGCTCTTTGACTCAGGACAGATTTACTTCTGCCAGCTATCTTTACACTTCCTACTTAGCTTCTGCCATCACTGGCTTTATTTTTGCCTGGCTTAAACAGCCCGATATCAGCGACAGTCAAGCTAAGAACTTGCTCTATGATATTCACAAAAAAACGATTGACAGCTGCCACCGCATTTTGCAGCAGAAAGCTGACAATTAAAAGCTCTCGCTTCAAATGAATGAGCGAGAGCTTTTTAATTGTTAATCACTGTTTGCTCTGAATTAAGAGCTGGATTCATGTTAACACGATGCCATTCATTGATCACATAGGCCAAAGCCTCCAGCTGGTAAAGGCCATAGTTATTGACTTCTTCAGTTGTCTCATCGGAACCTCCCAGACCAGCAGTGTAAATCGCCACAATGTAAGGCGTTTCTTCATACACAACTGCATCTACATTGAGAGCTTCACGAACATAACCTGGTTTTTGTGCGACGACTACGTCGGCTGGCATAAAGGTACGGTAATAGTATTCAGGGAAAGACTGCTCTAAATAATACAAAATATCAGCATATTTTTCCTGATGCTGCCAAAGATAATCTAAAACCTGAATATAGTAGTCTGTTGTTGTTTTATTGCCTTCAGACTGAATGGTTTTAATATCAGCCTTTGATTCCCCATAGCGGCTGAACATAGGATAAACCTGCTCCAAACCACCCAAACGCTCAGCTAAAGCATAAGCCGGTGTATTCTCAGAATAGACCAAAGAATATTCCTGCATATCAGCAATAGTCATAGCACCGTCAAACTGGGCCACATAGGCATCATGCTCACCAAGATATTCATATTCGGTTCCCGTAATATCAAACCGTTCTGTCATGGAGAGTTCACCCTCCGTTACTGCATCGACAACCAGCATATTCAAAGGCAGTTTATAAGTACTGCCGGCAGTCATAGGCTGGGTATCATTCATAGCATAGGTTTCACCAGTCACCACATTTTTATAAGAAAAAGCAACCTGTGAAGGCTCGATCCCCTGATCCGCCAAGAAAGCCTGTACCACTTCAGCCAAATTTAGATGAACATAATCATATGTCAGCCCATAAGCCTCCATCGTTGCAGCATCAGCGTCAAATGCCGCCTGTTTTTCTTCCGGTGTTTTGACCGGCAAATCCTCAGCTGCCTGCTGACTGGTATCCTGTGATTGCGCCGAACTTGATTTAGAATGCTGATTTTTACGGCTGTGAGTGATAGCTTGATTAGTCATCAGCAGGAAAACTGCAAGGACACCAAGCAGCAACAAACCGCAGATAACACTCCCCGTCACAATTTCTTTCTTTTTCTTATGCATCATATTTCTCCTAACCCTTTCTATTTTATAACAAAGATAAAAAAAAGCAAGGAGATTGACAATTTTTAGTCTTACATTCACCCAAAATAAAACTGTCAGACTCCGAAAAAGTCTTTAAGAAATATAAAGCGATTATTCGCAGAGATTTCAGACTATCCCCCAATATGTGAAGAATTTTTAATACAACTAACAGCCTAAAATCCGGACAAACTGCTTGTTAAAGAAAACAGGACTAAAAACTAATATTGGCTTAAGAGAACTCTGTTCCAAGTTCTCTGCAAGATTTGACAGCTGCTTTATAACCTTAAAAAGAGCCAGGCTGCCTTGTTTGGCTTATCTCCTCAAAAATAATTTCCAAATCGTTTTTTATTCCAATATTGGCTGAACTCCCTCAAACAAAAAAAGGATTAGCTCTGAGCTGAATCCTTTTTCATTAATGATTTTTCTGTTCTTAGTTTCCAGAACTAAGCCTATCATCAGGGGGTAACTTTAAAAGGCTCGTTTTCGCCTCACCAGCTCTAAACTGATTTAGCCTGTTTATAAAGTTCAGCCACTTTAGGCCAGTTAATCACCTCAAAGAAAGCTTTAATATAATCCGGACGTACATTGCGGTAATTGAGATAATAGGCATGTTCCCAAACATCAAGGGCCAAGATTGGTGTCTTGCCTTCCATAATCGGGCTGTCCTGATTAGCTGTTGAAATCACTTCCAGTCTGCCGTCTCCATTGAGGACCAGCCAAGCCCAGCCAGAGCCAAATCGTGTCGTTGCTGCGGCAGTAAAAGCAGCTTTGAAGTCCTCAAATGAACCAAATGCTTCATCAATAGCTTGAACAAGTTCTGCAGACGGTTCCGTTTTTTCAGGTGAAAGCAGTTCCCAAAAGAGAGCATGGTTAAGGTGGCCTCCGCCATTGTTAATAACTGCCGGGCGGATATCTGCCGGGATTTGTTCAACATCTGCTAAAAGAACTTCTAAATTCTCGCCAATTTCAGGATGTTTTTCCAGAGCAGCATTAACATTAGCCACATAGGTTGCATGATGCTTATCATGATGCAGTTTCATTGTCTCAGTATCGATATAAGGTTCAAGTGCGTCGTAAGCGTAGGGAAGATCTGGTAATATAATAGCCATATCAAATTCCTCTTTTCTTTTTGATGATGCTATTGTATCGCAAAAACATGGGCCTTTCAAAGAATTTGATTATGATTTTCAGCAAGCTAAAGGCCTCTTTATACCCACTGCCAAAGAGCTCCCTTTGACAGTTTATTCTGCCATTTCGCAAATTACTGGCTCCTGCTGCCAGCAATTTTAAGCAAAACTAAATCAAATAAATAATCTTTATCGTAACGTCCCTGTTTAATCATGTAGTCTGCCTCGATTAAATCTGCCAGAACCTGTTTTAAAAAAGAAAGTGACAGAGTTCTTGAATCACGCAGTGCAAATTTCACTTGATAAGGATTGACTCTGCGACCGAGATAAGCTGATAAGTCTGCTGTAATCTGCTGTTCATTTTTGCCTTGTACTGATAGTATTTTCACCTGAGTAAACATCCGAAATTGCCCTAACATCACAGCAATCAGTTTAATGTCATCTTCACCCTGCAAGCGCAAGTCACGGACCAAGTCACGCGCCGCATCAATTTTACCTCCTAAAACGAGCTGAGTCATCTCAAAAATGTTATCCTGCAATGTTTTAGGAATAGCTTCAGCGACATCAGAAGCCTCAATATGACCGTCTTTTTTATAAGCTTTTAAAAACAGGAGGTTTTTCATTATGTCACTAAAATCAAAATTAGATTTAAGCAGCAACTCATCAAAGACCCCCTTTTCAAACACAAGTCCCTGCTGATGGGCCAGTTTCTGAAAATAAGTTTTAAGCTCTGCTTCCTTAACTGGGCCAGCCTCAAAAATCTGCGCATCACGCTTTAATAATTTAACCATTCGGCGTTTGCCATCTAATTTAGCCGGTGCCAAAATAATCAAACGGGTGCTGCTGACAGGATTCTCTATATAAGCCTCCAAACGTTTAAGAGCAGCAGGTTCTAAAAAAGATTTTTTAGCTGTGGTAATATCCAAAAGATTATCAAAAACAACAATCTTTTCATCGGCAAAAAAAGGCAGACTTTCCAAATCCAATTCTGCCTCTTGATAATCCGCTTCTGCCATATCAAAATAAGAATAGCTTAAATCGGTAATATCAAAGCCAATCTGTTCCATCAAAAGCTGCTTCATCTGACTGTACTGCCCCAAATCTTCGCCTGACAGAACAGTCACTGGCAGCAATTTTTCCTTAGTGAGCTGATTAATTTTTTCAATGTCGAGCATTTTATTTTCCTATCACATCTCAAACACAATCAAAATAACTTAGAAACAAACTGAGAGCAAGAAGAAGCTATTAATCCCTTGAATGTTAAAAGCTCCACCACAGAAACACTCCTAACTGTTTTCCTTTTCTCAGCTATAATGCCAGAAAAACAGCCTGCTGACTGACAAAGTCAACTGCAGATAAGCTGCAGCTAAAAGGGACTTCATCAGCTACAACAGGCTGATTTCAAAAATTATTCTCCAGTTTCAGAGATAGCAGAATCTAACGTTCCGTCTTCACCACTGATCTGAGCAGCTGAATTTGCATTCGGGTCAGGCTGTACAGCTGGTTCTGGAGATGAAACAGCTGCCTCTGGCTGAACTTGATTTACAGCAGAAGTTCCAGTAGCTGAACTTGCTGTCATATCAGGAGCAGCTAAAGGAGCTTGGGTAACTGTTGCAGGACCGGCGGCTATATTATTGCCTGCTGATTCCTTACTTGGGAAGCAGAAAAACACAATGAGTGCAATCTGAAAGCCAAGCGAGAAAAGCCAGCCTATAATAGGTATTACAGTTAATAGACTGCCTAAATTAAAGAAAATAAAGGCCCAGTGAAAACCGGCATCACGAAGGCGCCGAACCTGCAGAGCCAATGTTGGGACAAAAATAGCAATATTCCATATGGCAGCAATAAGCATTAAGGGAATCAAGGCACCGAGATTACTCAAAATAAGAAAAACCAGTTCTTCTTCCGACATAGTATAATAGCTGTCACTATAAGAAGCCAATGTTGAAAAAAGCTGACTCAGAAAAAGAACCCCAGTAATCAGCCCGAAGGGTAAGGCAATTAAAAAGTTGCAGAGAACAACCCACCAGTAATCAGAACGGGTAGATTTCCCAGTAAAATCGGCATACTGCAGCCAAAATTTTTTATAAGCTGTAAACATAAAAGAAACTCCTACTTTAATTTTATCTTTCCATCATACCACGATTTTCTAAAAAAAGCAAATCCATCTGCCGAAAATACTGAGGTAAAGACATGGAAAAATTTAAATGAAAGTTCTAAAATGAAGTTAGCCACTTAGATGCAAAAAAACACCTCTATGTTACACTTGTAGTTGACGAAAACACAAGTAAAGGACATAGAGATGCAAGACCATTATACACCAACAGGCAAGCACTTGACAATAGCTGATCGCCGCTTGATTGAACGCTGGAAGCAAGAAGGGAAATCTAATCGTGAGATTGCAGGTCTCTTAGGCAAAGCTCCTCAAACGATAAACAACGAGATGAAACGTGGACTGGTCCTCCAACAGGTGCGTAAGGGGAAGTTTGAGAAGCTTTATAGGGCGGATAGAGCTCAGGAAGTGTATGAGATTAATCGAAAAAATAGCCGTAAAGCTGTTAGTCTCACGAAGAAAGTCAAGGAAACCATTGTCCACTACATCAAGCTGAAGTGGTCACCTGAGATGATTTCAAAACGTAAAGTCAACGTCCCACAATCCACCATATACTACTGGATGGACAAGGGGTACCTGGGGCTGACTAAGGCAGATAGGCTGTATCCAAGAAAAGGCAAATCCCCTAAGAAAACAGCCAGTCCTAATTTCATGCCTGTTGGAAAGTCGATTGAGGAGCGGCCTGAAGCGATCACTCAACGACTGGAGGCTGGGCATTATGAGATTGATACGGTTGTTCAGACACGGGCTAAAGCGCCTTGCTTTCTGACATTAACAGATCGAAAAACCAGGTATGAAATCATTCGTTACTTGCCCAGTAAGACAGCACAAACCGTTAACGAAGCCTTGTCGAGCATTTTACAGGAATATCAGATCACGTCAATCACAGCTGATAATGGGGCAGAATTTGCTAGACTAAGCGAGATTTTTAGTGAAGAGAAGATCTACTATGCTCACCCTTATTGCTCTTGGGAAAGAGGCTCTAATGAGAATCACAACCGTCTTATTCGACGTTTCCTACCCAAGGGAAAAACAAGAGCGACCAGAAAACTGGCCACTCAGATTGAATGGTGGATAAACAATTATCCCAAACGAATATTAAACTACAAGACACCTAGAGAAATTGTATTCAGTGGCTAACTTCAACTTGAAATTTAGCTGGAAAAATTTAAAATGTAATTTTTTCTCTGCATTTCTAAATGGGATTTTTAACAGAAAGATAGGAAATTTTCTGTTAAAAAACTGCTAAAGTGCAAAAAAAATTATTTCTATGCTAGATTACCTTTACACCTTTAACATCAATCATAATCGTTTTTCAGATTAGCTCTTTAAAAATCTAAAGAATGTTTTCTTTGCTGTCTGCTTAGCTCTCAGTGAATCTTCTTTTTTTCTTCTCCTTCACTTACAGCCTATTTTACAGTCTCCGTCTGCCAGCTGTTCCAGCCCCGAAAGCGTATACCTCCTTGAAGATCTGTCCGGTAAATCTTTACAGAAACTGCTTTTAACCGATTCAGTGTTTCCTGATGTGGATGCTGATAGCGGTTGCCAACACCTGCAGAGATTAAAGCATACCTAGGCTTGATAAAACTCAAAAATTCTGAACTTGTTGAACCCTTGCTGCCATGATGACCTACCTTCAACACATCAACAGGCAGACGGCTGTAAAGCTGCATCAGCTTCTCTTCCCCCTCCTTCTCTAAATCACCTGTAAATAGAAAACTCTGATTAAGCAGATAGCCGTATAATACTATTGAATCATTATTGCTGCCATCTCCTGTTTGATAAGGGTGTAAAACATACAAACGGCTCTGCATAATTGACAGACTGTCTCCTGCTTTAACAGTACGAACTTCAGTCTTCATTGCTTTTAAGGTCTGAACAAAATCATTCTGAGTCAAACTGCCTGGACTGATTAAAATTTCTCCGATTTTAAAATATTTAGCCAAAACCTGCAAATCGCCTACATGGTCTGTATCTGCATGTGTTAAGACCAGCTGATCAATTTTACTGACCCCGCGGCTGCGCAGATAGGGGATCAGAGTCTTCTCAGCATTGCTCTTCCCCCATCTTTTCTGCCAACTTTCTTTATTGGTGAAAACCGGTCTCCCACCTACGTCAATCAAAATGGTTTTCCCCTGCATATCTCTTAAAAAGATACTGTCTCCCTGTCCGACATCTATCATCGTTATCTCATTTTCTAAGGGCAGTTTGCTGCTGAAAAATAAAAGAGCAATCGGCAAAGTCAGCAGCAAAGCCAGTTTCTTTCGATGATAAAAATCATAAAGCAGTCCCAGTAAAATAAACAGCAAAATAAGAATCGGTAACTGAGGCTGGCCTAAAACTAAGGGACGGGAAAAAAACTGACTGAGCTGATTGATAATACTTTCCAGAAGGACAAATAAAGAATTGACAAAAGTTATTTTAATAAAGGGAGAAAGCAGAAAAATGACAGTCAGCAAAGGTAAAAAAAGAAATTCAAAAGTCAGCGAAAAGAAAATAGTAAAAAAAACAGATAAGGGCTGAAAAACGGAAAAGAAATAAAGCACTAGCGGTAAAATACCAATAGCAAGGGTCAAAGACTCAGCCAGTTTTCTCTGATAGCGGCCGAGACTGGAAAAATCTATCAAAATCAATATAAAAGCATAGGCAAAGGATAAAATCCCACTCCTTATCAAAAGAAAATGCGGCATTATCAAGAAAAACGTCATAAGGGTCAGGGCAAAATTGTCTACTCCTTTAATACCAAGATTAGAGAAACCATTTTGAACCAGACTGCGCATAACAGATACAGAAAAACCTGTCAAAGCAGCATATAAAAAGGAAAAAGGAATTTGCAGATAGTCCACATAATCGCGCCTCATACCTAAACGCAAAAAGCAAAAGCGGAAAAGCCTGACAAAGAAACCGACATGCATTCCTGATAAGGCAAATAAATGAATAATACCAAGGCTGGTATACAGATCTGCCATTTCATCGAAAGATTTATCCAAGTAGCCAAATAAGAGGCCTGTCATATAGTATCTCATAGGGGCAGGAAAATGATGCTGAATAAAAATAACAGCTTTTCGGCGCCATTCCTGCAGATAATGTAAGGGAGTTTTCGATGACAGCTGCCTGAACTGTTGGATATTTTTCAGCTCAATCAGGCGGTAAATTCCCTGATTTTTCAAGTAGCTGCGATAGTCAAAACCATCAAAATTACGGACTGTTTCCGCTTCTGCTATCTCACCTTCTACCTGCAGAATGACAGTATCACTGAGGCTATTAAAGAAATCTTTTTCCTCTTTTGATTGGAATCGATAAAATACTTGATATTTTCTGCCATCAGATTTCCCTTGAAAAGAAAGCAAGTCACCGTTGACTGCAATACTGTCCGAAACGAGCTCAATATAACGAATCGCAGCGGGTGCTTCCTGATAAGCTTTTTCCTGTCGTTTCTGCCAAAAGCCAAAGTAAACAGCAAAAGCTGCTAAAATCAGCATTGCTAACAAAGCTTTCTGCCAGCTGTATTGCCTGAAAAGACAGATTAGAGCAAAAGCGAATAAAAACAGACCTAAAATAGTTGCAGAAAAAAACCAAAAATAGAGCAGAAGCAGTAAAAAAGCCAGATGAATCAGTTTAATCGGATAACCGTTAATCAACCGTCACCTCTTCTTTAAGCTTTGCCAACGTTTTCTCGCCAATACCCGAAATTTCAGCCAGCTCATCTACAGAACTGAACCTCCCTTTGCTGTCACGGTAATCAAGAATATCCTGAGCCCGTTTGACTCCAATACCTGAAAGGGTCTGAAGTTCAGCGAGAGTCGCAGTGTTTAAGTTAATTTTTTCTCCAGCTCCGGGTTCGGTGCTGTCAGCTCCCGAAGCTGATGACGGCGGAATGACACTGATATTTTCACCTTTTTCAGCAATATAAATAACAGCTTCATCTTCAATCTTTTGCGCGAGATTGACCGATTTTCTGTCTGCTTCTGCTGTCAGGCCGCCAGCACGTTTGACCGCATCAGTTACTCGGCTACCTGCTGGCAAGGTATAGACACCTTCTTTCTGAACAGCCCCTTTTATATCAATTGTAATCTCCGCATTATCGGCCTGCTTTTGTGAATCCTTGCCTGAAAGTGCCGTTTGCTTGCTCCCTGAACTGTTAAGAATCGTTTGATAGGCTGAAAAACTATCACTGTCTTTTTGCTGTGATCTATGAGAAAAAATATAAAAAGATAAGACAGTCAAGATCAACAGCACACTGATTAAAGCCGATATAAACATAAATTTCTTTTCTTTAAATTTATTCAGTATCTCATCCAGCATACTCCCCTCCTCACTGTTAATATTCGAAAAAATATGAGAAAACAGCAAAAAAAGCCTCAAACATGTCGAAAATCATGTTCAAAGCCTTTAAAATTTTTGATAAGAAAATTATTTACGATGTTTCTCAGGATTCCAGACAAAGCTGGCTAAATAGCTGAACAGCAAGGTTAGTAAAACCACCACAGCAGCCAGCAGGCCAAGAGGCAGGCGGTAAATATACGTTAGCGGGTTCAGCTTCTTTGTCCGCCCGTATTCAGCGTTCTCCGTATCAAGCTGAGAGAAACTCCTTTGAACACGGTCGGCAACCTCATTAATACCATCATCATTCATTCGTTTAATATCGCTTATGTCAATAGCTTGGCCAAAATTAATATCAATAGGTTCTCCCTTAAGCAGCCCCTTGAATGAGCGCGGACCACCATAAACAGCTGGCTGAATTTTAACTTTAGCCATCTTAGCAATAACCGCTACTCCCCCTTTAACATCTGTGGAATGGCGGCTTCCGCTGGGAAACATAATCAAGGAGCGATCACTGTTTTTTAAGACCTTTACTGGATACTTAATAGCTTCCTGACCTGGATTTTCCCGATCTATAGGAAAAGCGCCGCACATCCGAATCCACCAACCAAAAATACGATTGGTAAAAAGCTCCTTCTTAGCCATAAAAATAAACTGTTTAGGTTTTGTCGCAAAAGCCAAATAAACAGGATCCCACCATGTCCGGTGAGGGGCAACTAAAATATAGTTCTCGCTTTGACTCAGTATCCGTTCACGGTGACGATAAACCGCATTGCCATTAACCAGCCAAAGTAAAAAAGCCACCAAACCACGTAAATAAGCGTAAAACACAAAAAATCTCCTTTTTATTAACAAGATACGAAGCCCGTTAAAAGAGCAAAGCAAAAATAGGAGGCTGGACGAAGAGCCGCAAGGCTCTAGGACAGACTGTCTTTTTTGCACAGCTCTTAGGGCGTGTTCAATTCCAACAAGATACAAAGCCCGTTAAAAGAGCAAAGCAAAAATAGGAGGCTGGACGAAGAGCCGCAAGGCTCTAGGACAGACTGTCTTTTTTGCATAGCTCTTAGGGCGTGTTCAATTCCAACAAGATACAAAGCCCGTTAAAAGAGCAAAGCAAAAATAGGAGGCTGGACGAAGAGCCGCAAGGCTCTAGGACAGACTGTCTTTTTTGCACAGCTCTTAGGGCGTGTTCAATTCACCAAGATACAAAGGCCGTTAAGAAAGCGACTGAAAAATAGGAGCCTGACCGAAGAGTCACTAAAGACTCTAGGGGGCTGTCTTTTTTCCGAGCTTTCAGGCCGTGTTCAATTCCAACAAGATACGAAGCCCGTTAAAAGAGCAAAGCAAAAATAGGAGGCTGGACGAAGAGCCGTAAGGCTCTAGGACAGACTGTCTTTTTTGCACAGCTCTTAGGGCGTGTTCAATTCCAACAAGATACAAAGGCCGTATAAAAATCCGTATGAAAAGGCGGTAAGCCAGAAATCTTCGATTTCGTCGGCGCACCCCTGCCAGGACGACTAGAAGGGTGCGGTCGGCTGTCAAGACGGCAAAGCCTTCAGACGGCTACGGCTGGCGGTAAGCCAGAAATCTCTGATTTCACAGGCAGCACCCCTGCCAGGACGACTAGAAGGGTGCGGTCGGCTGTCAAGACGGCAAAGCCTTCAGACGGCTACGGCTGGCGGTAAGCCAGAAATCTCTGATTTCACAGGCAGCACCTCTGCCAAGCTTTTAGAATGTAACAAAAATATTCCTCTTCATTGTACCATTTCTCAGTCTATTTAAGAAGACAGAAAAATCACTTTTTTATTTCTTTTCAAAAATAGTCAGCAATTATTTTATTTTGCGGTTTAAGGATTAACTGCTAAAAATAGGAGAAAAACAATGAATGGAATGGCAGAGGGAAAGGTTGTGTGCCCATAAATTTCAAAACAGATTTCATTCAGTCTAAATGAACAGGCAGGAATTATAACCTCTGACTGCTGTTTGCAGCAAAAGGAAATTTTGTTATAATAAAACCCATGACTAAGCCGATTTTAAAAAATAAAGAACGGATCGACCAGCTTTTTTCCACTGACGTTAAGATTATTCAGAACAAAGATGTTTTCAGCTATTCCGTTGATTCTGTTCTCCTTTCCCGTTTTCCTAAATTTCCCAGCAAAGGCCTGGTTGTTGATTTATGCTCCGGCAATGGCGCTGTCGGTCTCTTCGCTTCAACTAGAACGAAGGCCAAAATTGTTGAGATTGAATTGCAAGAACGCTTAGCAGATATGGGACAGCGTTCTATTGAACTCAATCAGCTGCAAGATCAGGTTAGCATGATAGAAGATAATCTTAATAATCTGCTGGCCTATGTGCCGCGTTCCGGTGTCGATTTAATTCTCTGCAATCCGCCTTATTTTAAGACAAGTAAGAGCTCCAAAAAGAACCTCTCTCCGTATTATTTATTGGCCAGACATGAAATAACGACCAATTTAGAAGAGATTTGTGCGGTCAGTCAGCAAGCTTTAAAATCAAACGGAAGACTTGCTTTAGTACACAGACCGGATCGTTTTATGGAGATTATTGAAACGCTGAAAAAATATAAATTAGCTCCTAAACGTATTCAATTTGTTTACCCGAAACAAAATAAAGAAGCAAATATGCTCCTTATTGAAGCTATTAAGGATGGTTCGCTAGACGGTCTAAAGATTCTCCCGCCCTTGGTTATTCACAAAGACAACGGTGAATATACCGATGAAGTGTTTGCTATTTATTTTGGCAAAGAAACAGGACCGAGGGCTTACATGTATGTTTTAGAGTGCGCTGACGGCAGTCTCTATACGGGCTACACAACCGATCTTAAAAAGCGCCTTAAAACTCACAATGCCGGGAAAGGGGCAAAATACACCAAAGGCCGGCTGCCGGTTAAACTCCTTTATTGGGAGTCTTTTAATCATAAAAATGCAGCCATGAAAGCTGAGAAACACTTTAAACAAAAAACCAGAGCCGAAAAATTAGCCTACATAAAAGATAAAACTGATACTGCTATATAGATTTTCTGTTTTCTCCATATTCCTCCGAAACCATACGAGTGATTTCATCTTGATGTGTCTGAGTTCTATTTGCTTTTCGCTGACAGTCTTATTTCTCGCAGTGTCTTTTTAAAACTAAGCTGGGATTAAGTGTCCAGCTTAGTTTATTTTATAGAATAGCTTTTGTGTTTGGATAGCCTTATCTGGATGCGTCTTAATTTCTAAGCAGCCACTCTCATTATTTGCTTATTAATTGAAAACTCATAGCTTTGCAGCTCAATCAAAAAAGACAGACCTCATGTGAGGTTTGTCTTCGGGATGAAACAGCTGTGATGGGAATAATCTTTTATTTTTATCTAAACGGATAAAAATAGCAAAATAAGACTATCTTTCTCCTTTATTGCGGATGACAAAACCGCTTTTCTTTTCACTTGAAGTCCGGTGAGGGCGTTTATTATTTTTATTTTGAAAATCTTTTTTATTTTTGTTAGAAACCCTCTTAAATTCACGGCGGCCATCCCGGCCTCGGCGGTCATAACGGCCGCCGCGTTTTCTGTCTCGACTTCTGCCCTTATCATTGAAAGTACCGCCAGATGGCTTAAATGGAAGTGGTTTTTCTCTGGCAATTTCGACTTTAGGCAGGGCTTCCGGATCTTGAACAGTTAAGCTTAAAATATAAAGAGCCAGTTCTTCCGGGGTAAACTCTGCCGCTAATTTAACCGCATCCCCCTTAAATTTTTCAAAGCGGTCACGGACAGCTTCATCCGCAAAATCGCGCTCAATTTTCCGGAGAGCAACCTTTTTCTTAGCCTGAAAAGCCTCCTGAGCAGTAGGCGGTTTAAGGCCTTTCATGCGTTTTTTTGTCAGACGCTCAATAATCGAGAGATAGCCCATCTCATTCGGTGATACAAAGGTAATAGACTGACCAAACTTACCGGCACGGCCAGTACGGCCGATACGGTGAACATAACTTTCCGGATCTTGAGGAATATCATAGTTGTAGACATGAGTCACACCAGAGATATCCAAACCTCGTGCTGCAACATCTGTGGCAACCAGAATATCGAGGTTATCATTTTTGAAATCACGCAAGACACGCAGTCTCTTGCCCTGATCAAGATCTCCGTGAATACCTTCTGCACGAAAACCACGCAACTTAAGTCCTCGGGTCAGCTCATCAACACGGCGTTTAGTACGGCCAAAAACAATGGACAGCTCTGGCTGATCAACATCCATTAGCTGAGTCATTGTATCAAATTTCTCCCCTTCTTTGACCCGAATATAGTATTGATCAACAAGGTCAGTCGTCAGTTCTTTCGCTGCAACTTTGACATGCTCAGGATCTTTCATGAACTTGATGCCGATACCCTTGATAGCATCAGGCATAGTAGCTGAAAAGAGCAGTGTCTGCCGTTCTTTAGGGACATAGCTGATAATAGCCTCAATATCTTCTAAAAAGCCCATATTCAGCATTTCATCAGCCTCATCTAAAATCAGCGTTTCAACTTGAGATAGTTTCAATGCTTTGCGCTTAATCAAATCAAGGAGACGTCCGGGTGTCCCAACAACAACATGGGCTCCGGATTTAAGAGCTTTAATTTGTTTTTCAATACTTGAACCGCCATAAACGGAGCGGACTTTAACACCTTTTTCACGGCCAAAGCGAAAAAGTTCTTCTTGGCTTTGTACAGCTAACTCACGTGTCGGAGCAACAACAAGAGCTTGAATCACATTTTTATCTGTGTCGATTTTATCAAGAGTTGGAAGTCCAAAAGCAGCTGTTTTTCCTGTCCCTGTCTGAGCCTGCCCAATCAAATCCTTCCCTCTCAAAGCAATGGGAATGGTTAATTCCTGAATAGGCGAGGGTTCCGTAAAACCAGCCTTTTCCACCGCTGCCAGAATATTATCTGATAACTTTAATTCTGTAAATTTCACTGTGTTCTCTTTTCTAAAAGGCAGTACGAAGCTACCTTATAAAACTTAAATTTGTTGTTTAACAACTTATTTAGTTTAACACAATCCATGAAAAAAAGATAGGGAATCAGCTTAATTTCATAAATAACACGCTTTCATCCAGCTACTTAAGAACAGCTGCAGCTAAGGCCTGCTGAATATCAATAACGCTGCAATCACTCTTAAATTGCAGAACCTCTGCCGGATCAGCTGCTGATGAAACCCATATTTTTAATTCAGCATCCAGATCAAAATGTCCCGATGTCTCAACTGTAAAGCGAGAAATAGCACGATAAGGGATAGATTTATAAGATGTTTTTTTACCTGTTACCCCTTGTTTGTCCACTAAAATCAGACGTTTTTCTGTAAAAACAATCAGGTCGCGAATTAAAACAAAAGCTAGCTCTACCTCTTCGCTAGGAAGCAGAATATCCTGAAGCTGGCGCTTAACCTTCTCCTTATCTCTCTGTGAAGCATTACCAAACAAACCAGAAAAAATTCCCATAACACACTCTCCATAAGATACAAAGGCCGTTTAAAAAGCGACTGAAAAATAGGGGCCCAACCGATGTGTTGCAAAACACGAGGGAGGGACATCTTTTTCCCGAGCGTTTAGGCCGTGTTCAATTCCATAAGATACAAAGCCCGTGAAGAACGCAAAGTAAAAATAGGAGCCTGACCGCCGAGTCACTAAAGACTCAAGGGAGGGCTATCTTTTTTACACAGCGTTTAGGCCGTGTTCAATTCCATAAGATACAAAGGCCGTTTAAAAATCCGTATGAAAATAGGGAAGGACGAGCGATGCTCCACATCGCGATGGACTTTATCTTTTTCACTAGGATTTTAGGCCGTGTTCGATTCCACCAAGATACAAAGCCCGTTTAAAAATCCGTATGAAAAGGCGGTAAGCCAGAAATCTGTGATTTCGCAGACGCACCCCTGCCAGGACGACTAGAAGAGGGCGGCAAGCGAAAGTCTGCAAAGTTTTCAGACGTTTTTAGCTGGAAATGTTGAATCGGCACTGGAGACCTGATCCCCTTTTTGCATACTCTTAGACCATTGCTCAATGATTTTTTATTCTATTATAAGAATTTTAAAAGAGTTGGTCAATCATTAATTATTATTTTGGGAAACAGCTGTAGGCAGCCAAGCTTGGATCTGCCCTTTAATTTTGAAGCTTTTCTGCCAGCTCGTCCCAGAATGCTTGGACATTAATCCCTGTTAACAAGGGTAAACCGGCAATAACCTTATTTTTAATGCTGTCTGGAACCACAGTCGTACTGATAACAATATCGTAGTCGTCAATATGATTGACTTCTTCTGCTACCTTTGACTGATAGAGGGAAACCTCATCAGTGTACCCTTTTTCCTCCAACCAGTCACGTACTTTCCCAGCAACAACAGTTGAGGTAGCAATACCAGAACCGCACATAATCAATAGTTTTTTCATCACTTCACCTCTTTTTATTATTTTTTAACTTTATTCATATAGTACAAACCAGCCAGTGAAACCAGCAAAACAGCTGTAATAACAGCCCAAGGCAGTGTTTTGGCGCCAAAGACAAACAGCCAGGTCGGCCATAAGCCCCCCTTCGGCTAGGGCAGTAATACTGGTTTGACCGTCCAAATCGAACTTAGCTGCTTGAGCAGCAGCAGTAACAAGCGGAGCCACCCAGGAAGTAATATAAAAAATGGATACCAGATAGAGCGTTCCGCCAACAACGGTCCGGACAATATTCCCCTTAAAAACAGCAGCCATCAGACAGACAACAAATGGAATAGTCGCTAAATCGCCAAAAGGCAGTGTGCTGTTTCCGGGTAAGATAACAGCTAAAAAGATGGTTATCGGAACAAGCAGCAAGGAACTGGAGAGCACTGCTGGATGACCGACTGACAGGGCAGAATCCATCCCGATATTAACCGCACGTCCAGGAAATCTTTTTTGGACAAATTGATTAGCTGCTTCGGAAATTGGCGTTAAACCTTCCATCAGCAAAGCGACCATTCTGGGCATTAAGACCATAACAGCTGCCGTTCTGACTCCCAGCTGAAGGATATCTTTTAGGTGATATCCGGCTAAAAGGCCGATTATTAAGCCAATAATCAAACCAATAACCGTGCTTTCTCCAAAAACACCGAATTTTTTTTGAATGGTTTCCGGATCAGCTTTAATCTTATTGAAACCGGGAATACGGTCAAACAGCCAATTAAGCGGCAGAGCTATTAAGAAGCCTGGTGCTGAAGTGCCGTGCGGAAAGGTAATATTCGGAAAGCTGTAAAATTTCTGAATAGTAGGTGCAATAATATCCGCTAAGAGATAAATAAGCACCAGATAAGCTGTCATGGCATACAGTCCTAAAATAAAATGGCCGGTAACCGCATAAACCAAGGAACCAATAAAGGCAGCATGCCAAAAATTCCACATGTCCACCATCAGGGTTTTAGTCAATCCTAAGAATAACAGTAAAAGGTTGATGCCAATCCCAATCGGAATGGACAGGCTTCCCAGCAAAGTCCCGTAAGAGATAGCTGAAGCTGCCGGCCAGCCCACATCAAGTGTGGTCAGGTTCAGCCCGAATCTTTTGACCATTTCCTGAGCAGCAGGTCCTAAGGCCGTGCTGAGCAAATCAACAATCAAATTTAATCCGACAAAGCCAATACCTACGGTGATGCCTGCAGTAAATGATTTCTTTAGAGGTGTTCCTAAAAACAAGCCAAATATAAAAATTAAAATCGGTAAAACAACAATAGCACCTAAGTCAATAAAACTCTGTAATAGATTCAGCATAAAATCCTCTCCTTCCTAAAACATTATTTTTTGTTGCAGCAAATTGGCAACAGTCTGCTTGTCTTGAGGCAATGAAGTTCTGATTTGACCGATTGTTTGAGTATCTTGGATAAGATGAATGACCTTTTGAAGGATATCAACTTGTTTATGGACTTCTTTAATTGCCAGCATAATAATAACATCAACAGCTACTTCTGTATCACTTGTCCCCATCTGAATAAAAGATACCGGATCCTTTAAAGTCAGAACTGCAATCTGTGGTTTGCGGACATAAACTGTATCAGTATGAGGAATAGCTACTCCATAACCGGGCAGCTGTAAACCTGTAGGAAAAATCTTTTCCCGCTCCAAAATAGCTTCAGTGAAATTCTCTGTAACCAGTCCCTTCTCTGCCAATTTAGAAGCCAAATAAGTCAGAGCAGCTTCTTTTGTTTTGATTTCTGTAATTCCCAACTCAATAATCTCTTTATCCATCATCTGCACTCACCTCTGATAGTAATTGATTGATAAAGCTTTGGCGGTCTTTGGCCAGCCATAACATTTCAATATAATCTGGATCGCTGATTTTGTCATATAAGCTAATCAAAGCTTCTTTACAGAAGGTCTCATCTTTTTCTGCTACGGCAATCAGCATAACCACTTTAACCAAATTGCCGCCCCAGCTGACAGGCTTTTGCAATGTCATCATAACCAGTTGTGATTCACAGACATGCTGCGGATCCGCATGAGGCAGCGCAGCTCCTGTATAAAGACTGGTGCTCCCCAGTTTTTCCCGATCTAAAATAGATTGTAAATAGAGAGGATTTTCACGATTCTGCGCCAAAGAATGATCGGCTAAAAATGTGATACATTCTTCAGGTGAGCGGCAGTTCTTCCGCAGTAAAACCTGGTTATCCAACAATCTTTCAAGCATCAGTCTGACAGATAAACGGTTATTCGAGAAAGCGGAAAAATTTTTGCGCCTGCCTTTTGTCAGCCGAGCATACTGTTCCCTGATATGATCCATTTCTTTGTCTGTTATAATATGACTGACCTTAATATAATTGTCAGGCATCTCTTCCAGATCGATAGAGCTGATAATCAGATCCGCTGCAGCCAGTGTTTCGCTGTTTACATTCTTCCATTCAAGTTTGACCAAGTTATCATAATCTGAAAACACTCGGCTTAACTGCCCCATAATCAGTTCTGACATCGCTAAACCGTGGGGACAGATAACGTAAATAAGCAGCGGCTTCGTTAATTTTTCAGCCGCAATTTCAAAATGAATGGTTAGAAAAGCAATTTCTGTCGCTGTAAATTCCAGATCAAACTGATCAGCCAGTGTTTTTGCTGCTAGCCAGACCAAATTATATAAAACACTGTATTGTTTCTTGATTTCCTCAGTCGTTTGATTGCTTAACATCACTTTATGCCGCAAACGAAAGACCATCGGATAGATATGGCTCAGCAGCATATTCAGTAAATGCTCATCCTTTGTTAGATCAAGACCGATTAAAAGACTTACCTTCTGAATAAACTGCTGGACAGTTGCTTTAATCTCTGAATTTTCCACCAGACGGTTAATTTCATAGCCGACTGCTAACAGCGAATAAGCAATATTTTTTATCTCACCGTCGGCAATAGCACTTATCGGACTTCCCAAAGCCTGACTCAGCAATTCTCCTGAAAAGAGGTAGACTTCAAATTGCTGTAATTCTTTGCTGTCCGGCAAGCTGTCTCCTGTTATGACAAAATGCCCCAGTTTATACCGATGGACACTGATTAATAAATCCAAAATCAGGTAACTTTTATATTGCCTGACAATCTTAAATTGATAGGACCTTTCACACTTCTCTGTAATCTTTATTATTTTTTTAATAGCAGAGACTGAAAAGAAAAAGATTAAATCCTTATTATGGATTAGATTCTGCTCATCGATGCTGAAAGAAGCGATAATATAATTCCTTAGAAATTTTCTGATATTTTCTTCTTTGCCTCTAAGATAGATGCAGCCGTGTTCCTTAACCAATTCCAGCTGGTCTTCAGCTATTAATGCGGCTACTTTTTCACAGTCTCGTCTGACAGTGGCTTCACTGATAAAATAAAGCAGCGACCAGTCCAAAATATTGATGCAGCCGCTGCCGCAAATCAGTTCTTTTATAATTTGCAGTTGGCGCTGCAGCTGATCTAATACGATGTGCTTCTTTTGCAGTTTCTCAATAAAGGCCTTAAGCTGGGGCTTCTGTCTGTCAGTCACACTAAGTTTAATTCCCATCCGCGGCCGTTTCTCAATTTTTATATCAAATAGAGCAATCGCATCATTAATAACAGTGAGATCCGTATAAACCGTTTTTCGGGATACGCCATATTTATCAGCTATTTTATGACTGGATATAAAACGGGGGCCGGCGGCTAAATCACGTAAGATATTTAATTGACGAAGATTTATGCTAATCATCCCCTTACAATTTGATTATAAAACGTTTACAATGAGTTTGAAAATCATTTTGCTTCTACATTAATAGGGAAAATGTGATAGGATTGACCGATCTGTTTCGCTAAAAAACAAAACAAAAAAGTCCGAAACGTTTTGAACATCCCTTGTTAAGCGGGCAGGGGTGTCCATTTGTCCCAGACTCTTATTTTTAATAAGCTAAAGCTAACAGAAACCAACTGCCAATCAGGTACTGTTAAAGGTGACGAAGCAAATTAGTCACGGTCTTTTACTTAGATTAGTTTTATTGTAAATGCATTTCCATAATCAGCTGCCGACCTTTTGTATTTAAGTAAGTACGGCCTGTCTCTGAAAAACCATGGTTACGATAAAGATTTACAGCAATTTTATTCTGTTTGTTCACTCCCAGAACAACTGTTTTAAATTGCGGGAAATTTTCAGCGATAAAATCAGGAATTTGTTTGAGAATAGCTTTAGCATAGCCCTTTCCTCTATAAGGATCAGCAACTGAAAAAGAGCGCAGCAGCAAACCACTACTATCAGCTGTATAACGATATTTATCAGCTCCGGCGTCAAGAACAAAAAAACCAACTAATTGCTTATCAGCTAAACATAGATAAGGATAATAGCCGTGTCTACCTCTGCCATAGGCCAGAGCTTCTCTGGGTGTCCGGGTAAAAGCCAGACTTTCAGGAGCAAGGGAATAATTTAAAATGCTGTTTCGATCGGCTGCCCGATAACTGAGAATATCCATTACCTATCCTCCTTCTCCAAGATACAAAGGCCGTTAAGAACGCAAAGAGAAAATAGGCGTCCGACCGCTGAGCCACTAAAGACTCAAGGGAGGGCGATCTTTTTCTCACAGCGTTTAGGCCGTGTTCAATTCCAACAAGATACAAAGGCCGTGAAAAAGCCGTATGAAAATGACGGTAAGTCCGAAATCTGTGATTTCACAGGCAGTACTCCTAATGACCAGAAGGCTACGAGACAGAGGACGGCAGCTTTTAAGACATCTTTTCCTCTAAGGCAACTTCCGGGTACTTATCGGCAAACCAGCGCAGAGCAAAATCATTCTCAAAAAGAAAGACAGGCTGATCAAAACGGTCTTTAGCTAAAATGTTGCGGCTCGAAGACATTTTTTCGTCTAAATCTTCTGGTTTAAGCCAGCGAACGGTCTTCTTACCCATCGGTGTCATAACCACTTCTGCCTTGTACTCATTCTCCATACGGTGCTTAAATACTTCAAACTGAAGCTGCCCGACTGCACCAAGCATATACTCTCCAGTCTGGTAATTGGTGTAAAGCTGGATAGCCCCTTCCTGTACTAACTGTTCAATGCCCTTATGAAAAGATTTTTGCTTCATGACATTTTTAGCAGCAACCTTCATAAAAAGCTCCGGTGTGAAAGTTGGCAGCGGCTCGAAAGCAAACAACTGCCTGCCCGCAGTCAAAGTATCACCGACTTGGTAAGTTCCTGTATCATAAACACCAATAATATCACCTGCTACTGCCTTGCCAACACTTTCTCTGGACTCAGCCATGAACTGGGTGACATTGGCCAGCTTGAGCGTTTTTCCGGTTCGTGTCAGCCTGACGCTCATGCCGGGTTCAAACTCACCGGAGACAATACGGACAAAGGCAATTCTATCGCGGTGGCGCGGATCCATATTGGCCTGAATTTTAAAAACAAAGCCAGAAAAATATTTATCATAGGGAGTGATTTCCAATTCTTCTGTTGTCTTATGGCTGTGCGGCTCCGGAGCATATTCCAAAAACGTATCTAAAAAAGTCTGGACACCAAAATTTGTCAATGCTGAACCAAAAAAGACGGGCGTTAAATCACCAGTTAAAACAGCTGTTTCCGAGAATGCGTTACCTGCCTCCTGCAACAGCTCAACATCCTCTAAGACCTGTTCATAAAAGGGATTCGCCGCAAAAAGCTGTTCTCCTTCTGCAAGCTCTGCAAAGCGTTTTTCTCCTTTATAAAGCTCCAGCCGCTGGTGGTGCAGATCATAAAGACCAGCAAACGCTTTCCCCATCCCAATTGGCCAGTTCATCGGATAGCTGGCAATGCCTAAAACGTCTTCCAACTCTTCCAGCAGATCCAGCGGTTCACGGCCGTCGCGGTCAAGCTTATTGATGAAAGTAAAGACAGGAATATTACGATGTTTGACGACTTCAAAAAGTTTTTTAGTCTGCGCCTCAATCCCTTTGGCAGAATCGACAACCATAACAGCTGCATCTACAGCCATAAGCGTACGGTAGGTATCCTCTGAAAAATCCTCGTGTCCTGGTGTATCAAGGATATTAACACGTTTGCCATCATAATCAAACTGCATAACAGAGGAGGTTACAGAAATCCCACGTTGTTTTTCTATATCCATCCAGTCAGACTTGGCGAAAGTCCCTGTTTTTTTCCCTTTCACAGTGCCTGCTTCACGGATTTCACCGCCAAAATACAAAAGCTGTTCAGTAATAGTCGTTTTACCAGCATCCGGGTGACTGATAATGGCAAATGTACGGCGTTTTTTTATAGCATCTTGAACTGTCATTGATTCTTTTACCTGATTTCCTTTTATTTTCGAGTTAGTAAAATTAATAATGTGCCCGCTTTATTTCATTTTTTAAAACGTTACACTATTAAAGCTTCTTTATTATAACGAAATCTGTCTATTAGCGCAATGCAGCCATCATTCTGAAATGGACTGTTTACCGCTGTAAGCAGCGGACTTATTGGGCTTTCTGTGATTGAAATAAAAGGCAAAAAGCACTAGGGCAAGACTTAGCACAAAAGAGACAGCCAAGTAGTTAAGCCAAATATGACTGTTGTCAATGATTGGAGGATGTCTGAGAATTCCGTAATTTCCCCCTGTTACATGATTGACTCCTACCAGCAAAAGATTCAGGATAAACGTGTAGCCCGTAATTCGGCTGAGTGACAGCTGATTTTTCTGATAGCTGTTCAGCAGATAATTGAGACTGTTGATCAAAAGAGCGTAATGGCCAATTATAAAAGAGACTCCTGTAATATGCGGGGAGTCGTAAGGATCTAAAACAGGATAAACCAAAGCAAAAATAGCTCCGCTAAATCCCATCAGCGCAAAATACTGTTTAGCCGGCGTTTTGTCTGGCAAAAACAGCACAGCCAGCATCGCAAGACGGCAATGATAGAGCGGCAGGCTGTTCGAAATAGGAATAAGACAGACGCTGTACCAAAGGTAAAGGGAAATGAGCTGCAGCAGCTGAATTCCCTTAAACAGACGGACAAAATACGGCCTATTGTGCCATTTGACAGACGCATAAATCGATCCAATCAGGGCGGCCATCATAAGAAAATAGATGAACACTGATATTGAAGGCGGTTCAGTAGAATGTGTTGTCAAAAATGCTTTTAACATTTTCCTCCCCTATCTTTCCAGCGCTGCCACTGCCTGTTCTAAGTGCATGGAATTGCTGCCTTTAAAAAGAATTTGGTCCTCGGGCTGCAAAAGCGTTTTTAGCAGCTGCACCATTTCAGCAAACTGATCCTCTTGTTCCGTTTTCTTAAAATAATACACTTTGCCTGGCGGAAACATTTGAGCAGCTAATTCTGCCAGCTCGGCAATGTCCTGACCGTAAAAGATAAGTGTATCCAAGACATCCGGCAGCAAGCTAGTAACAATACCGCTATGCATCTGGACAGAATCTTCTCCCAATTCCTTCATGTCCGCCAGAACAGCAATTTTTTTGCCGCCAGCATTATTTGGAATGTTGGAAAATGTTTCCAAAATCAGCTTCATAGCAGTAGGATTTGCATTATAGACATCAGAAAGAATATCCGCCCCATTATCAGCTTTTTTCCATTCTGTCCGGTTGCCTGTCAGACTGATTGACCCCAAAGCGGCAGAGATATCATCATCTGAAACCGTCAGTAATTTTCCGACATAGGCACTGATAACAGCATTGGTTGCATTATATTTCCCTGAAAGCGGCAGAGTAACCGGCTTATCCATAAGATTAGTTGTAAAGGTCAAACTATTTTTTTGTTCAACAATGCTATCAACAGCAATTTCCTCTCCTTGACCAAATCGAATGACTGTCCGGTTATCCGGCAGCAATTCATCAAGAATCGGATCAGCCGGAAGGATTAAAATTCCGTCTGAATCCATTCCGTCTGCAATTTGCATTTTCCCTTGAGCAATTTTTTCACGCGTACCGAAAAATTCTAAATGCGCTTCCCCAATGAGTGTAACAACAGCAATTCGAGGTTTGGCAATCTCCGACAGAAGGTGAATGTCTCCTAAACGGTCCTGCCCCATTTCTAAAACGATTTTTTCTGTTTCGTCCGGCATATGCAGAACGGTATAAGGCAAACCGATTTCATTATTATAATTCCCCTGTGTTTTATAGGTTTTATAGGTTGTCGATAAAATAGCTGCAATCATGTCTTTTGTCGTTGTCTTGCCATTAGAGCCTGTTACAGCAATAACATCCACACGCTGTTTTTCAAGATAATATTGGGCTAATTTTTGCAAAGCCGCTAAAACATCGTCAACCAGAATATAAGGCCCCTGCTCAACCGAATGTTCCGATAAACAAGCCGCTGCCCCTTTGGCAAAAGCTGCCGCAATAAAATCGTGCCCGTCACGTCTGCCTTTCAAAGGCAGAAACAAATCTCCCTCTGTCACTTTGCGGCTGTCAAATTCAACATGGTGCAAGGGAATGTCAGCAAAATCCGAAATTGTATTTTTACCGCCAACAACTTTGGCGACTTCATGTAGACTTAATTTCATATTTCTCCCACTTTCTGCTGGAAAACTGCTTGTCCTTTCATTATACCATAAAGACAATATTTAGAGTTACGACAGTTTATAGTTTATATTCTGAACAGCAGCCGCAGACAGACTGACGGACGATTTCAAAACTAGCTCTTAATTTTGTCAGTGTTATGTACAAGATACAGTAGCCTAGCGGCACTTTAGTCGCTTTTCCAAAGCTTTAAAATGTCTGCTAGGCTTTGCGGGGGCGAGACGTCGAACGTTATGATCTGGGGTTCTGTCTCGCTCCCTAGCCGTTCTGTCCAGGGTGCGTCTGCGAAATCAAAGATTTCGGACTTACCGCCAGCCGTAGACGTCTGAAAGCTTTGTCGTCTTAACAGCCGACCGCACCCTTCTAGTCGTCCTGACAGGGGTGCGTCTGCGAAATCAAAGATTTCGGACTTACCGCCAGCCGTAGACGTCTGAAGGCTTTGTTGTCTTAACAGCCGACCGCACCCTTCTAGTCGTCCTGACAGGGGTGCGTCTGCGAAATCAAAGATTTCGGACTTACCGCCTATTTTCTCTTTGCGTTCTTCACGGCCTTTGTATCTTAATAAAACGAGGCAGGGACAAAAAAGTCCTGCCTCGTTTTACTTTTTTAACAGATGAGTTTGGCACAGTGATTAAGCAGAGTTTTTTTAAAATAAATGATTTTCTCTTTTTTCAAACATTTCCTGTGCCAAACGGACAAGCTCACTGATTAAATCTGTATAGGAAAGCCCCATATTTTCCCATAGCAAGGGATACATTGACCATTGGGTAAAGCCCGGCATCGTATTTAGTTCATTAAGAAATATCTGCTGATCTTCTGTTAAAAAGAAATCACAGCGCGACAGACCGCATCCTCCCAATGCCCTAAAAGCTTTAACTGCATAAGCGCGCATTGCTTGAACGGCTGATTCATCAAGCTTGGCCGGAATAGCCATGGTAATCTTATTGTCAATATACTTGGCTTCATAATCATAAAAGGCCACATCCTTAACCACCTCGCCAGGCAAGGTAGTTCTGACCTCTCTATTGCCTAAGATGCCAACTTCAATCTCACGGGCAACGACTCCCTGTTCAATTAAGATTCGACTGTCATACTTAAGAGCAATCTGTATCGCCTGCCGCAGCTCTTCTGTATCATCCGCCCGAGAAATACCGACACTTGAACCCATATTAGCTGGTTTGACAAAAATGGGATAGGAAAGTTTTTTCTCAGCCTGAATGAGCGTTTTTTCCAAGTCCTCGCCTTCAAAATAAGTAATATAGGGGAGCAGAGGGATTCCAACACTCTCTAGAATCTGTTTGGTCGTGATTTTATCCATCGCTGCTGCTGAAGCTAAAATATTCGCCCCGACATAGGGGAGCTGCAAAATCTCAAGAAAGCCCTGAATGGAGCCATCTTCACCCATAGGTCCGTGAAGAACAGGAAAAACAACTGCATCTTCTTGATAAATAGCGCTGGGCTCAACTTTTTGAGCAAGAACGACTGTCTCATTAGTCATCAGCTTTTCTGAAGATCCGGGGAGGGCAGAAAATTCCTGAGTTTTTATAAAATCACCGGACTCAGTAATAAAGTAAGTTTTTACAAAAAATTTATTATAATCAACTGCCCGCATGACACTTTCTGCAGAAAGCACAGATACCTGCCGTTCTGCAGAACGGCCGCCATAAAGTAAGATCAGGGTTTGTTTAGGCATTAAGTTTCCTTCCTCTTCTTTTTCTTGGAATTTTATTTAATCATATCATAATTGATAACGATTTACAAAAGTTAATCAAGATACGAAGGCCGGAAAAATCAAGCAGCTGAGATAGCCTAAGAGATTTTATCAATTCTATTTTTGCCGGATACAGCGGTCTTTTCAAAAAAACAGTATGCAGACTTCTCGGTCTTACATACTGTTTCCTTGTTTTATTTTTAAGCATCTGTAATTTTAACAAAAGGTCTGCCTAAGCCGTTTGTATCACCGCTTTGTGTGCTTTGCTCATTCCAGAGCGAAGCGATCGGATACCAGCCGTTATTGGAAGCATTGTAAGGATCAAATACATAAGTACTGCCGTTTGAATAACCTTTTAGGACAAGCTCATGGCTGGTCCCCCAGCCCCATGGAGAAAATTTATTTTGCTGAACGGCTCCCAGAACATGGTGGCCTTCCTGCAAAGCAGCTGTCAGATCGGATGGAGAATTCAGAACGGTTGCTGACATCCCCCATTGATTGGAAGCCATTAAAATACCTCTGCCGGTCGTCCCTTCTCCCCCTCGGTTAAACTCAACGGTATTATTGTAAAGATAGTCTGCAACTGCTGTCGGCAGCACTTCATTTCCTGTTAATGATGAAAAGACCATCGCTAAGCTAGTCGGTACACAGCCTGTTGAAGCCATGGTGTAGTAACCGTAGCGTGTGCTGCCCCAGCGGCCGTCTCTTTGATTATAATAAGGTGTCTCATAGTTTGTGCGGCGGACAGTAAAATCAGTTGAGGTCAGGAAATACATTTGCCCATTATCAGCTTGGTAAACATGAAGATGGTAAGTCCCGGTTCCAGAATGATTAGCAAGGTTAATAAGGCCTGCTGCATTTGTTCCAGATACAGCAGCATCATACCACGCTAAATCATCTTGACCGTTGCTGTCTGACCAAACAGCATATTTCACCGCTCCGTTTGAATAAACACCTGAAATGGAGACTGCATAGACACCTGTTCCCCTATAATCTGCAGAAACACCGGCTGCTGCGCCGTTGCTGGTCAGTGCATAGGTTCTCAAATCATAACCGATCGTATCACCATCTTTAGTTTTTAAATAAGCATGGACTGTATAATCACCCGAAATATTATGGTGGTATTTTTCATCAACCGTAATGACAACCCTGCCGTTAACGATATTTGAGCTGGCATACCAGTAAATATTTTTTTGCTCCGCCTGAGACCATGCAGCCACCATAAGGCTCTCTATAGCTTTAGAATTAGCTGTTTCCGCTGCTACTACCTGCAAGGTCCCTTTTGAAGCGTCATGGTTTTGAACAGTGACTGTCGGATTTGAAAGTTCCTCTGAAAAATTTAAATCAATACCATCAGTTGCTGCTAAACCAATAAGGGACTGTGTAACTTGGCTTTGCCCATAGACATGAACATTATAATGTCCAGACTCAAATTTATGGTCTTTAGCATAAAAGGTCAGGCTGTAAGTACCATCACTCGCTTTAACCGCAGTGTACCATCTGATGTCATCCTGATTATTTTTACTTGTCCAAGTTGGTAAAACAATATTGGTAATATAAGCAGGAACATCACTGACAGTCACTTTGACAGAAAGGTCATCCACTTTAGTTAAACGGACTGAAACATTAGGTTTCGCCACATCAATGCTCTGTGCATTTAAGCCAATCATACGACCATTGATAAGACCATAGGTATGGATATGGTAAGTACCGTAATCGCCGGTATATTTCGCTGTTGTTTTCCCTGAACGGTCAACCTTATACCAGACTATATCATCTTGTCCGTTTTCAGCAGACCATACGGCATGGTAAACAGGGAGCCCCTTACTGACATCATCCGGTACAGTGATATAAATCCCATTTTGACTAAGACTTGCAGTGACACTGACATCGCCAAAAGCGTAATCATTTTTAAAAGTTGTCCCTTTTAAGACTGTCAGACCATTCGTTACAGCACTTGTCCCATATACGTGGACATAATAGTCACCGCTTTCTAAATTATGATCAGCTGTGCTGATAACCGCTGAATAGGTTCCGTCTGGATTCCTAGAGCTTTGATACCAAATGAGATCGTCCTGTCCGCCGGCGCTAGTCCAAGTAGGAAGCAAAATATCGGTAATATAAGCAGGTGCATCACCGACAGTTACTTTATAGGCTGTTTTGCTGATTTTAGTAACCGCAACATTGATATTTGGCTGAGAAAGTTCAACGGATAATGCATTCAGGCCAGTCATTTGTCCACTGAGATTTTGATAGGTATGAACGTGGTATGTTCCGTAAGTCCCTGTATACTTTGCCGTTACTCGCCCATTTTTATCAGCGGTATACCAAATCAAATCATCCTGCCCTTTAATATCAGACCAAACTGCGAACATGATCTGAGCTCCGCTTGCAATGGCCGGATGGTACTGAAGATCAAACCCATTTCTCGTTAAGGAAACACTTGTGACTTCTGAGGCCGCGCCTCCTGTCGCACTGTTCTGAGGGGTTTCATCCTTAGAGGCTGCCTTCGCGTCACTGTCACTTTGAATATCATGGGCTGTTTCAGTATCAATTTCTGATAATTCTTGGTTTGCACCCTCTTGATTTCCTTCAGATTGTGCACTCTTTTCTGGCATATCTGGCTCTTTTGCTGTATTATCATTGGTACTTTCCGGAACCTCAGCCGTACTGTCTTCAGCAGCTGTCACTTCAGACTGAATGAAGCTCTCATCGCTTTCAGTTCCTTTAATGTCTTCTTCATTGCTGAAAACAGGCTCATCTGATGCTGCAGTATCAGAGCTGTCGACGGCTGCAGTAACAAGACTTTCAGCCGAAGTATTAGCAATGTCAGCTGTTTCATCAGCGCTGACACTGGCTGTCCCTATAGCTGTCAGCAGTATACCTGATAAAAGCAGTGTCCCAATAGCACCATAAGCCTTAGATTTCTTTATCGTCCCATGACCTTTAATTTTCATAATCATCCTCACTAAATTTATTATCTGTCAACATTATAGCAAATTTTTCAAACAATTTTAAGACAAATCTTTCCCCAAGATACAAAGGCCGTTAAGAACGCAAAGAGAAAAGAGGCGGTAAGTCCGAAATCTTCGATTTCGCAGACGCACCCCTGCCAGGATGACTAGAAGGGTGCGGTCGGCTGTCAAGACGACAAAGCCTTCAGTCATCTACGGCTGGCTAAGCCTTGTGACAGAGCTCCAAATGACAGGATCTCTCACTCTCACAGCGTTTAGGCCGTGTTCAGTTCACCAAGATACAAAAACGGCCTCCCTTTAATCAGGGAGACCGCTTATATTTATTCCGTCTTCAGCCCAAAAATCACAATTCTGTTCGATTTTCAATCGCCCGTAGCAAGGTGATTTCATCAGCATACTCGATATCTGATCCTACCGCAAGACCTCGGGCCAGACGCGTTACCTTGATACCTGCAGGCTTAAGCAGGCGTGACAGATACATTGATGTGGCTTCACCGTCTGCTGTCGCATTAGTTGCAATAATCACCTCGGAAATCTCCTGATCATCCTGCAGACGGGTTATTAAGCTTTTGAGGTTGATGTCGTCAGGGCCTACCCCATTCATAGGTGAGATAAGGCCGTGGAGCACATGATAGAGACCATGATATTCTTGGATTTTCTCCATAGCAGAAACATCTTTGGCATCTTCAACAACCAAAATCACTGTTTTATCACGTGTCTCGTCGCTGCAAATACTGCAGGGGTCATCATCCGTTAAATTACCGCAAACAGAGCAGTAGGTTAATTCGCGCTTAGCACCCAAAAGATTTTTGGCAAAATCGTTGACATCTTCATCATCCATACCTACGGTATAAAAAGCCAGACGAGTTGCTGTTTTAATTCCAATACCAGGAAGTTTTGTAAAACTTTCAATTAATTTAGCAATAGGAGTGGGATAAAGCATGAAAACCTCCTTGATTTAATCAGCCTGACTGCTTTCAGTATCTGTATTATCATCTGCCTCTTCTGTATCACTAGGAGCGTAGGAGGACACATAGAGGTTAATGATATCTCTGGCAGCATATTTGTGCACATTGATACTGTCATCTGCTGCATGCGGATACACCACTGCAACAGCGATACTTCTGTCAGCATCGTAAGCTACGACATTAAGATTAACCGTAGAAATCTCATTTCCCGAAGAATCGGTTACAGATGTTTCAGCTGTACCCGTTTTACCGCTGATGGTTGTAACCCCGCTTGCCATATCGGTCCCTGTCGCATAAGCACTGTAACTGTTGACAACATTATAGAATCCTTGCTGAACAATGGACATTTCCTCAGAAGAAATCCCAACCGTATCCAACGTTTCACCGCCAATCGTTTGAACTAAGTCACCCAAACCACCGGACTCATTGCTGCTGTATACCCCTTCAACAATGTGTGCAGACATCCGCTTCCCGTCATTTGCCACTGTTGCTGCATACTGAGCCAGCTGCATCGTTGTATAGGAATCATACTGACCAAAGGCTTCATTAAGAACATTTCCCATTTCAAAATCATCCGGCAGATAGCCTTTAGATTCCGGTAAATCGAGACCTGTGCTGGTTCCCATACCGTATTCTGCATAGGTTGCTCTTAATTTCTCCATAGCCTCTTTATAACCCTTGCTCGTCATCGCATCAGCGCTGGTATACTCCTGACCCATTAAACGCAGAGCAACTTGAACCATATAAGTATTGGAAGAATACTCTAAAGCCTGAGCTGCAGTAATCGGTGTTAGACCGCGGGTAAACCAAGATCTGATGCTGCCGATTTGCTGATCATAGAGCACCTCATTGCCAGAAAGCACCCCATTTTCCCAGCCGGATGACAAGGTGGCTCCTTTCACCACCGAACCCGGCGTAAAGACACTGTTAATTGTGCCCAGATTATCAGCCTCTGCTGTGCCTTCACCCTTTTCATGTGAAAGTCCGGCTAAGGCTAAAACTTTCCCGGTTTTAGGCTCCAGTGCTACAGCATACATGCCATCCGAATAAGCCGCATAACCTGAAGACAGCTGACCATTGAAGTACTGCCGCAGGATATTTTCAACACCTTCCTGAAATTCCAGATTAATGGTCAATTTCAGGTTATCTCCGTCGGTTCCTTCAGCGGTAATATCATCACTGATGATTTCTCCGTCTTTATCCACTTTGATCGTTCGGACCGTTCGCTTCCCTTGCAAAATGTCCTCATACTGTTTTTCCAGATAAGACGTTCCCACTCGGTCATTTAAAGAATAGCCTTTTTCCAGATAAGTATCCGCTTCTTCCTCCGGAAGTCCTGTTTCTTCAGAAGAGACCGTTCCCAAGATATCAGACAGAGATGTGTCGATGCTTTTCCGTGTCCAGTCAGTTGTAACAGTGATACCCGGTAAATTAGCCTGATTAGCTGTTAAATAGGCAATCTGCTCTTCTGTTAGATTATCTGTTTTTAAGTTTACAGTGTAGAAAGTTGAAGCAGAATTCATCTGATTAAAGATATAAACGATCTTAAGTTCGTCTTCTGAATAAGCGATCTGTTCTTCTGTAACAGCGTCTACAGCATTAGCATAAATTTCCGATTCTGTCAGACTGTTACCAAAATGGTCGTATTTTTTCTTATCGGGCAGATTATTGACAACATCCTGATAAACCTGACGGTCAGCCAAATAATAGTCCTTTTTGGCCCGTGTCGAAACATCTGTCTGCGTTAGCGTTACATAATTAGCTAAATCCTGAGCCAAAGCTTTGATATCAGCGGCTGTCACCGTATTGCTGCGCGTAAAAGCGACAACTTCTTTGACTTCATTTTCAACCAAGGGGGCGCCTGTCGCATCGTAGATTGTTCCTCTGGGGCTGGAAGTCTTTACAGTATACGTCGTTGTTGCTGTCAGCTTAGCTGTATAGAAATCTTTATTGACAATCTGCATATGCGCTAAGCGTAAAATAATAACCGTAAACAGCAGAACGATTATTCCAAATAAAAGATTAACCCTGCGGGGAATACTCGCCGGACGTTTAACAATATGAAGTTTTATTTTCTCTAAATATTTCTTCACTACTCTATCTCCATACTTTTAAAAAAAGGTGCTTACTATTATTCTATCATAAAAAAGCTGTTTCCTTTTCTAAATTTGTTTTTTAGCCCATAAAAAATGAGCATAGAGGAGGACAGCAACTTACGAGTGTGGCTGCTCTGCAGCGTACGGCCTCCTCTAGCCTTTCTGGCAGGGGGGCGCCTGCGAAATCATAGATTTCTGGCTTACCGTCAGCCGTAGATGACTGAAGGCTTTGTCGTCTTGACAGCCGACCGCACCCTTCTAGTCATCCTGGCAGGGGTGCGTCTGCGAAATCGAAGATTTCGGACTTACCGCCTATTTTCTCTTTGCGTTCTTAACAGCCTTTGTATCTTAATAAAAAAGCAGACGTTATGCCTTTGTACAGCACAGTCTGCTTTTATTAATAGCCAAATACTTTAGTTCGGCGTTCTACCTCATCTGCTTTTATTCACCGCCAAGGTAATACTCAGCAGTAACGTTTAAGTTTTCGTCAAATTCAAAAACAAGAGGAGGGAAGTTAGGAATCTCTACGCCCATAATGTCATCATCTGACAATTGCTTAATATGTTTTACAAGAGCACGAATCGAGTTGCCGTGAGCTCCGACAAACACATTCTTGCCGTCCTTAAGTGCTGGTGCAATCTTATCTTCCCAAAACGGCAAAGCACGCTCAAGCGTTACCTTAAGATTTTCAGCATCCGGTACAACAGTGTCATCAAGATTTGCATAACGGCGGTCAGTATGTGCTGAATATTGATCATCCTTATCCATCGCCGGCGGCAAAACATCATAAGAACGGCGCCAGATATGAACTTGTTCATCACCAAACTGCGCTGCAGCCTCTGCTTTGTTTTTACCTGTCAAGCCGCCATAATGACGTTCATTAAGACGCCATGATTTTTCAACAGGCACCCAAAGCTGGTCTGAATATTCAAGAGCCAGGTTAGTTGTTTTAATAGCACGAGTCAGCACAGAAGTAAAGGCCAAATCAAATTCAATCCCAGCTTCTTTAATCAAATTGCCGGCATCAATTGCCTGCTGTGTCCCTTTTTCTGACAAATCAACATCAGCCCAGCCTGTAAAAAGATTGGCTTTATTCCATTCTGATTCACCGTGACGTGCAAATACTAATTTTACCATTAGATCGTCTTCTCCTTTAAAATGATACAAAGACCGTTGAAACTGACAGCCAAAACGGCACAGGCACATTTACCGGGCGGATTAACCACTCTTCCAAAACAGTCCGGCTCAGCTGCTCTCAGGAACAGCAGTTTATCGTTTTTTCTTACAGTTTTTACGCTTTGTTCCGATTGTTTTTACGGCCTTATTGACCGCTTACTCTTATTATTCTACAAAAAAGTACGGAAAAAAGCTAGTCTCTTTCCCAAAATCTTAAATCCTGTCTTTTTGAAAGAAACTTGCTTTTACAGCATTTAAATAGTAGAATGAAAAAAAGCATTTTCGGAGGTGGCTATGGTTTCAGTACAGACAACAATTGGAGAGTTTCATTTTGACAACTGTCTCATGAATGCAGCAGGGGTTTACTGTATGACTCGGGAGGAACTGGCAGCAATCGAGCAATCGGAAGCCGGATCTTTTGTGACAAAAACCGGGACGTTCAAGGAGCGTAAGGGCAACCCGGAGCCGCGTTATGCGGATACAGCCTTAGGATCGATCAATTCTATGGGACTGCCTAATCATGGGTACCGGTACTACCTTGATTACGTTACAGAACTGCAAGAACAGCCTGGCAGCAAGCCGCATTTTCTCTCGCTGGTTGGCTTGTCTCCTGACGAAACGCATAAGATTCTGAAAGATGTGCAAGCATCTGATTACCGAGGCTTAGTTGAACTGAACCTCTCTTGTCCTAATGTCCCCGGCAAACCGCAGATTGCTTACGATTTTGAAACGACTGAGCAGATTCTTAAAGAGGTTTTCACTTACTATAAGAAGCCGCTCGGAATTAAACTGCCGCCTTATTTTGATATTGTCCACTTCGATCAGGCCGCTCACATTTTCAATCAATTCCCTTTAACCTTTGTTAACTGTATCAATTCCATCGGCAACGGTTTGATTATTGAAGATGAACACGTTCTTATCAAGCCTAAAAATGGTTTTGGCGGTATCGGCGGCGACTATGTCAAGCCGACAGCGCTGGCTAATGTTCATGCCTTTTACCAGAGGCTGAAGCCAAGTATTCAAATCATCGGTACTGGCGGAGTCAAATCCGGACGCGATGCTTTTGAACATATCCTTTGCGGAGCAAGTATGGTCCAGCTGGGAACTGTTCTGCATCAGGAAGGACCGGAAGTCTTTGGCCGCATTACAGCTGAACTGAAGGCAATTATGACAGCTAAGGGGTATAAAAATGTGGCTGATTTTCGCGGGAAACTGCGTTATTTCAATAATTAAAATTTACAGCAGTCAAAAAGCTGTTATTGAGGTATTTAGCCCCAATAACAGCTTTTTTTGCTCCTCATGAATTTTTAAAAGAACGAATCGTACTCTCTTTCTTCTTCTGACTTTAAAAGCTCTTGCTCGTCAGCAGACAGCTTTTTCTCCTTGGGCGGCAAACTGTCGGTATCTGGCTTCATTGCCTTAGCAAGAAAAATCAAGCTGATTATCCTCACAACAGATAAAAAGGCCAGTATAAGAACAACAATCTTTAACAAACTCCCCTCCCCCGCTAAAATACAAAGAGCGCAAAAGCAGCACAGCAAAAGCAGAAAAGCTTGCTAGGTCCTTTGCCGTGAACGAATAGCCTTTGCATTTTAAATAAAAAAGCCCATGCCCGGAAAAACCGGCAGCACAGGCTTCTTAGGAAACACAATTATTTTACAGCGTCTTTAAGTGCTTTACCAGCTTTGAAAGCTGGAACTTTAGAAGCAGCAATTTGGATTTCTTGACCAGTTTGTGGGTTGCGGCCTTTACGAGCTGCACGTTCACGAACTTCAAAGTTACCAAAACCAATTAATTGAACTTTTTCACCTTTAGAAAGGTAGTCTGAAACTGCTGCAAATACAGCATCAACTGCTGCAGCTGAGTCTTTTTTAGTCAATTCAGTAGCTTCTGCTACTTTTGCAATCAAGTCTTGTTTGTTAGCCATTTAACAAATCCTCCAATTAATTTATAAGTAAAATGCCTAAGCAATTTACTTTAACAGATAATATCATATCTAAAAAATAGTGATAGGTCAAGTATTTAGTGTCAAATTCGCTTATTTCTTATAGATTTCAAAATTGATACGGTCATTTACTAAATCAATTTCACCGGCTTTGAGGTAAATACCGGCGGCATTATCCAGATTCTGAACATTGATATTAATAGCTGATTTATCTGGCAAAACTTCTACAAAGTCCGGCAAATCATAGCTTGACTGCAGGTATTTCAAGACCTGCTCTTCTGGGAGTGACAGCGTCCCAACAGAAAAAGAAGTCACTGTCAGCTGGACAGCCCCGCTTTCCAAACGTGCGGGCTGAAAATAAATATAGAGCGGCACTTCATAACCGAGCAGCGTATAGCTTCCTTCAAACATCATCTCTTTAGAAGTCGCATAAAAAGCATAGCTTATATTATCACCTTGATAGTCAGCTAAATAGGCTGACAGAGTGGCGTTCAGCTGCTCAATATCGGTTGAAAAAGTCCCGACTTTTACGCCTCCGCTGTTCTTTGTGCTTTGCTCAGGCAGATTCTCTCTGACTTGAATGACCCTGCTGGCAACGACAGCGATAAAAGCTATATTTAAGGCCAAAAGCAGGAGAAAGGCCCACTTCCACCAATTTTTTCTATTTCCAATTCTCTTTTGTTTCACTGATTTTCTCCATTACTGCGTCTGACATGATTTGATAGCCTGTGTTATTAGGATGGAAGCTGTCTTCTGAAAACAGGGCATCGTTAATAACAGTCGTCTGATCCTCTGTACTCTGAACGACCCCTTCCTGACCATTAACCCCCTTGTAAAGCAAATCATTGATGGCAACAAAATAAACATTATCGTATTTTTGAGTGAGGCTTTCTGTTGTTTGATTCCAATTATCAACGATTTCCTGCATGGCAGTCATATCGGGGAAATTAAGGTAGAAAGGATTGTAAATGCCTAAAATATAAATAGGCAGATCGGCATTTTCTGAACGTGCCAGCTCGATGATTTGCTGCAAACGGTTCTGATAGTCTGCTGCCGGCTGCCTAAAACTGTCTACTGATAAATCTGACAGATTTTTTCGAATGACAGCCATAACATCATTGCCTCCGACTGTCAGAGTCATCAGATCAGCCTGAGCCAAAGAAGACTGAATATCAGCTTCTTCCTGCATTCTTTTCAAAATTTGCTGGCTGGTATTGCCGGCTACCCCAAAATTATGAGCCGTAACCTCATAATGATAAGCTGCAGTCAAACTCTGAGACAGCAAAGGAATAAAGCCCCCCTGCTCTGTTGTATCCCCTACTCCTTCTGTCAGAGAATCGCCGACAGCTACATAGTTAAATTCCTGCACTTTGCTGACGGTGAAATCTTTTGAGCTGAATTTGGACTCTGGTTTAGACAGCAGCCAATTAAAAAGCAAAAAAGCCACTAGAAGACTGGCTAGGAAAAAAACCAGTCCGGTCAGTATGTTTCTCTTATTCATAGCGTACCATTACTGCAAATGCCCCTTCACCTGTGTGTGTCTGAATGATGGATCCCGTTTCTAGAACAGCAATCGGCGCCCCGAGAACCGACAGTTTTTCCCTGAAAGCATTGGCCATATCTGCCGTACCGCAATAAGAAATACCTAATTCAGCAATTTTCCTGCCGCGCGCATGCTCTATAAAACTATCCAGCCATTTATAAAAGGTTTTTATCCCGCGGCCCTTAATCACGGTAATCAGTTCATGGTCTTTCAGTTCCATCACCACTTTGATATTTAAAAGAGACGTTATCGCTCCCGTGACACGGCCGATCCGGCCGCCCTTAACCAAATTTTCAAGAGTTGAGACACCGATAAAAAGCTCCGTTTTTGCGCAGACATCCTTGACTGCTGTCAAAATATCGGACAAACTGCTGCCCGACTTTGCCAGTTTAGCTGCTTCTACAACCTGAAATTTCATAGACTGATCCGTAAAGGTTGAATCGATAACAGTCACATCAGCTCCGGCCAGATTGGCTCCCTGACGGGCCGCCTCTACTGTGCCAGACAAAGAGTGGGTTAAATGGATGGAGACGATATGCTCAGCTCCTTCTTTAGTCAGCCTTTCATAAACTTCAGCAAACAGGCCGACAGGAGGCTGGCTGGTTTTGGGCAGGTTTTTACTGTTCTGCATCATACTGAGAAATTTGCCTTCTTCTTTTAAATCACTGTCTGAATAAACGGTTCCGTCAATCATAACCGACAGAGGAACAACCGTAATATCCAATTCTTCAACCAAACCAGGTTCAATAGTCATAGAAGAATCGGTTACAATTTTAATTTTTCCCATTTCTAATCCCTGTTTATTTCTAAATGCATTTATAATAGTGCTATTATACCAAATTTTCACTATCTGAGAAAGTTTATTTATGCCAATCCTCAGAAAGACTAAAAAAAACACCGACAAAAGCAAGCCTCAAACCCTTCTTGCTTCTTGTCGGTGCCGCCCTCTCAGCTCTTTTCTGGAAAAATCTCATCATACTTGGCGCTCTCAGTTTCGATACTCGTCTTAAGCGCCTTGGAAAACTGCCCCATCATGGCTTCTGAACTGTCCAGCTTGTCAGCTAAGGCTCTTAAAGCCTTCTGTGTCGCTGATACACTCTCAGACATCGCCTGCTGGCATGCTTCTTCCAGTTCCTCTTTCTTTGCCTTTAAAGCCGGAGCGACTAAGTGGCGGATATGATCTTCCTCCAGCTTGCGCCCAAAGGCTTTGCCGTCTTTGTAATCTGTCTTATTCCCCATTCAGGTATGCCTCCCGCAGCTTGGCGATAGCTTTCTCATAACGATCACAATCTTTATGATAGGCAGCAGTCAGCTCCTCCGACCGCTCCTCCCAGTCCCTGAGATCAGATTGGTAAGCCTTCCTCAAACGCTCTTGATGATTAGCTAAAACCACTGTGTAAGGGTTCCAAACCGCCCCCTGTCCAAATTGTAACGACAGGCGTTTAAGCAAGGACTGTCCCTCTTCCGTCATCTCATCAATCCGTTCCGACGCTGACTGATAAGCCGAGGCCAGCTCATTCCCTTCATTATCCAGCTGCAAGCGCTTCTGGCTGTAGCTCTCCTGATAGGCAGCATAGGCTTTCTTTTTAGCCTGCCACTGATCATAAACACTTTTTACATCTGCCGCCATTGACTAAACTCCTTTGCTAGATTTGTATCTGCTTCTAAAAGTGCAGCAACACCCTGCTCAATCTCGCCCTCTTTTTCCGTCAGTGTACCGGCTATGGTCTGAGCCTGACTGACCTTGTCCAGCAGCTCTTCTGCAGGTTTGTCCACAATATCTGTCCGACCGGCTCCTTCCTCAGCTAAAATGGCCTCAATCTCATCACCACTCAGACTCTTGCCCAAAGCGGCACCTGCTAAAGCCGTATTATAGGCTGACTGCAGGTCAGCGGCCGCATTGCTCTGAAGCTGCTCCAGTTCCTCCGCACCGCTTTGAGCTGCGGCAGCTATAGCTGCCCCTATTGCCAAAGCCTGCTCACTGTCTAAATAAATCTGCTCGTGCTCCGAATAACCGCCCTGACTTAAGGCCTTTTTATGGGTCTGCAGGAGCTCCAAACTCTCTTTTAACTCTTTAAGGGTATAAGTATACAAATCCTTGTGGTAAGTCGATAAGGTATCAGTTTCTAAAAGCAGGTTACCCTTTTCATCATAACGGTAGCCGCCCCACATGTGCTGCTCCGTGATATTGCCTACCCAGCCCTTGTCTGTGACTTCTCGGCTGTAGACATGGCCGACAATACCGACAGCTTCCTCACTCCCTTCAGCCGCATAACCCAGACCGATAAAGTCTTTATGGTCAATATAATTATAGATTCGGCCTTTTATCCGGTCGACTTGCTTTTGCTGACGACGGCTCATGGTACTGTAAGTATTGGGACCGTTATAAATCCAGGCGCCTTTAATACGCAGAACATCATCGCCTTTCAAGTCCGCCATGGCATACTGGGCATCCATGGACCCCAGAGAGTGGGCATAGATATTAAATTGGGCATTAGGGTAGGTTTTTAAAATGTCTTTCAGAGCCTGAGCGGATACTTTCAGCTGCTCAGTTCCGCGTCCCTCATCCATCTCCGTATAGGGGTAGCTGGTCTCAGGACCTGCGAAAATCCGCGCAGCCATGGGAATATCATTTTTGACCCAGTCGGTCACCCAGTCCTCTCCCTTGAAGAAACTGGTCGAGCCCCGAAAGAGCACCGTCACCTCCTGAACACTTTCAGGATTATCAGCTGTCCCATTGGGCGTAATTACATAAACCTGCTCCCCAGAACCGCTGTCCGTCCCGTCTTGGATAGAGGCGACTTTACCGATGATAATTTTGTTGTCATTTATTGCGATTACATCATTCTCAGAATAAACTGTGTCAGAATACTCTTTCCAAGCAATATCAACACGCTCTTTATCCGTATAATTACTCATTCTGCTCTCCCTTTAATAGCTCATCTAATTCTGCAGAGTAACCACCAAAGTGGCTCTCTAAAGTGTCCTCATTTACTTTATCTACTCCTCCAAACACTTTTAGCTTAGGATTATCATTAATAATAAGATTAAAGTTAATCCCTCCCATTGGATTATGTGAGATGCTGTCATAATCGATGTGATAAGACTGAATAAGACCTTCAGTCGTAAAGGCGTTCTCATCAATATTTTTTATAGCTTCTTCACAGAGACTTTTCACTTCCTCACTCTTTACAATCTCCAGCATGACTTCTCTCTCCTTGTGCTCCTGATATTTCATGTAACCTGCTCCTCCTGCTATGATACCTGCACCGACCAGTAAAAGCACCAGCCAGATTTTAAGCCGCTTAAACATCATCACCGCCCCCTTTTTATGTGCTCTTAACAACCAATTACCTTTTAATTAACTGTTAGGATAACATAAATAGGATTCGTTTTCAAACAATGATGTCTATTTTTTAAACCTGCTCCCCAGAACCGCTGTCCGTCCCGTCTTGGATAGAGGCCACTTTACCGATATATTTTTGTTGCTCTTTCGAACCAATGTTTATAGGTTGGTTAACAGACTCAATTTCATACTCTTTTTCTGCCAATTCAACACGTTCTTTATCTGTGTAATTACTCATAACTGACCCCATTTTTTTCAAGATAGTGAGATAAATCTACTGATAATACATTTCCAGTACTTTCATATTGTCCTGTATTAGCATTCGTATTTATGACATAACGGATAAAGTATCTAGAATTATTATTTATAATAAGCTTTACGGAAATTCCCCCCATAGGATTGCGACGAAGACTAGTATAATCGATTGTATAATTATCAATTATAGCTGGACCTGTGCTCTTAGAATTGTAATAGTTAATCTCCTCATCTAATAGCCGACTTACTTCCTCACTCTTAACAATCTCCAGCATGACTTCTCGCTCCTTGTGCTCCTGATATTTCATGTAACCTGCTCCTCCTGCTGTGATACCTGCACCGACCAGTAAAAGCACCAGCCAGATTTTAAGCCGTTTGGTCATCATCACCGCCCCCTTTTTATGTGCTCTTAACAACCAATTACCTTTTAATTAACTGTTAGGATAACATAAATAGGATTCGTTTTCAAACAATGATGTCTATTTTTTAAACCTGCTCCCCAGAACCGCTGTCCATCCCGTCTTGGATAGAAGCGACCTTGCCGATAATCAATTTTTTCCCATCAACTTGAACTTGAACAATACGGTTTTCCTCTAGTTTATTATTATATTCTTCATTTGCAATAGCAACACGTTCTTTGTCTGTTATTGTTTCCATGTCCCTTACTGCCCCCCTTCAACTTCAATTAGCTTAGTCAATTCAGGTGAAATAGTACTACTGTTACTTTCTAGTTTACCTTTATTTTTATTAATAGTGCAGGTAATATCTAGCTCGGGTTTATTATTAATGATTAAAGTTACAAATAATCCTCCCATAGGTGATTTCTCTATACTATCGTAGTCAATCTGATAATTTCTAATGATTCCTTCATCTGTGAAAGCATTTGGGTCCTCTTTGTAAATCCAATTTTCAAATATTTCCTTCACTTCCTCACTCTTAACAATCTCCAGCATAGCTTCTCGCTCCTTGTGCTCCTGATATTTCATGTAACCTGCTCCCCCTGCCGTGATACCTGCACCGACCAGCAAAAGCACCAGCCAGATTTTGACCCGCTTAGACATCATCACCGCCCCCTTTTATGTGCTCTTAACAACCAATTACCTTTTAATGAGCTGTTAGGATAACATAAATAGGATTCGTTTTCAAACAATGATGTCTATTTTTTAAACCTGCTCCCCAGAACCGCTGTCCGTCCCGTCTTGGATAGAGGCCACTTTACCGATAGTGATGTCTTCTTCTCCTTGTGAAATCTTCACTGGAGCATTCAACTTATCTCCAAGTTCATACTCTTGTTCTGCAATCTGCTTATGTCGCTCATCTGTATAACTACTCATCACTGCTCTCCTTTAATAAAGTAGATAAATCTGGTGAAATAGTGCTACTTCCTGACATAAATTTTCCCGTGTTAATATCTTTATTTAAATTATATACTACATATAAATTCTCTTTCCCATTGATATATAATTTTACTAGCACTCCTCCCATTGGATTATGAGCAACCGACTCTTCATCAATTTCATACGACTGAATAATACCGTTTTCAGCAAACGCATCCTTATCCAAATTTTTAAAAAGAGTTTGGTACCTTTCTCTCGCTTCCTCACTCTTAACAATCTCCAGCATAGCTTCTCTCTCCTTGTGCTCCTGATATTTCATATAACCTGCTCCTCCTGCTGTGATACCTGCACCGACCAGTAAAAGCACCAGCCAGATTTTGAGCCGCTTAAACATCATCACCGCCCCCTTTTTATGTGCTCTTAACAACCAATTACCTTTTAATGAGCTGTTAGGATAACATAAATAGTATTCGTTTTCAAACAATATCAACACGCTCTTTATCCGTATAATTACTCATTTACGGCTTCCTTCCTTAATAAATCGCCTAATTTTTTTGATGTTCCCACCCCTCCTTTAGGTTCAAGTCTACCATCGTTATTTTTATCTACTCCCATATACACTTTTAAATTTGAATCATTGTTTATGATTAAATCAAAATCAATCCCTCCCATCGGATTATGGGCTACTGAATCATAATCGATTTGATAAGACTTGATTATGCCATTTTTAGTAAAAGCATTGGGGTTTAAATTTTTAATAATTTCATCACACGCTGCCTTCGCTTCTTCACTCTTAACAATCTCCAGCATAGCTTCTCGCTCCTTGTGCTCCTGATACTTCATATAACCTGCTCCTCCTGCTGTGATGCCTGCACCGACCAGCAAAAGCACCAGCCAGATTTTAAGCCGTTTGGTCATCATCACCGCCCCCTTTTATGTGCTCTTAACAACCAATTACCTTTTAATTAACTGTTAGGATAACACAAATAGTATTCGTTTTCAAGCAATATCAACTTTCTCTTTATCTGTATAACTATTACTCATTTTTCTCCTTTAACAAATCTGCTAACTCAGCTGACTGACTGCCTGATAAATTTTCTAATTCTCCTGTTTCAGGATTTTTATCAATTCCCATGTCTAATCGTATTTTTTTATCATTATTAATAATCAAATCAAAATCAATCCCTCCCATTGGATTATGTGAGATGCTGTCATAATCAATTTGATAAGACTGAATAAGGCCTTCAGTCGTAAAGGAGTTCTCATCAATATTTTTTATAGCTTCTTCACAGAGACTTTTCACTTCTTCACTCTTAACAATCTCCAGCATAGCTTCTCGCTCCTTGTGCTCCTGATATTTCATATAACCTGCTCCTCCTGCCGTGATACCTGCACCGACCAGTAAAAGCACCAGCCAGATTTTAAGCCGTTTAGACATCATCACCGTCCCCCTTTTATGTGCTCTTAACAACCAATTACCTTTTAATTAACTGTTAGGATAACATAAATAGGATTCGTTTTCAAACAATAATGTCTATTTTTTAAACCTGCTCCCCAGAACCGCTGTCCCATTCTTACTGATACAGAAACTGTTTTTGTGCTCATTCTATTTTTGAACTACGGTGGGTCTTCCCCTTTCTCCGGCTCTCTGTAATAGAAAAGCCCCTTAAGTTCAGTCTTCTGCTAACTTAAAGGGGCTATTGGGATACATCATTTTATCTGTCATCTAAAAGGCGGAAGTTACTTAGTCAAAAGAGCTTCAGCTTGTTTGCGGGCGGCTTCGGTCACATCATTTCCGGCCAGCATTTTGGCAATTTCTTCGATCCGTTCGGATTTTGTCAGGAGCTTAGCAGTGGAAACAGTGGCTGAACTGTCGCTTTGCTTTTCGATAACATATTGGTAATCAGCAATGGCAATGACTTGAGGCAGATGAGAGATAGCCAAAACTTGGCCGTGGCTGCCGATTTTATAAATTTTTTGAGCGATGGCTTGGGCGACACGGCCCGAAACGCCTGTATCTACTTCATCAAACACAATAGCTGTTTTGTCTTCTCTGCGGGCAAAAGCTGATTTGATGGCCAGCATGAGACGGGACAGTTCCCCGCCTGAAGCTGTCTTCACCAAGGGTTTAAAGTCAGAGCCGGGGTTGGTCGAAATGTAAAATTCAACGGCTTCATTGCCCTCACGGTTAAATTTCCCTTTGCTGAATCGAACACGGAAATCAGCTTTTTCCATATAAAGTTCCTTCAGCTCCTGCTTTATCTCCTCTTCCAGTTCTGAAGCCAGCTGACGGCGCTGCTGACCGAGATCCGCTGCCGCCTGAATCAATTCTTTTTCTAAAACTTTCAGCTCTTTTTCCATGCTGTCGGATGTCTGGCTGCTGCCGGTCAGAAGACTGTATTCCTGACTGATTTTATCAAAATAAGTCAGAACATCTGTGACGCTGCCGCCGTACTTACGCGTAATCGTATTGACTGCATCCAGCCGGGCTTCAATTCTCTGCAAAAGTCCGGCATCAAAATCAAGGTTGGCAATAACATCGTCCAAATGCTTGCTGACTTCCTCCATAATGTAATAAGCTTCAGAAAGATTATGTGACATGGCCTCATAGTCAGAATCAAATTCTTCTAAGGTCTGCAAATCATTCATGGCCGACCGGACATTGGACAGGCTGGAAAAATCCTCATTATCCAGCATAACAGCAGCATTTGTCAGGGTATCAGCAATATTTTTATGATTTAACAGTTTGTCACGTTCCTGCAAGAGTTTTTGGTCTTCATCAGGCTGCAGCGCAGCCGCTTCAATCTCTGCCAGCTGAAATTCCAGCAGCTCAATCCGGGCTTTATGAGCCTGTTCGTTTTTTTGCTTATCCGCCACTTGCTTACGCAGCTGGCGGTAATCATCAAAAAGCTGCTGATAGCGCTGTTTCAGCAAAAAGAAATCCTGGCTGCCAAAACTGTCCAGCATACCGATATGGAAAGAAGAATGCATAAGCTCTTCCTGGTCATGCTGACCGTGTATATCCACTAAAAAGCGGCCTACAAGACGCAAAGTTGCTAAATTGACCATTTTTCCGTTAATTCGGCTGATGGAACGGCCATTGGACAAAATTTCTCTGCGGATAATCAGCTCGTCCGATACATCCAGACCGTTTTCAGTTAAGACCTGATTGAGAGCAGGGTTGTCTGAAACGGAGAAAAAACCCTCAATTTCAGCTTTTTGAGCTCCCTGCCTAATGACATCAACATTAGCCCGGCTGCCCAGCATCATATTCATAGCATCGATTATAATTGATTTTCCGGCACCGGTTTCACCAGTTAAAACAGTCATGCCGTTTTCAAAATTTAAGGAAATGTTTTCAATAATGGCGAAGTTCTTAATAGAAATTTCCAGAAGCATGCTTTTCCTCTCAATCTTGCTCTGCTACCCAGTTTGCCAGTTTTTCGCGGATAGTTCCGGCAGCTGCTGAATCCTTCGCTATGACAAGCAGACTGTCGTCATCGGCAAGGACGCTAAAAATCAGCTCAGAGAAATCTTCCAGCAAAAAGCGTTTGATCAGCCGGCTGTTCCCCGGGACAACATTTAAATGCAGCATTTGTTCCAAGCCCAGTGTTTCTTTAGATATAGATAAGACCGTACTTCTTATCGGTTTAGGAACAGGACTGTCACTCTGAGTACTGTCCTGGGACAGACCGTAAATGTAAGGGCCTTTAGGAGAAGGAATCTTGATGATACCAATTTCATTCATATCTCGCGAAATTGTTGCCTGAGTCAGCCTGAGACCCTCAGCAGCCAAATGCTCTAAAAGCTCATGCTGAGTTTCAATCTCATTGGCTTGGACAATTTTTTTAATCAGTTCTAATCGTTCACTTTTCTTCATGTTTGTTAAATTCCTCATGTGCTTGTTCTGTTATTTCTTGAATCATTCCTCCTACACGATTTTCCGGAAATTCAGATTTTTGCAGATAAGCTAAAAATTCAATATTCCCCTGTCCTCCCTGAATAGGCGAATAATCAAGCCCGGAAACAGTGAAACCAGCAGCTGTGGCAAAAGCAGCAACCCTGTCCAAAACACTGTTATGAACCGCTCTGTCTTTAACAATTCCTTTTTTACCTACCTGACTGCGGCCCGCTTCAAACTGCGGTTTGACTAAAGCTACAGCCTGACTGTCATCTGCCAGAACCCTGTGCAGAGCAGGCAAAATCAAGTTTAAGGAAATAAAGCTGACATCAATAGCTGCAAAACTAGGCTCCCCTTCGCTGAAATCCTCCGGCTGAGCATAACGAAAATTATACTGTTCCATGCTGCGTACGCGCTGATCCTGCCGCAGCTGCCAAACCAGCTGGTTGCGGCCGACATCAACAGCATAGACCAGCCGTGCTCCATTCTGCAGCAAAACATCGGTAAAGCCTCCCGTGGAGGCACCAATGTCTAAGACTGTCCGGCCTTGGACATCAATATCAAAAACCTGAAGCGCTTTAGCCAATTTCAATCCGCCCCGGCTGACATAGGGCATTTTTTGCCCTTTCACTGTCAATTCTCTGTCTGCATCAATTTTCTCACCGGGCTTATCAAAACGCTCTCCATTGTCAAGCGCCAAAATTAAGCCGGCCATTACCGCACGTTTGGCCTGCTCCCTTGTGCTGAAAAGCCCTTGTTTGTAAGCTAAAACATCAACTCTTTCTTTAGGCATCCAACCTTAACCTTTCTATGGTCTGCAGAACCTGACCGGCGGCAAAGTCTCCTTCTTTCATCAGATTTTGAAAAATTGTTTCTGCTTCAGCTAAACTTTCTTCTAAAATCTGATAAGATTGCTCCAGACCGGCTAAGCTGGGATAAGTGGCTTTGGCTGCAGCTAAATCTTTTTGAGGGGTTTTACCGATTTCTGCAAAATCAGCTGTTACATCTAAAATGTCATCCCGCACCTGAAAGGCCAAGCCTATCAAAGCACCTGCCTTTGCTAGAGCTGTTAATTCTTCATCCTCCCGCTCTGCTATCAGACCGGCGGCAACAAAAGGAAAAGCCAGCAGTTTCCCCGTTTTATTAGCATGAATTTTCTGCAGTTCCGGCAGAGCCAGCTGCTGCTTTTCACCTTTTAAATCCAGCATCTGCCCGCCGACCATTCCGCGGCTTCCTGCTGCCAGCGATAACTCATAGATTAAAGCAGTTTTAACCTTATCCGGTAAATCCGCAGCAGCCAACAGTCCAAAAGAATCAAGGAAGAGCCCATCACCAACTAAAATGGCTGTCGCTTCATCAAAGCGCTTATGGCTGGTCAGCTGACCGCGCCGGTAGTCATCGTTATCCATTGCTGGCAGGTCATCATGAACCAAACTGCCTGTATGAATCAATTCTACACTGGCAGCTGCTTGATAGTGGCTGTCAGTCAGTGACAGCCCAAAACCCTCGATAATCTGCAGCATTAGCAGAGGGCGGAGCCGCTTGCCGCCAGCCTCAAGAGAATAAAGGACGGCCTCGGACAAATCCGAAGACACCCCTTGCTTTTGGTAGTAAGACTGAATCGTCTGATTGATTTTTGAAATTTTATCCATTAGCATCCATTTCTTTTTCTGTCCCATCAGCCTGCATGACTTTAACCAATGTTTTTTCAGCTTCCTGCAAAGTATTTTCTAATTTTTTAGAAAGGCGCATGCCTTCCTGAAACTCAGCAATTGCATCTTCTAAAGGGACGTCTCCATTTTCCAGCTTGCTGACAATAGCTTCTAGGTCCTGAAGATTTTCTTCAAATGTTTTTTTTGTTTTTTCCTTATTTGACATCTTTTACCTCAACTTCTAACTGGCCGTCCCGCAGTTCTGCCTGCAAACGGTCGCCTTTTTTGACAGTTTTTGTACTGACGATAAGTTTCTCATCTTTGTGAATAAGGGCGTATCCTCGGGCAACAATACGTTTTGTATCCAGCGACAGAAGGGCTGACTGAGCTTTTTCCAGCCGCGCAGCTTTCGCTTCATAAAGACTGTTTGCCTTACTCATAAGCAAGCGGTTCAGCTGCATGATTTGTTCTTGATAGCGGCTGATTTTTTCAGTCAGACCAAGTGAGCGCAGGCGCTGATTCAGCAAACGCTCTGCCTGCAGGGATACTCTGTACTGCTGCTGTACAGCCGCCGTCATAGCAGCTGTCAGCCTGTCCAGCTGCTGAGTCTGGCGGTCATACAGGCGCTCTGGCTGCCGAAAAACAACCGAATGAGCCAGTTTTCCCAACCTTTCCTGCTTCTGCCTAATCTGACGGCTGACTGCTTGATAGGCTCTGTTTTTATGTTCTGACAGCCGAGTCAAAAGATCAGCTTTAGTAACAGGGGTTGCCAATTCAGCTGCTGCTGTCGGTGTTGCTGCCCGCCGATCGGCTGCAAAATCCGCTAAGGTTGTATCCGTCTCATGCCCAACACTGGAAATCACCGGCAGATGGGAAGCAAAGATAGCTTCAACAACAACTTCCTCATTAAACGCCCAAAGATCCTCAATAGACCCACCTCCGCGGCCAACAATGAGCAAATCTAAATCCGAACGTTCATTAGCCAAAGCGATATTGCGGGCAACATCCTGACTGGCGCCTTCTCCTTGAACCTTGGTGGGAAAAAGAAGAATCTCCACACCTGGAAAACGTCTGGATACTGTTGTTATAATATCACGGATAACCGCTCCGCTGGGACTGGTTACCACGCCAATCTTTTTAACAAACTGCGGCAGGGACTGTTTGTGCTCTGCTGCGAAATAGCCGGCTGCCGTGAGCTTTTTCTTTAGCTGCTCAAACTGAACAGCTAAAGCTCCCAAGCCATCGGGCTCAGCTTTTTCAATAATAATAGAATAGGAACCGCCGGGTTCATACAGCTGAACACGGCCGATGACATTAAGCTGCATGCCTTCTTCTAAGTCAAAACCAAGTTTTTTAAACTGACTGGCCCACATGGTGGCTTGAATCACCGCTTTGTCATCTTTCAGAGAAAAATATTGATGCGCTGGCCGCTTCCGAAAATTGGAAACCTGACCGGTCAGATAAACCCTTTCTAAATAAGGGTCTCTGTCAAATTTTAATTTTAAATATCTGGTCAGAGACGATACTGACAAGTAGTCTGACATATATTCTGCTGCACGGCAAAAGCAAGACAGCCTAAAAGAATAGACTGACCTGCCGGTTTCTTAGCTAAAGTGTTTCCTTTTCCCGTGCCTGCTCCCTTTCTTTGATTTATGTATAGATAAAACCATTATAGCATTTTTACAGGAAAATAGCAGAGAAGGATCGTTAAGAAAACCCTGATTCCTTATCAATCTGGGAATCAGGGCAATCACTCTTTTTGAGCTTAAGGGAGGGGCATTAGCTACCTGCCTTTGCCGACAGTTTTTTCATAGCCTGAGGCAGCTCTTGGCTGATCCGTGTCGGCAGGACTACATAGGCTGTCTGACTGAGCTCATCTGCAATAGCTGAGTGAAGATAGGTAGCTGCTGCAGCAGCTGTAAAAGATGAAACAGAAAATTGAGCAGCAAAGCCTGCAATCATACCTGCTAAAGTGTCTCCCATCCCGCCTGTCGCCTGGTAAGGCCCGCCGACAGTCAGCTCACCTATCTGGCCATTCGGTCCGTAAATCACCGTTCGATGAGACTTAGCCACCAGCACTGTTTGGGGAGGAAAATCTGCCAGTGCGGCCTGATTCTGCTCCGGTGTCTGCTCCTTGATTGTCAGTCCGGACAGACGTTCCCATTCTTTTTGATGCGGCGTCAGAATCAGTTTTTTTGCCTGCAAATCCATATCCCTTTTTTGGGCCAGCAGGTTGAGAGCTGAGCCGTCAATAATCAAGGTTTGCCGGGATAAAGCTTTTGTCATAACCAGTTCAAAACTTTGCTGAGCCAAAAACTCTTCCCCCAGTCCTGGACCGATTAAAACGACATCGGCACGCAAAAGCTCCTGCACAAGCCGCTCTCTGTCTGTCAGAGCAAAGGCCATTGCCTCCGGGAGATGACTGTGCAGGGCTGAAATATTATTCTGATCTGTTGCCACAGTAACCAGACCAGCGCCACTGCTGACACAGGCGACAGCCGCCATGATGATGGCACCGCCGTAGGGAGAGCAGCCGCCAACTAAAAGAACACGGCCAAAAGTCCCTTTATGGCTTTTAAGTGGGCGGGGCTGAACCACATTTCGGACAAAATCTTCCTTAATAATCATTTGCCATCACACTTCTGAGAGCCGCTTGATAGGTCTGTTCCAGCAGCATAGTGATGGTCATTGGACCGACTCCGCCTGGAACAGGTGTAATCAGACTGGCCGCTTCTGCTGCTTCTTCAAACTTAACATCACCAATAAGTTTGCCGGTTTCACTGCGGTTCATCCCGACATCAATAACCACAGCCCCTTCTTTAATAAACTCTTTGGTTACAAAATGCCCAGAACCAATAGCAACAATCAAAATATCTGCTTGTCTGGTAATATCAGGAAGCTGTCTGGTTCTTGAATGGGTCAGCGTCACTGTGGCATTTTTATCCAACAATAGCTGTGCCATGGGCTTACCGACAATATTGGAACGGCCGACTATCACAGCATGCTTTCCTTCTAAATTGACGCCGTACTCATGCAGCAGCTCCATAATGCCCGCTGGCGTGCAGGGAACCATACCGGGACGGCCGCTCCATAAATGACCGGTATTCATCGGATGAAAACCGTCCACATCTTTATTCGGATCAATCGCCAGAATAATTTTTTTATCATTAATGTGCTGGGGCAGAGGAAGCTGGACCAAAATCCCGTGAAAAGCCGGATCAGTGTTATATTGGCCAATAAGCTCAATCAGTTCTTCCTCGCTGACCGACTCGGATAAACGCACTGTTTCACTCCGAAAGCCGGCTTTAAGAGCAGCCTGCTCCTTATTGCGCACATAAATCTGACTGGCTGGATTATCGCCAACCAAAATAACCACTAATCCCGGAACCAGACCGTATTTTTCTTTCATTTGTTTGACTTTTTCCGTTAAAGCCCCTTGCATTTTCTGCGCCAAAGCTTTACCATCAATAATTGCTGCCATATCGTCTCCATTTTAATTTTTTTCTATTATACCAAAAAAGCAGCGAGCTTAAAATGCTGAATTTTAAAAAGTCGCTCAAAAGAAACCCTTCAGTTTAAATTCAGCGAGTTTCTTTTAATCTCTGTCTGGCTGCTTTCTGCATTTCATCTTTCACTGGGCAGGAACAGCCGCAGTCTCCGCAGGAACCTCTCTGCTTGATATAATAGCGCAAACTCATGAACACTGCCCAAATAATCAGGCTGCCAATAATCAAGGTTGACATCATGTTTCCTTTCTAACTTTATTCCTGTACAAGCCCTAAATTATCTATGCTAATCACTTTTCCTTTGAACTGACGCGGTTTTCTGCTGATAAAATACAGCAGCAGGCAGAATAAAGTAAAGGCTGCATAAGTCCAAAACGACAGAGGCTGACCGTAGAAAACAAGTAAACCAAACTGATAAATAATCAAGCTGACAACATAAGCTAAGCCCGTCTGAAAGCCAATCGCTGCCAGCGTCCATTTCAAATCTCCCATTTCACGTTTAATCGCCCCTATAGCAGCAAAACAAGGCGCACAAAGCAGATTAAAAACCAAGAAAGAGTAAGCAGCCAAAGCCGTGTAATCACCTTGCAGGCTGTGCCAAAGCTGACGGCTGGTTTCACCCGCTTCAGGATTGTTATACAGTACGCCGAAAGTCGCAACAACTGTTTCTTTTGCCGCCAGACCCGTAAAAGCGGCAACGGCTGCCTTCCAGTTCCCAAAGCCAAGCGGGGCAAAAAGCCAAGACAGCGCATGACCAAGACTGGCTAAGATACTTTGTTCGGCAGCAACTGCCTGCAAAGTAAAATCATAAGAACTGGTGAACCAAATGAGAACGGTTAATGTGAAAATAATGGTTCCTGCACGTTTCATAAAACTCAGTGCTTTCCCAAAAGCGTAGCGAAAAACAGCTGTAAGTTTAGGCAAATGATAGGCAGGGAGCTCCATGATAAAAGGACTGGTGTAACCGCCTAAAAGACGTGTTTTCTTAAGCGCAATACCTGAAAGGATGATCGCAGCAAATCCTAAAAAATAAGCACTCGGTGCAATCCAAGGATTGTTAGGAAAAAAAGCCCCAGCGATTAAAGCAATAATTGATAATTTAGCAGAACAAGGCATAAAAGTTGCAGTCATGATTGTAATCCGGCGGTCCCGCTCATTTTCAATTGTCCGGCTGGCCATAATTCCCGGAACGCCGCAGCCGGTCGCAATCAGCATGGGAATGAAAGATTTGCCCGAGAGCCCAAAACGCCTGAAAATACGATCCATAACAAAGGCAATTCGGCTCATATAACCAATATCTTCTAAGATACCAAGACAAATAAACAAGACAAAAATTTGCGGCAAAAAGCCGAGTACTGTCCCAACACCGGCAATGATACCGTCAATTATCAATTCTGTCAGCCAGGCTTCCACATGCAGGTAAGTCAGGAAACTTTCGGCAGCAGCAGGAATGTATTCCCCAAACAAACTGTCATTCACCCAGTCCGTACCTATTGTTCCTACCGTCTGTATAGATAAATAGTAGACAATAAACATAGCGAAAGCAAAAATAGGTAAAGCAAGAAAGCGGTTTGTCACTAGCTGATCTATTTTATCAGATAAAGTCATTTTAAAATTGCTGTCCTGACTTTGAGCCATTTTACTGACACGTTCAATAAAGGCATAACGTTCATTGATAACAATCGTTTCGGAATCTTCTGCAAAAATATCTTCTGTTATCTTGATAATATCTGCAATTTCACTTTTCTGAAAAGCCGACAAATCTAAATCTGCCGCTGCCAGCTGATCCCGTTCAAAAAGTTTAATAGCATAGAAACGCTGAGAGGCTTCCGGCACTGTCTGTCCCAGAACTTCGATAATCTGAGCTAAAGCCGCTTCAAATTTACTATCGTAAGTCGGGTACTGAATACTGTCAACGCTTGCCTTGGTCGTCTGACAGGCTTTATTTAAAGCTTTTGTTACTCCTGTATTTTTTAAAGCACTGGTTGCGATAACCGGTACTCCCATCTGATAGGAAAGTTTTTCTAAATTAATAGCTTTCTTCTGCTGCCTAAGCACATCGCTCATATTGAGCGCAATAGTAACCGGTATACCGGTTTCAATCAGCTGTGTTGTCAGGTAAAGATTCCTTTCCAGATTAGTCGCATCAACAACATTTAAAATACTGTCCGCCCGATTGCTCAGTAAATAATCTCTAGCCACTTTTTCTTCAGGACTGTAGGGCGACATGGAATAAATTCCTGGCAAATCCTGCATCAGCACCTGTTTATCCTGTTTAACTCTGCCGCTCTTGCGCTCGACAGTAACTCCGGGCCAATTGCCGACACGCTGATTGGTGCCAGTCAGCAAATTAAAAAGACTGGTTTTTCCGCTGTTAGGATTGCCAATTAATGCTATTTCGGTCATCTTGCCTCCTTTTCATTGATTCTGACTACACTGATCATCTGCGCTTCTGATTTTCTCAGTGTCAGTTCATATCCCCGCAGCCTAAGTTCAAGCGGGTCTCCAAGCGGAGCCCGTTTTCTTAGGAAAATTTTTGTCCTGCGGGTCAAGCCCATGTCCATCAGCCGGCGCTTCGCTTCACCAACAGCATGAATACCAGAAATATAGGCAAATTCTCCCGGCCTCAGCTGCGATAAAGGCAGGCTGGGCATTTCATCCCTTATTTCGGATACCGTAATCTTACTTAAAATAGAGGCATCAAAAGCAAGCCGACTGGACTTTAACATCAAAATCGCACTCGCCTTTGTTTTGGAAATCAATTCCAGCCTGCTTCCCACTTTCAGCCCCAGATTGGACAGATGCCTGATACTGTCTTCAGGCAGATCAATACTAACAATTTGATAAGGCACCCTAACAGCACCATCCTGTAAAATCACCACTTCCACCTCACACCAAGATACAAAGCCCGTTAAGAACGCAAAGAGAAAATAGGCGGTAAGTCCGAAATCTTTTCGATTTCGCGGACCTAGCCTGTGGCAGCACGAACTTAGAAAGAGGGAACAGGGGGAACGCTTTTGAATGAAAGGTTCTGTCCCGCCCTCAGGCGGCTGCAAAATATACTTCTATTGTAACACATTTTAAAGCAAAAAAACGCCGAAAATCAGGCGTTTCTTTTTAGTATCAATCATAAAACCTTGCTTAAAAAGTCTTGGGTGCGCTCTTCCTGAGCTGCTTCAAAAATGGCTTCCGGCTTACCTTCTTCAACAATAACGCCGTCATCCATAAAGATAACACGATCGGCTACCTCTCTGGCAAAGCCCATCTCGTGCGTAACAATGGCCATAGTCATACCGGATTTTGCTAAATCCTGCATGACAGTCAGCACCTCTCCAACCATTTCTGGATCAAGAGCCGATGTTGGTTCATCAAAAAGGAGAACATCCGGATCCATGGCTAAGCTCCTGGCTATGGCAATACGTTGCTGCTGGCCGCCGGACAGACTGGCCGGGTAGGCTTGTGCCTTATCTTGTAAACCAACTCTTGCCAGCAGATCATAAGCTTTTTCCCTTGCCTCTTCGCCAGCTATTCTCTTGGTTTTAATAGGAGAAAGCGTAATATTCTCAAGCACTGTCATATTTGGAAAAAGATTAAACTGCTGAAAAACCATTCCCATTTTTTCCCGCATTTTAAAGATATCATTGCTTTTGTCAGTAATATCCACGCCTTCAAAAGTGATAGTACCCTTGGTAGGCATTTCAAGAAGATTCATGGTGCGCAGAAAAGTTGACTTTCCTGATCCTGATGGACCGATAATGACAACAACCTCTCCCTGTTTAATATCCAGACTGATGCCTTTTAAAACTTCATTTTTGCCAAAATATTTATGAAGATCTTTAATTGAAATAAGTGTCTCTGTCATCAGTTTTTACCTCCCTTGTCCCATTCGGTTTTCAAGTCTTTTTACCAAAGCCGACATAACGGTTGTTACCATCAAATAATAAAAGGCAGCAAACAAGAGCGGGCTGACAGGCATATACGTTGCCGTCACAACAGACTGAGCCCCGTTCCACAGTTCCATAACACCAATGGTCTGCAAAAGCGAACTATCTTTAATAATAGTAATGAATTCATTACCTAAGGCCGGAAGAATATTTTTAAAGGCCTGCGGCAGGATGACATAGCGCATAGCGTTAACCGGACGGATTCCCAAAGAATAAGCGGCTTCGAGCTGACCTTTAGGCACGGCTTCAATGCCGGCACGGACAATTTCAGAAATGTAAGCTCCGCTGTTAAGAGAAAGGATAATAATCCCCGGAAGCAGGCGGGAAAAATCGAGATCGAGCACGCCAAAACCAATAGTCGGGACATGCGTAAAATGCATCCAAGCAAAAGCAATCATAATTTGAACAACCATCGGCGTCCCGCGAAAAACCCAAACATAAAGACTGACCAGCCAATCAAATAGTTTGATATTAGTCCGCTTAATTAAGGAAACTAAAATACCGATAATTGTACCGAAAAAAACCACACAGGCTGAAATCATAATAGTGACTAAAACACCGTAATTAAAATAGGCCCAGTAGGTCGGCAAGAATGAAAGGTTCATTATTTTCTCCTCTATACTATAATCTGTTTTATTATAACATTAATTGAATAAACATACAATCCATTGACCGATTTTAAGATAAGGATCACAGTATCTTAAAAGCAGAACAACAGCCCTTCTAAAAGAGCGATATAGGCTGCATCAGCTGCTGTACTGTAAAGTCTGTTTATAAAAAACAGGGTTAGGAGTAACAACTCCTAGCCCCTCAATCACAGGTTAATATAACAAATCATAAATTTCCATTGCAATAAGATCAATACTGTCAAATGAGTAAGTCTCATGCGCTGCAACATCACGCAGGGTAAAGACCGGGCCTGTTTCTGGCTCATTGCTGAAAGATACCTCTGCCACTACAACACCGTCGCGTTCAAAATTGCGTTTAAGATTGGCTCCGTCAGTCGCCATTAATTCAAGGCGATTGATAATTCTCACTAAGTGTGACTCCATGAATATTCTCCTATAAGTTTATTATCCTTTCTTATTTTAACATAAATGAGTCTAAACTCACAAGAAAAGATACTGTCTTTTATAGTTCTTTTAAGGAATAATACATAATGGCTTTGATAGAATGCAGCCGGTTTTCAGCTTCCTGAAAGATAAGCGAACTGTGTTTTTGAAAGATATCATCGGTTATTTCGAGTTCAGCAAGACCGTATTTTTCATAAATATTGAGGCCAATCTCTGTCTTACAGTCATGAAAAGCCGGCAGGCAGTGCATCACAACAGTATCAGCTTTTCCAGTTTTAGCAAGGAGTTCTGCATTAATTTGATAAGGCAGCAGCAGGTCAATCCGTTCTTTAAAATCGACAGTTTCCCCCATAGACAGCCAGACATCCGTATAAAGCATATCAGCCCCCTTAACTGCTTCAATCCGGTCTGTAATCTCAATAACAGCTCCATTGTCATGTTCTTTGGCGAGAGTCACAATATCTTCTTCCGGCTGCAGTAAAGCAGGTGCAATAATCGTAATATTGACTCCTAAAATAGCTGCTGTGACTAAAAGCGAGTGTGCCACATTGTTGCGGCCATCACCTACATAAGCGATATGCAGACCATCTAAAGAACCAAAGATTTCTTTTAAAGTCATAAAATCAGCAATCATCTGTGTCGGATGCCATGTATCAGTCAGACCGTTCCAAACAGGGACTCCAGAATAACGGGCCAAAGTTTCCGCATCCTCCTGTTTAAAACCGCGGTACTCGATACCATCAAACATGGATCCCAGAACCTTAGCTGTATCGGCAACAGATTCTTTGCGTCCTAGTTGGATTTCATCTGCACCAAGGTAGGTAACATTCATTCCCAAGTCCTGACCGGCAACAGTAAAAGCCGAACGTGTCCGGGTGCTCGTTTTTTCAAAAATTAAAGCAATGTTAAGGCCTTCTAAATATTTATGAGGAATTCTTTTTTTCTTAAGCTCCTTAAAACGGAGGCTCAAATCAATCAATTCCATCAGCTCTTCTTTGCTAAAATCTATTTCTTTTAAAAAAGATATCGGTGTTTTCATAATCAATCTCCTGTATTTTTATACAGATTATTCTACATTATTATTCATTTTTTGGCAAGTCAGTTCTTGGAAAAATTTTTTATCACTCTCATGAAGAAAGTGCTAAATTTGCAAACTTTTTACTTGAATTCTTGTTTTGGGGTGTTATAATATGAGTATAAAGTTTGACCATCTTTGACTAAATGGCCGGAACTGATTGAAAATGACAAGGGAGGTTATCTTATGCTCTGTCAAAATTGTAATTTAAATGAAGCAACAATCCACTTATATACAAATGTTAATGGTAAGCAAAGACAGGTTGATCTTTGTCAGAACTGCTACCAAATCATGAAAACTGACCCTAACAATACTATTTTAGGCGGTCTTAACAAAGATTCGCATGACCAAAGCAATTCTGCTAACCCTTTCTTTGATGATTTCTTCGGTGATTTGAATAATTTCCGCGCCTTTAACGGTCAGCTCCCTAACACCCCTCCTACACAGGCCGGAGGCGGACGGGGCGGAGGCGGCAATAACGGCCGTCCGAACGGACCTCAGCAGCCAAACGGCTTACTGGAAGAATTTGGAATTAATGTTACCGAAATTGCCCGCCGAGGAGACATTGATCCTGTTATCGGCCGGGATGAAGAAATTGTTCGAGTGATTGAAATTCTTAACCGCAGGACCAAAAATAATCCTGTTTTAATTGGTGAGCCTGGTGTTGGTAAAACAGCTGTCGTTGAAGGTTTAGCCCAAAAGATTGTTGACGGAAATGTTCCGCAAAAGCTGAAAAACAAACAGGTTATCCGCCTTGATGTAGTCAGTTTGGTGCAAGGAACCGGCATCCGCGGTCAATTTGAAGAACGCATGCAAAAGCTTATGGAAGAAATTCGTAAGCGGCAGGATGTTATTCTTTTTATTGATGAAATTCACGAAATTGTCGGGGCAGGTTCTGCCGGTGACGGCAATATGGATGCCGGCAACATCCTTAAACCAGTTCTGGCCCGCGGAGAACTGCAGTTAGTTGGAGCAACTACGCTCAATGAATACCGGATTATTGAAAAAGATGCTGCGCTGGAACGTCGGATGCAGCCGGTTAAAGTAGATGAACCTTCTGTTGAAGAAACGATCACTATTCTTAAAGGTATTCAAAAGAAATACGAAGATTATCATCATGTCAAATATAGTGATGATGCCATTGAAGCTGCTGCTCTTCTCTCTAACCGCTATATTCAGGACCGTTTCCTGCCGGACAAGGCCATCGATCTTTTAGACGAATCCGGCTCTAAGATGAATCTGACCTTAAATTTTGTTGATCCTAAGGAAATTGACCAGCGGCTGACTGAAGCCGAAAACCTTAAGGCTCAAGCTACCCGTGATGAAGATTACGAGCGGGCTGCTTATTTCCGCGATCAAATTGCTAAATATAAGGAAATGCAGAAACAAAAGGTTGATGAACAAGATGTCCCTGTTATTACGGAAAAAACGATTGAAGGCATTGTAGAACAAAAAACAAATATTCCGGTTGGAGATTTGAAAGAAAAAGAACAGTCACAGCTTATCAGCTTGGCTGATGACCTAAAAGCGCATGTTATCGGCCAAGACGATGCCGTTGACAGAATTGCTAAGGCTATCCGCCGTAACCGTGTCGGTTTAGGGACACCTAACCGCCCTATCGGCTCCTTCCTTTTTGTCGGCCCTACCGGTGTTGGGAAAACTGAGTTGTCCAAACAGCTGGCTATCGAATTGTTTGGGTCGGCGGACAGCATGATCCGCTTCGATATGTCGGAATACATGGAAAAGCATTCTGTAGCTAAGCTGGTAGGAGCGCCTCCGGGCTATGTCGGCTACGAAGAAGCCGGTCAGCTGACGGAACAAGTGCGCAGGAATCCTTATTCACTGATTTTGCTTGACGAAGTGGAAAAAGCTCATCCGGATGTTATGCACATGTTCTTGCAAGTACTTGACGACGGACGTCTGACAGACGGCCAAGGGCGAACAGTCAGCTTCAAAGATACTATTATTATCATGACTTCAAATGCAGGTACAGGTCATGCTGAAGCCAGTGTCGGCTTTGGCGCAGCCCGTGAAGGGCGGACTAATTCTGTTTTGGGCGAGCTCAGTAACTTCTTTAGTCCTGAATTTATGAACCGTTTTGACGGAATCATTGAATTCAGAGCACTGGATAAGGACAACTTGCTGCACATCGTTGATTTGATGCTCGATGATGTCAATGCCCGGCTCAGCCACAGCGGCATTCATCTCGATGTCACAGATAAAGTAAAAGAGAAACTCGTTGATCTGGGCTATGATCCAAAAATGGGAGCCCGTCCGCTGCGGCGTACCATTCAGGAAAATATTGAAGATGCGATTACCGATTATTATCTGGAAAATCCAAACGAAAAAAATCTTAAGGCAGTCATGTCCAGCAATGGAAAAATTGTGATTAAATCTGCTAAAAAAGTAGAGACCCCAGCTGAAGCAGTTTCTGCTGAATAAATGAGTAGAGTACAAACACTTCTGCCGGCAAATACCATAAAACCTCCTTCAGATCCAAGGTAAAATTGGTCTGAGGGAGGTTTTCTCATTGTCACATTACTAGCATTCTTACAACTCAAAGTCAGTTTGTAAGCTGCAAGCTGTCAGCTTTGCTATTTAAACGGCCTTTGTATCTTGGTGAAACTGAACACGGCCTAAACGCTGTGAGAGTACACAGGCAACCCGAACTTGAAAATTAGAGAGTGAGGGAACCTTATGAACTGAGGTTCTGCTCAACTTCTTGCCAGCCGTAGATGTCTGAAGGCTTTGTCGTCTTAACAGCCGACCGCACCCTTTTAGTCGTCTTGGCAGGGGTGCGTCTGCGAAATCAAAGATTTCGGACTTACCGCCTATTTTCTCTTTGCGTTCTTAACGGCCTTTGTATCTTGGCGGAACTGAACACGGCCTAAACGCTGCGAGAAAAAGACCGCCCTCCCTTGAATCTTTGGTGACTCAGCGGTCGGACGCCTATTTTCTCTTTGCGTTCTTAACGGCCTTTGTATCTTGGTTTAGTCTGTTCTTTGCAGAATTAAGACATCTTTCGTGGATTGTTCTGTTTCTGTAAAGCCATTCGCCATATAAATTTTTACAATTTCAGATTCTGTGCTTGTTTCCTGATGTTCTACAGTTGAGCGCGGAGTGACGACAAGGTCAACAGAAGGGTCAAAACTTTGATCATTATGATAAAAAATATCGTACAGTTCCTTGGTTCTGCGTAAATCGGTCGTATAGGAATAGTGCGCCAGTATTTTCTTCTCCGTAGGAAGTGCAGCTAAAGTTTTATGAATAGCCGTGAATTTTTCCTGATTCTGCTGATAATACAGAATGTCTTTATACCAGCTGTTGGTATAGCTATAAAGGATAGTCGCTGAAAATAAGAGAGCTGTCATAATAAATGTCAAAATCCGGACAGAGACGGTGGAATGCTTCTCATCTTTATCCAGCCAGTAGGTATAAAAACCTTCCAAAGCTAGCAAGGCCATGAAGAAAACTAAAATTGTGCTGCCATAACTGTACTGAAAACCAAAATCTGTCTGATAGTCGTAATTAGATAAGAGGTTAATTGCAATTAAAGGTAAAAGCAAAAAGTAATTTTCCCATCTCTTTTGCATTAAAGGCAAAAAAGCCATACTGATAAACAAAAGGAAGAGGTACTGCAGCTTGTGCTGAGTAAAGAAGCTGCCAAAAATATAACCGGGATTAAGAAAGACTGTTTGAAAGATTCCGCCAAAGCCTTCCTGCCCGGACAGCAAATCAAAGCGGCTGACTAAAAGTCCGTCTCCGTAATGATTTAAGATAAAGACGCAGCAGGCAAAATAAATCAGAGGGAAGATCAGCTGTGAAAAAAAGATACGTCGTTTAGCTGCAAAACTTTGAGGGAAGCGATTCTGCCAGAGAAAATACAGCCCCAATGCCACAACATAAATAAAAGCATCTTCTTTTATCATAAGTGTCAGCAGAACGATAAGCAGCAGGCGCCAGCGCCACTGCTTCATGTTTGCATAAATCAGCCAAAGCAAACAAGGAACTAAAAAACAATTTTCATGCAGGTGATAAGATCCTGCAGTTGTCATAGCTGGAGTTAAGATAAACAGAAGCCAAAGCAGAGGACGGGCAACGTTTGGCAAATGCAAATCTTTAAGCAGGAAATACAGCGGCAAACCTCCGGAAAATACAATTAGAACTTGCAAAATTTCCAAAGTTTCAAGATAAGGCAGCAAACTGTAGACAGGCAACATAAGATAATAAATCGGCGAAATATGCACTGCAAAATGAGACAGCAGCCTATCTCTTTCCAAAGTGGTTATCGGGGTAAAATCACGCCGCATACTCTCAAACATCTGTGCAAAAATACCAATATCAAAAGTTGATACTGACAGTGTTTTTGCTTTATAAGCAACTACCAAACACAGATAAAGAACATAGGTTAAGCCAATAAATATCACCAGACCATAGAGTTTTTTTTCCTTATCGGCCAAGGAGATAATATTTTTCTTAACCTTTGTTTGTCTGACAACATTCAGTAAAAAATAAGCACATAAAGCATAGCAGACAGCTAACAGTAAAAGCCAGAGCCGGCTGCTGTCCCACTTATCCGCCTCAATACCAAAATGCTTAAGATCTAAAGGAAAAGGACGGTAAATGAGAGCAATTGCTTTTGGGAAAGTTAGCAGGAGGCTGGCCGGAATCAGGTAAGCTGCTTCTTCTTTTCCAAAAAACAATTTAAAGTAAACAGCCAGTCCCAGCAGGAGAAAACCAAAAACAAGCAAAGGGGAAGGACTTTTGTAAACACCTAAAAAAAGGCAGGCGGACATCAGCACCGTAAAAAGATTGCTGGGCTTAAATAAAGCAAAACGCAGATTCAGGTAATGCTGTCCTAAACTGACAACTAATATTAGCAGTAATACCTGCAGCAGAGAGAGCGCAGGCTGCGGCTGCAAAAAAAGGGTATTTGCTGAAAGCGAAGACAGGCTCCAAACAATGTACAGCAGATAAGCATTTACGATGTATGAGAACCAAGCTGTCAGCTTCTCTTTCTCAGATAAGTGTTTCAATAATTTCAGCATTTTATTCTCCATAAAGTATCAGCCTGCTCAAAGACCGCTCATTAGCAGAAATTGGCAATAGGCTGGAATAGAAGCCGCCAGTCTTCCTTATGCAAAAACCGCCGACTGATGATAAGCTATCACTTCTTTTTATTTTACCATTTTTCTAAGAAGTTAAGCCATTTTCTAAATTATTTAATCTCAAATTTTTTGTTTAACCCGGAAACTGCCTGCCTTAAGCAGGAAAGAAGAGCATTTTTTCGTATTTTTTAGTATAATAAACCAAAGGGAGGAACCATAATGACAATTCCAAGTTTTGGCGATAAGAAAGAGCTGGCAGATTATAAAACTCGCTATGGTGTTTATGCTGTTATCCCAGATAAAAATAAGGAAGCCATCGTTCTCGTCCAAGCCCCAAATGGTGCTTGGTTTTTGCCCGGTGGTGAAATTGAAGCTGGTGAAAATCACAAGGAAGCCTTAGAACGTGAGCTTATTGAAGAACTGGGCTTTACGGCAGATATCGGAGAATATCTCGGTCAGGCTGATGAATATTTTTATTCCCGCCATCGGGACAGCTATTTTTACAATCCCGCTTATATTTATGAAGTAAACAGCTTTCAGCAAGTGGCGGCTCCTTTAGAAGATTTTAACCGAGTGGCTTGGTTTACTATCATAGAAGCAGTGGAAAAACTGAAACGCGGCAGCCATAAATGGGGTGTTCAGGAGTGGCAAAAAAAATACAGTAATTCTTTACATGAGCATTTTTTTCAGGAAAAACATGCTATAATAGAAAAAACGAGACTTGAGGAGGACAATTATGAGACTGATAAACACAACTAGCAGTCATCCGGAATTGGTTAAAAATCAACTGAAAAATACAGATGCCAAACTGGTAGAAGTATACTCCGCCGGTAATACAGATGTTATTTTTACACAGGCACCTAAGCATTATGAAATTTTGATTACCAATAAATACCGGGCCATTAAAGACAGCGAGCTTGAAGCCATTCGTGAATTTTTCCTCAAGCGTAAAATTGATCAGTCTACTGTCCTCTTTGATCAGCTAAAAACGCTCCACACTGCTAATTTGATTGAAATTTCTTTCCCTACTAAATAATAGGGACAAACAATTAGAAGAAGCCAAATAAGAAAGATAGGGTTCGAGATGGATTAGCAAAACTGAACACGGCCTAGAAGCTGCAGCATCAAATCATCCATCCAGTGAATGATTTCTACCCAGCTCAGAAATAAAAGAGTGAGAGAAGCTTATGAGCTAAGGTTCTGCTCATGTCTTTCCAGCCGTAAACATGTGGAAGCTTTGCTCCGTTCACGGCCCTTGTATCTTATCTTAAACGAAGCCCTCACTAGGATTATCCTAATGAGGGCTTTTTCTGTGTGCATCGGTTTGCAGACCCACCATGGCTGCTGGTTCTTTTAATTCGGCTCTATAATTTCTGTAGTGGGTAAATCCACTGCGAAGATTATAGGGCTTTTTAATGCAGACAAAAAGTCCCATATGACTTATAATGAAAAGCGTTGAAACAACTCATTAGAAAGATTCATATGGAACAACTCTATCATACTACAGAATTGATTGGAATTAAAGATAAAAACATTACTCTGAATAAAGTTTTTAAGTGTCAAACACACATTGAGGTCTGGGCTAGGCTTGATTATGAGCCTAAATCTTGTCCAACTTGTGGGGGAAAGCAGATAAAATACGACTTCCAAAGGCCGTCAAAGATTCCATACCTTGAAATTGCTGGATTTCCTAGTCTTATCAAACTCAAAAAGCGTCGTTTCCAGTGCAAAAGCTGTCGCAGAGTTACAGTCGCTGAGACTAACTTGGTTCGGAAAAACTGCCAAATCGCTGAACCTGTTAGACAAAAGATCACACAAGGCTTGATCAAACGTGATGCTCTGACACACATCGCTCAGAACTTGGCTGTTTCAACGTCAACTGTCCATCGTAAGCTCAAGCAATTCACCTTCAAAGAAGACTTTTATCATCTGCCTGAGCTCCTCTCCATCGATGAATTTTCTTATCAAAAGGGTAAACTAGCCTTCATTGCTCAAGATTGTGAAACCAAGAAAATCATCACGATCCTGGATAATCGGACACAAACAACCATTCGCAATCATTTCTTTAAGTACTCTAAAAAGGCTAGAAACAGCGTTAAAAGCGTTACCGTTGATATGTCTGGCAGCTATATTCCTCTTATCAAAACTCTATTTCCTAATGCTCAAATCGTTCTTGATAGATTTCACATCGTACAGCATATTAGCCGAGCTCTTAATCACACTCGCATTCAACTCATGAAACAGTTTGACAAGAAATCTCTGGAATATCGTGCCCTCAAATACTACTGGAAACTGGTCTTGAAAGACAGCCGAAAACGTTCTTTGAACCGTTTTTACTCAAGAACTTTTAGGGAGACCCTGACACCAAAAGAATGCTTGACCAAAATCTTCCAGCTTGTCCCTCAATTACAGGGCTACTATGACCTTTATCAGCTCCTGCTTTTCCACTTGCAAGAGAAAAACGCTAACTGTTTCTTTGACCTGATAACAGAAGCTTTCCCACACCTTAATCAAACCTTTAGAACCACTCTTGCCACACTTGTTCGCTATAAAAAATACGTTACAAACGCCATACAGATGCCCTATTCTAACGCCAAACTTGAGGCTACAAACTCATCAAGGACATCAAGCGTAATGCCTTTGGTTTTCGGAACTTTGACAATTTTAAAACTCGCATCCTTATCGCTTTGAACATAGCAAAAGAGGAGACGAACTTTGTCTCCTCTCGTGCTTAGCTATAAGTCACCCACTACAGTTGACAATGAGCCTTTAATTCCCCCAGCATTTATCACAATGGACATAAACCGCTTCTCCCAGCTCTTGCTATTTATCTTCAAAGCCTTGATCTAAGGCTTGCGGAAAGTTCTCTTCAACAATATGTGCACAAGAATCACAAATAAAAGCGTTATAAGAACGGTCTTTAACTGTTTCATCAACTCGACGGCAGCGATCGCAGACAGAACCATGCGCATGTTCAACCGTAAAGGCAATATTTTCAAAAGCAACCGCATCTGCCGGAGCCGGTTCTTTTGTCACCGTCAGCTGCGATACGATAAGCAGCTGGGCAAGATCACTGTTAAGCGAAGCGAGCAGTGCTTCTGTTTCCTCATTAACATAAAGTGTTAAATGAGCTTCGAGAGATTTACCGATAATTTTGTCACTGCGGGCTGTTTCAAGTGCTTTTTGTGCCTGTGTCCGCAAAGCCATAAAGGCTTCCCATTCTTCAAGAATAGTCTCCTGGTCAGCAAAATACTGGGCATCCGGCATCTCTGACAGTTGTACGAATTCTTCAGCTTCAAACTCCAGATAAGACCAGATTTCTTCGGCTGTATGAGGCAGAATCGGTGTCAAAAGTTTTGTGATGTTCACCAAAATATCATAAAAAACAGTCTGCATCTGCCGCCGTGCTTTGCTGTCAGCAGCTTCAATATAGACAACATCCTTAGCAAAATCCAGATAAAAGGCTGATAAATCAACTGTTATAAAGTTAACCACTGCCTTATAGATATCCAGAAAACGGTAAGCACTGTAAGCCTGCCGAATATCGGCTACAAGCTGATTAAATTTAATCACCATGTATTTGTCAACAGGACGTAAATCTGCAAACGCTACAGTATTGATTTGGGGATTAAAATCACTGGTATTAGCCAGCAGGAAACGCAGGGTATTACGAATTTTACGGTAGGTTTCCGATACTTGCCCCAAAATATCCATCGATACCCGAACATCATTGTCAGTATCCACAGATGTGACCCAAAGACGCAGAATTTCTGCTCCGTACTGTTTTGCAACATTATTAGGAGAAATGATGTTTCCTTTTGACTTAGACATTTTCTCACCCTTGCCATCAAGCACAAATCCCTGAGACAGGAGGGATTTGTAGGGAGCACGACCATTGACGGCAACGGAAGTAATCAGCGATGAATTGAACCAGCCGCGATATTGATCAGAACCTTCAAGGTAAAGATCAGCCGGATAGTCAAGCCCTTCTCTGGCCTGCATTACACCGCTCCAAGAAGAACCGGAGTCAAACCAGACATCCATAATATCGGTTTCTTTGGTGAACCCTCCATTCGGAGAACCTGGGTGACTGTAACCTTCAGGAAGCAGTTCCTTAGCATCGCGCTGCCACCAGACTGCCGACCCATGTTCTGCAACTAAGTCTGCCACATGATCCGTAACTTCTTTAGACATAATAGCTGTACCGTCTTCAGCATAGAAAATCGGTAAAGGAACTCCCCATGCACGCTGACGTGAAATAACCCAGTCCCCACGATCGCGAATCATATTGTAAAGCCGTGTCTTTCCCCAAGAAGGATGGAAGTCTACTTTTTCAATTTCAGACAGGATCTCCTGACGAAAATCAGACACTGAAGCAAACCACTGCGGCACTGCACGCCAAATGATTGGTTTTTTCGTCCGCCAGTCAAACGGATAAGAGTGAGTGATAACTTCACTGGCTAAGAGCAAGTCTCCCAATTTTTCTTTGACTGTCGGAAGTACTTTATCATAGAATTGACCAGCAAAATCCGGACCGGCTAAATCATTCATCAGGCCGCGTTCATTTACTGTAACAGCAACTTCAAGGCCGTATTTTGTTCCGACATTGTAGTCATCTTCACCAAAACTTGGAGCTGTATGGACAATTCCTGTTCCGGAGTCCAGTGTCACATGATCACCCAAAATCACTAATTCTTCGATTTCTTTGTCCCAAGGGTGCTCCGTAACAATAAACTCAAGCTCGGATCCCTTATAAGAGGCTGTGACTGTATAAGAATCCCAAGAAAACTTAGCCGCTAAACTGTCCACAAGCGCTTCAGCAATGACATATTGACGTTCTGAGCCTGCGGGACGCACAACAAGATAATCTATATCTGCACCGACTGTCAGTCCGCGCGAAGCCGTAATCGTGAAAGGTGTGGTTGTCCAAACCACAATATAAGTGTCAGTATCAAGAATCCCTTTGCCATCTTTAATCCGGTTACCGTAATAAAGCGATGCGGACTCGATATCATGATATTCAATCTCTGCCTCCGCCAAAGCTGATTCAGAAGACCAGGACCAATAAACAGGCTTAGCCCCGCGGTAAATGTAACCTTTATCAGCCATTGCTCCAAAAACACGAATTTGCGCAGCCTCATAGGCAGGAGTCAAGGTAATATAAGGATCCGCCCAGTCGGCAGAGACCCCCAAGCGCTTGAAATCTTCACGCTGTTTATCAATCTGGCTTAAGGCATAATCACGGCACATACTGAGATATTCAGCCAAATCCATCTCTTTACGCTTAACACCTTTCTGGGCCAGAACCTGCTCAATTGGCAAGCCATGAGTATCCCAGCCTGGAACATACGGTGCAGAAAAACCGGACATTGATTTTGAACGGACGATAATGTCTTTGGAAATTTTATTTAAGGCATGTCCCAAATGGATATTGCCGTTTGCATAAGGCGGCCCGTCATGAAGGTGAAAACTGGGTTTATTCGCATTAAGCTCCTGACGTTTTTGGTATAAACCGGCTTCTTCCCATTTTTGCTGCCACTGCGGTTCTTTATTTGGTAAACCGGCGCGCATAGGAAAGGCTGTTTTACCGAGATTAAGGGTTTCTTTTAATTTCATACTAGACTCCTGTAGTTTAGTTTATTAAATAATAACAAAAACAATGTATTAATAAGTGATATTATCATCAGCATTCAAAGCAAAAAAGCCCTCATCTTCAAAGGACGAGAGCTCGCGGTACCACCTTAGTTTCAGAATCTCCTTTTGCTGATATCTTTAAAAGAAGATTCCCTCTTAGCCCGTAAGGCAGGCACACCTTCTATCTTACTCATACGGTTTCAGACAGAAAAATCAGAAAATGATAAGCTTCCAGCCTAGGGACTGCAGGGCTTACACCCGCCCCTGCTCGCTTTATAGTATAAGCTGTGCTTTTGTTTTTCTTACTCTTCAATATTTAATTTAAATGTCTGTGTTTCACTTAAGTTAATTTCACCAGAATGACTTTCGTTCTCATCAGCACCATCAATAACAACTGGCTGTTCAGCAGCCTGAGCTTCTGCTAATTGCTTATTGCCGGCATCAGCCCGACGCTGCAGCTCTTCCATTTCCTCAGGAGTAAACTGGCGTGTTGCATCAAAGACACCTGTATCATCAATATCAGAAACATGCTCGTCAAGGACTTTTTCAACGACCTCTTTAAAGGCAGCATCGGAATTTTGCAAATAAACAGCGGTAGGCTGCAGCAAGTCATTCCACTCCGGCGAATTTGCCAAGCCAAGCTGTCCCTCAATCGCTGCAATCAAACGCTGATGAAAAACACGGCTCTGACGCTTCAGGTCTTCTGTTTCAACAGCAACACGTTTTGCTTCATCAGTGGCATCACGTAAAATTTCATTAGCTTTTGATTTCGCTTCATCAATCAGGTGCTGTGCATCATAATTAGCTTTGCTGACCACATTATTGGCTTCATTGTTGGCCGATGTTTTAACCTTTTCAGCTGTTTCCTGTGCCAGAATCACTGACTGGCTGAGAGATTCCCTCATCTCATCAAAATAAGCAAGTTTTTCTTCCAATTCTTTTATCTTGCTCTCCTGATCACGGTTTTGACGGACCAAGCTTTCATAATCGTCAACAACGATCGAGAGAAACTCATCTACTTCCTCATCGTTATAACCGCGGAATTTCGTATTAAATGTTTTGTCTTTAATTTCAAGTGCTGTAAGTGCCATTCGGGCCTCCTTATTTATGTATCATTTTATTTACTGTCAGTTTATGCTTGCCATTTTTAGAAAGACCGTTCTCCTTAACGAGAGTAATTCTCCCGAAACCCCTGATACTGACCAAATCACCAGCTTCCAGAAGGTTAGAGCTTTTAGCAGCTAAAGCATAATTGACTTTCACTTTATCGGTTTCAACTAATTTCAAGACCTGACTGCGGGAGATGTTTAAGGCCGTTGCTATTATTCTGTCCAAGCGCATACTTGATACTAAAATATCAACTGCTTCCCCTTCCTGCTGAGGCCGAATCAGCTTATCAAAACTAATTTCTTTTAGCTTTACAGTTACTTTAGCAATTTTTGCTGTATTTGTCAAAAGGTAGGCTGCCATACTGCGATCAACCATTACCTGAGCCCTGCCGGATTCTGCAAAGATATCACCAATGACTGTCCGCCTTATCCCCAAGTGATGGAGAAGCGTTCCCATAATCTGAGAGTGAGTCAGATAATTAAACTTAGCATTGTAGGTTATTTCAATCAGACTCATTTGAAAATCAAGAAAACTGCAATTATAGTAATCCGGTGCAACGATAACCTTAGCATACTCCATCGGATAATAATCGCTCGATACAAAACAATTCAACTCTGTCTGTCCTACAATGCTTTTGAGGATAAAGACCTCCCGAGGATTTAAAAATTCAGTTACCTGTAAGCTGTAGGTATCGGCTGCCTTGGCTACCAAATCAGTCATTTTCTCTATAAACTGATACTCATCAGGTCTGAAATGCTGAAAAATCGTTTCGCCTCTCATTATGGAATAAAAAGCATCACAGCAAGAGACTGAACAAGCTGGCTGATTAAATTCAGACCGATTACAGCAACCCAAACGGTAAAATCAAGCCCTGCAAACTGTAAATTCAGCTGGCGAAAGGGCTTGAGAAAAGGTTCTGAAAGCTGCCGTAAAAGTCTGCCAAGCCAGGTGTCATAAGCTCCCGGAAACCAAGAAAGCAGGGCATAAGCAACCAAAATGTATGAATAAACACGTATCAGCCTAATAAGAACCGATATTAAAAATATAATCATGTATTAACGTCTCTTCATATCAAAATCAAAATTAGAATTAGAATCCTGCCCGTTATGAGCAAAATTCAGGGCATCGACATCAACCTCAACATTTGAAGGAGTCAACAGGAACATGGAACTGCCAACTTTCTGCAAATTCCCCTCAACAACCCGTCTTGCTCCATCAATAAAATCGATACAGCGGCGTGCCTGTGCATCCAGCATATACTGGAAATCAACCAGAATACACTCTTTGCTGATCAGCAAATCAACGATTTCCTGAGCATCTTCGTATTTATGAGGATATTTTAAAACAATAGTTGTTTTGAACTCCCCAGTATCTTGCGGTTCTGACTGCTGCCCGGTATTAATCTGCCGAACTGCAGCATCATTAGAGCCGCGAACCGGTTGAGACTGAGGCCGAACCGGCGGACGCTGGTCCCTTGCCGGCTGCTGCTGAGGACGGGGCCTAGCAGACGGCTGCTGACGCTGAGGCTGCCTGGAAACTGCCGCTTCCTGATCAACTGTTTCCTCAACATCACTCACCTCATCGGTATCAAAATAAGAAATAATTTTATCAAATCTATCTCTAAGTGCCATTACTCTCTCCATTTACTTAAAGAATGCAGTACCAATACGTACAAATGTTGAACCATTTTGGACAGCCAGCTTAAAATCACCGCTCATCCCCATGCTTAATTCCGTAAAGGGCATATTCTTTAACTTTTTATTCTGTAAAGTTATTCTCAGTTTATTTGCCTGCTCAAAAATTGTATTAATTTCTGCATCAGATGCCGCCTGCGGAGCCATTGTCATAAGACCGACAAGTTCAATTTTGTCAAACTCCGCTATTTGAAACAGCGCTTGATCAACCTCGCTGACTTTAAAACCATGTTTGCTCTCCTCACCGGAAATATTAACCTGTAAAAAACATTTAATCGTTTTTTCTGCTCTCTTTTGAATTTCAGAAGCCAGTTTAATACTATCTAAAGCATGAAAATAATCAACATAATTAATAACATTCTTGACTTTGCGCCTCTGCAGGCTGCCAATCAAATGCCAGCTGACACCGGTTCCTTTAAGGAGTTCGTATTTATCAAGAAACTTATCAACCCGGTTTTCTCCAATATGTCTGACTCCGGTATCGATAAGCTGCTTGGTAACATCACTGTCTACATACTTTGTCACAGCAATAACAGATACGCTGTCTGAAGGACGGTTGGCCTGCTGAGCAGCTTCTGCTACTTGCTGAAAGATAAACTCTTTATTTTCTTGTAAATTCATCTTAACGGTTTTTAAAGAAAGGCGGAGTTTCTAATTCATCGTCATCTGCTTCATCAGCAGCTGAGAAAGTAGACATTTTCAGTTTGCTGTCTATTTCACCTTCCGCTGGACGTGTGATATTGTCACGCTGCAAATCCCAGTTACCGAAAGCAGATGATGGCTGAGCATTCTGATTTTGCGGAGAGCGAGGCGGCATACTTGGCGCATCCGGCATGTCAAAATTATTGCGCTCAAAATTGGCCTGACCGTCATCTACGCGGTTCTGCGCATACTGTGCCCCAGCTGCCTGCTGAGCATTAGCCTGAGTAAAACTGCGCTGCGGACGCAGACCAGCTACCTGATCAGACTTGTCCTGACGGACACCGGTCGCAACAACAGTGACTCGAATTTCGTCCCTAAGATTTTCATCAATAGCTGTTCCCAACCAGACATTGACACCTTGACCGGCTGCCTGTCCGACAATTTCAGAAGCTTCCTGCGCTTCAGTAAGCGTCATATCCAGACCGCCTGTTACATTGACAATGACATCTTCAGCACCGTCGATAGTCGTTTCCAAAAGCGGAGAGTAGATCGCTTTACGAGCAGCCTCAACAATTCTTTCATCTCCGGATCCAATCCCAATCCCCATAAGAGCATTGCCTTTATTTGCCATGACAGTTTTAACATCCGCAAAGTCAAGATTGATGAGCCCCGGACTTGTAATCAGATCAGTGATCCCCTGTACCCCCTGACGGAGAACATTATCTGCTTCACTGAGGGCTTCAAGCAGAGGTGTCTTTTTATCAACGATTTCTAAAAGATTATTATTAGAGATAATCAGTAATGTGTCAACCTGTTCACGCAGCTCTTGAATCCCTTCAATCGCATAATTGCCGCGCTTGTTGCCTTCAAAACCAAAAGGTCTTGTTACCACAGCAACGGTAAGCGAGCCTAAACTTTTAGCAATACGGGCAATAATAGGTGCTGCTCCTGTTCCGGAGCCGCCGCCCATACCAGCAGTGATAAAGACCATATCCGCACCAGTAAGTGCTTCAGTCAGAGCCTCTTCACTTTCTTCGGCTGCCTTGCGGCCAACTTCAGGCTGACCCCCGGCACCGAGTCCGCGAGTCAGTTTAGGACCAAGCTGAATGACCGTTTCAGCTTTGGAAGAGCTGAGCGCCTGTACATCAGTATTGGCAGCAATAAACTCAACTCCCGCTACGCCTTCATCAATCATTCGGTTAATGGCGTTGCCGCCGCCGCCGCCGACACCAATTACTTTAATAACTGCACCCTGAACTGATGCAGTGTCAAATGAAAATGTCATTTTGTTTCCTCACTTTTACTTTAATCAAACATACTGCCAAAAATCCCGCGCACACGCTCGCTCATTTTTTGTTTTGGCTTATTAGCAGGCTGCTCGGGCTGAGCAGGCGCTTGAAGAGGCTGCTGTGGAGTTTGTGCAGGCATTTCAGGTTCACTAAAAGCCGGAGCTGCTTGGCTGCGCGGCTCAACATCAATCGGTTTGCGTCTTAAGAGTTCTTCCCCAGCTACAGCTCTCTGCGAAATCACATCAACTTCAGTCATTCTGCCAACATACTCGACAAGCCCGATAACATTAGCAAACATCGGATTGCGAATGCCGACTTGGTTAGGAACATAGAGTTTAACAGTGGTTCCGAAAATCTCTTGAGCCACTTCAACAATGCCAGGCATGATAGCACCGCCTCCAATGAGAACAATTCCTCCAGGGAGTTCTAACAGCCGGGCACGTTCTAAATCCTGTTTGACATGCTCCAAAATATGTTTTACACGGGCTGAAATAATTTCAGACAGATAGCGTTCCGTCACTTCAACAGGAACATCGCTTCCGACAACATCAACCTGAACCGTTTCAGTCATACTGGCTTCAGCCAAGTTAGCCTGTCCAAAATTAAATTTAAGCGCTTCTGCAATCTGCAGCGAGGTTTTTAGAACTTTGGAAATATCTTTAGTGACATACTCACCGCCTTCAGGATAAGTGTTGGTGAATTGCAGTTCTTGCTCCCGCATAGAAGCAACCGATGTTTGGCCGCCGCCCATATCAATTACCGTGGCACCAAATTCACGTTCCCCTTCATTTAAGACAGACTTAGTCATTGACAGAGGGGAGATGATCACATTTTCAACATTGATTCCGGCTCTCTCAACAGTCTTGCGCAAATTATGCAGGATAGTGCTCGGTCCAGTATAAATAAGCCCGCGCATTTCCAGACGGATTCCCATCATTCCTCTCGGATCACGAATGCCCTGAAAACCGTCAACAATGAACTCTTCCGGCACAAGCGAAATCACTTCGCGCTCCGGACTGACATTTTTCGTTAAGGCCGACTTGATGACTGTCTCAACATCCTCATCCCTGATCTCTTTGGAATCACTGGGAACAGGAATCATACCCTGTGTTGGTTCAATCTGCAAAAGATTAGCTGGCAAACCAACATTAATCTTATCAATAGTCATGCCAGCTTTTTCTTCTGCCTGCTCCACAGCCGTTTTGATCGCTTCTGCAGCAGACTCAATATCAACAATGATACCATCTCTTACGCCTGTGCTGGGAACATTACTGACACCGATAACATTCATCTCACCGGCTGTAAACTCCGCAACAAGAACTTTAATCGAGCTAGTCCCTATATCTAATCCTGTAAAAAAGCCATTTCTAGCCATTCACTCGACCTCACTATCTTTCCAAACTTTTTCCATACTAAAACCTGTTTAAAAAACAGAATTATTCAGAAAATATTATATCATAAAAAAACGTAAAATGTTCATATTTTACGTTTTTTGTTATATAAACTTAATCTTTTTACTGCTCTGCTTCAGCTTCCGGAACAGATTCAGCCGGAGTTTCCTGTGTATCATCGGCAGCTTCCTCTGCAGACTCTTCTTGAGTTTCAGGATTTTCGTCGGCAGTGCTTTCACCATCCTCAGGAACAGGTTCACTTTGTTCTTCTTTCGCGGTTTCAGCTGCCTCTTCAATAGCCGCTGTCGTTGCAAAAAGTCCGACTTCCATATCAATAATGCTAGGTTCGCTGAGTGTGCTTTTAATCTTACTGTAATAAGGGAGTTTTGTCTTAATTTCCGACAGCGGTACTTTAACAATATTACCGTCATACATCGTCAGGGAAAGCAAATCTGCTGTGGCCGAGGTAGCTGCAGGGTCAACGCTCTTAATGTTGCTGATCAAGTCCTTGTCCATAGATGCAAAAGTTTTCACCAAAGTCTGAATGTCATCTTTATTTTCTAAATTGATGATAAGATAATTATCAGGCAATTCTGTAATGTTGACAGCAGCAGCATGTTTACCGTTTTCCAAAATCGGCTGATAGCCGGCATCTGTCTGCATATAACCGACAACATCATACTCCTTAATTTTAATAGTGAAGATATTAGGGAAACTGTAGCTTATAGCAGCTTTTTTTACCCACATATTTGCCTGCTTGATTGCCTGTTCATAGGGAGCAGGCTGAAAGATGAGAGAAAAGAAATAGTCTGAGTCCGAAATTTTTGACTGAGCCAGAACATCTTCTTCAAGAGCATGGGTCAAGCCTTCAACATTGAGGATTTTCCTTTTGCTGTACGGAGAAATTAAAAACAAGGAGAATAAGAGAACCATTAGAGAAACAACCATCACCGGGCTGGCTTTACGCCAAGCTCTCTGTTTCTTAGTTAAATGCTTTTTGCGCTTCTGCTTAGCCTGCTTTTTTATTTGGCGTTTTTTAGCAGGTTTCTTCTTTTTTTGCTCATCAGCTGCCGGTTCTTTAGCATTTTCCTCATCTGAACCTGCGTTTAATTGTTTTCTAATCTGGGCTCTTTTTTCTTCCTGAAGTTCCTGCTTTAGCTTTTTTTTCTCTTCTTCCTCTTTCTTTTTCCTTTTTAGGAATTCGATGTTTCGTTTCTGCCATTCGGTCAGAACTGTATCATCTTTTCTTTCTTTCTTCTGTTTGGCCATTTATTTTCCTTTTGTTTTGGCATTGATATCTTGCATGAGCAAGCTGTAGAAAGCTTCTGGTGATTTGATTTCTCCGGAAGCTGCCATTTTTTCTTGATAAGCTGCCTTCTCAGCAAGCAGCACATCCACTTCAGTTTTTAAATTAGAAAAATTCAAATCATTCTCAGCTAATTGCCTAGCATAACCTTTTTTTTCAAAATAAGCCGCATTTTCCAGCTGATCCCCGCGGCTGGCTTCTTTACCAAGCGGAACAATTAAATGCAGCTTTTGCAGAGCCAATAGTTCAAAGAGCGTATTAGAACCTCCGCGTGTCACAACTACATCTGATAAAGACAGCAAAGGCTGATAAAGGTCGGTCACATAGTCTATCCGATAAAGATTTTTTGTCAGTGTGTTGAGATTTCTGTCGCCGGAAATATTGATGATATTATAGTTATCAGTCAGTTCCGGCGTCTGACTGATAAAATCATTAAATACTTTAGCTCCAGCAGATCCGCCAATGAAAAGAAGGGTCTTGAGCCGAGAATCAAACTGCAGCCGAACATCCGTCAGTCTGTCAGCTGATTCTTCTTGTTTGTTAACCTTGGTAACAGCCCCCACATGTTTTACCTTGTCTAAGGATACAGCCTGCTCAAAGGTGGTATACATTGTCGTTGCAAATTTATAGGCAATTTTATTAGCCAGGCCCATCGATAAGTCTGACTCATGAATAAAAACAGGAACCCTCAGAACTCTGGCAGCAATAACAGGCGGAACCGACACAAAACCGCCTTTAGAAAAAAGGGCTTGCGGACGAATTTTAGCTAAGATGAACAGAGACTGCAGAATACCAAAAATCACTTTAAAGATATCTGCCACATTCTGCCAAGAGAAATAGCGGCGCAGCTTTCCTGTCGCAATAGCATGAAAATGGATAGCTAAACCGGCCTGTTTAATCTGCTCATACTCTGTCCCTTTTTTATCACCGATATAGTGAATCTCCCAGCCATCCTCCAAAAATCTGGGAATAAGAAGAAGGTTTAAAGTCACATGACCCACTGTTCCGCCGCCCGTAAAAACTATTTTTTTAGTCATGAGCCTTCTCCTTCAGTGCTGTGTAGGCAGAAATAAATTCATCGCCGCGTACTTCAAAGTTTTTATACATATCCCAGCTGGCATTTGCTGGACTGAGGAGAATTAAGTCATCTGGCTGAGCAGCAGCAAAGGCTAAGTCCGCAGCTTCTTTGACATCTTTAGCATCAAGCCAGGAAACACCGGCTTTAGTTGCTGCACGTTTAAGACGTGGCGCAGATTCTCCCAAAATAATCATCTTTTTCAATCCTGTGATATCCGGCACCAGCTCATCAAACTCATTACCGCGGTCCAGTCCGCCCGCAATGAGAATAACCTTTGCATTGTCAAAACCGGAAAGTGCTTTCTGTGTCGCTAAAATATTAGTTGACTTACTGTCATTGTAGAACTTAACACCATTAACATCGCCTAAGAACTGCAGGCGGTGCTTCACCCCATGAAAGCTGCTGAGGCTTTCCTGAATAGCTTTATCATCAATGCCAGATAGTTTAGCAGCAGCGATTGCAGCTAAAGCATTCTCAATGTTATGTTCCCCCGGGACACCGACAGCATCGGCAGGCATAACCGCCTCTCCTCTAAAGCAAAGCATTCCTTCTTCCAAGTAAGCACCATCAACTTTTTCCTTAGTCGAAAAAGGCACTACACTCGCCTGCGTTTTTTGTGCAAATTCCTTTGCCAGTTCCTGATTAAAATTGAGAACCAAGAAATCAGAAGGCCCCATCTGTTTTTGAATACGCCATTTGGCAGCCGCATAGTCTGCAAAAGACCCATGATAATCAATATGTGTAGGCAGCAAATTCGTAATAACAGCAATATGAGGATGAAATGCCTTTGTCCCCATTAACTGAAAGCTGGAAAGTTCCATAACCAGCGTATCATTTTCTTCTGCGGTCCGTACAACTTCACTTGCAGGAAAACCGATATTCCCAGACAGAAGCCCGTTAACGCCGCCCTTATTTAATACATCGGCAATCATTGTTGTGGTTGTCGTTTTACCGTTTGAACCTGTTATTCCAATAATTGGTGCTTCTGACACAAGATAAGCCAGTTCAACTTCTGTAATTACAGGCATGTTCTTATCGAGAGCCCGTACCACCATCGGATTGTCATAGCGGATCCCAGGATTTTTAACCATCAATTCAAAATTTTCATCTAGCAGTTCAAGCGGATGGCTCCCGCAGATAACTTTAATGCCTTCTTCCAGCAGTGTCTGAGCAGCTGGATTCTCATCAAAAGGCTTCCCGTCGTTAACTGTGACAATCGCCCCTAATTCAGCAAGTAAACGCGCAGCCGCTTCACCGGAACGTGCCAGACCAAGCACCAGTACTTTTTTGTTCGCAAACTGTCTTATCTTTTTCATAGTTTATCCAATTCCATTATTTTATCTCTATTATTTTAACCTTATTTAAGGGGATTTTCAAGATTTTAAGAAAGACTGCCGCAGCAGCAGAACTATCAATCGTTTTAAACAATCATTCTTTTATATTTTTGCTGCCAGAGTGTCTGTCTTAAGCTCCAACTATACAGCAATCACCCTCTGTTCTGGCAGTTTTTACAGCCTTAGCTTCTCTAACTAAAAAGGCTTGTTTCAGGAGTCTGAAACAAGCCGGCAGCCGGTTCGGCTGATAAAGGCCGTTTTACAAGCCGAAAAAGGTCAAAGGTGCTTTTTTCGATACCTTAAATTCTATTTTTTAGGTTTTTTCGGTGCCAGATTCCATATATCTTTAAAAGCAAAATAAGCTAACAGCACCATTCCGATCGTCACAAAAATCTCCGGCGGAAACTGAATAATCTTGATGAAACTCATGACAGCCAATGTAAGCAGCAGAACAACTGAAGCAGCCAGACCGATCATATTCAGCGTGTTCCTTATGGTTTTGGGGGCCATAAAAAAATAGTACAAAACAACTAAGATAGCAATAATCAAATAAAACATCGGCGCCTCCCAATCTTCTTACCCTGATTCTTAATGTCAGTCCTACTCTTCTGCTGCTTTTTTCTTTTTGGCAGCCTTGGCCCGCTGATTTTTGTCCAAAATCTGTTTGCGCAATCGAATAGACTGAGGCGTCACTTCCATATATTCATCATCATTGAGAAATTCAAGGGATTCTTCCAGCGTTAAAATACGCGGTGTCTTTATTACAGCCGTCTGATCTTTTGTAGCAGAGCGGACATTAGTCATTTGTTTAGCCTTGGTGATGTTGACCGTTAAATCATTGTCTCGTGAATTTTCTCCGACAATCATTCCTTCATAGACTTCAGTCCCAGGATTAACAAAGATTGTTCCCCGTTCTTCAACAGACATAATCGCATAAGTTGTTGCCTTGCCAGCATCAATTGAGACCAGAGCGCCGCGGTGGCGGCCGCCTATTTCAGCCTTAATAACCGGCAAGTACTGATCAAAAGTATGGTTCATAATGCCGTAGCCGCGTGTCATAGACAGAAATTCAGTCGGGTAGCCGATCAGCCCGCGGGCCGGAGCAAGGAAAATCAGCCGTGTCTGTCCATTACCTGTTGACTGCATATCCAGCATTTCTCCTTTGCGCTCTGAAAGCGACTGGATAACTGCACCCTGATATTCTTCCGGTGTATCAATCTGCACACGCTCAAAAGGCTCCATTTTTACACCGTCAATCTCTTTGATAATCACTTCCGGACGGGAGACCTGAAGCTCATACCCTTCACGCCGCATTGTTTCAATGAGGATAGACAGATGGAGTTCTCCCCGGCCGGAAACAATCCATTTATCAGGTGAGTCGGTTGCTTCAACACGAAGAGAAACATCTGTCTGAAGCTCAGCCAAAAGACGTTCTTCAACCTTGCGTGAAGTCACAAACTTCCCTTCACGGCCAGCAAAAGGAGAATTATTAGCCAAGAATGTCATTTGAAGGGTCGGCTCATCGATATGCAGAACCGGCAGAGGTTCAACCGCATCTGACGGCGTAATGGTTTCACCGACAAAAATGTCCTCCATACCTGAAACGGCAATTAAATCGCCGGCTTTAGCTTCCTGAATCTCACGGCGTTCCAGACCAAAGAAACCAAAAAGTTTTGTCACACGGAAGTTCTTCCTTGTTCCATCCAGTTTTGACAGCGTGACTTGGTCACCAACTTTTACAGTTCCCCGGAAGATACGGCCGATACCGATACGGCCGACAAAATCGTTATAATCAAGCAGGGATACTTGAAACTGCAGCGGCTCCTCAGAATTATCAGCCGGAGCAGGGATACGCTCAATAATGGTATCAAAAACAGGGACCATCGTATGTTCCTGATCGGCGGGATCATCTGAAAGGGATGATGTCCCATTGATAGCTGAAGCATAGACAACAGGGAATTCCAATTGGTCATCATCTGCTCCCAGTTCAATGAACAGCTCAAGAACTTCATCAACAACTTCTTCCGGACGCGCAGATGGTTTGTCAATTTTATTAACAACAACAATAGGCGTTAAATTCTGCTCTAAAGCCTTCTTTAACACAAAGCGCGTTTGCGGCATTGTGCCTTCATAAGCATCAACAACAAGAACAACTCCGTCCACCATTTTCATGATTCGCTCAACTTCGCCGCCAAAGTCAGCATGCCCGGGAGTATCCATAATATTGATACGCACACCATTGTAAGCAACAGCCGTATTTTTGGCTAAAATGGTAATCCCGCGTTCCTTTTCCAAATCGTTAGAGTCCATGGCCCGCTCTTGCAGTTCCTTACGCTCGTCAAGCGTGTGGGATTGCTTTAATAATTCATCAACAAGTGTTGTTTTTCCATGGTCAACGTGTGCAATAATAGCAACATTGCGTATATCGTCTCTTATTTTCGTCATCTTATAAGATGCACAAACCTAAAGGCTGAATCAAAACAAAATTTAGAAATGTCCTTTTTGAAACGGCATCTAGGCTGTACAGGCCCTTCCTTTTATTCTTAACTTATGAATTATACCATAAAATCGCTCAAAAAACAGAAGAAAGCTGATTGTAAATGTTTTCAAATGTAGTCGAACCGGTTGATGAATGGACTGAAGACGGCCTAAAAGCTCGGAAAAAGAGATACAAACAGTTGGAAGTATCAGCGACTTACGAGTGCGACTGCTCTGTGAGCATAAAACTTCCTAGAAACTAAAGTTTCTGCGTCAGTTTTCCTATTTTTGCTGTGAGCTTTTAACGGCCTTTGTATCTTAATGGAACTGAACACGGCCTAAACGCTGCGAGAAAAAGACAGCCCTCCCTGGAGTCTTTAGTGACTCGGCGGTCAGGCTCCTATTTTCTCTTTGCGTTCTTAACGGCCTTTGTATCTTAATAAAAAAACTAACTTGAATCATTTCAAATTAGTTTTCAGTTATTATTCACTGTAAGTTGTACTTACGACGGCCCAGTCAGTCGCTTCAAGTGTGCCCTGTTCAAGGTAGCCGTCAGCATTAACACGGTAGAGAGCAATTCTCTCGTCCGCCGCACTCTTTTTACGGACACTCGCATAAACCAGCTGATCGTTATAGAGCTTCACATTAACAAAGTAATCATTTTTTTGGGCATTCGACAATCGGTTCTGCGAAGCAAAAACAGAGAGAACCCAGTACTGGACCTGCTCCTTCTCTAAATCAGTTGTATCAACATAAGATGAAGCTGTCTTTTTTTGACCTCGGGTCATTTTAATATCAGTCTTCACCGTGTAGGTGAAATCCTCCTCTATTGTACTCCATAATTGCGGATAAACCGTATCGCCATTGATATAAATTCCTGTGGCGTATCTTAACGGATGTCCAGCAGTGCCGGTTCCCCCAATTCCGCTGAATATCAAAGAAGATGCCAGCTCACTTCCGCTAGCCGGATAAAAGCGGTAGACATTAGGAGCCAGTTCTTCATAACGGATAATCTCTTCTGACATAACATAGTTATCCTGCGTTTTAGTGATGATACCGTCTTTACTGATAGTCAGAATAACACCGCCATAATCACCTGTCGTCCACGTCCCAATAAGTTCAGCGGGCAGCCGGTCAGATGCCTGAGCCTTGGAAGAAGCGGATGCAGCTGATGATGACGAATTTGAAGAAACAGCCTCGGAAACTGTACTGCCTGACTGTGCCCAGCTTTTTTGGCTGTCAGCTGTATCCCTGTTAAAACTCAGAAAGAGATACAGAGCTATCAAAGCCAGAAAAATAAGCGGAGCCAGCAGAAGCCTTTTCATAAACTGCCGCCGCTTATTTTCTCGGAAGCGTTTGACATAAATAGCCCGCAGAGCTTCCAATTTTTTTCTTTCATCAGGGTCTGCTGTCTGACTCAATTCCAAATCAATTTGGAAAATTTGTTTATCTATATTTTTGGTTTTTAGGGCATCCTTATCAATATGATTTTCCAACTTCATTTTTTCAGCGCTCATTTCCGTTATCTATGATAAGGATTAGTTTTCCTTAGTTTTTCCAGTCCAATAGTCAAATCCATCCTGCAGAACATAAAGATCAGTGTAACCTGCTTTTTTGAGTTTTGTCAGAACGCGCGGCAGAGCAGAGCTTCTGCTGGCATCGTAAATCAAAACCGGCTTGTCTTTACGGAGTGCCGAAAGTGATGCCTCAAGCTGCGCCGCCGGCAGATTGCGGGCCCCTAAAATATGTTTGCTGCGAAAAGCGGCAGGCTCACGAATATCAACCAGCTGAGCACCATGTATTAATGCTTCAAACTCAGCATTGCCCACAAATTTAGCTGCCCTGCGAACTCGAAAATAATTCCAAGCCATCCAACCCAAAAAAAGCAACAGAACAACAATTACAAAAATCCAAGATTCCATCCAAACTCCTTTACACAAGATACAAAGGCCGTTAAGAACGCAAAGAGAAAATAGGAGCCTAACCGCCGAGTCACTAAAGACTCAAGGGAAGGCTGTCTTTTTCTCACAGCGTTTAGGCCGTGTTCAATTCATCAAGATACAAAGGCCGTTAAGAACGCAAAGAGAAAATAGGAGCCTGACCGCCGAGTCACTAAAGACTCAAGGGAGGGCTGTCTTTTTTCTCACAGCGTTTAGGCCGTGTTCAATTCATCAAGATACAAAGGCCGTTAAGAACGCAAAGAGAAAATAGGAGCCTGACCGCCGAGTCACTAAAGACTCAAGGGAGGGCTGTCTTTTTTCTCACAGCGTTTAGGCCGTGTTCAATTCATCAAGATACAAAGGCCGTTAAGAACGCAAAGAGAAAATAGGAGCCTGACCGCCGAGTCACTAAAGACTCCAGGGAGGGCTGTCTTTTTCTCGCAGCGTTTAGGCCGTGTTCAGTTCCATTAAGATACAAAGGCCGTTAAAAGCTCACAGCAAAAATAGGAAAACTGACGCAGAAACTTTAGTTTCTAGGAAGTTTTATGCTCACAGAGCAGTCGCACTTGTAAGTCGCTTAAGGCTTCCTACGATTGCGTCTCTTTTTTGCAAAGAGCTTAGGCCGGATTTCTTTTATCAAGCAAACTGGCTGGCTAGGCTGGCCGCACCAATAATACCAGCATCGTTGCCTAATTCAGCAATTTTAATTTTAGTTGATTTTTTCACTTGCGGAAAAGCAAATTTAAGAAAATAGGTTTCAATCCGATAGCGTAAAAATTCACCAGCCGCTGAAACACCACCGCCAATGACAATGGAGTCCGGATTTAAAATATTGGCAATATTGGCCGCAGCCAGTCCTAAATAAAAACCAACTTTTTCGACAACTGAATCAGCAAAGCTGTCCCCTTCTTCTGCGGCTGTAAAGATATCCTTGCTGGTCACCTCATCACCATTGTCAATCGCCGCCTTAACAGCAGAATCACCCTCATAGCTTTCTGCCATATAGCGTGCCAGACGCACCACACCCGTTGCTGAAGCTACTGTTTCCAAGCACCCTTCATTGCCGCAGGTACAGGGAAAACCGTTCTCTGCTTCGACGATGATATGACCGATTTCTCCGCCAGCTCCGGCAACCCCATGGATCAGGCTGCCATCAGCGATAACGCCGCCGCCTACGCCTGTGCCAAGCGTCACAAAAACAACATCCGGATTATTAGCCCCGGCTCCGACCCAGCGTTCTCCCAAGGCAGCAACATTGGCATCATTGTCAATGGCAAAAGGAATACCTAACTCTTTCTCGATAATGGAACCAATTTCCTGTGTTTTGGCCCAGTTAAGATTAAAAGCTCCGGTAACCGTTTTGCTGTCTCGATCAACGGCTCCCGGCGACCCCATACCAATTCCGATAAAATCAGACTTGCTTAGACCATAAAGTGCCAAACGGTGTTTAAGTGAAGCGACGATATCCGGAACAATATGCCTGCCGTCTTCCAGAATATTTGTGTCAATCGCCCATTTTTCCTGAATTTCCCCGTCCAGAGTTAAAATCCCAAATTTGATGGTTGTTCCGCCAAGATCAATACCCAAAAGTTTTTGACTCATTTTTTCTTTCCTTTTCTTTTTCTAACTCTAATCTGTGTTCACGCCGCAGAATCAGTTCCGCCTGCAGGTAATCGTCTTTTTCAATCAAGCCATTATCATAGAGCTTCTCTAATTCGATTTTCATAACCTCAATGTCATATAGACGTTTGCCGATATAAACATAGATGTCAAAATTTTTTAACAGCTGCTGCACATCATAAAGTGTTTTCATATCAAAATTTTAGCAAAAAAAAAGCCTGTTTTCAAGGTGGATAAAGGTTTATCCGCTAAAAAATCAGACTTTTCTCATATTATCCGGCTTACAGCTAAGAGAGGTGATAATTTTTGCTGAAAATTTGGTAGTCAGCTTGCAGCCTGCCGTCAGAAATAACCACCCCGTGCAGTGAGCCGCCGTAAGCAGCTCCGCCATCAATGTTGAGTTTATTGTTATGATACCATAAATGCGTCTGGCCGGTATTTTGATGAAGATAAGGAAGCGGTGTGTGGCCAAAGATAGTAAGCTTATCTAAAGCAGCATCTTTAGCAAAAAATTCTTCGCGTGACCAGATGAAATCATATCTGGAACTTTGACGCCAGTCCGCTAAATCAAGATTGACACCCGCATGTACACAGAGACAGAAGTCGCTTTCATAGTACAAAGGTAAATTTTTTAAAAACAGCAGTAAGTCAGAGTAATCCTTTTCAAACAACTGAGCTATTTCCTGAGGGGATTTTTCTGCTAAAATGCCCTGATAAAAGAAACTCTCTATAGTAGTGCGGCCGCCATTTAAAAGATAAAGACCGATTTCTTTCTTGGGATCAGCCAACCAATTCAGCAGCATGTCCTCATGATTGCCACTGACACAGACAGCTCCTGCTGTCTGAACCAATTCATAGACTTTTAAAAAACAGTTCTTAGGATCCGGCCCTCGGTCACCTAAATCTCCCAGAAAGACCAGCTGTTCGTCTGCCGGATTCCAATGACGGAGCAGTTCTTCAAGCATAGCATATTCTCCGTGGACATCCCCTATAATAAATAATTTTTCTTTCACAATTAAAACCTCCCCTCTTTTATAAGTATTCCTAGTACTAGTATACTACAAGGGGAGATTAACTTCAGTTATTTAGCGGTATTAATTATTTTTTTGAGGCCTGTCCGCGCTCAGCCTGAAGCATCCAGATGGTTTTATCAGCATCTGCCTGCGCTGCTGTAAAGAGATCATTAGTCGGTGCATCACCTTCTTCATCAGTGATATCAAGACCCACTTGATAAAGGTTAGAAAGGTAAGTATATACCTCAACCAGTTTCGCCAGATGGTCATCCATCGTTTGATCAAAACTGCCTTGATTTTCTTCCAGTTTAGAGTAGTCAGCAAATTCCTGCAATGTCGAATAAGGAGCGCCGCCAATGGTAATCAAGCGTTCACTCATTTCGTCAAGATGGTCATTGAGGCTGTCCATGAGCTCATCCATTTTTGGATGCAGGTAGTAAAAGCCCGGTCCCCGCATATACCAATGAACTTGATGTACAATCGAAGCAGCCGTAGATAAATCCGCTACAGCCTGATTCAGCACTGCTTTTGTTTTCTCATTGCTGGAAGCTTCTTGATTTGAAATACTGTGTGTGATGGATGTATAAAGACTTTGAATCGCTGTTTGAGTCATAACAATTACCTCGCTTATTTAGAATGATTATTATTTCCTATACTTCTATTTTAGAACGTCAGCAAATAAAAAACAAGCATTTTGTTTATCTTTAATTACGAATAAGGAGATATGAAGACTTTTTTATATTTCTTTTTAGGTGCCAGCATCGCCTCTTTTTTAGGGGTAGTTATCAAGCGTTTTCCCAATGAATCAATTATTGTTCCCAGGAGTCGCTGCGACAGCTGCGGCCAAACTCTGTCACCCAGAGATTTAGTCCCTCTTGTTTCACAGATTGTCAACCGTTTTCGCTGTCGTTTCTGCAAAAGCAGAATTTCATTTTGGTACTGTTTTTTCGAGGGAGCCTGCGGATTAGCCTTTATTTTATGGAGTGCAGGACTGCTGACCGCAGAACAGCTGCTGTTGCTTATTTTCAGCTGTGTACTCAGTATTTACGATATCAGGGAACAGTCCTATCCTTTACTCATTTGGGGATGTTTTGTTCTGCCTCTTTTATATTTCGGCGAGTGGAATATCTGGGCTGTCAGCCTCTTTCTTTTGGGAATTGCGGGCAGCTTCATCAATATGAAGATGGGAAGCGGCGATTTTCTGTACTTAGCTGCGCTGGCTCTGGCAGTAGACAGCCAAAAAATCTTATGGATTATCCAATTAAGCAGCCTATCGGGAATCTTCTTTATGCTTTTTTTCTGTAAACAGAACAAAGCTATCCCCTTTGTTCCTTTTTTAGCAACTGCTTATCTGCTGTTAACAGCATGGGAACTGATTTTCTAGCTTAAAGCAATCTTATGAACGGTCTTGCCATCTCACACACCCCTGCTGTTAGTGATTGCTGCCGTAGACCGCCTGCCGGATGAAAGAGCTCAGGTCTGCTTCTTGCCCCAGATGAAGATCCCTGACAATTTTACTTCCGACAATAACACCATCAGATACTCGATTAAACCGTTCAACATCCGCTAATTCCGAAACACCGAATCCTGTGAGTACTGGGATGTCAGCTATAGCAGAAAGTCTGCTTAAATGATTATCCAGATTGTCCTGATATTTCTGACCAGTTCCAGTAACACCGTTAACAGCAACCGCATAGATAAAGCCTTCTGCATCCTTAATCAATTTCTTTTGACGCTCCAGTCCCGTTGTTAAAGAAACAAGGGGAATCAGAGCAATATCGGTATCTTCCAAAAAAGGGCGGACAAAATCCTCGTGTTCATGCGGTAAATCGGGAATAATAAGCCCTTTAACATCTGTTGAAGCTAGATTATCAATAAATTTTTTAACACCGTATTGAAAGACCGGATTGAAATAGGTCATAATAACAAGAGGAACAGGGCTTGTTTCCTCCTGAAGCTTCTCAACAACAGCGGTTAAACTGACCCCTTTGGCTAAACTGCGCTGCCCAGCTGCTTCAATAACCGGCCCGTCGGCGACTGGATCAGACCAAGGAATCCCAACTTCAATAGCTGAAGCACCATTTGCAGCCAAAAAATGAACAGTTGCAGAGAGACCTCCGAGTCCTTGTTCGTGATCTCCCGCCATGATATAAGGAACAAAGAGCCTCTGACCTGCTGCTTGTATTTTTTTAAAATGTTTTGTCAGTGTTTTTGTCATGCTTTTTCTCCTTCTGATGCAGCTTGTCCCAATCGTTTTTGAACTTGCGATACATCTTTATCGCCTCGGCCTGACAGACAGACAATGATAGATTTATCAGGACCGAGCTCTTTAGCCACTTTTTGAGTTAAGGCAATCGCATGACTGGATTCCAGAGCCGGGATAATCCCCTCTAAGCGGGACAGGAGCTGAAAGGCCTCTAAGGCTTCTTCATCTGTCACTGCAGCATAACTTGCCCGTCCTATTGCTTTGAAATAAGAATGTTCGGGGCCGACACCCGGATAGTCAAGACCTGCTGAAATAGAGAAAGCCTCCATAATCTGTCCATGTTCGTCTTGCAGGACATCCATCAGAGCCCCATGCAGAATACCGGGGCGGCCTTTAGCAAAAGTGGCAGCATGCCGGTCTGTGTCCAGCCCTAATCCAGCTGCCTCTGCACCATACATAGCTACAGAAGTATCATTAACAAAAGGGTAGAAGAGCCCGATAGCATTGGAACCTCCTCCGACACAGGCTAAAACTGCATCTGGCAGTTGACCGCCGGACACAGCAGCAAACTGCTTTTTAGCCTCACTGCCAATCACGGACTGCAAATCACGGACAATTTCGGGAAAGGGCGCCGGTCCAAGAGCAGAGCCCATGATATAATGAGTATCGTCAATATTGGTCACCCAACTGCGCAGGGCAGCATTGACAGCGTCTTTAAGAACACGCGATCCGTCTTTGACAGCATGTACTTCGGCTCCAAGCAGCTCCATACGGAAAACATTCAGTGCCTGGCGTTTGACATCTTCCTCTCCCATATAAATGGTGCATTTCATATCAAAAAGTGCTGCCGCTGTAGCCGTTGCAACACCATGCTGACCCGCACCGGTTTCAGCAATAATTTTCTTTTTGCCCATGCGCTTAGCAAGAAGGACCTGCCCTAGAGCATTGTTAATCTTATGGGCGCCGGTATGATTAAGGTCTTCACGTTTAAGGTAAATGTTAGCCCCGCCGATATGCTGCGTTAAGCGCCCTGCATAATAGAGCGGCGTTTCCCGGCCAACATAATCCTTTAAAAGAGCGGTCAGCTCTTTCTGGAAGGAAGGATCTTCTTTAGCCTCTCGGTAAGCCTGATCCAGTTCAATAACTGCTGTCATCAATGTTTCTGGGACAAACTGGCCGCCAAAATTTCCGTAAAACCCTTTTGTATTCGGTTGCTTGTAAGTCATGTTTTCACCCTTTCTATAAATAATTTGATTTTTTCGGTATCTTTATGTCCCTGACTCTCGACACCGCTGGAAACATCTACAGCATAGGGATGGAACAGATGAATCGCTTCCCTCACATTTTCACTGTTAAGACCTCCTGCGATGAAAAAGGGACGGCTGATTGTTTTATCCTGCAGTTTTTCCCAATCGAATGTCTGACCGGAACCGGCGACAGGAGCGTCTAATAGTAGGTAATCTGCCTGTCCGTCAGGCAGCAGCACATTATCTTTGACCTGCAGAGCCCGAATTACAGGAACGGAAATCCTTTTAACAGCTGTTTCAGAGAAATTGCCGTGAATCTGCACCATATCAAGCGGAACTGCCTTGATAAACTTTTCTAAAAGTTCGCAGCTCGGACTGACAAAAACTCCGACCTTTTTAACGATTTCGGGAACTAATTGTGCCAAATAATGTGCCTGTTCCAAACTAACCTGACGGCGGCTGGGTGCAAAAACAAAACCAACATAATCGGCGCCGGCTTCTACGGCACTGATAACACCTTCTGACGTAGACAAGCCGCAAATCTTAACTTTTGTCAATCTTTAAGTCCCCCATCTTTTCTGCTATATTATCTGCCTGCATCAGCGCTGTTCCAACCAAGATTCCGTTAAAATAAGGGGCCAAAACAGCTGCATCCTCTTTGGTAAAAATAGCTGATTCAGAAATATAAACACTGTCAGCTTTAAAATGGGCTGATAAAGACAGGCTGGTATTGATATCTGTTTCAAAAGTAAGCAGGTTGCGGTTATTAACACCTATGATTCGCGCCTCGAGCTGGTGGGCGGCTTCCAGTTCAGCGAGATTATGAGTCTCTACCAAGACTTCAAGTCCGATTCCGTAAGCAAAATCATAAAGTTCCTTAAGACGCTTTTGGCTCAGGGCGGCTACAATCAGTAAAATAGCTGTTGCACCAGCATTGCGGGCACGAATAATTTGCTTTTCATCGATGATAAAATCTTTAGCTAATGTCGGAATCGCCACCTGGTCTGAAATAATAGCCAAATCATCAATCCTGCCTTTAAAGAAAGATTCATCTGTCAAAACAGAAATCATAGCGGCACCTGCTCTTTCATAGCTTTTAGCCTGAGACAGAACATCCACTTTTACATTAATATCTCCCATACTGGGACTGGCTTTTTTCACCTCAGCAATAACCTGCAGCCGATCCCCATGTGTCTTAAAATAATCATAAACACTGTAAGTCCTGCGCATGGGCTGAAGCTCTTCCATAGCAAGCTGGCTCACCTCTTGTTTTTTCTGTGCTAAAATGTTCGTCAGAAATTCTTTCTTCATACCTGCACCTCCTGAAGCTGGCGAAGTTTTGCCAACGCCTGTCCCTCAGCAATAAGCTGACGTGCAAGCAAGACACCATCCTTAATAGAAACTGCTTTCCCATTAGCATAAAAGGCTAAACCGGCATTAAGAACACTGGTTTCAAGATAGGGACTGGCTTCATTTTGTAAAACGCTCAGCAGAATTCGGGCATTTTCTTCAGCATCCCCGCCCTTTATAGCCTGAAGCTCCACCTTTTCCATCTGTAAATCTTGATAGTTGAAAGTCCCTTGACTGATCCTCCCTTTGTCAAGCAAAGTATAAGTGTTGATTCCATAAAGCGCGGCTTCATCCATATTATCAGGGCCTGTGATAACAACAGCCCGTCTGCGGCCCAATTTATGCATAACCAGAGCTGCGGTCTCCTGCAGTTCTGGACGGTACAGACCCATAAGCTGTGTCTCTAAGTCAAGCGGATTGGCCAAGGGGCCAACCAAGTTCATAATTGTTGGAATACCGAGCTCCTGACGGGCCGGGCCGATATAGCGCATTGCCGGATGCATAGTCTGGGCAAAGATAAAGGCCAGTCCTACCTGATTTAAAGCTTTTGCCAAAACATGAGGTTCGGCAGCAACATTTATCCCCAAAGCTTCGAGAACATCGGCCGAGCCTGCTTTCGAAGAGATTGATCGATTCCCAGCTTTAGCTACACGAATGCCTGCGGCAGCCAAAATAAAGGAAACTGTTGTCGAGATGTTAAAGCTATATGACTGATCGCCTCCGGTTCCACAGTTGCACATGGCATCATCAAAGGTCTGCGGCAGTTGCCTTGTATGTGTTTTTAGCGCCTTGACTATCCCTGTGATTTCCGAAGCAGTCTCTCCTTTAATTTTCAGCCCCAGCAGGAAAGCAGCAATCTGCGCCTGTGAAACACTTCCTTCCAAAATATCTTCAAAAACTTGCTGCATCTGTACTTCATTCAAATCTTCCCTCGCAGCCAGCTGTTCAAAAACCTCTTTCATTAACACACTCTCCTTACTTAAGATACAAAAGCCGTGAAAAACTCACAGCAAAAATAGGAAAACTGACAAAGAGTCGCTAAACTCTAGAAAGTTTTATGCTCACAGAGCAGTCGCACTCGTAAGTCGCTTAAGGCTTCCTCGATTGCGTCTCTTTTTTTGCAAAGAGCTTAGGCCGTGTTCAGTTCCATCAAGATACAAAGGCCGTTTAAAAATCCGTATGAAAATAGGGACTGACAAGTGATGCTTGCATCACGATGGCAGGCAGCTTTTTCACTAGGATTTTAGGGCGTATCCCGTTCAATTAGCCATCTGTACATCTATACTCTGCAGCGCAGTTTTTTGTTTTTCCTTTAGTTAATAGTCTAAAAATTCAGTTGCCCTTATATCAGTTTTACAAAATTTTCAATCATTTTTAAACCAGCGGGTGTCCCAATACTTTCCGGGTGAAACTGCAAGCCATAAATGGGCAGTTTTCTGTGCTGAACCGCCATCACTTCTCGGTCATCCTCACTGTAGGCAGTCACTGTAAAGTCTGCCGGAATGTAGTCTGCCGCAATAGAATGATACCGCATAACAGTCACCGGTTCACTGATATCTGAAAAAATCGGTTCCTTTTTTTCAATACGAAGCGAACTTTGTTTGCCGTGCATAACCTGTTCTGCTAAACGCAGTCTGCCGCCAAAACTCTCAATAATGGCCTGGTGTCCCAAGCATATACCCAGCAGCGGTTTTTGTCCGGCAAAATCCTTGATCAAATCTTCTGTTTTCCCTGCATCGCAGGGCCAGCCAGGGCCTGGCGAAATAATTAGGGCGTCTGCTTCCTGCGCCGCATCATACAACTCTTCAGCATCATTGCGCAAGACCTTAACAGCGGTCAGATTGCCGATATACTGAGCTAGGTTGTAAGTAAAGGAATCGTAATTATCGATCAGTAAAATCATTGCTCATCTCCCAGTTTTGTCATCGCCTTGGCTTTGTTTAAGGTTTCGTAAAATTCTTTTTCAGGAATGCTGTCATAGACAATGCCCGCTCCCGCCTGCACATAGGCCTTATAATCTTTGATAATCATGGTGCGGATAGCAATCGCAAAATCCATATCGCCACTGGCTGATAAATAGCCAATTGCGCCAGCATAGACACCGCGCTTCTCCTTTTCCAGTTCATAAATCCGCTGCATGGCACGAATTTTAGGTGCTCCTGATACAGTACCAGCCGGTAAGGTTGATTTGAGGGCATCAATGGCTGTCAGTTCAGAAAGAAGCCTGCCTTTGACGACACTGGTCAAGTGCATAACATACCGGAAATATTCAACATCCATATATTTACTGAGGCGGACAGAACCAATGTGAGAGATTCGCCCCAAATCATTGCGGCCAAGATCTACCAGCATACGATGCTCCGCTGTTTCCTTAACATCAGCCAGCAAATCTTCACTCAGTTTCCGGTCTTCTTCGTCATCTTGACCGCGAGGCCTTGTCCCGGCAATTGGATTGGTTGTTACAAGACCATCTTTAACTGAAACTAGACTTTCTGGACTGGCACCAATAATCTGATAAGAGCCAAAATCATAAAAATAAAGATAGTTGGAGGGATTGGTCACCCGTAAATTTCTGTAATAGTCTAACGGATCGCCATGAAAAGCGCTGGAAAAGCGCTGACTTAGCACGCATTGAAACATATCCCCTTGACGGATTAGTTCTTTGGCTTTTTCTACCATATGCTCAAACGTTTTTTTCTCAAGATGAGCTTTAAACTGCAGTTTATGCAGCTCTTGCGGTGAAAATTCATTGACTGCCTGTTTTTGCAAATCCGAAATTGTTTTTCCTAAAGCTTGACGCATACTGTCATGGCTGCGCTTAGAATAAATATTGTCCTCCACCACATGAATCACTTCTTTTTTATGATCGAAAACCAAGTACGATTCATAAACAAAGAAATGCATATCAGGAGTATTGATATGGTCTTTGGGCACGACACCGATATCCTCATAAAGTGAAATCATGTCATAGCCTACAAAGCCGACAGCTCCCCCCGTGAAAGGCAAGTTAGCAGGTGTTTCTCGAATGCTGAGCTGACTCAAGAAATCAAATGGATCTTGATCTATAACACGGTCATCCAAATAAAGTTTTCCACCCTCATATCTGACCTCATATACTGGATTGTAAGCCACGATAGAAAAGCGGGCGTTTGCTTTCTCTCGGGGGATGCTCTCGAGAATAACTTTATGTTCTCCTTTCAGACGCATATAAGCTAAAATGGGAGTGAGAACATCCGCATTTAAAATCTTCTGCATAGAAACCTCTTTTTCATCACTGTGCTGTCTCATATCGGATACTTGCTGCATTACTGCAGCAAATAAAATCTGAAATAAGACAGGTGCTGCTAAAATTCTAACATCTGCTCACACTAATTTTGGTGCAAGCCTTGAGCGGCCTTTAAATAAATGGAAGATAGAAGCCTTGTCAGAGGCTGGGACAAAATCCTGCCTCATTTCACTTTTTTAGACATAAGCGTTTTGATCGGAAATTCTTATCTCTTATCACGCAAGGGACAGCGACCTTCCTAATCAACTGTGCGAAGGCGGGACAAGAAAATCGAAATCATCATCTTATAACGATTTACCGGTTTTTGTCCCACCCTCTTTCTTGTTTTTTTCTTTGAGAAAAACCGGCTTTAAGCCATAATAAAACAAAAACCCTCACACAGAAAAAAATCTGTGTGAGGGCGTCTTCCAGTCAGTCCAACGCGGTACCACCTCAATTTACGAAATGACAAAACTTTCGCAATCTCAATCTCCTCCATCAAGGAGCTGCACGGTAAGGAGTGCCTGCCTGAAGAACATATATTATCTTCAACTTATGCCATCAGCCCAATTTCATAAAGATCCGCTGCCCGTTCACAGCATCCACGGACTTCCTGAAAACATTTCTTTACTACTTTTCTGATTGCTAATTATTATACACTTATTTTCAGAAATGTCAACTGTTTTTTGCAAATATTCTAAAAATTACAAAAGATTCCTTCTTGAACTGCTGATTACTCTGCTGTCAGTTTCAGCTGCAGTTTCTGCCGCTCAGGGAGAATGAGTTTTTCCAGATGGCTAAACAGCAGGAGAAGCCAGTTAAAAGCCAGTAAAAAAGCGGACATTTCAAAAGCAGTTAAGGACAGGTAGCCTATAAACTGAAAAGCGATTTCTAAAGCCACTAAGACAGCACCAATAAGATAGGAAGTGGTGATAAAATCTTTGGTGACCTGCGGTACCAGCCAAGGGACACTGACAATTAAAAGAATGACAATATAAATTAAGTAGCCGGCAAACTGTGTATGCAGATGATGCCACTCCCCGTCATTAGGAAAGTAGCCAACAGCTCCTAAATCAAGAGCCAAAAAGGTCAGCAAAAGTCTCAGCACAGTCATTTTCCAGTCTTTCCCATAATGATGGCCTAGGGCAACAAAAAGGTAATCCACCAAAGACACTAAAACAAGAGCAGACAGTATCAAAGTCATATTGAACTGCCAGCCGTTTTCTGCGGCTTTAGTCCCCAAAAAACTCAAATTAATCTGCCACCACTGTCTGGAACTGTTCGTCGCCATAGACAGCAAAACACCAGTCATCATAATGACCGTGAATACCGTAGTCAGCCAAGTTGCTCTGATTTGCTCAGCCAGCTGTGACCAGAGAAGCGTAACCGTATAAATCATAATCCCCACAAGCAGGGCTGATGTCAGCTGATCAAACGAAACTCCCTTAAAAAGCTGTCCCAGCAGCCAGGCAAACCCCAATAAAACCACAAACAAAATTGTCGTGAAGGCAAGGACAACAACCGGCAGCATCCGCCAAAAAATACGGTTTTTCAAACCCGCTAAGAATGCCCGACGATTAAAAATAAAATTAATTGTAAAAAAACCAGTTGCTAAAAAACCGCCGCCCACAAGCAAGAAACCCGAAATCGAAAAGTCGCCGCTCAAAGGCACCTGCTTAACTTTCAGCAGAACAGTCAGCGCTAAAAAGATAAGGACAGCTCCCAGACTAAAAACCGCCAAAACCCAATTAGGCAGCATTGAACGCTGTTTTGCAGTTCGTTTTTTGATAAACAGTCCGTCTGTATTCCATTCTGCTTCTATTTTATCAGCCAGTTCCAGCTTTCTGACGATTTCCGGTGTTAACTCCAGTTTATAATGAATTGTCTTTTTCTCCATAGTTTTTATTATAATACCTCTGAAAAGATATGTAAATCCGCCAACTGTACGGAGAGACTGTAAAATTTCAAACCTTTGGCATTAAAGCCGCAACTGCAAATCTGCAGGCATTAAAAAATCTAAAACAAAAGTGTCCCAGTTTAATTTGCTTTATTGAAGCAGATTTTATGGTGAGATCCCCTTAGTCAGAATGCGTCTTAATTTTCACGCCTGCCTGACCAACTGTGAGGAAATGCGAATAACATCATTCGGAGGATAGTCCTACTCTAATCCAGCCATTGAAATGCAGAGAGGACACTTATGGTCTGGGAGTTCTGCTCTTAATCTATATCCATTCCTTTTCTTGAGCCATTTTAACAGCTTCAACCCGGTTGCTGACACCTAGTTTATTAAAAATAGCCGAGGTGTAGTTGCGGATCGTCCCGTCTGAAAGGTAGAGCAATTGGGAAATTTCCTTGCTGGTTTTACCCTTGGCAATCAGACTCAGAATTTTTTGTTCCTGAGCACTGAGCGGATTGTTGGCTGAAATAATATTCTCTATCAGCTCAGGGGAATATTCCTTATGTCCTTCTAAAACAGTATGAATGGTTTTCATTAGCTGAGAAATGGATCGGTCTTTGAGGACATAGGCATCGACACCTGCTTTGATGGCTCGCTGAAAATAACCAATCCGCTTAAAGGTTGTGACAATAATAATTTTAGTATTACTGTTGGCACGCGCCCATTCTAAGACATCTAAACCGCTTTTCCGGGGCATCTCTATATCTAAAATTGCTGCATCTACAGTTTCTCTTTCCAAAACAGCTATCGCTTCTAATCCATCTGCCGCCTGAAAGACACAGTCAACATCTTCTTCCATAAGAAGCAGCTGACATAAAGCATCACGCAGCATGAACTGATCCTCAGCAACTAATAATTTCATCTCAGCTTCTCCCTCATCTTAAATCATTTTCCTCTATTTATAAGGAACACCAAATTTTTCTGCTGTTTTTCTGTAAACAGATAACAGATAAAAACCATAAACCAATGTGGCACCCGCTCCGCCGATACCAGAAACAGACCATAGCACATACCAGTGCATATCGGATACAATACCCAGATATATAGCTAACAAAGCTGATAAAATTGGGAATGGGGCCACAAAATAATCAATCACTCTGTTCATAATTTTTGCCTGCGGAATAAAATGCAAACCAATTATCAAGGTTACTGCCGGAAAAATAAATGGCCTCAAATCAAGAAATGCTAATACCAGTACACATAGCCACACACCTGTATAAGTCACAGCACTTAAGAGTCCCATCTGCTTTTTAATCCTCTGGCCTTCCAGACTTTCATAAACTTCAAAACGATTTGCGTGCTTCATATTTTTTAAACTAATGCAAGCAATATAAACACTGCAGACAGCCACTAAGCCAAACATAAACCATCCGATCAGCCCCCAAGCGAAACCAAAAAATAGGGAATAAAGCAGTGTAAAAAAAGCCATTGCAAAACCATAAGGTGCGATACTTTGTGCCGCTTCTCCATAAGCCTTTTGCTGCTCACTTTTCATAACATTCCTCTCTCTAAACCGTTTTTAAACCAAAATACCTTATGCCAACGTCAAAACGAGAACGTCAGACAAGATATGCAGCCATTAGATAAACTGCTGCCCTGTACCTGTTTACAGCTTCGTGTTTGACTCTTCAAAGCTGACTCTGATAACGGTCGGATTTTGACTTGAAACAATCTTTGCTTCACCTTTTACAAACTGCAGACGCTCCCTAATGGAACGAAGTTCCTGTCCCGTTAAACGGTCAAAACCGCAGCCATCATCACTGACTTCAACCACAATAGCGTCCTGATGTTTTCTGAGTTTAATCTGGCAGTGCCGGGCTCTCTCAGCATGTTTGATAACATTAGTTGTCAGTTCGCGCAAAATCATTGTAATGCTGGACTGGATAATGGGAGTCAGTGTTTGCAGATTCAGCCTCTGGTCTATTGTCAAATCAATATCTGAAAAACTAAACATTTCAGTAATAACACTCAGCTCTTCTTCTACTGTACGGTATTTTAGATTGTCTACCAGACTGCGGACCTCTTTCATTGAATCTTTACTGATTTGATGAAGTTCAGTCAGCTCCTTGCGGACTGCTTCCAGCTTAGTCTGTTCTAATTGTCTCAGCGCCAGCTCTGTCTTGAGTGTCATCATGGCAAAGGTATGTCCCAGTGTATCATGCAAATCACGTCCAATGCGGCTGCGTTCGTTTTCGGCAGTCAACAGATTAATATACTGATTTTGTCTGTAAACTTCGGTTTGAAGATCGCTTTCAAAGCGGATACGATTCTGGGAATAGTGCAAAATAAGGATAAAAGCTGGAATCACTATAATCACAATCCGGCCGATAGAGTTTGAAACTTGAAGGAAACAATAGAGACTGACTCCAAAAATTTCAAACAGAAAGGTCATACTCCGGTAACTTTTAATGCTGTCACGAAAACGCCAAATTAAAAGATTGCTTTGAAAAAAGAAATACCACATCATTGATGGTTCAACTAAAAAACAGGTCATTAAGGCAATATAAGCCATAGTACAAAACCAAAGAGCCGCAATTGTCTTTCGATAGACATCCTTGATATGGATCAATGCGATATAAGAAAGAGCAAAAACAAAGGTAAAAGGCACCGTCCACAAGGGGTAGTTAAACCAGAAAACACCGCCAAGCGGATAAACAAGAAATATAAGGGCAGCATAAAAAAGAATATCATTTTTTCGATAACCATGAAACATCAATTCACCTCACGAAGCTTTCCGATTGCTAGAGCAAGCAGAAAGACTGCTGCCGCATAAACCAGCAGTATCAGCTGAGACTGAAAAGAAAAACGGCCGTCAAAATAAGAAATCAGAAGATTGTTGAGATGGTATGTCGGAGTCACTTTAGCCAGTTTTTGCATCAAATCCGGAAAAGTCGAAATCGGCATCCAAAGACCGCCAAGTACTGCTAACCCCAGATAAAAAATATTAGCAACAAAGGCCAGAGTCTGAGCCGATGAGATCTGTACAAAAAGAGCACCGAAAGGCATAAAACAAACTGCCCCCATAAACAGCAGCCCAGCCGAAGCCAGCCAGTCTGTCACAGACATGCTGACACCCTTGGCAAAATGACCGACTGCAAAAACGACCACAATAGCTAAAACAAAATGGACTAGTACTGCTAAAATTTTACTGAGATAATATTGCCACATAGGAACCGGGCTGTGCTGAATATTTTTGAAACGGTGGCCTGCCTTGTCTTCCTGAAAGGCAAAAGGCAGGGAATAAAAAGCAAAGCTCAGGCTTGAAAAAGCGGCCATTTGCAGCATATAGCGCTGAGTCGATAAAGCGGCCATTTCCTTAGACATACTGTCATCACTTCCCCAGATAGTGCTAAAGAGCAAAAAGAAAGCAACAGGCATGCCGATTCCCGCGAACAGATTAGATAAAGAACGTTTATTAATCAGATATTCCTGATACAAAATGGCTTTAAATGTGTTCATATCACTTCTCCCATCAAGATACAAAGGCCGTCAAAAGAGCAAAGCAAAAATAGGAGACTGACCGATGAGTCACTAATGACTCAAGGGAGGGCTATCTTTTTTGCACAGCTCTTAGGCCGTGTTCAGTTCCATCAAGATACAAAGGCCGTCAAAAGAGCAAAGCAAAAATAGGAGACTGACCGATGAGTCGCTAATGACTCAAGGGAAGGCTATCTTTTTTGCACAGCTCTTAGGCCGTGTTCAGTTCCATCAAGATACAAAGGCCGTCAAAAGAGCAAAGCAAAATTTACTAGATAGTCCTGCACTCCAGAAAGAACTTTTAGACACAAACCCTAGATTTTAAGATTAGACCGACTCTCTTTCCTTTATTTCATTCTCAAAAATACTGTCAAGCAAGGTACGATTTGTCATTTCAATATCATCGATTAAGCAGCCTGCCTGCTGCAAGTGATTCCAGATCATTTGAGGCTGTTTAGTTGTAAAAGAAATAACCCCTGTTTTTTCTGTCAAATTCCAAACAGCTTGATCTTCAACAAAAGGACGGTAAGCGGCAGGTAAGGTAAAGACTTTTTCTTTTTCTTCCGTTCGCATCAAATGGGGCGTTGTGTCACGCAGCAACTTTCCTTCATGCAGTACTAAAATACGGTCTGCCGTATGCTCCACTTCTTCGATATAATGGCTGGAATAAATAATTGTTTTGCCGGCCTTTTTTAAGTCGTCTACAATAACCCAAAACCGCTGTCGAGTGTTCGTATCCATACCGGCTGTCGGTTCATCCAAAAAAATAATATCAGGCTGGCCCACAAGTACCTGTACAAAAGCCAGTAAGCGCCGCTGTCCGCCCGAAAGTTTATCAGCGAACTGGTTTTTCTGCTGGTCCGTGAAGTCCAGCAAATCAGAAATAATCGTATCGGACAGGGGGTCGCTGTAAATTGTTTTTTGGAAATTCAACAATTCAGACACCTTCAGTTTTTGTTCCGTCAGATTATCCTGAAATAAAACGGCTACTTTTTCCTTTAGCTTCTGTGCTTGAGCAGACTGTCCTAATATGGAAATACGGCCTTCAGTCGGAAGGTAATCCCCTAAAAGACAGGTCAGCAGAACAGTCTTTCCGGAGCCGTTCGGACCGATAAGCGCTAAACATTCTCCCTGCTGAACCGTAAACGAAATATCCTTGAGCACCTTTTTGTTTTTAAAATTTTTAAACAGATGTGATACCTTAATAACCGGATTCATATAATTCCTCCTTCAAGACAGAAAGGCCATATCAAAACAAAGTAACAAATCGGATTTCTGCAGCAGCTTTCATTCAGTTCTTGCTCTGCTTTAATGTTATTGTATCCTAATTCTGATAGAAGCGTTAGCCCTTAATGTCATTGCAACAGATGACATTTGTCATTTTTTGTAAATGAGGCAGGGAAATGCCTGCTTTTTGCTGATGAAAACTGATTTTCTTAATAATTTGTTATTTGAAATACTGCAGCAAGCTATAATCAATTAAGGTATAAATTCTCTATGAAATAGGCTATTTTTTATTTTAGTGTATCAATTTTCCTTGCTTCTATCAAATCCAGTTTTGAAAAAGCAGTCAATCTCTAACCAACTGTTTCTATTCTATGATTAAAAAAATAATGTCAAGCGTTTTAGAAAAAAATCGGCAATTAAAAAGCCACACTGTGTTCTCCTCTTGTTCTTCTTTTTATATTAATTGCTTGTCATTGAAATAATTTTGTGATATACTTAACCGGTTAATGATTAACCGGTTAAGTATTTGAGGAGGTTTTTTATGGAAAGGTCAAAAAAACGCTTAGCACTGGTCAGCTTATTTTTAACGGCCCATTTGATTTTAGGAGCTTGCCAGACAAATCATGAATCCAAACAGGAGCCCTTGTCCCAAGACAAAGCAGCTAAACAGAAGCTGAAGCAAGCTGAAGAGATTACAGTGGTTGCCGAAATTCAGGAAGACGGCTATGTAATGGTTCATGGAAACCATTATCATGTGGAGAAAAAAGCTATCCCTTATAATGCCAAGTTTCTTTCGAAAACATTAGCACCATCCGATTACCAATTGGAAAAAAAGGACATTGTCACTAAACTGGAAAAAGGCTATATTGTCAAAATTGATGAGGACTTTTACTATTATCCTACTGATAAAAAGCATAAAGCAAATGTGATCAGTATTAAAGAAGCTCGAAAACTGACTAAGTATCTCAAGATTGAAGAGCATCACGTCAAAAAAAATAAGAAAAACAAGAAGCGAAAAAATAAGAAAAAAAGGCAAATTGAGGGGATTGACAAGCCGACGAACGATGGTTTTCTTTTGACAGACGAGAGTCAAATTACAGCTAAAACAGACTCTGGAATAATAGTTGAGCATAACGGGCACAGCCACTTTTTCTTCTACTCAGATTTGGTGGGCAGCAAATGGGCTTATTTAATCCCCAAAAATTACAAACAAGCAACAAGCCACGAGGCTGCAAGCCGGACTTCTTCTTTTCAGAACGGAGCTCATGATCATTATGTCTTTAGCCCCAGCGATATTGTTGTTGAAGACGCCAATGGCTATATCGTAAGGCATGAAGACCACTACCACTATATCCTAAAAAGCAGCCTGACGGGTTATTTTCAGGCTAGACCAGCACCGCATCAAACATTGAGACAGACTGTGGCACCCATCCTGTCTCCTCCGCAAGGAAGGCAGACTGACTACTTATTTCCTTTAACCAATCCACTGGTATCCGATGGTTCAATTGGACAGCCAATACCACCTCTTCCCTCTCAACCTATGGGAGGGCGGTCAGGCATCGATTACCCAACAAGTGATGGTTTTATATTTGATGGAAACGGCATTGTCGGGCGAACAGAGATAGGACTGCTGGTTGAGCATCAAGGTCATATTCACATTGTTACCTATGGCAGTCTTAAAGGAACGAAATGGGAAGGCCTAATTGAGAAAAGTCCTAAACCAAATCAGCCAAGCAGCGAGTCCAAAAAGCCAGAACTCCCGCCTCAGACGAAACCTAATCAAGAATCGGATTTGGAAGCGAAGCGGGCTTATCTGGCAAAAAGTCTTAATCTGCCATTATCAAGCATTCGTGTAGCAGATAGGGATAATGGAAAAGTCTTTATTTATCCTCATGGCGACCATGAACACGCCATTGCTGTGGATAAAATTTCACTTAATGCGCCTATCGAAGTTCCTCATGCTCAGGATAATCCGCATGCTCACCAAACGATTGGTATGGCGACGCTGAAAACCTTAGGCTTTGATGATGATATTATTGAGGATATCTTACACGCTCAAGCAGACACAGACTTCCCCGGACAAGAGACCGATCCTGACAAAATGAAAGAATGGTTAAAAACTGTCAAGTCACTTAATATTGGTGAGCGGCCAAATCCTCTTGAACGAAAAGGCCTAGATTTGATGCCTAATATTGAGATCTTAGGCATTGGTTTTACCCCTATTAAAGACATTTATCCGCTCTATCAGTTTAAGAAGCTGAAGCACTTGTGGTTGACAAAAACCGGTATCAGCAATTATGATTTTTTGAAAAATATACCGACTTTAGAGGGAATAGATATTTCACAAAATAATGTCTCAGACCTCTCATTCTTAAGAAATTACCCGCAGTTAAAATCGGTATCAGCAGCCGGCAATCATATAAGCGACATCAGTGTTTTGGCAAGCCTGAATCACTTAGAATCGCTCAATCTTGACTATAATCATATCACTGATCTTAGCGCTTTAAGAGGACTATCCAAACTTCAGGCCGTCAGTTTAGAGCACAATCAAATCACCAATTTATCCCCTCTCAGTGGTAAGAAAGATTTAAAACGCCTCTTTGTGTCGCACAACCCTGAAATCAACCTTAATACATTAAAAGCCCAGTCACTGGAAGAATTAACAGTCAATCATAACGAATTGGCGGATTTGACTTTTATCAAACAGCTTCCTTCTCTAAAAAATTTGAACGCGGAACATAATAAACTTCGTTCACTGGCAGGATTGGAAGAGGCTCTTTCTTTGAAAAATTTATCAGTTGCCAATAACCAAATCAGTGATTTGGGATTATTGGGAGAGCAAACCAGTCTGACTACTCTGAATCTTACTCACAATCAATTGCAAAATCTGGAAGGAATCAATCGCTTTAGGATTTTAGATGATATTGATGCTTCTCACAATCTCCTCAGTACATTAGTACTCAGTCAGACCAACCGCTCTATTCGTTACTTAAATGTCAGTCATAACCGTATCCCACAAGAAGAATTGGATTTGAATGAGCACAATATACCAAAAGTGATTGCTGATTACTTTAAGTCAGCAGAGGGCGGCGATATCAGCGGAAATGCAGCAGCTCCTTCAACGGCTGAGGCAGGGGAACAGGCAGAGGCTTCTCCAAAAACAGCAAATGAGCTTGAAATCCTAGAAGATACTGAAGCCTCAGACACAAAGGACCTTCAAAACGTCTTAGAAACAGTTCAGGCAGAATCAGCCGACACCGCCTCACAGGCTGATGCAGCAAATCCGGTCCCCTATGAAGAACAAAACAGGGAAAAGACTGCGGCAACAGATGCCAAAGCGGAAGAAAATCCGGAAGCATCCCAGCCAAAACAGGAAGCAGAACCGGCCTCTTCTGATGAAAGGGAGGACAAAGATAGCAAGAAGCTTTCAGAAAAAACAACCGATAATGCAGCTGATGAAAAGGAACAGACTTCTTAATAAAAGCTCAAATGCTGACAGTTTTCGTTTGACACGCAATCAGCCACCTGTGCTTTCACAGGTGGCTGAACACTTTTTATGTAAGAAATAAAATCAATTAGACGTGCTAGAACGTTTTTTAGCTTGCTGAATCCAGCATACCGGCCTGCAGTTGATACATCTTTTGATAGGTCCCTTTTTGAGCTAGCAGTTCCTCATGAGTACCCGATTCGATAATCTGCCCTTTATCAAGAACGTAAATACAGTCCGCATCCTGAATAGTGGATAAACGGTGGGCAATCGCAATGGTCGTCCGTCCCTGCCGCATTTTTTCCAGTGAATTCTGGACAATCTGTTCTGTCTCCGAATCAATATTAGCGGTTGCCTCATCCATGATCAAAATCTTAGGCTGACTGGCCACTGTTCTTGCAAAGGCTAACAGCTGACGCTGACCGGTTGAAAAGCTGGAGCCGCGTTCACTGACCGGTGTATCATACTGCTGCGGCAATTTTTGAATAAATGGGGCAGCATCCACAAATTCCGCTGCAGCTTCCACCTCAGCATCAGAAATATCCTGATACATTTTGATGTTGGACTTAATGGTGCCGTGGTAAAGGAAGGGATCTTGAAGTACCAGCCCCACCTTGCTGCGCAGCTCTTTTTGGCTATATGTCCGAATGTCTCTGCCATCCAGCAGGACCTGTCCGGACTGAAATTCATAAAAGCGCATGAAGACATTGATAATAGAAGATTTCCCAGAACCTGTCGGTCCGACAAAAGCAATGGTCTGACCCTTTTGAACCTTGAAGGAAATATGATTCAAGGTCCGGTTTTTTCCGTCATAAGAAAAGCTGACATCTTTAAATTCAATGCTGCCTTCTGTTATCTCAGCCTGGCTGTCAGCTTGGAGCGGCTCATATCCGGCTTCATCAATCAGGTCAAAAACTCGGCCGGCAGAAACCATGGAAGTCTGCAAAGTCGAAAAGTTCTGTGTCACTTCAATCAGGGGATCAAATAAGCGGTTGACATATTGAATAAAAGCGTACATCAGCCCGGCTGTAATCCCTGCACCCATTCCCTGGAAACCGAAATAAGCCATTAAAACTGCATAAGCTAAAAGTTTTAAAAGCGACATAGCCGGACGTAAAAAGAGGCTGTCTAAGGCCATAGAACGGTTGGCATAGAGGACATGCTCCTTGTTTATAGCTTCAAATTCGTCCTTAAGACGGTCTTCTTGGCTAAAAGCCTGAATAATCTGAATCCCTTCAATACTTTCAGACAGTTTTGTATTAATATCGCTCAGTAAGCTGCGTGTTTTCTCAATCACTTTGACAGACTTTTTGCGGTAAAGATTAACTAAAAGAAAAATGAAGGGCAGAAAAAGGGCTACTAAGCCTGTCAGTTTGGCATCCAGCATCAGCATTGTATAAAGGGTAACCGTAAAAATAAAAATAGCTGAAATAAAGCTGGATAAGATACCGGAAAACATTTCACTGATACTTTCTGTATCATTAGTCAGACGTGACACAATTGACCCTGCCGGCGTCCGGTCAAAGTAGGACATGCCTAATTTTTCCATATTAGCAAAGGCATCGTAACGAATATCACGGACAATACTGTAAGACACACGCGCAAAAAAGAAATTCCCCAGATACTGAATGATGGTCTGCAGGACATACATAAGATAATAGCCGATCAACATCATAACCGCTGTTTGGTTGAAATCAGTCAAAAAGTGGTCAATAAAATAGGAGGCTAGCAGCGGGATCAAGCTGCGGACAACCGTCGTCAGCAAAAGCAGAGTCAGTGCGACTGCTGTCAGCAGTTTATAAGGTTTGAGGTAGGACATTAAGCGTTTAAATACGCGCCATTGATTGCTGTTATTCATACCGCTCTTCCTCCTCCTTTTCTAATTGCTGAGCTGCATAGGTGGCTGCGTACCAGCCGCCGGCCTGTATCAGTTCATCGTGACTGCCGCGCTCAATAACACGGCCATCCTGCATGACCAAAATCAAATCAGCATGAACAACCGCAGATAAGCGGTGGGCTGTAATAATCGTTGATTTATTCTGGCGTGTTTGTTTAAGATTTTCAATGATTGTGTGCTCCGTTTTAGCATCGACAGCGGAAAGAGAATCGTCTAAAATCAGAATCTCCGGATTTAAAATCATTGCCCGGCTCATAGCAATCCGCTGTTTCTGACCGCCTGACAGGGAAACACCCTTCTCACCGACAACTGTTGCAAAGCCTTCAGGCATAGCAATAATATCATCATACACTTGAGACAGACGTGTTGCTTCTTCAACTTCCTGAGAACTTAAGCGGGCATTTCCGAAACGAACATTTTCCAAAATAGAATCTGCAAACAGAAATTGATCCTGAGGGACATAGCCTATCAAACTGCGCAAATCGGCTAAACGGTATTGGCGAATATCTTGCCCATTAAGACTGATGCTGCCCTCCGTCACATCATACTCCCGCAGGAGCAGTTTAATCAGCGTTGTCTTCCCGGATCCGGTTTGTCCGACTAATCCTAACGTTTGACCTTTTTCCAAGGTGAAGTGAATATCAGATAAGGCTGGTTCGTTCTCATACTGAAAACTGTCAATAGCATAAACCAAAGGTCCGTTTTCAATATCAGACAGAGGCTGGTCGGGGTCTTTGATATCCGACTCCTGTTCGAGCAGAGCATTAATCCGCTCATACGAAACAGCACCGCGCTGTACCATATTGAAAAGAAAACCAATGGCCATTAAAGGCCAGACCAGCATATCAAGATAGGTTATAAAGGTGACCAAATTACCGACTGTAATCTGATTAGCTGAAACCAAAAAGGCGCCCATAAGCAGAGTTAAAACATAGGAACTTCCAATAAAGAGCAGCACCAGCGGGTCGAACATGACATCGTACTTCATAGTAACCATGTTTTTTTCAAAAGTCATTTCATTGGTTTTCTGAAAAGCAGCCAATTCTTGCTCCTGATAACCAAAAGATTTTGTCACTTTAATTCCTGAAACACTTTCCTGCACTTGATTATTAAGCTCGGAAAAAGCCGCTTGAGACTGTTTAAAGCTTTCATGGGTTTTACGACCTAAACGGCTGGTTGCAAATGCCATCAAAGGCAGCGGCAGCACGGCAATCAAAGTCATCTGCCAAGAAATGGTAAAAAACATAGTAATCAGAGTGACCAAAGCTGTAATAGAAGCATCGACAGCCGACATAACGCCTCCTCCGGCCAGACGCGTCAATGAATTAATATCATTAGTAGCGTGGGCCATCAGGTCACCGGTCCGATATTTTTGGTAAAAAGACGGGGACATTTTTGTAAAATGCTCAAACAGTCGATAACGAATAATCTGGCCCAAACGGTAGGATGTGCCTATAATATACATGCGCCAAAGATAGCGCAGCCAATACATAGACAGAGCAACCATAATCAGCCATAGAAGATTCCAAAGCAGCTCTGTATGGGTTAAGTCCTTTTGAGTAATCGCATCAATAACATTCCCCAATATTCTCGGAGGAATAAGATTGAGAACTGCAACTAAACTCAGCGCAGAAATCCCAAGCAAATAGCGCCGCTTTTCTAATCTAAAAAACCACCACAAATTTTTAACAATGGACATAAAACATCCTTCCACAAGATACAAAGGCCGTTAAAAACGCAAAAGGAAAATAGAAGGCTGGATGACGAGCCAGCAAGGCTCTAAGACAGACTATCTTTTTCCCGCAGCGTTTAGGCCGTGTTCAATTCCACAAGATACAAAGGCCGTTAAAAACGCAAAAGGAAAATAGGCGGTAAGCCAGAAATCTTTGATTTCGTAGGCGCACCCCTGCCAGGATGACTAGAAGGGTGCGGTCGGCTGTCAAGACGACAAAGCCTTCAGTCATCTACGGCTGGCTAAAACTTAAGTCAGCACTAGGTTTGCACATGTTTCTTTTTCCCGCAGCGTTTAGGCCGTGTTCAATTCCACAAGACACAAAGGCTGTAACAAAAGCAGCTGAAAAACTGAGTTGTCTACAGCGTTTTAGACAGCAGAGTTATCTGTTTTTATTTTTTGACTGTGCCTGTACTCGAAAACTGCCACCACCACGCGAAAATCTCCTCCATGATGAATACATCACAAAAGAGATTTCTTACTTTCTTTTATGCAAAAAATGCTTCTGCACATGCCGGTAAGCGATCCAAGCCAATACACCGCCCAGTGTGTTGGTCCATAAATCATCTAATTCAAAAACACGGTTGGCATCATAAAGCAAATCTGCGAGAATCTGGGTGCACTCGATCCCCAGACTGATTAAAAAGCTTGCTAACAATACATGTCTGCCTTTTCTTAAACGGGGAAAAAGGAATAAACAGATAAATACTAGGGGAAAGAGCAAAAAAATGTTAACGATATTTTGCCCTATAACCCAGACTGCAGCTTGCCAGTCAGGCAAATGAGTAAAATGAATGAGAGAATTAAAGGGTACCAGCAAAACAACTACTCGGCCAAAGCGCTGAATGCCAGGCGTTTCAAAAGTTGTCAGACCATGCTGAGGGGTAAAGCACATAAGAGCAAGAGCCAGCAGGTAAAGAGCTAAAAAACACCAGCCTGCCGTTCTGCCTAAAGAACTGGGCCTTCCCTTTTGGCTGAAAAAAGGTATCATTGATTTACGCTTTCTTTGCCAATTCTTCTTGGTCGCGCTTCATCGTATTGGAACGCAGCTGACCGCAGGCCGCATCAATATCGGCGCCGTGTTCTTGGCGCACAACACAGTTAACACCATTTTTCTTTAATACATCATAAAAAGCGGCTACTCGATCCTGAGGACTTCTGCTGTACTGATCATGTTCGGATACAGAGTTGTAAGGAATCAGATTGACATAGGAGAGCTTGCGGATTTTCTTTGTTAAGTCGGCTAATTCCTGTGCATTTTCCGGCCAGTCATTAACACGATTGAGCATAATATATTCAAATGTTACCCGGCGATTAGTCGTATCAATATAATACTCAATCGCTCCCAAAAGCTTTTCAAGAGGAAAAGAGCGATTAATTCTCATAATACTGGAGCGCAGTTCATTATTAGGTGCATGGAGAGATACAGCTAAATTAACTTGAACACCTTCATTGGCAAAATCTCGAATTTTATGAGCCAGACCCGAAGTCGAAACAGTAATATGACGCGCTCCAATGGCTAAACCGCGGTCATCGTTGATAATACGCAAAAAATTAAGAACATTATCATAATTATCAAATGGTTCACCGATTCCCATAACAACTACATGGCTGACTCGCTCATTTTGTTCTCTCTGGTCAAAATATTTTTGAACCAGCATAATTTGCGCAGTGATTTCACCGCTGGTAAGATCCCGCTGTTTTTTAATAAGACCGCTGGCACAAAAAGTACAGCCAATATTGCAGCCCACCTGTGTTGTCACACAGACAGATAAGCCGTAATGCTGACGCATCAGGACGGTTTCAATCAGCATCCCATCGGGCAGCTCGAACAGATATTTGACTGTGCCATCAGCAGATTCCTGCACAATACGCTGTTTCAAAGGGTTAATACAAAAATGTTCGGCCAATAAAGCTGTAAAAGCCTGCGGCAGATTAGACATGGCATCGAAGGACTGAACACGTTTACGGTAAAGCCAGTCCCAAATCTGTTCGGCCCGAAAAGGCTTTTCACCCTGTTCAGCGACCCATGCTGACAGTTCAGCACGCGTTAAGCCATAAATTGATGGTTTCATAATCTAGTCTTCCTTTTTTCTAATAACAAAATGCCGTTTAGCCGGTGTTTCTTCTCCTGTTTGATCGGACAGTCTTTGGGAATGCCTGCGTTTTTGGCTGAATGGCCTTTTAGAAGGCATCTTATGCCTGCCTTTAGATTTAACTCTGTGTTCCGCTGATTCGGCTTCAGACCTGCTGGAAACTCTGTGGCTTCTTTCATCTGCAGCTGTCTTAGGCTGGGGATTTTCGAGAATAAAATAAGCACAGCCAAAATTACAGTATTCTTTAATATAATCAGGCAAACGCGAAATCGGAGTGCCTTTTTTCTGCGGTTTGCTGTCCTTATAAAATCCTTTCAAACGCAGCTGTTCATTCCCCCAGTCACCGACAATATAATCATATTTTAATAAAATTTCTGAAAAACGCTGACTGAATACCTTAGGATCAAAGGCATTTTTTTCATTTTCTAAAAGAAGAAATTCGGCATCATCGCTTTTAACACGGTCAGCAAAGACCATGAACTGCGGACCGGGAAACTTATTATAATTATACATTTCAGGAGAAATTTCTTTTCTCATACCCACTCTCCCCAAGATACAAAGGCTGTGTCAAATCCGTATGAAAAGGCGGCCGGTAAAGTAAGGAAAGAGACAGACCCCTATATTATAAGGTCCCCACACTCTCCAATTCCCAAGTTCGGACTAAAATTGAAGCACGGATTTTCATACAGCTTTGTTCTGTTTTTACAACTCTTTTTTATCTTTTTAATTGTCTGATAAGATATTTTTCAAGCACTTCTCTTAATAAATCAGGAAAAAGAAACTCTGCCTTTTGTTCTTTTAATTTTTCAAAATAAGAGGCAAAATAATACTGATCTACTAAAACAAGAGTCAGCTCATCATTTTCTATAGCAGCTTCTTTATTATACACTATTTTGCCGTTTTTGTAAGTAAAACCTTTCGTCATTAAACGGCCAAACCGCTTCCCGCGAAAACCCATTCCGCGAATTTCCTGACCGGCCAGTAAGGCTTCTTTGGCAAAAATTTCCTGACAAATTTCCGTCATTTCCTGCAATGTCAGCTTAAACTTGATCAGGCGCATTTGATGGGGCAGCGAATGATGCAGAGAGTCTTTGGTAAAACAAGCAGAAAAAGGGCTGACAATCAATCCGGTATTAATCAGGACAAAATCGCTCTTTGCATACGTCTGCATAGCTGTCATCAGTAAATCTGCGGATTCTGACAGACTTAAATCGCGGGGAAAATCAGCTAGCTTTTGCTGGCGCAGACAGCGGCGTCCAGCCTCAGTATATTCTGCAAGCCATTTTTTATCAGCTGCTAAGCTGGGCAAGTGGCGGGTCTCATGCGCCAAAATAGTGATATCAGAAAGACGGTGGTCGGTAAATGTCAAATCAATTTCACCAACATGCTCACCGTACCTGCCGGCAGCAGCCAGATAAGTCCCCTTTAAGCTGGCTCCTTCTTCAAAAACATGATGAGTATGAGCCCCGACGATTAAATCAATCTCCGGCATAGTCCGGGCGATTTTTTCATCCAGACGTATCCCTAAATGGCTCAGCAGAATGCGAAAATCAGCTGACTGTACCTCCGGCAGCAGCAAGTCCCGCTGCAGACAGGCAAGCGGTTCAGCAACATTCCAGCCATTGGGTTCATAAGTCCAGTAATAGGGGAAGGTATAGGCTAAAAAAGCAAGCTTGGTGCCAGCTGCTGTCGTGACTATCTCATAGGGACTGGCCCAGTCCGGACGCCCATTAGCATCGGTCAGATTCCCTAAAATAACCTTAAACTCTGCTTTTTCATACAGCCGGTTGAGTTCCGCTTTTGACAGACCGATTCCTTCATTATTGCCAATTGTAGCAAAATCGACTCCAAGTTCATTCATTAAGGCAACATTGCTTTGACCTGAACTGACTTCAGTCATTGGATGACTTTTATCAACATTGTCTCCAATATCGAGTTTGATGACCTGACTGACGGACTCAGATTTTTCTGTAAAAAAACGTTTAATTTTAGGAAAGGCTTCAAAATGCGAATGCAAATCATTGATATGCAAAATTTTAAGCTTTTCAATCATAATGCTATTATAACACTTCCTTTTCAAGAAGCGAATTTAAAAAGGCTATGCAAATGAAAGAAATCCTTTCTGACCGGTATCCAGTCCACTCAGGTCAACTAAGCATTTTCAGTCCTTTTTCTCAGTTTTTTTAAATAAGCATGCAGCAGATAAGCCAGCCCCTGACACATCCATACAAAAGCATAGCATAAAAGCCAAGCTAAAAAAGTCAGCCATTTCCTTTCATCAGTTTGGAAAATCCCCTGACTGTCAACTATCCTTAAAAAAATCAGCATGCTGACATCCAAAAAAATAGCCAGCAGGATAATATTAAACAATACGATGAACCATTTTTGCCGTTTTGACATCTTGCCTCCCAGATCAGTTAAAATGTATTCCTACTATTAATTTAACCAGCGGGACTTAATTGAAACTTAACGGTTTGATACAAATAAGAGAGCAGATTAACATTGATGGCTTTGAAATCACAATGTTTATCCGCTCTCCATTTTGCCAATGCATTTTACTGTTTTAAATAATCGATTGCTTCCTGAACGTTGGTGACAGGAACAATTTTCATCTTTGTTCCTATTTCCTTAGCTGCAGCAACAGCTTGCTCATAGTTGGTCTTAGCCTCTGGGTCAGCCTTTAAAACAGCTTCTTCCACAGGATTATCAGGAACAAAGAAGATTTCAGCTCCGGCTTGATCGGCGGCTACCACTTTCAAAGCAGCTCCGCCGATATCACCGACCGATCCGTCCTGTTCTATCGTCCCAGTTCCCGCAATAACACGGCCTTTGCGAAGGTCTTCATCGGTCAGCTGATCGTAAATATCAAGCGTAAACATCAGACCGGCACTCGGCCCGCCGACTCCGTCTGTCGAAAAGACAATATCTTTGTCGGTCCTAACCTCTGTATGATCCACAAGGCCGATACCGATACCATTTTTGCCGTTTGACAGTTTAATAATAGTTCCTGTTGCTTCCTTAACTTCATCATCAGATATATACTGGACCGTCACCTGTTCGCCAAGGCTAAGGCTGCTGACATAATCAATTAAGTCCGCTGAACTTTCAAAAGTCCGGCCATTAACGCCGGTGACAGTGTCAGCCAGCTGAAGGATTCCCTTAAAGGTGGAATCCTCATTAACATTGAGCACATAAACCCCCATGTAGTCCAGACTGACCTCCTCACCCGCCAATGTCAAAGCTTGGTAGACAGCATTATTCTGTGAGGTCTCCATATAAAACTGATTCATTCTGATATAGTCATCGTTGCTATAGCCGCCAGTTGTTTCCTGCATGCTGGTAATTTCCGTAAAAGGTGTCAGCCAGCCATAGATAAGCTGGGCCAAAGTTGCCTGACTCATACTGACTGCTACAAAATTATAAGAACCCGCTTCATCATCCTTGCGGTCATCAACCGTCAAAACAGAGCGGATATCATAGGCACCTCCCGGCATTTCCAAATAGTAAGGGAGCGGCACAAAAAGACTAAACAGCAGCAAAAACGCAGCAATGGCACCGATAAGCCACCATTTAAAGCGTTTGGACCAGTCTCTGAATAATTTTAAATTGTAACTAAAGACTTGTAAAATCTTCACTTTTTTTCTCCACCTCTTTCACAACGCTTCCCGGAACAAAGGCTGAAATATCTGAGCGAAAATGGATTAATTCACGGATACGGCTGGAGCTGATATAAGTCACTTCGGCAGGAGTCAGGAAAAAGACTGTATCGATAGTCTCAGACAAATGCCTGTTAAAAAAAGCCAGCTCACTTTCATATTCCAAATCACTGCCGTTTCTTAAGCCCCGTACCAAGTGTGTCACGCCTATCTGTTCAGCTATATCAACAGCCAAAGAATCATGGGCAGTAATCACCTTGACATTCTTAAAATCTATCAGCGCTTCTTCGAGCATGCGCCTGCGTTCCGGCACTGTAAAAAAGCCGGCTTTATCCTTATTATAGAAAAGGCCGACATAAAGTTGATCAAAAAGTCGGCTGGCACTTTTGACAATGGCCAGATGACCGTTTGTAACTGGGTCAAAAGACCCTGCAAATAGTCCAATTTTACTTGACATATACTGTTACCTTACTGATTCCGTATCTTTTTTGCTTCTGCATTTCAATTTTTCCGATTGTTTCCGGCAGTTCTACTGTTTTCTCAGTCTCACAGACCAGAACTGCTCCTTCTGCCAAGAGCTCTTTTGCTTCCAAAGCAGCGATAGTTTTGACTATGGTCTCTTTAGCGTAGGGCGGATCAAGAAAAACAAGATCAAAATGCCCGCTAAGCTGCTTTAAAGCCTGTAAAGCCGGCAGCTTTAGCAATGTGAACCGTTCTGCTTTTTGTGTCATCCTAATATTAGCAGCAATAACAGCTTGTGCCCTGCGGTCTTTCTCTACCATAACGGCTTCTGTCATTCCGCGGGATACTGCCTCAATAGCAAGACCGCCTGAACCGGAAAAAAGATCCAGCACCCGGCCGCCTGCAAAGTAGGGACCAATCATATTAAACACAGCCCCCCGCACCTTATCAGAAGTCGGACGTGTTGTTTTTCCCGCAAGCGTCTTTAATGGACGCCCGCCAAATTCACCGGCAATAATTCTCATAATGTTATTATTATAACAAAAAATACCCCTTTTTTCTAAATAAAGAAAGAGGCCGTGCTTGCCTCTGCCTGTCATTTATATAAAACAGCTCAATGCTCACAAAATATTGTCATAAGTATCGCGGACTTCCTGCGGCCAGACAGAAGTCTGCACCTCACCGATATGTTTTTTGCGCAGCAGAAACATAGCCATACGCGACTGTCCGATACCGCCGCCAATCGTCAATGGGAAGAACCCGCGCAGAAGTGTTTTATGCCAGTCGAGCTCCAACCGATCCTCATCTCCTGTAATCACAACCTGACGTTTAAGCGCATCTTCATCCACACGGATACCCATTGAAGAAAGCTCAAAAGCAGAGCCCAGTTCTTCATTCCAAACTAAAATATCCCCATTGAGCCCCTTGTAGCCATGTTCAGTCTCACTGGTCCAGTCGTCATAGTCCGGAGCACGTCCGTCATGAGGCTGCCCATCCGCTAAAATACCGCCAATACCGATTAAAAAAACAGCGCCGTACTCTTTAGTGATCTCATTTTCCCGCTCTTTTGGCGTCAAATCCGGATAACGCTCAACCAGCTCTTCAGAGTGAATAAAAGTAATTTTCTTAGGCAGGACGGAATCAATATCATAACGGGCTTCGACAGCCAATTCTGTCAGACGGATAACTTTATAAATAGTCTCGACAGTCTCTTTCAGATAGGCTAAGTTCCTGCGGCCATCCGGAATCACCTTTTCCCAGTCCCACTGATCAACATAAACAGAGTGGATAGAATCCAAAGACTCTTCATCGGGACGAAGTGCCTTCATGTTAACAACAAGTCCTTCTCCTTCATTAAAACCAAAACGTGCTAAAGTATGGCGTTTCCACTTAGCCAGAGAATGTACAACTTCAAAAGTAGCATCCGGAATCTTAAGCACATGAACGGAGACAGGATTTTCAATACCGGACAAATTATCCTGCATTCCATCGCCGACCCGGCTTAATATAGGCCCCTGCACCTCAACTACATCAAGTTTGTCAATCAAATATTGCGTAAACGTATTTTTAACAAAAGAAATCTCCTCCTGCTGATGAATAAAACTTTTTTTCATACACTCCTCCACTAAGATACAAAGGCCGTGAAGAACGCAAAGTAAAAATAGGAGCCTGACCGCCGAGTCACTAAAGACTCAAGGGAGGGCTATCTTTTTTACACAGCGTTTAGGCCGTGTTCAATTCCAACAAGATACAAAGGCCGTTAAGAAATCCGTATGAAAATAGGGACTGACAAGTGATGCAAGCATCACGCTGGCAGGCATCTTTTTCACTAGGTTTTTAGGCCGTGTTATCGCTCTACTGTAAGCAATCATTGTCAATTAAATCAATAAAGACAAATGTCTTATTATCTGTCTTGCTGCTAAAAAACAAGATAGAGTTATTATACACTTCTGACAGGCAAAAGAAAAGCCTTTTGGCATATTTAGCCGGCTTTTGCAAAAAGGTTGACTGACATTTGCTTTTTTAATTGCCCTACTTCACCTGAAAAGATACGGCAGCATCGTATTCACTGCGCTGAAAAATCGGAAAAGCTTCCTAGACGGAACTGCCCATTCTTCTAATCGCTAAGGGTCTTTTTCACCTTATCCACCAGCTCTTTAGTCATCCGCCGTGCCCCGCGAATATTAGTGACACCGTATTCTTTCAAGACCGGACTGGCAAAAAGACTGTCCGGAAAACGGGTCAGCAGTTCAATTCGCATAAGTTTCTTGAGTTCAGGGCGGTCAGGATGGCTGTCGTTAGGGATGTCAGCCTCTAAAACCCGGCAGAGATAGCGAAGAGAGCGTACAGGTGCTGTGATGTAAATACCAACATAGTCACCTTTTTTTATCGATGCTTTTTGAGTCCAATGAATCACTTTATGGGCCGCCAGTTCAGCATCAATATCGTAGTATTTAGGGTTGGCAGGAATCAGCCAAAAATCGGGTCCGTCAGAACGGCCTAGATTTCCTCGGCCTGTTAGCTCTCGGCTTTTATCTATTAAGGTAAAAAGCAGGCTGTCGGATACCTGTTCATCGAAAACAATGGAAACCCAAGATTTTTTATTCATATGATAAGAAGGATAGATTCCCGAAAGAGTCAACAGATCCTTCATATCAGCAGCTTCCGTTTTCAAATTGATGATTTCGATTTCCTCGTCCAGCTCTGCCTGCTGCCGCTGTTCTCTGCCCAAATCCAGCTTATTGCGGGTAACAGTCATAATCAGACCGTACCATTTTCGGTTCAAAGGATTGCGGTAGGCGGTGAAATCAGGATACTTAGCAAACGGGTGATCGTATGAATCGCCATACTTATTTTCAATATAGTGAGCCAGTCGGTTAGCCTGTTCTGTCACAAAGGGTAAATCTTCATAGCAATGAGACGCCAAATCTTCTAAGATTTCCGTATAAGCAGCCCGAACCCGGCTGGCAAAAGAGCCTGCCTGCTGGTCTGCCCGCAAGGCTGGATAATCATCATCCGTATCTGTATCAAGTACACGGCCATGGATATCCCCTTCAGCATCTATGACTATCTGTGCTTCAAAACTGTCATCCATAAAGCGTTTCCGATAGCGATAGCTCCTGCCTTCCTTGACAAAGCCAAAAGGCAGGAGATTTTTAACGATAAGGCGTTTTTTCCTGAAAAATTCTGACTCTAAAGACATGATGGCTTCTTTCCTTTTTCTTTTTATTATACCAAAAAGGAAAGAAGGCTGCTTTAACAGGGAAATAATCAGGTGGAAAAAGGCTCTGTATATTTACTTAATGGCTCTAATCTACTATAATAGGTCTATGGCAAATCAATTTATTCTTCGCATGATTCAGCTGCTGCTGGTCAGTTTAATTATTTGGGTGGTTTACCTGATTCTCCGGAATGCCCGCAGACATCGTGTCCGCTTAACCGATAAATTTTTTACCGGCTTTGGAATCGGTCTTGTTACTGATTTACTGGACACACTGGGAATTGGAACCTTTGCTACGACAACGACTCTTTTTAAGGCTACGCAGCTGGTTAAAGACGATCGGCAAATCCCAGCGACTATGACTACAGCTCATGTCATTCCTGTTTTGGTTGAGGCCCTGTGTTTTATCACCATTGTTCAGGTGGAGCTGACCACTTTAATCTGTATGGCTGCTGCGGCCTTTTCGGGGGCTTTTTTTGGAGCCCGGCTGACCAAGAACTGGAACACCCAGAAAGTACAGCTGATTTTAGGCATTCTGCTGATTATCGCAGCGTTTTTCATGGTTTATCGCATGCTGACCAACCCCGGGGCAGATATCGCCAATAATATTCGCGGACTCTCAGGCATCAAATTGCTTATCGGCGTTGTTTTTGACTTTATCATCGGCATGCTGATGAGCATGGGACTGGGAAATTATGCGCCCGAGCTGATTTTCTTCTCGCTGATGGGAATCAGCCCAGCTGTCGCCCTTCCGGTTATGATGCTCAATGCAGCCATGATTATGATTGCTGGCTCCAAACAATTTATTGAATCTGGCAGAGTACACTGGCCCGGAGTCTTAGGTATTACCATTGGCGGTGTTATCGGTGTTTTAATCGCAGCGTTTTTCTTGACCAGTCTGGATATCGATAAGCTTAAAATTTTAGTTGTTTTTATTGCTCTTTATACAGGGCTGCTGCTGCTACGTTCTGGTCTTATCCGCGCCAAATAAATTTTCTCAGAACAGATCAGTATTCTAAAAAGAAGCTGGGACAAAAGAAGATCACTGAAAAAGTCTGCGAAAGAAAAACCAAGCCGGTAAAAAACGAATGATTTATACTAGTCAAACGGGACTAAGTTTATATCGTTCGTTTTTTAATTTGTTTTTATTGATTTTCTATCAGTTTGTTTGTTGGTATTTTCACTGAGATGACTTTTCAGCGGCCTTGGACAAAAGTCCTGCCTCGTTTTACTTTTTTTAACAGTTCCGTTTGCGCAGCAGTTGATTAGGAAGGCGGGAGGGCAAATCGAAAGCGTCACTTTATGACGATTTCCCGATTGTTGTCCCACTTTTCTTTTTACAATGCTAAAAAACAGCAGTATCTGCACTAACTTTGTATGAGGCAGCTGCTGATCAGTCCGAAAGCGGAAAGGTTAAAATAAACTGTGTTCTGTAGGGAGGAGCAGGCGGAAACTGCAAGTAAATCTCTCCGCCGTGTGTCTGCATCAGCTCTTTAGCAATCATCAAACCTAAACCAGAACCGGAAAACATTATTAGAACAGAGTTTTTTAAAAATAAAATGAGAAAAACAAGGATTAAAAACAAACTGATGAAATTTTTAATTGCATTTTTCATATCAGAGATTCCTTTCAGATATAGTATTACAACCTTTCTTTATACAGGTTCAGACTAACATCAGCTTCCTTTAATATTTGTTGTGACTGAAGCTGCCCGATATTAAAATGCAAAAAAAAAACAGTTCTTAGCAATGACGCAGAACTGAATCCTTTAGTACATTCTTTATTTAGCTTGTTTTTCTATGTTTATTAGCCAGATAGCAGATTAAAACAAGACTAAAAGACAAAATCTGAGCGGCTCCAATCCTGATAAACAAAAGTTCATCGCTGCCGCCTACTGACCATACATGAAGCATATTGATGATAGTATTATTAAAAAAATGATCGGCCATCCCCATATAGAGACTGTCAGTCAGCTTAGCCATCAAAGAATATCTAAAACCGACAAGAGCGGAAACAGCTGCCAGCAGTGCCGCATTAACTATCATCCCCGCTGCATTGACCTCACCATCAAAAAAATTTCGTATTGGGCCAACAATATGCCACAAACCAAAAAGAAGAGCGGAGAAAACAGCAGCAGTGATAAAACTGTACCGTCTTTCAAACAGTTTTTGAAAGAGACCGCGAAAAATGCCTTCTTCCATGATAACATTGTGATATTGCCAATCATACAGATAAGAAAAAAGAGAATGCCGCTTTCTTTACCTAGGTTTTTATCAAAACCGAAACCGCTGACATAAATGTCAAGACCTGAAAATCTCCCCTGACTAAGTAAAAGCCAAATCTCTATACTGTAGGCAAAAATAAAGACCAAGGCAGCAAAACACAGACCACAGCAACTATTCCTGAGAATGCCTGTCTTAGCAAATCCTATGCCCTGCCAGCTTAACTGGCAATACTTAAGGGCAAGTGCAAGGACAGCAATGCCAGCCAGTTTATGAATAAAGGCCTCATTCCAAAAAGTCTGATCTGTCCGCAGAATAAAGTAATCTAATAAGCGGCAGAAAAAGCAGAAAAAATAAAGAGCAAAAACAGTTAAATTCGCGTTTCGATAAGCAAAGGTCATAAACTCCTCCAGCAGAAAAATCGTTCCGTTACTAGAAAGGCAGCTCCTTTTAGGTGAATGCGGCCAAAAAGCAGCGCACTTTTGAACTTCATCCGGAACGCAGCCACTGTTCAACATTTGCAGCTTGGCTGTGGAGGAAACGCAAATTAAGCAGCAGAGCTGCAAAAATACTGATTGTCAAAAGAAACAAAAGAGTCCAATTAAGGGATTGAGAAAAAATAAAGACAGCAATAGTCATTAGAATTACAGGCATGGTTAAAACAGCCGTGATACTGCCAGGCACCCAAGTACGAAAAGCAACAGCCTGAGCGATATGTGCAAATAAATGCAAAGTATGATCTAATGTGATTGCCAAAACTAATTCCGGCAGACGAAGAACAATCCCCGCAAATAAAAGCAGACTAGCCAGAAAAAACTCTTCTAAAATTAAAGCTGCTAAAGTTTCCGAAGAAAGGTAATGTGCCTTTCCCGCAATAAACATTTCCTTAGCAAATTTGGGGTCATCACCTTTCTTGTCAATCCAAGGACAAACTCTGATAATCTCTTCAAATTCATGAAGCATAAAAAGTACAATATTAAGAAAGGCCAATAAAGATAAGGTCATTCCTATTCCTCCTATGTCTTATTTAACCGAAGCGGCAGATTCATCTGCTGTCTCTCCTATACAGACTAAATTGCAGGCAGACTCTGAAAACAGCCGTTACAGCCGGCAAACCATGACAAAATCCTCCTGATTTTGCTTAAAAACATGAAACCCCAGCTGACGGTAAAGATGAACGGCTGGATTAGCTTTTTGAACAGACAAGGACACTTTGCAGCAGCCTCCTTTTTTGAGACTGGCCAGAAAAGTCTCCAGTAAGACCTTTCCTATGCCCTTACCGCGATAAGCAGGCAGCAGCGAAACCGACAGTGACGGTGTCTCATCATCAATATGACCATAATCGGCCATTATCCGTACCCAAGCAGCACCTACAACCTGCCCCTCTGCTTCTGCTACCATTGCCTGATCATGCGGTGCTTTGCCAAAATCTTTGATATAGAGCTGCAGCTCCGGCAGTCGAATAATCTTCCTGTCGGGTGCCGGAAAACCTTCCGGCACAAAAATAGCCTGATAAAGAAACTCCTCTAAAAGCGGATACTCTTCTGGGAGCATGGGGCGAATCATAAATGACATACAGCCTCCCCTCCTTTTATCAAAATACAAAGGCCGTTAAGAACGCAATGGGAAAATAGGGAGACTGACGAAGAAACTTTAGTTTCTAGGAAGTTTTATACTCACAGAGCAGCCACACTCGTAAGTCGCCAACGCTTCCAACGATTGTGTCTCTTTTCCCCTCAGCATTTAAGTCGTGTTCAATTCACAAGATACAAAGGCCGTGTAAAAATCCGTAGGAAAATAGGGGATGGCAAGTGATGCCTAAGCATCACGATGACAGCCATCTTTTTCACTAGGATTTTAGGCCGTGTTCAATTCCAACAAGATACAAAGGCCGTGTAAAAATCCGTAGGAAAATGGCGGTAAGTCCGAAATCTGTGATTTCGCAGACGCACCCCTGCCAAGACGACTAGAAGGGTGCGGTCGGCTGCTAAGACGGCAAAGCCTTCAGACGTCCACGGCTGGCGGTAAGTCCGAAATCTGTGATTTCGCAGACGCGCCCCTGCCAAGACGACTAGGAGCGGACAGAACTCCAAATTATAAAGCTCCTTACTTCCTAAATTCTGGCTTTCGGACTGTTTACCCCGTCTCATAACCACAATTACCTTTTTCACAAGCTTTTTATATTCACAGTTACATCAGTCTCTGTTTTTTCGCCAGCTAAGCAGATAACGGCAATAGAGGCCTTGTTTTAATTTGGCTCCTTTCAGTTCCGCCTTTAGCAGCTGCCGAACCGCCTTCATACTCGGGTAGTCATAGAGAACTGGAAGGCCTATAGCTTCGCTGCTAAGCATATGATGTTTGAAACGGCTCAGTTTGACGGGAATAACTCTGCCTGCTTCGATCAGCCAATCCATAATAGTTGCTGGTTTGGCCAGCCCAACAATTAAAAGCTGACCGTTCGGCTTGAGCAAACTAATCGCCTTTTGAATAGCTGCCGACATATCCATATGATGCAGAGAAGCAACAAATACCACAGCATCAAATCTTTCGTCAGCTACAAAATTTTCAAAATAACTGTGGTAAAAGCGCAGATTTTTCTGCTCCTTGGCGCTTTCTTCCGCTCGCAGAATACAAGGCGCAAAAGAATCAAGGCCAACTACCGTATGCCCTTGCTTTGCTAGATACAAGGCTAAACTCCCATCACCGCAGCCCACATCTAAGACCCGCTGCTTTGTATCAGACAGGTGCCTGCTAATCCAAGAAAAATAGGCAGTATTGTGATTCCAGTAAGAATGATATTGATGAATAACCATCATATGCACCTCTATTCAAACGCAAATCTGCTGAAATCAGTAAAATCAAAGATTCCTCAGGCATCAATTTATCCTGGCAGATTCACTTTTCCCTAACTCAGTATACTGTCTGATAAAGTCAGTTTTTGCCTCTGTGTAACCATCACGGTTATGTTCAAAGTTTTTCCAAAGCGACAGTTTTAAACGCTCATAATCTTTGGCAATCTCTGGGTGCCTGCATAAATAGTCACGAAAATACAGTTCATCACAGTCACCGTACAGGCGTAAATGCAGATGAAAAACACGTTCTGCAAAACCAGCTTCTGTGTAGCCTTTATTAAGTACTATGCGCCCTTCACTCTCATTCATACAGCGCCAGCCATTAGCTAGCAGAAGTTCTTTTACCCGCTTAAGAGCACAGCAGTCTTTCACTTCCAGCATGATATCCACGATATCCTTAGCCCAAATCCTAGGAACAGCCGTACTGCCAATATGGTTGATTCTAACAGCTAAATCGCTTGGCAACAAAGATAAAATAGCATCTTTTTCCTCTTCGTACCATAGCTTCCAGTCTTCCTTATGCGCCACCAAAAAGATAGGAAAAAGCTTCCAAAGCTCTTCCAGACTCATAGCCTCTAAGTTCTTGCTCATTGCTGCGGTTCCTTTCTAATCCAAAAACGAAATAAATGAACCCTATTCATCTCTTTTGTCATGAAATTGTTAAACCAGATTTAATCTCATTAATTTCAATCCACGCACCCGCGAAGGGTGCGACGAGAGGGTGGAGAGTTTCTGGTTAAAGCGGATAGGTTTCAATCCACTAACTTGTGCTTCTTTCTTTGCTTTTTGAGCCACATTGAAGGAGTGCTCTTCTAAAGACTGTTTTTCTCCTGACTCACGGTCATAGTGCGCTAATATTATATTTTTCATGTTTTATACCTGTTATTTATGTTTGGCAGTACTAATAGCTTGATTATACCATACATTCCTATTATTTTGTAAGCGGATACATTTTATTGTGAAATAAGCTGCAAGCTATCTTTTAATGATGCGGCAAAAAATTAATTGTATTTATTATACCAAAAGATGCAGCCTTTCAGTTCTATTCTCATATATGAAAATAAGCTGCAATATTTTTCTGTTTATACAAAAACCAAGCCCAGCTGTGAGCCGGACTTGGTTAGGAGATTGATGAAAACTCCAAAGGTCCGGAGAACCTTCGGAGCCTAGTGCCCTGAAAGACAAAAGCACTAGGAAGTTTTTGGATTCCTATCGCTAGGATATTTATAGTATACAGAGCTTTCCTTAAGTGAAGCTGAAAGTTTTCTTTCAAAAACATAATTTACCCCACCAGCTTTTCCATCTCTTCAATGCGTTCTTGGGTCGCGTCGTATTTGGCTTGGTAGTCGGCTTGTTTTTGCCGTTCTTTCTCGACAACTTCCGGTTTGGCCTTGGCAACAAATTTTTCGTTGCCCAGTTTTTTGCCGACAATATCCAGCTCTTTCTGCCATTTGCTTAATTCTTTCCTGAGTCGGGACAGTTCCTCATCAACATTGAGGAGGTCAGCCAGCGGCAGGAAGATTTCAGCACCCGTAATAACACTGGACATTGCCAGTTCCGGTGCCTCGATACGGCTGGAGATTTCCAGATGTTCCGGATTGGTGAAGCGCTTGATATAGCTGATGTTCTCTTTGAAGAAACGTTCCAGTTTACTGTCGCTTGTTTTGATAAGGATGGTAATAGGTTTGCTTGGGGCAGCATTGACCTCTGCCCTGCTATTTCGCACCGCACGAATGAGGGCTTTCAGGCTTTCGACTCCAGAATGCGCAGCATCATTGTCAAAAGCTGGATCAACAGTTGGATAAGCGGCTGTTACGATTGAGCCTTCAGCGTATTGGCCAAAAATTTCTTCGGTCACAAAAGGCATGATAGGGTGAAGCAGGCGCAGGATCTTATCCAAAGTATAAAGCAGAACAGAGCGTGTGATGACTTTTTCATCTTCATTGTCACTGTAAAGCACTTCTTTAGTCAGTTCCACATACCAATCGGCAAACTCATCCCAGATAAAATTATAGAGGATATGGCCTGCGACGCCAAATTCAAATTTGTCAAAGTTTTCAGTCACTTTTTCAATTGTCTTATTTAGGCTGTGGAGAATCCAGCGGTCTGTCACATTACCGGCTGTGCCGGCAGCGGCTTTCTCCGCATTGGCAGCAGCTTCGCTGAGAGTCAGCCCGTCATTATTCATGAGAATGTAACGGGAGATATTCCAAATCTTGTTAATGAAGTTCCAGCTAGCATCCATTTTTTCATAGGAGAAGCGGACATCCTGCCCCGGAGCAGAACCGTTAGAGAGGAACCAGCGCAGGGCATCTGCACCGTACTGATCGATAACATCCATGGGATCAATTCCGTTGCCAAGCGATTTGGACATTTTGCGGCCCTGTTCATCGCGGATAAGACCGTGAAGCAAGACATTTTTGAAAGGTCTGCGGCCGGTAAATTCCAAAGATTGAAAAATCATACGCGATACCCAGAAAAAGATGATATCATAGCCTGTGACAAGGGTTGACGTTGGGAAGTAACGCTTGAAATCTTCTGACTCTGTATCAGGCCAGCCCATGGTTGAAAACGGCCAAAGGGCAGACGAAAACCAGGTATCAAGAACATCTTCGTCCTGTGTCCAGCCATCTCCCTGAGGAGCTTCCTCGCCGACATAAATATCTCCATCGGCATTGTACCAAGCAGGAATTTGATGTCCCCACCAGAGCTGGCGGGAAATCACCCAGTCATGAACATTTTCCATCCATTGCAGGAAGGTGTCATTGAAACGTTTTGGGTAAAAATCAACTCTGTCATCGGTTTCCTGATTGGCAATAGCATGCTTGGCCAGCTGATCCATCTTAACAAACCATTGGGCAGACAGACGCGGCTCGACCGGAACACCTGTACGCTCTGAATGGCCGACAGAATGGACATGTTTTTCAATCTTGACAAGGGCACCGATTTCTTCCAGTTTAGCCACCGTTGCCTTGCGGGCCTCAAAACGATCCATACCGGCAAATTCACCAGCCAACTCATTCATGGTGCCATCGTCATTCATAACATTGACCTGTGGCAGGTTATGGCGCTGGCCGACTTCAAAGTCATTGGGGTCATGAGCCGGTGTGATTTTTACTACACCCGTGCCAAACTCAGGATCAGCGTGCTCATCTGCCACGATAGGGATTGCTTTATCGACAATCGGCAAGATGACATTTCTGCCGATTAAATCCTTATAACGCGGATCCTCCGGATTAACAGCGACAGCCACATCGCCAAACATGGTTTCAGGACGAGTGGTCGCAACTTCTAAAGCGCGCGAACCGTCTTCAAGCATGTAGTTCATATGGTAGAAGGCACCTTCTACGTCCTTATGGATAACCTCAATATCTGACAGGGCTGTTCTGGCAGCCGGGTCCCAGTTAATGATAAATTCACCGCGGTAAATCCAGCCTTTTTTATAAAGCTCAACGAAGACCTTGCGGACAGCTTTTGACAGCCCTTCATCAAGGGTGAAGCGCTCACGCGCATAATCAAGAGAAAGACCCAGTTTCCCCCACTGCTCCTTGATGGTGGCCGCATACTCGTCCTTCCATTCCCAGACTTTATCCAAAAATTTCTCACGGCCCAGATCGTAGCGGGAGATCCCTTGCCCGCGCAGACGCTCCTCAACCTTGGCCTGAGTGGCAATCCCTGCATGGTCCATCCCCGGCAGCCAAAGCGTGTCAAAGCCCTGCATGCGCTTCTGACGGATGATAATATCCTGAAGCGCCGTGTCCCAAGCGTGCCCCAAGTGGAGTTTACCCGTCACATTGGGCGGAGGAATCACGATAGAATAAGGCTTGGCCTTCTTATCGCGCGACGGCTTAAAAACATCTTGGTCCAACCAAGTTTGATAACGCCCAGCCTCAACCTCGGCCGGATTGTATTTAGGTGAAAGTTGTGTTGACATAAAGAATCCTTTCTTAATTATTAAAGTCTTTATTCTCATAATTATCCAAAATATTAATAGTATCTGTAATAATCGAGCTATTTAAACTTTTATAAAGAGTTTTGTTACCGATAATATAAAACTCTTCTTTAGCACGAGTTGCCGCTACATTCATAATATTCGCTTGTGAAGCAAACCAATTTGCAGCACCACGGCTTTGATTATCGGCTCCTAAAACAAAATAAACAATTTTAGCCTCTTTCCCTTGGAATGTATGAACAGTACCAACATTGGTTGGCTTATTATCATTGTATTTAGTAAACCCTATACGACGTAACTCTTTAGCTAATTGTTGAGCGACATTTTTGAAAGGTGTAATAACAAAGATATCATCAAAAATAGTAGGAGATATTTTTTGTCTCTTTACTAATTCTGTTTTTAAGACTTTTGCTTGCTCTACAACATATTTATCAATAGCTGAGCCTGAAACATCTTTCCATCCTCCCTTTCCTTTAGATTCTTCTTCAGTCTTTCCTTGTACCATTAAGCCATCATAAGATATAGTGTTCGAAATCTTGAACATAGGATCTTTTGAACGCCTGTGTACCCAAAGTGGAATACCTATCCAGGTCCCATTTAGTTTAGTAAAACCATATTGGCTGGTTGCATCAACTAAAGATTGCGTAGAAGCTTGAGGAGATATGTAACGCTCAGTAAGGCTGTAATGACGGGCAATCAGACCTAGAACCTGAGAGTCCAAAGTAAGGACAGGTTGAATTTGAGAAGGATCGCCTACTACAAAGATACGCTTGCTTCTCATAATGGCTCCAACACTGGCTTGAGGAAGAGCCTGACCGGCTTCATCTATGAATAAATGTCCAATACTATTTACTGATAAATTTTTAAACATCCGACCAAAGCTGGCGAATGTAGTACTGATGATTGGAATCGTAAAGTTAACCCAATCCCAAGCAATTTGGAACAACTCTTGAGCATTTTCTTTTGTCAAATACTTCCATTGCTCTGTCCAAATCGAAATTCCTGCTTTAACATTCTCCTTATTATCATATAAAAATTGTTTCCGAACTGCTAAGGCTTTAATAAACAATTGGCTTTGTTCGTAGCGATAAGAATCATCAAACCAGAATTGTGACTTCTGCAATTCCTCATGTGATAATGAAAAATCAGGTACCTTAATACCACTCAACTTAACTTTTCTTTGTACAGCAACTATTTCTTCACTACATTCATGATATTTTTTATTTATCTGCTTTAACCATTCTTGATAGCTTGCTTCTGACTGGGCATATTGCTTTTCTAACAAAATTATTTGTTTCTCATTAGCTACTTGCTTTTCTTTTAAAATAGCAATTGTATGTTTTACACTCGAAGACTCTCGCACCAATTGCTGTAAATGCTCACTAATATCCTGTAATTCGTTTAAATAATCCGCCACTTGAGTTGGAAAAAATAATTTTTTCAACCAAAATAATGGTGGACTTTGTAACTTCAGTAAAGATACTGCCTGTTGGGCTAATAGCTGTTCTTGAAACAGTTTTTGTTGCTCCTCATATCGTATCACTAATTGTGTCTCAAGTCGTTCTTTTTCTAAAGTTAATATTTGGAGTTCATTTTGATATCTGTCTAGCTGTTCTTGATAAGACAAACTTCTTTCTTCTAGTTCCTTTTTTAACGCCTGTTGCTTCTTCACCAAATTTGGCAAAGAAGCAACTTCATTTGCAATTGCCTGAACATTTTGTCGTTTTTGATTCAACTGACTATATTGATGTTTAAATTCTTGATATACCTTAGGATTAGGTATAAACTCTTCAGAATTTAATTCTTCAAGCATTTTATGTAAAGTAAATTCTAATTGCTCAAGATTTTTCGAATTTCCTCCTTCAGCTGACAACATCCCCCAGTTCACCATAGAATCTTTAGTGTCATTTGCAACACCATTGAAATAGTCGACCGCTATTAAATCCTCTAAAAAATCGCTCTTCTCATCGAGTTTATACTGAGGTAATTCCTTAACAATATTTTGTACTGCTCCGTTATTTGAACTAGCAACAACAATTCCTTTACTTGCAATAGATAATGGCAGAGGCGCCACTTTATTCTTATCACTACTATAAAGCACGCTTGCCTTTAAAGTTTGTTCGCCTAAATGACATATCGTGTTTGCTTGCTGAACAATCAAATCTGCAAAAATATCTTTCAATAAAGTGGTTTTCCCAGTTCCTGGGGGTCCATTAACACTTTGAATATCATTTTTATCATTTAAAGAAAGATTGACAGCTATTTGTTGCATCATAGAAAGTGGATGCTTTTTGTTGCCTGGAAAGCGTCCCATCGGATAATTTTGCGGAGCTAGTATATCTGAAAATACTTGATGACTCGACTTTTTATTACTATCCAGCTCAACGGTCGAGCCTGAAAATCCTTGTAGGTAACGCTCCAAATTTGGTGTTGTTACCTGCTTAGCATATTTCAAATCTTTAAAAAAGTGTGAGTGCATAAGCTTATCCGCATTTGCTAAATTTTTAATAAAAGAAAACCGACAGTCTTGTGATGAAAAACCGTATTTTTGCAGCAACATTGTAAAAGCTATATTAAAGCCTTTATCCTGAATTTGTTTCTCAATTAAATCTGCAAGATCAACTTCTATTCGTCGAAAGTCATCTGGTAATATACCTTTCTGACGAATGTGGCCACTCATCGTATAAAAAAAACGTTCTTGAATAAAATTAAATTGATGATCAAAGTACAAAGCAAATGTAAATTTATCTGATACTGTTAATTCTTCATCAGTAGGCTTCAGTCGGTATTGATGCCTCAATTGTTCAAGTGTTTCTTGAAATGGAAAAATACCAAAATAAAGAACCAAACCAGAATATTTTCGTTCCTTTGGTTTTAATTTTTCTTGATATTGTACTGCAAATTCTTGTAATTCTTGCAAATACTGATTACCTAAAAATTGCCGATATTCTTTCTTTTTCCTGTTGATATCTCCTTCACTTAGTTGCTCCACTGTTATCCAAGCATCTAATATTTTTGCTTTATTATTCATACAATCACTACCTTTCGGTACATATGGTAACTAAAATTCTCCATCTCTTTTTTATCCAATCAACAAGACATAGTGCTGAATTTCTATCTAACCACAGTATCCATTAGAATAAATCACTTCAAATACAATATGAAAAAACACTTGCTTCTTATAACACCTGCTTCAATAAACTCATAATATATTCAAGGTGTTGGGTATCAGTGATCTTTATCTCATAATCACCGTTGCCATAGTGCCCAATTGTTGAAACATTACGGGCAAGCTGTTTGGGATCTTCAATTTCTCCAAATTTTGCATTAAGGAATAGTTTTAACTGTTTATTTTGTATCTCAATATCAACAATATTCCGTTTATTTTGTTTAAAAGCCATATATAACTTAGTTGCAACTAAATTACCATCTGGAATCAGTTGAAATATAGCTTGTTTATAAGCTTCATACAATTCAACCATATCATCAGATTTATTTGCTAATAAGTCTTCCTCAGAATAAGTTTTTAATTCTTTAGTTACTAGTGCTAACTCTGAGTTATCTTCAGAAACTGATGTTTTGATACTGGGTGCATTTTTTGATTTATTGATTCCATTGATTAGCAACAAATTATTTTCAAAGCGTTTGACTTCCCAAAGTTCAATATTTAAATCCTTAAAGTCAACAGCTTGTTTTTGAAATGAAGTGAAGTTTGGTGAAACAAAAACGACTTTACTTTGTGACCAATCAACTGCATTCTTCCTTAGTAATTTACCCGTCTTTTCCTGATATTCTAAAATAAAATCAGCCTTATATTTCAATAAGGTGTTAAGATAGGAAACCCCTTGGTCAAGAACACTATAATTCGTCGACCTCTTGTATTCTATAATAACGAAAGAATTGCTTTCCTCATCAAAAGCTAGAGTGTCTAAACGTTGATTTTGAATAGAAAATTCAGTAGTTACAAATTCCAATCCTGATAATTCTTCCAAATTACTTTCAAACAATTGTTGCAGTTCCTTTTCTAACTTAAAAGTTTTTTCTATTAAACTTCCAAGTTTTCCATTAGTTAGTTTGAATAAGCTCATTTTCTCTCCTCCCACTCACTTTTCAGCAATCCGTAGGTGAGGCTGGCGCAGCGTCTGCCTTGGGCGTCCTTGCGGCCGCGGATTCTGGCTTCTAAGGTGAAGCCTAGTTTTTCGGCGATACGGCGGCTCTGCTTGTTGTAATCATAGCAGACTAGTTCAATCTTGTGAAGTTTAAGCAGGGTGAAACCTACTTCCAACAGTGCACGCACAGCTTCGGGCATATAACCCCGTCCCCAGTAATCGGAATGAAGGGTGTAGCCTATCTCCAGCACATCATCTGCATGGCGGTGGTTGAAATCTAGTGAACCTATTACTTTATTTTGGCCTTTGATAGTAATGCCGTAGCCTGAAGGGAGGTCTTCTTTTTGGAGATTTTGCGGATAAATTTCCTCAAGGTAGAAAACTTCTTCTTCCACCGTTTGTACCGGCGGAAAGCCAGCCGGCCATGTGACTTCCGGCAGGCTGGCATAGGCAAAAATATCGCCAGCATCAGCAGCTGTCCGCTGCCGCAGGCAGAGTCGGTCAGTTTCTATAACCGGCAATTGGTTGTTCTCAAATGTCCCTATAATCTTCATTATGCTCCTTCTTCTGCTATTTCATAACCATACCCTAATCCGTCCTAACACTTTTCATCTAAATAACGGTATATCCGTTTTTCACCATCCCCCATATAAATCATAGGATGGAAGCCTGCGCTTTTAAAATGGGCATCTTCATTCAGCAAGCTTTCGTCAGCCCAGCGTTTTGTAATCCGTGCAGTAAAATTAACATAGTGTTTCCAGTCCTGAATATCTTCAACCTGACATTCTATATTAACCCGGCAGGCAGCCAGCAAAGGAGCGTCTATTGTTGCAGCTTGGCTGTATTTGACTGACAAAAGCGACAGCTTATCCTGAGTTGTCATAAATCCAGCTTGCTCCATGACCGAGGCTTCTTCTTTTTCCGGAATATTGACAGTAAAAGAACGATACTTGCGAATCTGATGGGCAGCATTATTTCCTTTAAACAAACCGACAACAACCATATCTCCCAAGCTGTAGGAAGAGCTGGCTGTTGTGATATTATAACCGAATCGCTCATCTTTATAACCGATAATAAAGATTGGAAAGCCATAATAAAACTTTTCTGTTTCTAACACTTGTTTCACGCTTATGCCCCTTTTCCTGCTAATTATGATTTTTTAATACAGAACCGCTGCCACATCTGCAAGAGGGGCTCGCAAACAGCCGCAAAACTGGGAATGTTCTTTTTCTCAGCTAAAACCTATCCTAAGTTTTTGCTGTCTTAATGCCTGTCAGCAGCTGCCGCCCAGCAGAGAACCTCTTCTGTATCAAAACAAAAAACAGTCCCTGTCTGTATTGACAGGGACGAATCTCATTGTGATTTCCGCGGTACCACCCACATTCGGGCTTCAAACCCGCTGCTTTTATCTCTCTCATTTTAACCATCAGCAACTCTTCTGACATCTGTGCGGATTTCTCAGCCCCACCGCTTTCTGTAAACAGACAAACTCAAAATACCTCTGAATGCTTTTTATTGTAACAGAATTTCCCGCAGAAAGCAATCTAGTCCGGCTCAGCCCATGTTTCTTTAACATAGGGCATTCCGTAAAATCAGTCCTCGTCTCCTCAGAGCGCTGACACACGCCTTCAGTAGGTGTTCTTTTTAACTAAACCCTCCGGCGCTTCGTGAAAGCCCTTACCGGAACGGTAATTATCAAACTTACCGCGGATAAACTGATAAGCATCCCTTTTGCTTTCATAACGAATATAAGCATCAGCCGCCCGTTCATCCTGATCTTCTTCGACAAGCTTTCGGCTGGCGGCCATAGCCATCTCGTTCACCGCAATCTGTGAATCAATCCAAGCTTCAAAATCCTGTAAAAATTCCTGTTCGTAAGTCACTGTTATAACCCCTTTACATCATTGATGGCATATATTATATCATTTCAACAGCAAAATAGCTTTCTTAACCTCAGCTGTCGGGGTCAATCTGCTTAATCACCTTGGCAGGAACACCGCCGACAACAGTATAAGCCGGTACATCTTTACTAACGACTGCACCTGCAGCGACAACTGCCCAGTCACCTATAGTAACACCGCTGAGAACTGTCGCATTAGAGCCAATCCAGACATGCTTCCCCAGCTTGATTGGCGCATAATGGTTTTTACGCTTCATTGAAGGCCTAAGATCGTGATCAATAGTTGCCAGCACAACATTATGGCCGATAAAACAGCCATCACCGATTTCTATGCCACCTTGATCCTGAAAATGGCAGCCTGAATTAATAAAAATATCTTTGCCCAGACTGATATTTTTACCGTAATCCGTATAAAAAGGCGGGAAAAGACGGAAGCTGTCATCTATCTCTATTCCCAAAAGCCGACTCATGATCGCCCTTACCTCTTCCGGACTGTGGTAAGTATTGTTCAGCTCCATGCTGATCCGAATAGCCTCCTGAAAAGGATCCTTTTGTCCTTTAACTTCTTCATGTTCTGACATAAAACACCTCCACCAAGATACAAAGGCCGTTAAAAGCTCACAGCAAAAATAGGAACCTGACCGTCGAGTCACTAAAGACTCAAGGGAGGGTTGTCTTTTTTGCAAAGAGCTTAGGCCGCGTTCAATTCCACCAAGATACAAAGGCCGTATAAAAATCCGTATGAAAATAGGGAAGGACGAGCGATGACCTGCATTGCGACGGACTTCATCTTTTTCACTAGGATTTTAGGCCGTGTTCAATTCCACCAAGATACAAAGGCCGTATAAAAATCCGTATGAAAATGACGGTAAGCCAGAAATCTCTGATTTCGTTGGCGCACCTCTGCCAGGACGGCTAGAAGGGTGCGGTCGACTGCTAAGACGACAAAGCCTTCAGACGGCTACGGCTGACGGTAAGCCAGAAATCTCTGATTTCGTTGGCGCACCTCTGCCAAGACGGCTAGGGCTAGGGCTGTTTAGCTCTGCCTGCATCACACTGGCAGGCATACTCACAGAAGCAGCCACACTCGTACGTCAGCCTGCGGCTTCCTACGATTGCGTCTCTTTTTCACTAGGATTTTAGGCCGTTTTCATTTCTGACGAAATGAAAACCACGGCACTGCTGAAAACCTTTTCGATAATTATAACATCTTTCTGTGTATTTCTCTAGGCAGCTGAGTAAAAAGTTACAGACAAACTGCTATTCTCTGGGCGGTCGGTCTGCACAATCAGAAAGTTTCCAACTAATTTTCTGAAAAAAGAGATAGAAAATAGCTAAAAATATAACATTTTTCTTGCTATAAATTTTCTTTCATGATACTATAGAAAAGTAGCCGCTATAGTTAAATGGTATAATAGAGCAATGGTAATGCTCCGTTCCGAGTTCGATTCTCGGTGGTGGCAAAAACAGACGTATTAAAAGCCTTGGTAGAAAAGGCTTTTTCTTTTTTGTCAGCTTTTATAATAAAAGCCATTAAATTAAAAGGATGAAAGCCTCATCTATCAACTTTCTACTTTTACAGTAGCTACTCCTCCAGTATTCCCAATGACAGCAGGTCTTATTAGTAACATGAGAGTGAGACAGCAATCGGTCATGTCACTGTTCTCGATTTTTCACCAAGTCTTAATTTACTTTCAGCTCCACATAGCTTAGGAGCTTGGAGATCAGTCAAGTGTAGCTTAACGTCAGAAAGCTTGTCAAGCTGACTTATCAGTTACTCAACCACTTCATTTATAACAACATAAATAAATGAAGCTGAGCACTTTTGTCCCAGCTTCATTTATTGGCCTATATACATAAAATCAGATCATTTTGCAAAAACAATAAACTAAGGTCAGTAGGGCACTTCTAACCTCATACTGTCTTAGCGTACTGCGTTCCTTAACTTAGGGTAAAGTACGACTCCCAAAATAGCAATCCAAACAGTAACTAAACCAACAGCTGTCATTAATTTGTCACTCTTATCGCCTGTAGTTGGAAGCTTATTGGCTGCTTTCTTACCTTTAGAATCGACTGACTTTTGTGGCGTGTTTGGTTGACTAGCCGAAGAACTTTCTGTCACTGTTGTAGTACTCTGACTGGTTGTAGGGCTCTCTGTCACTGTTGTAGTACTCTGACTGGTTGTAGAGCTCTCCGTCACTGTTGTACTAGTAGGCTGACTAGTTGTAGAACTTTCTGTCACTGTTGTAGTACTCTGACTGGTCGTAGGGCTCTCTGTCACTGTTGTACTAGTAGGCTGGCTAGTTGTAGAACTTTCTGTCACAGTAGTCGTTGTCGTTTTATCGCCATCGGCTCCGCCATCAGCAGCAACATTAGCCACTGTGTAGTTAAACTCCTGACCATTAACAGCTTCTTTCCCATTTTCTTGATACCATGCTTTACTATAATTTTCAAATGCTTTTTGATCAGGATTATCTATTTTTGTCAAATACATGATGCTGATACTGTTTAAAGATACCCAGCCGCCTGGTATTAGAACCGTTATTTTACCAGTCTTTGCATCTGCTGAAATAACCGAGCCGGCAAAGTCAGCGGCAAATCTCGCTAAAGCATCCGAACCAGCATAGACCTCATTTCGAAAACCAGTGACTGTGATATAAAAGCTATCTATATCTAAGGTTTGGCCTGACTGAATCTCATCTTCTATCCGTACATCACCATCAACATAGACCCGATCATTATTTATATTCAAAAACCAGCGCACATGTTCTGTATCGTCGGTCTGCATATCGCCTGTTTTATAGTAGAAAACGCTACTTGTCCCTGCAGCACCTTTCTTAACTGTAAGGCTTGTTGACTGCCCACCGCTATTAATTACAAAAGAACCTGTGTGTTCACCACTGGTTTGTGTCAAATTGCGTCCTTGAATCTCAAATTCTCCCCAGCCAGTGATATTTTGCAAGTCATTAACGCCATCAGTAAAAGTGACAAGCGCTTGACCATCACTAATAACTAAGTCTCCTATGTAAGTCCCTTGAATTGTTAACCTGACTGTCTGACTGAAACCAGAGCCGTAAACTGTGCCTGAATTCTGCCAAGTCACTTTAATAGTGTCTCCTGATTTAATCTTTTGAACATGCTCATCAAACGTAAACCTTACTGTCGTTTTTCCTCCATCAGCAATCTCAGCAGGTGATACCGTTAAGGATGTGACATTAGCACTGACATCTGATGCCTGAACAGGACTACTTAAGGAAAACAGTGCCACAAACCATACAAATGGGATGAGGAAATACAGACGATGCTTTGATGTTTTAACCATTCTTTTCAATAAACCTCCTAGATACAGCTTTCAATTCACAAGCAGTTAGCAAAAGCTACGATTATGAGTTTTTAGTTAATTAATTGAAAAATTATAATTTTAAACTCATGTTTTGTTTATATTATACCACAATATTTGTAGAAATAAAGCTTTTTATGATAACTACTTTATGTCCCTCACCTTTTCATAACAGTCGCTGTACTGATAAAGTTGTTCTCAAGAAAGAAATATCATCAGCACCTTTCTTGTCCTTACTACTAAGAGACTAAGCTAAGCACATGGTAAATAACCATATTGTTTTTTTAATTACAAAAACGATAAAAAACAATGCCTCTAGCTTTCCCTCAAAACAAACTTAAAGGATGATGCTTCAGCATTTTCAGACTTCAGATTGAAGAAAAAGTTCACGTTGGGCGATTTCTTCAATCTTTTTCAATTTTAAGAAAAATAAAAAAACTCTTAGGAAGTTTGCCGCAGCAATACTGCTCAGAGTTTCTAAAGCTTCTAACGTTTATGCTTTAAGTTTAATTTTAGTCACTTCACCAGCCTAAATAAGTTTTGTCAACATTCTGTTTTTTATAATTCTTTTTGACTCAATTACTCTTTCCTGAGATATTATGCCTTAATTCGAAGCAGATGACAATTACCAGTTCCATATGACATTGGCTAACAGTATCTTACCAGTGCTGACGCTTATTTTTTGACTATCAAATCAATGGCCTGCTGAATATTTTTTTCTTGAATTTTGGTATCTGCGGCAGGATGTTTCATAATGTCAGTCATTTTATTGGCAATGACTAAGCCCATTGTTCGGTTGATACTCGATCGGACTGCTGTCAGCTGGGTTACAATATCAATGCACTCCTGATCTTGCTCAATCATTTTCTGAATGCCCCGAAGCTGTCCTTCGGCCCGCTTTAAGCGGTTCATAATATCTTTTTTTTCAGTCTGCATAGTCTTCTCCTTTAATAAGATACAAAGGCCGTGAAAAGAGCAAAGCAAAAATGATGGTAAGTCCGAAATCTGTGATTTCGCTGACGCACCTCTGCCAAGACGACTAGAAAGCTGCGGTCGACTGTTAAGGCGACAAAGCTTTCAGACGTCTACGGCTAGGGTTGTTCTGCAATATCCCTATATCCATCGTGTAAACTTCATCTTTTTCACTAGGATTTTAGGCCGTGTTCAATTCTACCAAAATTATTATACACCGATGGGGTATAGAGAGCAAATTAAAACTATTTTAAAGTTTGTTGTTTGACAGCCTTTTGCCTGTATGTTAACATGTTATATACCTATAGGGGTATTTTAGGAAAGGAGCAATCTCATGCATCTCTTCAAAAAAACGTCTTCAGCCAGCATCACTGCTGCTGACTTGGAAAAATTGCTGAAATCGCAAAAAATAACACTTTTAGATGTCCGATCTCCCCAAGAATACCAGAGCGGGCATATCGTAAAAGCCCGAAACTGGCCGCTGGAAAGGATTGCCGATTATCAGGGCAGCAAAGATCAGCCTATCTATCTTATCTGTCAGTCCGGCGGCCGCAGCCAGAGAGCTGCAGGAATTTTAAGTAAAAAAGGCTACAAGGCCGTTAATATCCGCGGCGGTATGGCATCTTGGCAGGGGCGGATAACAGGAGGAAAATAAGATGACTAAAATTATCATTATTGGCGGGGTTTCCGGCGGAATGTCGGCTGCAGCCCGCCTCAGAAGACTGATGGAAGAGGCTCAGATTATTGTTTTTGACAAGGGTCCCTATGTTTCTTTCGCTAACTGCGGCCTGCCTTTTCATGTATCCGGTGAAATTGCCGAGCGATCCGATTTATTGGTTCAGACTCCTGAAACGCTAAACAAGCGATTCGCTTTAGATATCCGGACAGAGACTGAAGTACTGGCCATTGACCCGTCCAAAAAAGAAGTAACTGCCGTTAATCAGGGCAAAATTTATAAGGAAAGCTATGATAAACTTATTTTATCACCAGGTGCTAAACCTTTTATCCCTAAAATACCGGGCTTGGCTGAGGCAGAAAATGTTTTTACTCTCCGCAGTATCCCAGATTTAGACCGCATTATGGAAAAACTGCAGCATACAGCTGGGGGTAAAGCAGCCGTAGTCGGCGCTGGCTTTATTGGACTGGAAATGGCCGAAAATCTGACTAAAAAAGGAATGGACGTGACGCTTATTGAAAAAGCAAATCATATCCTGCCGCCTTTTGATGAAGAAATGGCTGCTTTAGCAGAGGAAGAACTGCACAGGCAGGGCATCACTGTTTACACTAACCAGGCGGTGCAGCTCTTTAAAGACAAGGGTAAAACGCTTATTCTTGAAGACGGCAGACAGCTGAAATCTGACTTAACCATTCTGGCTGTTGGAGTTCAGCCGGAATCAGAATTGGCTCAGGCAGCTGGACTCCAGCTGGGAGAACGGTCTGGTATCATCGTTAATGAGAATTATCAAACCAGCAACCCCGATATTTATGCTGTAGGCGATGCTATTCTGGTCAAACAGGAACTCACCAAGAAAGACAGTCTGATTTCACTAGCTGGCCCCGCCAACCGGCAGGGGCGGCAGGTGGCAGATATTATTGCGGGTTTGCCCCGTAAAAATAAGGGAAGTCTCGGCACTGCTATTGTCCGTATCTTTGATAAAACCGCTACTTCGACTGGTTTAAATGAAGGATTGGCTCGCCGGTACTTCCCCCATACGGCTGTTCTGCATATCGCCGGAAAAGACCATGCGGGCTACTATCCTGATGCTGCTGATTTAAACTTAAAATTAATTTTTGACAGCCGGACAGGAGCTATTTACGGAGCGCAGGCTGTGGGAGAGAAGGGAGTTGATAAACGAATCGATGTTTTGGCTACCGCAATCAAAGCTAAACTGACTGTCTTCGATTTACCTGAACTGGAGTTCAGCTACGCTCCCCCTTTCGGATCAGCCAAAGACCCTGTCCATATAGCCGGCTATGCAGCCAGCAATATCATTGAAGGGCAAAGTACTCCTATTCAGTGGTATGATTTAGATAAAGCCTTAGCTGGAGGTGAAATTCTGCTGGATGTCCGCACTAAGGAGGAATTCAAGCAAGGCCACATCACAGGCAGCTGTAATCTTCCGCTCAATGATTTGCGGTCCCAGATGGCTTCTCTGGATAAAAGCAAGGACTATATTGTCAGCTGCCACAGCGGGCAGCGTTCTTATATTGCAGAACGCATCCTGAAACAAAACGGCTTCAGGGTCCACAATTTAGATGGTGCTTACTCTCTTTACAGGCGAGTCAAACCTGAGAAAATCAGTACGCATTGAATAAAAAACTGTTCTTTTTAAAATGAGCAGCTCACTGTCCAAGGCCTTGACCTGTTTAAAAAGCTCAAAACCAATTAGTTTGAACCGTTGGTTTTGAGCTTTTTATATACTATACTGGAAAGCAGATACGTTTTACGCTTTGCTAAAAGCTCCTGCTCTCAAATTTGATACAGCATGTACTGCCTGAGTTCGCTGTCTGCTTTGCCAAGCTCAGTTGGCTGTACTGTCACATATTTTGCGGAGACAATAAACCTAAGCTTGATAAACTTTTTCACCATCCAAATAAGTCGCCTCTAGGTTCAGTTCCTGATCTAAAACAATAAAGTCAGCTGCACGGCCTTCCTTAATCTGACCGCAAACATCATCAATCCCTACTGATACAGCAGGAACAAAACTGGCCATCTTTACAGCTTCTTCTGCTGTGGCAAGTCCCCAGTCGACGACATTTTTCAAGCCATCTTTCAGTTTTAGAATCGAACCGGCCAGACTGCCGCTGTCCTTCAGGCGCGCTGTCCCTTTAGCTACAGTCACAGGAAATTCACCAAGCATATAGTCACCGTCTGCACAGCCGCCAGCGCTCATGCAGTCTGTAATCAAAGCGACATGGTCATAATTCTTTTGCTGCATCAAAATATGGCAGGCCACAGGTGACACATGATGTCCATCACAAATTAACTCCGCATAAGTATTTGGAATGTTATAAACGGCACCTACCATACCAGGTTCACGATGATTAAGCCCTCGCATTCCATTATAGGCATGCACCCAGACTGAAGCACCGGCATCCACGGCTGTTTTGGCTTCTTTATAAGTTGCATTGGAATGGCCGAGAGCTACTGTCACACCCTGAGCAGTCAAGTTTGAGGCAAACTCCGCAGCACCTTTGCGTTCCGGGGCTATAGCGATTTTCTTAATAAGCCCGCCGGCTGCTTTCTGCCATGCCGTAAATTCTTCGAGACTGGGGTCTTTCATATAAGATGGGTTTTGAGCCCCCTTGTATTTTTCTGTAAAATAAGGGCCCTCAAAATAGATACCGCGGATCTTGGCACCGGTTGTTTCATCCGCTACAGAAGCTATTGTTTCAGAAACATCTTTCAGCCGTTCGAATGTGGATGTCAGAGTTGTTGGCAGAAATGATGTTACCCCTGTTGATAAGAGTCCCTGACTCATCACTTTGATGCCTTCAGCCGAGTTATCCATGACATCGTGTCCGGCATATCCATGGATATGAGTATCAACAAGCCCCGGAGCAACCTGATATCCTGAATAATCGATCACCTCTCCATCTTTAGGCAGACTGCTTTGCCACTGTCCAAAACGGCCGTTATTAATCTCTAAATAGCCGCCGTCTTTTGTTTCATCGGGATAATAAAATACGTCTGCCTTAATATATTTTGCCACAATAAAGTCCTCCTGTTTTGTTACCACATACTATTACCATTTTATAAATGACATACCAAAAAAGCAACCGTTTGGGTTACTTTTTTGAGCAAAGGATTAGAAAGATTCAGTCTTCTTCCTTTTCAAAAGATAAGAGCAGATCATTGACATGCAGAATATTTTCTTTGGCAAAATTGACAAGATCTACGGATTCGCCAATCAGCTGGCCATTCAAAAATCCAATAACCATCGGCATATTCATACCCGCATAGAGCTCAAACTGGTAACCTTCCATCAATAGACGGGACACTGCATTGCAAGGTGTACCTCCCATCAAATCGGCCAAAACAATATAATCGTCTAAATCCTTAATGATATTTAGGAATTTTTCCCTAAATGCTTCTGTTCCTTCCCACTCATACAGTCCCACAGCGTGGATAGTCTCTTGGGGCCCCATAATCATTTCAACGCTTTTTTTTAATTCTTCACAAAAAGAACCATGACTAACTAAAATTAATTCTTTTGCCATAAACATTTACCTACTAAACACCAAGAATGCCAAAGTATGCCATCGCAAGAGCAAAAACAATGATGATTAAGATAGCTTTTGTTGATGTCATGCCTTTACGGCCGAGCAGCCAAAAGACTGTGCCTGTAAAAAGTGCCGGAACAAGTCGCGGGAAAATTTGATCAAAGAGCCCTTGAATATCAATAGTTTTGTCACCAATAGAAGGTGCTGCAGTAAACTGGAAATTAATCATTGTCGCAATAAGTGCCCCGACCATAAAAACTCCCATAACCGAAGCGGCTTCAACGAGGGCAGTCAATTTATCACGCATGGTTGTAACGAGCTTTGTCCCCTCGCGGTAAGCAATCTCCAACTGTTTCCAGCGGAAAACATTGATTAGACACGTTACACCTACCCAAAGAAAGACCCCTAAAGGATTGCCGTTCATTGCAAGAGAAGCGGCAATAGAGCCCATAATCGCTGGAACGAGCGAAGCAAAGACAGAATCTCCAATCGGTGCAAACGGTCCCATCAAACCAGCTTTGACCCCATTAACGGCATCTTTGGCTGCTACACCTTCATTCTCTTCAAGTGCAAGGTCGATCCCCGTAATGATCGTATGAAAGAAGTTCGAGGTATTGAAAAACTGTGTATGTGTTTTCATCATTTCTTTCAATTCAGCTGTACCGTCCCCATACATTTTACGAAGCTGGGGCAGAATGATATAGAGGTAGCTTGATCCCTGCATACGTTCATAGTTCCAGCCTAATTGAAAAGTAAACAAACTGCGTTTATTGATTTGTTTAAAATCTGCTTTAGTTAATTTGTAATTAGATTTCGTCATCTTCAATTTCCCCGCTTTCTGAAACTTCTGTTTTTGTTTCAACGACAGTTACATTTTGACCATTCTTGTAATGAATAGTTGCCAAAGCTGCACCTATGATGGCGATCCCTATCATTGGAAGACCATTGCTAAATGAGCTGGCATCAAAATCTTTTACAACGCCTGAAACTGCACTGCCAAGTGAAGACAGCCCGCTAAAAACAGTTGTCATCATTGCTGTAATAGCAAATCCGAGCGCCAGATAGTGGATATTGCGTTTAACAGGCAAGTAATGAAGTAAGATAGCAAAACCAAGCCCGGGAAGCATTTTACCCGCAAGGGTCAAACCATCAGCTAACCACTGAACGTTGGAAATACCTTGTACAATCGCGTCAACCGCACTGCCGCCAAGAGTCAAGGCAAGAAATACCGGCAGGGCCCGAGACAAAGACCAAGGAACAGCACCATAAAGATAGTTGCGCTCAATAGCCGCATAGTTGAAATTTTCAACATGTTTATCGATACGATGAGCAAAATAAGTTGTAGAAAAGCGACCAAGAATATCGGTATAAACCATTAAAGCTGCTACAGGCACCGCAATTGTGGAAATGGCAAGCTCCGGTTTAATGCCTTGAGCAACGGAGAAAGCTGTCGCAAGCACTGCACCGGATGTCGCATCGATACGGGAAGCACCGCCGAAAGTACCGACACCAAGCACCATAAGCTGTAAACTGCCTCCAATCCAAAGGCCGGTTTCAATATCACCCATGATAATACCGGCGATAAAGCCGGCAAAGACAGGGGAACCTGCAGATGTATTAATCGTCAGCTCATCACAAATTTGATAAGCTGAATACAGAGTCAGTAATAGAATTTGCCACCATTGAATCATGATGTTTCCCTCCTAACAGTTTGAAATATATATTGATGAAAATTATCTTGCTTTATCCAGCAAAGACATAAAATCTGCTGGTGAATCTCCCGGAACCATCTGAGCGATGAGCTTCGTTCCTTTAGACTTAATAGCATCGAAGTCTGCAATATCTGCATCTATAACATTAATCGAACGTGTAACTGAGCGCGTTTCCGGCGTCTGTGACATATTTCCGACATTCAGCTCCGGAATGGAAACACCTTTTTCAATTAACTGCAGGAAATAGTTTGGTTTACGCGCAACAATCATCAGACGCTGAGAGCCATACCGGCCAGCTAAAATATTATTGGCAGCTTTTTCAACTGTTAATACAGATAGCTTCACTCCTGCCGGTGTTGCCAATTTTAGTGCTGTTTTTTCTAAATCACTGTTAACCACTTCATCATCAACTACCATGATACGGCTGATATTTAATTTTGTTGTCCAAAGATTGGCAACCTGCCCATGAATCAAACGTCCATCAATACGTGCAGCAACAATTGTCATTTTTTTCCTCCTATCATAAGATACAAAGGCCGTTAAGAACGCAAAGAGAAAATAGGCGTCCGACCGCTGAGTCACTAAAGACTCAAGGGAGGCGATCTTTTTCTCACAGCGTTTAGGCCGTGTTCAATTCCACCAAGATACAAAGGCCGTTAAGAAATCCGTATGAAAATGACGGTAAGCCAGAAATCTCTGATTTCGTCTGCGCACCTCTGCCAAGACGACTAGAAGGGTGCGGTCGGCTGTGAAGACGGCAAAGCCTTCAGACGGCTACGGCTGACGGTAAGCCAGAAATCTCTGATTTCGTCTGCGCACCTCTGCCAAGACGACTAGAAGGGTGCGGTCGGCTGTGAAGACGACAAAGCCTTCAGACGGCTACGGCTGACGGTAAGCCAGAAATCTCTGATTTCGTCTGCGCACCTCTGCCAAGACGACTAGAAGGGTGCGGTCGGCTGTGAAGACGACAAAGCCTTCAGACGGCTACGGCTAGGGGGTCTGTATATCCCTACATTGCGACGAATTCCATCTTTTTCATTAGGATTTTGGGCCGTGTTCTATTTCTTTAAAAATGGGTTTATTAGTCAAGTTCAGACTGTCTTGATAGATTCCTTCCGTTTCAAAAACCGTTACGGTATTAGTCCCTTGCTTCAAAAAGCCTTTAGGCAGATAGAGCGATAAGGACGGACCGACATTCCAAAATCGTCCGAGACAGTACCCGTTAATAAAAGCAGTACCTTTGCCAAACCCTGACATATCAAGATAAGTATCTTCAAGTTTTTGGCAGTCAAAGTTAAAGCGGTAAAAGCTTGGCTGCTGCTCTTGCCACCCAGCACTGTAATCAATACTGGAAATATCGCTGAATGCTAAGGGATACATCTTCCAATGACCTATAAAATGTAAATCAGCAATTACACCTCTGCCGATTCCTTTTTTTTGTGTTGGTGCCGCCAATTTTGATCCATAATTGACCCGTCCCATGTTTTCCACGAGAATGCATAGCTGATTGTTGTCCTCTTCGAGCGGCAGGAAAATATCTCCGCCAATTTCATCCTGATACTGTGTTGCTATAGCTTTCCCATTAAGGAAAACTTGAGCACGGTCTCTCGCATCTATCATACGAATCCTTTCAGAGTCCTTTTTATCCTTTTTTAGATAGGTCTGATAGAGGATAAAACCTGTTCCCTGTCCCAGAGCCTCCATATTTTTAGGATAAAAGGCTTCTCGGTACTCGCTTATACTGTCCAGTGTATTAAAAAGGTTGACTTTGGCGTTTAAAGGAATATTTTGGGCTGCCATACTTGTTTTTACCAGAGGCTCCGCATAATGAAGTTCTGGAAAATCCTGTTTCAGACGTTCTTGAAGCAGATAAAATTTCCGGGTCGGATTGCCTGCCTCATCAAGTATGGCATCATAATCATAAGACGTTATCTGAGGCAAATCCGTTTGCCCTCGGACTGAACAGCCATTCATAAAAGCAAAATTTGTTCCGCCGTGAAACATGTAAAGGTTAATGCTGCCGCTTTTGATCACTTCCATAACAGCATTCACCGTCTCCTCCGGATCACGTTTGATAAGCGGTTCTTTCCAGCGGCCGAACCACCCGTCCCAAAATTCCATACACATAAGCGGCCAGTTTTTATGATACTGGTCAAAAAAAGCTTGCATATTGGCAAAATTTTCTCTTGCTTTTGAGCCGAAATTCCCAGTGACAAGAATATCATCCTCAATGAGGCTTCCGGCTCTTAGTGTTGCCTGCCATGGACCGTCCGAAGTAAAATAAGGCGCTGTCAGTCCTTTGGCTTCCATCAAACGCTTCAAAGCACGAAGATAGGCTTTATCTTCACCGTAAGAGCCATACTCATTTTCAATTTGGAACATCAGAATATTACCGCCTTGCTCAAGCTGATGCTTGGCCAGCTTTGGCAAAAGCACATCATAGTAACGGCTGACCAAATTTAAAAATTCAGAGTCATAAGAACGCAGTCTGAGATTTTTTTCCAGCAGCCAAGCTGGTAAACCGCCAAACTCCCACTCTGCACAAATATAAGGCGATGGCCGGATAATAGCATACAAACCTAAGTTTTGTGCGATCTGCAGAAACCGTTCAATATCCAGAATGCCTTCAAAATCAAACTGACCTTCACTTGATTCGTGTAAATTCCAGGGTATGTAGGTTTCAACAGTGTTAAAGCCTAACGCTTTTAAATTATACAAAGAATGATACCAGCCGTCAGGGTGTATTCTAAAATAATGAATCGCTCCTGACAGGATTTTAAATGGTTTTCCATCAAGACAAAACTCTTCTTTTATCTCAAAGCCTGTCATCTCCCCACCTCTTGTTATAATCGTTTTCTATCTATCTGTATAATAACATTATTTAGTGGTTATATCAAGTTATTTTTTCAAAAAAATTAAAATTTCTATTTGTGTTTTCCAAACAGGTTTAGTAAAATAAAAAACATTGATAGATAAGGATTTAAAAGAATATGGCTAAGAAAAAAGAACCTAAATACAAATATATCCAAAATGACTTGCGCCAGCAAATTATTGCGGGAAAATTTAAATACGGTGATAAATTTTACACTGAAGCAGAACTCGTTGACAGTTATAATGTGAGCTCTATTACTGTAATCCGTGCCTTAAAAGAGCTGGAAAACGAAGGGTTTTTGGACCGGCAGCAAGGTGTTGGGACCTTTGTATCACGTTCTCGAAAAGAAAAACTTGTTAAATTCTCTGATATTGAATTCTTCCCTACTTCCAACGATTCTGTTACTGTGCTGTCTATGGAAAAAGGAAATAAGCCTTATTATCTTGACAAGTTACAGCTGCATAAAAGTGAATTTTACTACAAGATTATTCGCGTCCGGTATAATAATTCTACGCCCTATGTATACCACCAATCCTATCTGCCCCACGATTACATTTTAAATCCGGACAGTCCTCTCGAAAAATATGATTCAATCTATCGCCGCTTTCGTCATGATTTCGGCATACACCTATCAGAAGAAAATTTCACAGAAACAAATGAGATTATCTTCCCCTCGCCTGACGAGCCAGCAAAATATTTAAAGCTGACCTCTTCTGAGCCGGCTGTCCTGCAAATCAAAAGAACACTGAGCAAAGAAAACGAACGGGTCTTAGAGTACACTGAAACATACAAGCATTGGCAGTATTATAAGTTTGAAATATCCTCTTCAGATTAAAAAATAAGAGAGGCAGTGACAAAAGTCCTGCCTCGTTTTACTTTTTTTAACAGATGAGTTTGGCACAGTGGTTGATTGGAAGTTCTTATTCCTTGCTGCACAAGTGACAGCGGCCTCCTTAATCGGCGGTGTGGAGGCGGTGGACAAAATCGAAAGCGTCATGTTATGACAATTTCCCAATTGCTGTTCCACCCTTTTTTACTATGAGTACATTGAAAATGAACTTAAGGATTGCTGCCTCGATTTAGCTAAACTTTTTCAGTCCATGGGCTGGCAGTTTTTTCTAATACTTTGTTAAGTTCGTTAATATTTTTAAAACCTTCTGTCCGAAGCCACTCACGCGCCGCTTCTTCGCCTTCTTCAATATAAATTTTTACGGCTCCCGCCCATGTAGCACGTCCGCAGAGAACACCGCTAAATTTTGCACCCGCTGCTGCCGCAAAGACAAGTGTCTGCTGGAAAAGCTCAGCTGATACACCGGCACTTAAGTAAATATAAGGCAAACTGCTTGCCGCTTCCTGATCCCGGAAAGCTTGTGCGGCCTCTTCTTTAGTGTAAACAATGTCGCCTTTTGTAAACCCTTCAACATACTTCATGTTAACCGGAACTTCTACTTTGAGCACATCAACACCAAAACGTTTATCAGAAAAAACGTTCATAGCTTCGTTCACTTTATGAGGTTTGAGTTTAGCAAATGCTGGGCTTTCGCTGTCGGCAATGGTTTCATCATAAGACAAAATTTCAAGGAAAAAAGGGATTTCTTCTGCTTGACATTCTGAGCCTATCCGTTCAATATAAGCTTGTTTTTGAAGGTTGACATACTCATCGCCGTCAGCATCATAATAAAGTAAAAATTTTACAGCGTCTGCACCTTGTGCCTTCAAACCTTTCACGGACCACTCTGCTAAACAATCCGGTAAGCGGGAAGCAGTTGCCGTATCATAGCCTGTTTTTTCATAAGCTAAAAGCAAACCAGCATTTGCCTTGCGAACTTTACTCGCCGGCAAGCCGTATTCCGGATCCAGCAGGATGGACGATGCATATGGTGTTAGTTCCTCTGAAACCAATACTTTTAGTTCTTCAATTTGTTCGGCTGCAGGTTCTTTTGTTTGAAATTGAGCCATCATACGTTTAAGAGCGCCCCGCTGATCAAATGCTAAGGCTGAGATTATCCCCCCGCTGCTAAGTTTCTCAAGATAGGCGCGTTTGCCTGATGTTAATTTAGGCATAGCTCGTCTCCTTCAATAAGATACAAAGGCCGTGAAAAACGCAATGGGAAAATAGGAAAACTGACGAAGAAACTTTAGTTTCTAGGAAGTTTTGTACTCACAGAGCAGCCACACTCGTAAGTCGCTGACGCTTCCAACGATTGCGTCTCTTTTTCCCGCAGCGTTTAGGCCGTGTTCAATTCTAGTAAGATACAAAGGCCGTTAAGAAATCCGTAGGAAAATAGGGAAGGACAAGCGATAGCCTGCATCGCGACGGACTTCATCTTTTTCACTAGGATTTTAGGCCGTGTTCAGTTATTTGATCAATTCATGAATGGTGACACCCTTTACAACACGGTTAACCTGGCCAGTTGCTGACGGCCTATCTGGCAAATTTTTCACTTTGACCGAGGACAGGAGAGCGATTACCTGGGCTACAACAATCATCGGGAATGCTAAATAAGCATCCGGCAAGAGTTCTGCAGGGGCAAAAGTAAAGGTAGCTCCCGAGAAGTTCCTTTCACCTTTTTGTGCGACAGCTAACGTTTTAACTGCGATCTGGTCTGAATAAACTTCTTCTAAAACATCTAAATCATATTGGCGCACATAAGGATTATTATTAACAAAGCCGATAAGCAAAGTCTTTTCATCAACGAATGATTTAGGACCATGCCTGAAACCCATTGATGAATCAAAGACAGTAGCAATTTTGCCAGCAGTTAATTCCAAAATTTTCAGACGTGCCTCTTTTGTCAAACCAGCTAAACAGCCTGAACCGATATAGCTAATGCGGTTAAAATCAAGATCCACAACAGCCTGCAGTTCTTCTTCCCTCGAAATAACATCTGCTGCTAGTGCGGCCATAACACTGACATAGTGCCTTTTATCATCATCTGCTGTTTCTTTGTCAAAGATAAGAAGGGCCGTCAGCATCATACAGGAAAAACTGCCTGTCATTGCAAAACCGCCATCATTAGAACGGTCCGGCATCAGAAGAAGAAGACTATTATCTGCTGTTTGAGCTTCCCTAGCTAAAGCACCTTCCGGCGCACAAGTAATGATTAAATGGAAGCAATTCCCTGCAAGCCTGTTAGCCAAATCCACAGCTGCTGTACTTTCTGGACTGTTGCCGCTGCGTGCAAAGGAAACCAGCAGCACTGTATCTTCTTCAAAAAGGTAATAATGCGGCGCAGAAACTAAATCTGTCGTAGCGATACTTGAAAAAAGAAAGGCACTCCTGTCCCCATAAGTCTGTAAATAAGCAAAGATACTATTTCCTACATATTCTGAACTGCCAGCCCCAGTAAAGATAACTTTCACCTGTTTTCCGCCGGCTGATGCAGTCACTCTGTTTAAAAATGCTGTAATACTCTCCTTACTAGAAAGATAATTGTCAAAAGCCTCCTTCCATATTTCCGGCTGCTGTTTAATTTCTCTGGCTGTCATTTCTGCACCAAGTTTTTCGAGTTCTTCTGCTGATAAGTGAAACATTGTTCTTCCTCCATGATGTCATTTTTAGATAGAAAACGTACAATCAAGAGATAGCAAAAAATGTTTCGGCTGAAGGAGCAGGCTTATCACCTATGGCTTCAGCTTTCTCCGAAGTTAAGATGACGGGTAGTGGGTAATATGATAGCGAAACTGGTCTGAACGCGCTATGCTGAAGGTGAATTCAATAATCCTATTTTTATCATTAAACGTTTTGCGAATCATATGCAAAACAGGGTCTCCTTTTTTGATTCCTAAAAGCTCTGCTTCGTAATCTAAGGCAACACTGGCATAGAATTCCTCCTCAGCCTGCCGAATAGTCTGGCCGTAATCTTCAGAAAAAATATCATAAAGCGGCTTTTGCAGCAATAATTTTTCCGTTAAGAATGAGAATTCGCTGTAGGGAACATAGGTACGTTCGAACATTAAGGGCTGGCCATCAGCTTTTCTCAATCGTTCAAATTCAAAAACATCAGTTCCTTCCTCCAAGTTCAAATAATTGGATAAATATGGTGTTACCTGCATTTTCTCAAAAGACAGCAAATCTGTCTCAGGTTTTTTCCCCAGCTGTTTCATATGTTCGGTAAAACTGTAGGCTGCTGCCAAATCTGTAGGCGGAGTTCTTATACCGGAAACATAAGTCCCCTTGCCTTGTTTTTTATAAACAAGGCCTCTTGTCTCTAATTCTTTAAGAGCCTGTCTAACAGTAATACGGCTGACGCCGTGAGCTATACTGAGTTCTCGCTCAGAAAGAAGTTTGTCATTTGGAGACATCGTGTCTCTAATTTGAAGTTCTAAGATATCAACTAACTGCAGGTAGAGTGGCTGGTCATTTTTTGGCCCTTTCATCTCATCCTCCTTTCTGGTTATAACCACTTATAGTTTATTATATTATTTCTGGCTTGTCAAATAAATTCATACTGTATTATTCAAGAAATCATTATTATATTAACTAAGTCTTGATTCAAAGCTCCAGAGATTTCGGTTTTAATCTCTCTGCATTTAACCCTCTTAAAAAAGCCTCTGTAACCAGTATTAACTGCCTAATGAATTGTTCAAAAAGAGACGTTAGCGTATGAAGCGCAAACGAATGACGAGTGTGGCTGCTCTGTGGATTCAGCCTGACCTTGGACCTTGCAGTTCTTCATCCAGCCCCTATTTTTGCTTTGCTCTTTTAGCGGGCTTTGTATCTTGTTTATAAAAAGTGCTAGAACCGAAGCTTCGATTCTAGCACTTTCAAAAAATCATTTTCCAGTTTTTTATCGCAGGGATAAATCAGCAGTTAATGCAGCAGTCAAGCTGCCTGTGAACAGCAAGAGTGGCCTAAACAGCTACAGAGGTTTTAAGATTCTGCTTCTGAACAGCAAATTAGGTGCCACTTTTAGCTGCAGTGCTCCGCGATAGCTGTCTGACCGGCGATGCGGCCAAAGGTGAAGATATCTGTCAGCGAGTTGCCGCCAAGGCGGTTGCCGGCATGCAGACCGCCGGCAACTTCTCCGGCAGCATAAAGACCAGAAATGGCTTGGTTATTTTCATTAATAACATGTGTTTGGGTGTCAATCTTCAAGCCGCCCATTGTGTGGTGCACTGCCGGTTTACGCGGTGTCGCATAGAAAGGTGCCCGCTCAACCTTGAAATCAAACCCGCCCTTATTAAATTCTGGATCGTAGCCTGCATCGACATAAGAATTATAGTTAGTAATTGTCTCAACAAAGGTTGCTGGATCAACTCCAATCTGCTCTGCCAGCTCCTCTAAGCTGTCAGCCCGGTAAAGAGTCCCTGCTGCGACCTGCGCTTCTATTTTTTCATCGCTGGTGTTATAGGCCGTTCCTTTTATATTTTCGTCAGCAATCAGATAAAAGAGACCGCCGTTGTCAATAGCTGCCTGCGACAGCTTATCACGGCTGCCGTATTCATCCACAAAACGCCGACCTTCCTGGTTGACCATGATAAAGTTAGCCGGAGGCACTTGGAGTCCTGAAAAGAGAGCCCCTGTTTCAGGGTCTGATACTGGCATCATTTGCGTGAAGCCCATGCCGACAAGATCTGCTCCGGCACTTTGTCCCAGAACAATTCCGTCGCCTGTAATGGCAGGTGAATTGGATGTTTTAATATCATCGTCAATCTTAGTCCAATAAGTATTGTATTTCTGCAGCATCTTGGTATTGGCACCAAAACCGCCGGAAGCAAGGATGACAGCCTTAGCGCGGACAGTAATCTTTTGTCCGTTGCGGCCGGAAGCAATGACACCTTTGACCTGACCGTCTTCAATAATTAATTCTTTAACTGGACTGTCAGTCAAGACAGTGGCTCCCTTTTCTTTAACATATTCACCAAGGACAGAAATAAAGGCATAGCCCATAGGAACCTTAGGCTTGTGACCTCGGCGCCACAGGGCTCCGACAGGCATAGTCACCTCGTCACGGTCAAACTCAACGCCGACATCTTCCAGCCACTGAACAGACTCCAAAGCCCGTTCAGTCAGAATTTTAATTAAGTCATAATTTCCATGAATTTCATTGCCGTTGAGATCTGTGCGTTTCCCGCCGATATAGGTCTGAATGCGGTAAAGGAGTTTAGAGTCAAATAAATAGTCAGGCTTTTGAAGATAAGCTTCCAGTTCAGCTTTCAAAGCGCGGAAATCATCCAAGAATTCAGGATCAATCTCAGCTTCATCTATATCATGCAGTTCCTGTAAATTATGGGCCTCACCCGGATTAGCGGAAAAAGTATTTTGCCATTCAGGCCAAGGAGCATTGACTGGTCCGCCAGCGCGTACAGTATTGCCGCCCAGTGCTGGGAATTTTTCAAGCAAAATAACATCTTTTCCCTGCTGCAGCACAGTCGCCGTTGCTGCAAGACCGGCACCGCCTCCGCCGACAACAACGATATCAGTGGTGTACTCGCGGTCTTCCGTGTCAAGAGCAGACGGTGCTTTAGGACGCTTGCGCAAAACATCTGGATTAGCCCCTGCTAATTTAATAGCACGGGCAACACCGTCCAAAACACCATTGGAAGTGACCGAGGCACCTGATACAGCATCAACATTCAGGGTCTGTCCTTCAAGAATTTCATTAGGGATCCGTGTAAAAACAATATCTGCAATTCCGGACGATTCTCCTGAAGAGTCAATATTAATATCTTCAATTTTTTCTTCCGACAAGGTTACAGACATCGGCAGTTTCCCATTGTGACCTTCGGTAGTAACTTGATAAGTTCCCGGCTCAAAGCGGACTTCCTCAGGCAGATTAAGCTGGTTGGCTACATCAACAAAGCGTAAGAAGCGGAAAAAACATGAATCAAGAAAATCAATCGTCCCTTCATCTTTAAGATCGCCCTCTTCAGTAAATGCGTGGTGAGCCCGTCCCAGCAGGAACTCACTGCCTGGCATAACGGTTGCATTGACACCCGGAGCATCGAGGACTTGGCGCAAATGGAGCTGAGCCCGTGAAGACCCCTGAATATCGTAAGAGGCTCCGACAATCATGACCGGCTTACCATCAAGCGGATGGATGTTAAAAGACAGCCACTCCAGCAAACTGTTCAAGCTGGAAGGAATGGTGTGATTGTGTTCAGGTGTCGCAATTATGACCCCATCAGCCTGGCTGATTTTGCTGTTAAAATGCTGGATAACAGCCGAATCGGTCTGATCTTCCGTTTCATTAAACAAAGGGACATCCGTAATATCCAGAACCTCAATTTCCGCTTTATGTGCAAAGTGCCTAGCCATGAACTGCAGCAAACGGCGGTTATAAGACTCTTCAGCGTTTGTCCCGACAATTCCAACTAATTTCATCGTTTTTTCCTTTCTATTCTACAGCTTCCCAAGCAAACGTTCTTTTACGTTCTGTATCCGCTGGTTTTACCAGCTGCTTGGTTAAGGTCACAAACTCTTGAAATTCGGCGAAATGTTCTTCTAATTCTGCTGTTTTTTCTGAATCCGTCAGATTGCAGTCACCGTCTAACACCTGTTCTGAATGTCCCAGCAGAAATTCCAGACCGGGCATAATGCGGGCTTT